>NZ_JBICZJ010000010.1:0-455905 GCF_043201895.1 Streptomyces sp. NPDC048254
AGCCACCGGCCCGAACACGGCCGGCTCGGCCCGCAGCATCCCCACATCGGCCAGGCAGTCCCCGCCGAGTGCGACCGCCAGGGCCACATCCAGCAACGTCTTCCCCGGATCGTGCACCACCCGCGGCTTGCGCCACGGTGTCAGAGCTGCAGATATCGCCTGGTCCAGCCCGGCCTTACGGGCCGTCTCCACCAGCAGGACGCCTCCCGCCTGCGAGTCCACTGCCCGGCCACCACCCTCGACGCGGACACGCGGGTAGGACCCGATACGCTTCTTCACCTGGGAAGTGCCTCCGGCGGTGGCAGGAACAAGGACCTCGACAATCCTCATTCTTGCTGGTCAGAGGCACTTTTCGTTTATCTGACCATCCGTCGGACACCAGACTTCATGAAAGCGCGAGGTTAACTCGTGGGTTTCTGCTCGGTGATTCGTTGATCCGGGATGAGCGCGCTGGAAGAGCAACGGGCCGTGCTGGCAGCCAAGTTCGAGGCGATTCTGTCGCACCGATCAGCGCCGTCAGGTCCTGGGCCATCGCCACCGGGGTGTTGTCCTCGTCCAAGACGGGCGAGCGGCCGTGACCACGCAGGTCGGGGACGATCACACGGTGCTCGGCGGCGGCCAGGACCTCGGCCTGCGGCGACCATTCGCGGCCGGCGCCGCCCCAACCGTGCACCAGCAGCAGCGTGTTGGCGTCTGCGACATCGGGGGGACCCGGGTCGAGGACGGTGTGGAAGAGGTCCACCGTCGTGGCCATCCGGTCACCTCCTCGTACGTGGCGTGGCCGAAGTCGGCGTGCACGCCCGCGCCGTCGAGGTCCTGGACCCACAGGCCGAGCATCGCGCCGGTGACGCCGAGGACGCGCAGTTGGCCGTCGTGGAACTCGTCGGAGGCTTCGTCGAACAGGACTGTGGCGTCGAGTTCGAGCGGGAGGGGCACGGTTCCCTCGCCGGTGTCGTAGGCGAAGTGCACTACGGGACCGTCGAGTTCGGCCCGAAGCGCGACGGGTGCGCCGGGGGCAGAGGGGCCTGGACGGGGTGGCTGGTGCGGGCGCCTCGTTCGCAGCTGAGGGCGTTCAGGGCGGGGCTGCCATGGTCGGCCGAAGTGAAGTACAGATAGTGCCAGTTGCGGGTGTTGTAGTACGCGGTCCCTGCGCGAGGTTGGCATCACCGCCGAGACCATGTACTTGCCTTTCGCAGACAAGGACGAACTCGCTCGCGTCGTGGCCGAGAACGGCTACCAGCGCGTCGTCGCCATGCGCGACGCCGACTCGTGGGCAGCTGCCGATGGCGCCGACGCGAGCGAACGCCTTCGTGCCCAGGCGAAGGCCTTCACGCATCCGACGTGAGTTCACCTGCGTCGCGGCGCGTGGATGCCCAACAGGCCCACCAGGGCGGGAAGATGTCGGTGACCCGCATGTGCCGCCAGGAAAATGGGCGGCGCCCGCGCTGGCCTGCTGGGAACATGGTCGTCTGCGAGCACGACGCCGGTCAGCGGGACCAGGCGCCGCCCGTCTCGCCCGCCGCACGGTCACATATCGCGTGGCGCGGAGAACCAGGAGACGTCGATGTCCGAGGCCGCCGACTCACCGAACCTCCATATGGCCACACCGTCGGTCTACCTCGATCTGTGGGTGTGGATCCGTCTGGCACGCGCGGCGAAAGGAACACCGCAGGAGGCATCCGACACGAGCCTGCTCGCGGCCGTTCGAGACGCCTCCGCGGCAGGTGTCCTCTTCCCGCTCTCGGCCACCCACTACATGGAGGTCGGCAAGATCGCCGACCCGCGCCAGCGGGCGGACGTGTCCCGGGTCATGGCCTCCATCTCGCACTGTCGCACCATGCGCTCACGCCGTGTCCTGCTCCGGCACCAGATGCTGTACGCCATGCACGTGAGCTTCGGCCGACCCACGTTCCGGCCCCGCCCACCGCGAGTGCTCGGCATCGGGGCGGCATGGGCGCTCGTCGGCGAACGCGCCCCGCTGATCCTCCGTGGCCCCTCCGGCAAGGTCGACATGGACACGGTCCCGGAGCTGCGGGACCTGTTGCGCAAGGCCAACCAGTACGCCGAGTTCCAACTGCTTGCGGGACCGAGGGACGAGGAGATCGAGAACCTGCGGCGGCATGGATACCGGCCTGAAGCCATGCGCGAAGTCACCCGGAGCAGACTGGAGTGGGAGGAGACGTACGCCGGGATGCTGGCAGACGATCCGGTCAGCCGGCATGAACTGCGCGTACGAGTCCAGGCACGCGAGCTCCTCCACGAGCACTACGAACTGCTCCGGGAACTACTCGACGAGTACCGCATCGACCTCCACCGGGAGATCGGACTCGATACGGCCCGTCCGAGGTCCGGCCGCCCCCGCATGACCGCGTTCGGCGACCGGATGCCATCGGTGCGCATCGCCGTGGACCTGAAAGCCGAGCTCTTCAGTAATCAGACCAAGACCTGGACGATGAACGCCCTGTACGACGTCGACGCGTTGGGGATCGCGGTGCCGTACTGCCACGTCGTCGTCCCGGACCGGGAAATGGCGAATCTGCTGTCACGGTCCAAGGCCGGTCCGCGCACCGGCACGCGCATCGTCACGCGACTGCGGGACCTGCCCGCCGAACTGGCCGACCTCCAGGCCCAGGTACACGCCGCCGACGGTGACCCATGGGACCGCGACTGGATCCGTCCGGACGAGGACTTCTGCACCGACATGGAGGATCTGCGCGCGCTCGCGCCGCATCGCCCTGCTGCGTGATCGACGAGCTCCCGTGGTTCGGAACCGGAGTGGGCCGCTGGGCACGGGTCCGGCGCGGCCGGGGCGGCCTCAGGTGGACGATCGCTCAATGATCTGTGGGCCAGCCGGTTCGAAGAGCACATGAGGCGTGCGGCTCGACAGGCCGACGAGCACCATTACGGCGCTCTGCCGGGCCGCTGCCCGCGGATCGATGGCGACCGCACGGCCTGCGCAAGCTGTGCGACGGCACCGAGCGCTTCAGCTTCGAGGTCAACCTGCCCGCCACCTGCTTCCCCACCGCCTCCGCCCTCGGCTCGACCTGGAACACCGACCTGCTCACCGAGGTCGGCGGGCCATTCTACATCGCCCTCGGATACGTCTCCGAGGCCTACCGCGATCCTGATTTCCCGACCCACTTGCGGGGCGGCATCGCTTCGCCTCGTCTAGCAAGCAGCGGCTACACCAGGCAGTCTCGACGCGCACGGCCTGGTGTAGCTACGAAGGGGACCCAAGTCCGGTTCGGACTCGGACATGAACTGGTGTCGGACAGGTCTCGAAGTCACCGCTCGCCGTCGATTGGCCGGGCCGCATGAGGAGGCAGGCCGCTGCGGGGCGCCGGGTCGCCGGGTGAGCGGTGACCGTACTCCAGGTAGGGCCTTTCCTCGGGGTGCCGGTCCACGCGTGTACGCCGCCAGGCCGCATCGAAGGAGAGGTCGCCATCGCTGGCCAGTACGAGGCGCCACGCATGCCAACTGGTCCGCGGCGACAGCAGCCACCGCAGTACTAGCGTGCTCACCGGCATCCCGCCATCCCGTATGGGGGGCGCGGAGCCCCGGGGCCGGTCACGTTTCCCCCGACAGGACGGACGACGTGTGACCGTTCAGCAACGCCTTTGTCTTCAGGGCGAGTTGAGGGCGCTGGGCGCTCTCCATGCCCGCGGCCAGCAGCGTGTAGAGCATGAGCTTCTGACTGGGCTCGGGGAAGCTGGCCAGGAATTCGCGCAGTACCTCAAGCGCCTGGTGCTCGACTGTCCGCTCGTGCTCGGGCTTGTACCGGGCGAACACCTCCGTCACCTTGTCCGCGTCGGCGAGAACGGTGGAGAGCTTGGACCAGTCGGCGTCGTCCCGCTCGATCCAGCGCACCAACAGGGCAACAGGATCGGCGAGTTCGGAGGCAACCGCTTCGGCCGCCTGCCGGCGCAGGATGTCGGTCACGGCCTGCTGTCGCTGCGCGGACAGCAGAGCGGCGACGGCGGCCTGGTCCTCGGGCGGCAGATCGAGCGCGAGCGAGGCCCGGAACTCGACAGGCGGATCCGTGGACAACGAGCGCTTGGCGCGCAGGTGTTCCCCGACGACATCCCGCGCGGTGGCGAGATCCGCCGGATCGCACGCCGCGGCGACATCGGCCGCTGCCTTCCTGAGGAGCGCGCGGACAGCCGCTGCGAGCTCCTCGCTTGTGATCGGATAGGGCGGCTCGGTGAGGACCGTGGCCGTGATGCGGGCAGCGAAGCCGATACCGGGACGTGAACTGCGCAGCCGGACCTCGAAGTCGGTCAGGCCGCGCCGCGCTGACCTGCGCATACGGTGGCGCGACCAGGCTGAGGGGGCCACGGATCAGGACTCCACAGATGCGGGCTCGTGGTTGAGGCGCGCGGCCGACAGGGCTGCGGGCAGCCTGAGGTCCTTGCGTAGATCGATCACAGCCTCGTCGTTGGCCACGCCGGGTTCGCCGAAGATGAGCGCCGAGATCGGAGTGGAGTACAGGTGCTGTACGACGATCTCGTTGAGGATCTCCGTCACGAGTGCGCGCGACACCTCCGTCGTCTGCCGGAACCGCGCCCACGCGGTCAGCAGTTCGCGGCACTCCGCGTCGACCCGGTCGTCGGCCAGCGCCACGTTCCAGCCCTGGATGAGCGCCTCTTTGACGTCCTCCTTCTGCTCCGCGGCCGCCAGCATGACCTGCAGGACGTAGGGATCGACGCGTGGATCCAGGAGTGAGAGGAAGGCCCGGTGGCCGGCCAGGTGCTTCTTCTCGGTGGCCCACTTGATGACGGTGCTCCACACGCGGGGCAGTTGGCCCTCGCGCGCGGCGATGTCGCGCAGCGCCCGCTGCGCCACGAGTACGGCGTCATCGGAGTCGGGCCGGTCGAGGATGTGTCGCAGGCGGACGAGGGCCTGGCGCGGGTAGTGGTCGGCGAAGTCGCCCTGGCAGACCAGGGCGACGACGGTCGCCACGGCCTCCGAGGTCTCCTGCGCAGAGTCCAGCAGCAGGGAACGGACCTCGGCGCCCAAGGTGTCCGCCTCGGCGGCGACTGTGAGGACGCGAGCGATCAGCTGCAAGTGCTCGGCGCTGGTGTCGCCGTTGTCGATCCAGGCGTGGATCTGTTTGATGACGCGGATGTCGTTCTCCGCGACGGCCAGCTCGACCAGAAGGTCGCCGATGGGCGCGAGCCGATCGGCCCCGGGCCCCTTGGGCGACGTGATGGTGTCGAGCCACGCAAGCAACGGCGGGTGGATGTCGGCCCGTTGCTGCCAGAGGTGGAGCAGGACGGCACGGGCGTAGCCGCGCTGGTGGTCGAGCGTGACGGTCCGCCCGGTGATCTTCGCGCCCAAGGCCTTGAGCCGGGTGGTCAGATCGGGCCCGGTCAGGATCGTCCGAACGCTGGTCTCCCTCGGCTCGCCCAGGAGCATCCTGGATCCGTCCTGGATGGTCAGCGCGTCCTTGTTGTTCAGGAACAGGGTGGAGACGAGCAGCGCGCGGTCCTCCGGCTTGTCCTCCGTGTCGGCGAAGACCTTCTGGACGTCGGACCGCCACTCCTGGAAGGCGCTGAGCGCCGCCTTCAGCCCCTCTGCGGAGTTCACGGCGGAGGCGAGAGTGTCGGCCAGGCGCGCGCCGTCCGCAGGACGGCTGTCATCGGTCAGCAGATGCGCGGCCTCGCCGACCAGACCTGTCCCGGAGGAAGCCGTGTTCAGCCAACGGAGCCGGTCCGGCCTGCGATGCACGTACTCCAGGTGCGTCCGTGCCACCCGCTGGGCGCAGGGCTTGGCCGTTGCGCGGGCGACGACCCGGGCCAGCGTCCCGGAGGAGGCTTCGGGCCACCCGTGCTCGTCGGCGATCACGACCAGGTACGAGCCCACATAGAGCAGCTCCTCGGCGTAACTCACCAGCTGCTCAGCGAAGTTGCCCACGTTGCGCCAAGAACTGATCTCCGCGGCCACGTCCAGCAAGTACCCGGTGCCTGGCTCGTCGGGCAGCACAGAGATGTCAGGGGAGCGGGGTCTCTCCCAGTCGGGCCGGATCTCCCGAAGGGCCAACGGCCTGCCGGGATCGGCCTGTTCCCTCTGGGAGATCTCCCAGAGGGCCTTGATCCCGGCAGTGCGTTTGCCGTAGCCGGCCGGTCCGGTGACGACGGCCAGCCGGGGCCCACCCCCGGTCAGACGATCCATGGCCTCACCCGCCGTCCGTACCTCCTCGTCCCGCGAGCTCAGACCCACCCACGCGAGGCGTACGACGTCGAGCTCCGCCTGAGGAATGCCGGTCACCGGCAGCTGCGGTTTGCTCGTCATGGTGACGGAGCCCGCAGCCACGATGATCTTCGAGTTCTGGTTGTTGCCTACCTCGACCCGCAGTTCGGGCGCCGGGACGGCAGCCGGGGGAGCGAAAGGCGGTGGAACGGAACCGAGTCCGGTCTCCTCGCTCACCGGCCTCCCTCCGGCGCCCGGTAGTGGAAGCCGCCCGAGGCGTTGATGCCACCGCCGGCGATGACGACTTGGCTGTTGGTGTTGTGGTGCACGCTCGTCCGTGCGTCGGCACCCTCGTCGGCCCCTTGGACCGTATCGGCCAACTCCTGAAGTTCTTGCGCCGCGTCCGGATGCCTCTGGAGAAAGGCCGCCAACTGGATCGACAGGTCACGGTGCAGGCGCTCCTGCACCGTCCCGCGTTCGCTGTCGGGGATGTCGACGAGCTGCTGCCGTGCCGCGTCGATCAGGTCCAGCACCTGTCCGGCACCCTGCTCGCCGTCTCGACGAAGGATCCGGGCCATCGCGCCTCGCACCGAGTCCCAAGTGCTCCTGACCATCTCGGTGACGAGAGCGGCAGCTCCTACACCCGCGACCTGCATGATGTCCAACGCGTCCCCCATGGTCGTTTCCCCTGCCCAATGACGTGCGCAGGGGGCGGCGGCATATTCGACACATCAGGGTGGATGTCGGCGCAGAGGTCGGCAATCGAAAATATTTGCCACATACCGGAATGAGTAATTATCAAGCGCCTGAATCCGGCCGATTCGGATCGAGGGTGCGAAACGTCAGGCCCGGAAATCCTCCGTAAAGCCCAGGATGGGGGGTAGTTCATGTTCCGGCTACGGTGCAACTTGGCCAAAGCGCCACTTTGGGTGATTGTCCGGAAACAAGCAGAAAGAACTGGTGTGGGTGCTGTTAATCCGGTACGCGTCCGGTGACGGAGGGGCGCACCGGGCTCCGGGGGTCCGGGTCAGGTGAGCAGGCCCTTCTTGTTCAGCTTGTTCACCCAGTTCTGGTAGGCATCGAGCACCGACTTCGCGGCCTGGGAGTTTTCCTTGAGGGCCTCGTAGTAGCGCGCGGGATCGGTCCGCTTCCACTCCGGTGGAACCTCGAAGTACGTGAGAGGGCCGTCCAGCGGAGTGTGCAATCCGCCGAACACGTTGCTGAGTTCGCGGACGGCGTTCGTGAAGTACTCGGTGGCTGCGGCCAGTTCGGGGTCGCGGAAGCGCAGAACCTCACCTGCCAGAGCCTCGGCGGCGTCGTGGACCCCGTCGCTGACTGTCGCAGGGACGCGGTGGAACGGGCCGCCGTTACGAAGATGCTTGATCCACGGGGTGTCCAGCGGGACCAACTGCAACAGGCGGGCAGCGGTGGTCTGGTCGGCGGTGGCGGTTGCCGACGGCCTCGGCGCCCCGTTGGTGCTTGACCAGCCCAGGGCCAGCAGCCGTTGCAACTCGGCCGGTTTGAGCCATGAGGTATCGTCCCCGGACCGGACCGGGACAGCCACGCCCTCGCGTCCCTTGGGGTCCGTGGCCGGAACCACGAACGGCTTGTCCGTCGAGCGCTGCGGCGGTATGTGCATCACGAGAACACCGCTGTCTTCCCCGCAGGGGACCCATTCGGTGTGGAGCTCACGCACAGGAGGCCGCACCTGTTCCATAAGGATCTTGCGGTGGCGGCCCGGGTCGATGAGGCGCTGAGGAACCGGCTTGAGCTCACTGATGATCTCCCGCCCCTCTACCAGCTCGGTCCGCAGGCCGACCAGCAGCAGGCCGCCCTGCGCGTTGGCCATCGCGGCCACGTCCTTGCACAACTCGGCACGAGGACCGGCCTGATCCAGGGCATAGATCGAGCTCTTCACGTCGAGCCAAGAAGTTTCGGGCAGGCCGAGAACGCTGTCCCACTGCCCTTGGAGAGCTGCCTGGTAGACGGTGGCGAGATCAGTCATCGGCCCAGTATCCAGGGTTGCGACGATGTGCCCGGAGGGCATTGGTGCGGGACGACTACCAGCCGATCTCCGTCTGCACTGGCAGGTGCGTGTCGACCTCGTTGCGTACCGCAGGCGCGCCGAGGATCGGAATGTCGAGCTTGTTCGCGATCGGGGTGTACAGATCCGTCTCGACTTCCGGCGTCTCCAGCGACACCAGGAGCGCGTACCGTACCGGGCGCCCCACCCGGTCGGTGCGGTTGTGGTTCTTCCACCAGCCGCCGGAGGGATGGACGGCCAGCACACCGCAGTCGGCCAGTTCCGCCGCCGAGCCCTGCCAGACATCGGTATGGAGCGATCCCTGATTGCGACCCTGGGGGCCGGCGAGCCAGTTCTTGTCCCCTTCGAAGGCCTTGGCGTGGGAAGGGGTATCGCTTTCGGCTTCGGCCTGAGCGGTGATACGTCGTTCGAAGCCGTCCACGGATTCGCCGGGCGCTCTGATCGCGAAGCGGAGCCGGTGGGAGGCGTAGCTGTATCTGCCCCGCATACCGAGGCGGCCCGGGTTCGGCTCGACGAAGTACGACAGCGTCACCCGGAGCGCGACGGTGGCAGCACCCAGCTCCCGCAACTGCTCCAGTGGCCAAGGCAGTTCGTGGAACTCCAGCTCTGCCAGGCGGACGCCGCCACTGTTGTCTCTCTGGAACGGGATCAGCTGGCTCTGCACGATGAGGGTGACGGCATTGGCGGCGCTGGACAGGACTCGCTCGGCGGTCGGCACTCCCCAGCCGTAGCGGCGGATGACCTGCCTCATCAACTCCTTCTTGACCAGCCTCGGGCGCCCGGACTTCGTGTAGAGGCCGCTACCCGTCATCGCAGGCGTCCAGCGAGCCTCATGCACCAGCAGCCCACGCACAGCCTCCGGCGACAGGCCGGGATAGGCGGCATGGGCGAGAGCGGCGAGACGGGCGGCCTGGGCGGTGGCGGAGCTGGTCGCGTTCGCGGAGGAGATCTGCCGGAAGAAGTCCTTGCCGGTCGTGGTCACGCTGACCACTGGGTGGGTGTCCAGCAGGGTCTCGCCCGGGTCGACCAGGAGGTTGCCGCCCTCCATGACGATGTCCGGCTTGACCACGGGTGTTCCGGTCAGGGCGACTGACGTTCGGCTGAAGGGTGAGAGCTGACCGGGGGCAGCCAGTGGCCGGAAATCCGCGAAGGACGGGTCGTCGGGGACATCGGTGAGCTCGGTGAACGCTCCGACGGTGAGGATGTTGTGGGCCTGGGCGGGCTCCTCGATCCGCGAGAGGTCACACATCGTCAGGTGGTCCAAGCGTCCCTGCGGCGTGCGGATGTCCCGGGGCGCCAGGCCTCTGATGTTGCCTGCGCTGACCACGATCAGCCGTGAGGCATTCGGATCGGGAGCCCCGATCAGCTCGATACGGTCCTCGTGAGCCACCACGTCTGTTCCTGCGGCGAGTGCGTCAAGGGCGGCGGACCACAGGGTCGGGGTCCCGTCGACCCCGTTCTTGCCGTCACCCGACTGATCGGTGACCGCCATGGAGAACACGCGCGCACGCGGCGGACCCGCGCTCAAGGCCCCGATCTCCGCCGTCGCCACCGCGTTCGCCGTCACCTCCGCATACGTACGGGGGTGCGCGGGGTCCCCCGTCACACCATCCAGGATCTTCACGGACTCCAGCCCGTGCGTCAGCACCACGGGGTTCGCATTCTCCAGCGGTCCGGCGAGATCTCCGTAGAGGGCAAGGCCGGCCATCTCGGAGCCGTGTCCGTGCCGGTCCGCCGCGGTGTGACGTGGCAGCGCGCTGTGCGCCCGACCGTGCAATGAGGCCTTCAGGAGGGGGTGTTCCTGGTTCACCCCCGTGTCCAGGACGCACACCGTGGGAGCGTCCGGCGGGGCGGTCTCGACGCGCTCGGCAAGGTTGTCCACCAGCTCGTGCTGGAGGGAGCGGTCCACGGAGTGCAGTTCCTGGGCGAAGGTCGGTCGACGGATCTCCACAGGAGTGGCGTTGGTCCCCATGAGAGCCTGCAGGTCTTCGCCGGAGGCATGCACATGGGCGACGAGTCGCTCGCCGACTGCCAGAGCGACCTCTGTCAGGGGCCAGTGACGCTCCAAGGCCAGCTCCCGCAATGTCGCGACGGGATCGGATTCAACGATCTGCGGGTCGAACCACAGTTCCCACCAGCGGTGCTCCTCCAGCGGCGGCAGAGGATCAGCTTCCTGCCACAGATGTTCGAAGAAGGCTCGCTGAACCTTCTCCATGTTGGCGACCAGCGGAGCTTGCTTGGGAGTGCCGCTGTCGGTGTCCTCGGTGAACTGCTTGATACGGCGGGAGAGATCCCCGACCCTCTCGTACGGGACCCACACCAACGCATCCTCGGGACGCTCGTCGGTGCGCGGATGGACGCTCATCAGCGTCAGCCCCGAGCTGTCGAGAGCCTCCAGTTTGAGGGCGTGCCCGGCCGCGGCCTCGACGCGAACCGCGAAGCCGTCCGCCCGGTACGGCTCGGGGATCTCGGCACGGGCGCCCACTGCCTCGTCGCGGGCCTGCTCCAACCCACCGACCAGGCAGGACACGTGCCCCTGCCGGTCGGCGGACCGATCCATGGGGTCCTTGTCCCTCGCCGGCCGGGGCTGCTTGGGCCGCAAGGTGCGCGCAGGCCAGGGAACGATGAGGTGCGGAGCGGTGGGAGACGAGTGCGACTCAGGCATGGTGGAGCGCGTGCCGCTCACTCAGAGCATCCAGCAGTAGGCGATCGTCGATCACGTCAGCACCCCCCAGGATGGCCTGCTTGGCAGCGGACTCGGCAGCCTTCACGAGTTCCGCATGGCTCAGCCCGGCCACGCTCTTGGTTACAGAGGGCCACCGTACTGCGCTGGTGTCCATTCCCGCGAGCCTCCTGCGCATCACTTCCACCGCCTGCTCCGATGTGGGTGCCTCGTAGGCGATCACCAGATCGAAGCGCCTGAACAGAGCCCGGTCCAGGATCTCGTGGTGGTTGGTGGCCGCTACCACGAGGCTCTCCGAGGGGGCTTCGTCCAGGAACAGCAGGAAGGAGTTGAGGATGCGCCGCGCCTCGCCTACGTCGTTGCCGACGGCTCGCTGCGCACCCAGAGCGTCGAACTCATCGAACAGGTAGACCGCCCGTGTCTGGGCCACGGCATCGAACACCAACCGCAGCTTGGACGCCGTCTCGCCCATGAAACGGCTGATCAATCCGTCCAAGCGGATCGTGAACAGCGGTAGGGACAGCTCGCCGGCCAGCGCGGCAGCCGTCATGCTCTTGCCGGTCCCCGGCGGGCCTGAATGCAGAATCCGGTGGACCGGCGTGAAGCCGAAGCGCTCAAGCCGAGCACGCTGACGCTGTTCGTGCAATACCCGGTCGAGGGAGGCACGTAGCTCCGTCGCGAGGGTCATGTCGTCGAGCCGGACGTCGGGATACCAGGCCGTCAGCAGGCTCGACAACTCACCTCGGGGCTGGACCACAGGCGTCGGGCCGACCGCACCGATGGTCTTCGCGCCCTGCTGCCGCATCGACTCGACGAGATCGCGCAGCTCTACCGCGAACTTGCCGTGCCCCTGACGTGCGGACTTGGCCGCCACCTGCAGGGCGATGCTGTAGAAACGGTCGTCGTCGGCCTCGGCGTGTGCCCGCACAAGGGCTTTGAGATGTTCAGCGCTGGCAGCCATCCGCGTCACACCTCCCCGAGTAACCGGTGCGGCCACCGTAGCCGCTGCCACTGACAAGGCATCGTACGAGGATCTCGTCCCACGTACCCACTCGACGAAACCGCCCGCACGTCATCTATTCGGTCTCGCTGGCATCGTTGTCACATGACACTGCGGGCCCAGTCTGCCGTGCCACAGTCAGCTCGCTGCCCACACGTTCCCGACGCCGCTGGGGGAAATCCTCCAGCCGCAGCCACCGCCCGGCGTCCGGGTCCGGGCCGATCACAAGCCACGCGGGAACATCGTCCATCACTCCGCGCAGACACATGTCCGAAGTACCGCCAGAGTCAAAGGACAAGGGAGAGTGGAAGGCAATGATCAACTGAGGGCGCTCCTGTAGCAGCATCCGAGTGTTCCGCTCGGGCCCCGCCAGCCGCCACGTCTTCGGCCACGTACGACGCGCGGTCTGCCAGTCCACCGGGTGGCAACGGTGACGGTTCGTGCCGAGTCCGTTGCGCTCGCACCAGATGTGTGCTGCCCGATCGGCACCGGCCGCGGCACCCTCGATCACGACGAGTCGTTCACCGTGGCGAGCAGCCAGACGGTCCAACACCGCGGTCACCGTGCCGGGCCACGCCCACCGGCGGTCGCCACACACCAGCACGCGGGAATCAGCCAGTGCCATGCGGCTCCCCGTCTTCCCCGGTCCCGGCGCCGGTCGGCCTCTCCTGGACCGCTTCGTCGTGCGGCATGAAGGATGAGGAGTCGGCCTTCCGTCGCTCGCACTCCGCAATCGCGAGCGTGTCTTCGAGTTCCCTCAGTTCTCGCTCGCTGATCAGCGAGGCGACGGGCCCGGTGATGTCGGTGAAGACGACACGTGTTCCGAGACTGGAGGTCCTTCGGACAAGGTCTCCGAGTGACGCCGGCAGCCTTGAAACAGGGATGCGGTCTGTGGCGCTGAGCGGAGTATCCAGCCAAGAGCAGGTGTGGAGCAGGAAATTCAGCGCACACTCCTGACGAGCTGTCTCCGTAGAACGATCGCGAGCCAACGCATCTTTGATTGCCTGGCTCAAGAACTCCTCCGTATTCGCCCCAGACGCTTTGGCCCATGCGCGGATTCGTCTCTTTACGCCCGGCGCGAAGGGAATGCTCATCCGTAGCAACCCGTCCGGCCCAGGGAAGAGAGTGCACAGTACGTCAATGGGAAGCGAGTCCTGAAGCCGTCTCCAAACCTTTCTGATGGCGAGCTTCTCGTCCCGCGCCGACACGAGAACGGCGATCCTTTTGCCGTCCGGCGACGATGCCATGGGCATGCCGCTGATCCGTCGCGCAGCTTTGAGCTCGACTCCGCTTACGGTCCGGGTAAGGGTGATCTCAATTGCGTGCAGAGGCATGGTTACTCCAGATCAGTGCAGCGAGATGGGGCCGTCGGGAAGCCAACCTTCCACGTATCCGGAGGCAAGCAGGGTTACGCCCTCAGGAGAGATGTCGCGATGGCGAGCTTTAAGCTCGCTGATTTTCCATCGGGCGTGCTGTGGAGACATCGCCTGAAATGAATCCGACTCTTCCGCGCTGATCCGTACGATGAAAACGCGGGAAACGGTTCGCTGGTCGTGCTCCCAGCAGTCGGACTCCCGCGTTTCGTGAACACCGTAAAGTGATCCGAAGCTCGGATTCGTGATTTGAAAGCGCTCGGCGAGATACTGGGCGGCTCCGTCTTTGAAATCGATGCCGACGGCGAGCAATGTCTGCGGGACCGTCCAGCCATCGCAGCATCTACCGCACAGCATCAGGCGATCTTGGTCGTCCAGGAGGAGCAGGAGGACGCGGTGGTCCGCGATTGGCGAGGCGTGGGAGGTTGCCATGTGGCCAGGCTGTCGCCGAGCTACTCAAGTAGCAATCCGTGTGCCGTCCCTTGGGTGACAGCTTCACTCTGGCAGCGTCAGAAGCGGGCAGTGTCGTGGCCTGTACCTGCCCCCCAGCGTGCACGCCTCGCAAAGGTTTCATGCACTCCGCTGCACTCTGTGCATAGGTCGTGAGCTGCGAAAACGCTGCAAAGGCGTTTGGGATTCGGGGTTACCGCGTTTTGGGGCGTCGCACACCACCAGGCCTGACCTGCGGCGACGGAATTTCCCACACATCCCACGAAGGCGAAGGTGGATCGTGGCCGTGTGGGCCACAGGCGTCAGCGTACCGGATTCGGTTGGTGGGGTGTGGGGGTGTCAGGAGGGTGGGACGCGGGTGAAGCGGGAGGCGGTGTGCAGGTCGGTCTGGATGTGGGTCGCTGTGGCGCGGAGTTCCGGGAGGAGCTCGGTCACGCATTCCTCCAGGGTGCGGCGTGCCGCGTGGGTGGCCACGTTCAGGGCGGCGACCGGGCGGCCCGTGCGGTCGCGTACCGGTACCGCGATCGAGCGCAGGCCCGACTCCAGTTCCTCGTCCGCCAGGGCGTATCCGCGTGGCTCGTCGGGGGCGAGGAGGACCCGGCCGAGGGCGGTGCGGGCCGCCGGCAGGCGGGTGCCGACCGTGATGTCCACGGTCAGGACGCGGCTCGCGGTCGCCACCGCGGTGTACTGGATCTCCGGCGGGTCGGTCCCCGGGACGAGCACGGCCAGGGCCGTCGGTTCGTGCACGCGGTCCGTGAGGGCTCGGAGGCGGGGGGCGGCCAGGCGGGCGAGGGTGGTGCGGGACAGCGGCGGGTAGCCGAGGGACAGCACCCGGGGGGTGAGGGCGAACGTGCGCCCCGCCGCGGTCACCAGGCCCAGGTGCTCGTACGTGATCAGGGCCCGTCGGGCCGTCGCCCGGGCCAGGCCCGTCGCCTTCGCCACATCCGTCAGCGTCAGGGCCGAGCGGCCCTCGCCGAACGCCGTGAGGACCGTCAGCCCGCGGGCCAGTGACTCCACGAAGTCGCGGCCCAACTCGTGCTTGGACGCCGTGGTCCAGCCGGCCAGGCCGGAGGGCGGCGGGCCCGGCCGCGGCGGCGGGGCCTCGCGCAGTTCCGTCTCCATCGCCATCACCGCCCTGCGCAGGCGGGGGAGGAGTGTGGCACGCAGGTCCGCCGCCGTGTGACGGCTCGTGTGGCTGACGACACTGGCCACGCAGGCGACCCTGCCGGTGGCCGGGTCGCGGACGGGGACGGACACCGCGACCAGGCCCGGTTCGATCAGCTGGTCGTCCAGGGCCCAGCCGTCCCGGCGGGCCCGGTCCGCCCTCGCCTCGAAGCCGTCCTCCACACCGGGGCCGCGGGCCGGTACGGCCGGGAAACCCGCGTCGGTCGGGTCCGCCGCGCGCCGGGCCCGCCAGGCCGACCACTCCGTCTCCGTCCAGTCCGCCGCGAACAGCGGGCCGGGGGCGGTGCGTTCGGCCGGCAGCAGGTCGCCGATGCGGAAGCTGACGGACATCGCGCGGCGGCGGGTGGCCTGGTGGATGAAACGGATGCCGTCCTGGTCGGCGACCGCGAGCGAGACCGACTCGTCGAGTTCGTCGGCGAGCGCGTCGGCGTACGGGTCGAGGAGGGCGGGCAGGCGGAGGGCGGCCAGGTAGGCGTTGCCGAGCTCCATCACGCGCGGGGTGAGCACCGCGTCCCGGCCGGCCGGGCGGACGTATCCCATGCGGGCGAGGGTCGCGGTGATCCGGTCGACCGTGGAACGGGCCAGGCCGGTACGGCGTTCCAGCGCGCTCGCGCTCAGGGTCCCGCCCGTCTCGGTCAGCGCCTCCAGCACCGCCACGCCCCGGATCAGCGGCGCGACCGCTTCCGCGGGCGGCTCGTGCGGTGCGGTGGAGGAGGAGGGCAGGGGGGCGGCGGCGGTCATCGACTCTCCGGTACGGCCATCAGCACAGGCCTCGGTACGGCCATCAGTACAGGCCTCGATCGGGGCACGCCTACCGTAGACCGTGGGCGCCCGAGCCGATCAGCGCCGGGTCCGATAGCTTCGCGCCAGGCGTCATGACTCCGCGCCGGGTCCGATAGCTTCGCGCCAGGCGTCATGACTCCGCGCCGGGTCCGGCATCTCCGCGCCGGATGTCACGACTCCGCGCCCCCCTACCCCCGAGCGACCCGCACCCGGTAGTCCCCCGTCGCGTCCACCCCCAGCACCCGCGCCTCGATCCCGTGCTTCGGGTCCTTGAAGGTCTCGCCCGGGCCGAACGGGGCGTCGGAGAGTTCCGCCTGGACGTTGGGGCTGCGGGTGCAGCCGCCGGTGTCGCCGTGGGCGTCGTACACCTTGATCGGTCCGCGGCCGGTGTCGACGTTCGCGTCGACCTTGTAGATGAGGACGCCCGGGCGGCAGACCTCCTCGTCGTTGCCGCCCTTGGTGCGGACCTCCAGGGCGTAGCCGGTGCGGGCGTCGACGGGGACGAAGACCAGCTTGTGACCGCCGGCCCGGGAGAGCGGGGTCAGCGTCTGGTCGGTGGTGCCGTGGGCCGCCGCGCAGCTGACCTGGTCGGCGTCGAGCCAGCCCAGCTTCCACTTGTGCCAGGCGAGGAGGTCGTTGTCGGCGCCCCAGTCCTCGCTCATGATGTCCCAGTGCCCGACCGAGCCCCCGCCCTCCTGGGTGTAGAGGTCGGGCAGGCCGAAGACATGGCCGTTCTCGTGGGGGAGGACCCGGTAGCCGGTCTGCGGGTAGGAGCCGGAGCCGTCGTCCTGGCGGGAGTAGACGAAGGAGGCGTTGGCGACCGGGACGCCGTCGGCGACCGGGGCGTCGGAGTTGCCGGCGAAGGTCACCGACAGCACGGTGTCCAGGGCGGAGGGGCCGGCGTTCGGGGTGATCAGCACGTTCAGGAGGTCGTACGACCGGAAGTCCACGTCCGGGTCGGCGGCGGCCACGATGTCCTGGACCAGCTGCCGGTAGCCGGGGTCGAAGGGGGCGCCGCGCTCTATGCCGTACGCCGCGAACGGCTTGGGCATCCGCAGCCAGTGGTCGACAGGGGCGGCCGGCTGATAGTCGAGCTTGCCGTAGGAGGCGTTGCGGAACCAGTCCTGGGTCTGCGGGAAGAACTCGTGGTAGCGGTCGAGCGCGCTGCCCTGGCCGGGCGCGTCCGAGAAGTCGACCATCAGGGTCAGGGCGTGCACGGTGCCGGTGGAGCGGGAGTAGCCGCCCGGGGTGGGGATGCCCTCGGTCATCTGGACCTCGTGGCCGCCGCTGATCAGGCAGGGGCCGTAGGCCGAGGAGCGGGCCAGCGCGATCGGGCCGGCGCCGGCCGGCGTGGGCGCCGCCGTGAGGTGCCCGGTGCCCGCCGAGGTGCCGACCGCGAGGATCAGCACGGTCACGGCGGCGAGGGAGACCGCACGGCGGTGGCCTATCCGGCGGTTCGGGGGTATCGGGCGGCGGGGCTGCGGCTGCATGCATGGACCTTCCGCTCCACGGCAGCCGCCGGTTTCCGGCTGCACCCTTTCGATCACCCTGTGTCGACGGGGCGTTGGGCGCGCGCTGGAGAGGCCGATCGTGGGATCCGCCGCGGCAGAAGGCGTGACTCAGGTCACATGAAGTTTGGAGAAGGTGTGGAAATAACCGGGGACCCTCTCCCCGTTTAGACGTGTGTCCGCGCGAAACGGGGAGCGGATCCCCGGATCGTGGAAGCCCAGAGCATCACCCAGACCACCAGACCAGGAGTGCGCCGTGCAGACCGCGACCGCCATCCCCACCGTGCGCAAGGCGCCCCGGCCTCGCGCCGACGCTCTGCGCAACCGGGAGCGGATCGTCACCGCCGCCCGCGAGATG
Source organism: Streptomyces sp. NPDC048254 (assembly GCF_043201895.1). Lineage (NCBI taxonomy): Bacteria > Bacillati > Actinomycetota > Actinomycetes > Kitasatosporales > Streptomycetaceae > Streptomyces > Streptomyces sp. NPDC048254. Next base: position 17,574 of record NZ_JBICZJ010000010.1, read on the forward strand.
TTCACCGAGTACGGCCCCGACGTGCCGCTCGACGAGATCGCCCGCCGGGCCGGCGTCGGCAACGCCACGGTGTACCGCAACTTCCCCGACCGTGACGCACTCGTCCGCGAGGTCGTCTGCTCCGTGATGGACCGGACGTCGGAAGCGGCCGAGCTCGCGCTCGCCGAGAGCGGGGACGCCTTCGGGGCGCTGGAGCGGTTCGTGCACGCCTCCGCCGACGAGCGGGTCAGCGCGCTGTGCCCGATGGTCTCCAGCACCTTCGACAAGAACCACCCCGACCTGGAAGCGGCGCGCGAGCGGTGTGAGCGGCTCATCGAGCAGCTCATGGATCGCGCCAAGGCGGCCGGACAGCTCCGTCGAGACGTGGGTGTCGGCGACGTGATGATCGCCGTGGCTCAGCTCAGCCGGCCCCCGTTCGGCACCGACTGCCTGGTCGGCGACCGCTTCGTCCACCGTCTTCTGCAGCTGTTCCTGGACGGACTGCGGGCCCCGGCCTGCTCCGCCCTGCCGGGCACGGCCGTGACCATGGAGGACCTCCGCCAGGCCTGAACGACCGAGAGCGACCGCACCGTCCCGCAGGGGGCCGATCAGTTCCGGACCGAACAACGGTCCTTCATCCGCCGCGCCCCTTGATTCGCGCCGACCACCGTCTGCGCTCCACCGATCTGTTTTTCCGTAACGAACGCCGACCTTCCGTAACGAACGCCGACCTTCCGTCAAGAACGCCGACCTTCCGTCACGAACCGCCGACTTTCCATCAAGAAGCACCGACTTTCCGTCACGCATTCACGAAGTCACGAAGTGGGTACCACCATGTCTGAAACAGCCGCCAAGGCTCCAGGCGCACCGGCGCAGTCCGGTGACGCCAACCGCTGGAAAGCGCTCGTCTTCATCGCGCTCGCCCAGCTGATGGTCGTCCTCGACGCCACCATCGTGAACATCGCACTGCCCTCCGCCCAGACCGACCTGGGCATCTCCGACGGCAACCGGCAGTGGGTCGTCACGGCCTACGCCCTCGCCTTCGGCGGTCTGCTGCTCTTCGGCGGCCGGATCGCCGACCTGTGGGGTCGCAAGCGGGCCTTCGTCATAGGCCTGACCGGCTTCGCCGCCGCCTCCGCGCTCGGCGGCGCGGCGACCAGCGGCGCGATGATGTTCGGCGCCCGCGCCCTGCAGGGCGTCTTCGGCGCCATGCTCGCCCCGGCCGCGCTCTCCCTGCTCGCCGTGATGTTCACGGACGCCAAGGAGCGTGCCAAGGCGTTCGGTATCTACGGTGCGATCGCCGGTGGCGGCGGCGCCGTCGGCTTCATCCTCGGCGGTGTGCTCACCGAGTACCTGGACTGGCGCTGGACGTTCTTCGTGAACATCCCGTTCGCCATCGTCGCGGCGCTCGGCGCGTACTTCGTCATCCGTGAGCCGGAGGGCGGCCGCAACCGCAACCCGCTCGACATCCCCGGCGTGCTCCTGTCCACCCTGGGCCTGGTCTCCCTGGTGTACGGCTTCACCCGCGCCGAGTCCGACGGCTGGGGCGACGCCACCACCATCGGCCTGTTCGTCGCCTCCGTGGTGCTGCTGGTCGCGTTCGTCGTCACCGAGACCCGGGTCAAGGCCCCGCTGCTGCCGCTTCGCGTGGTCCTCGACCGCAACCGCGGCGGTATCTACCTCTCCCTCGGTATCGCGATCATCGCGATGTTCGGCACGTTCCTCTTCCTGACCTACTACCTCCAGGTCATCAAGGGCTTCTCGCCGATCAAGACCGGCTTCGCGTTCCTGCCGATGATCGCGGGCATGATGATCGGCTCCACCCAGATCGGCACCCGTCTGATGACCCGGGTCCCGGCCCGGGCACTGATGGGCCCCGGCTTCCTGGTCGCCGCGGCCGGCATGCTGGTGATGACCCAGATGGAGATCGGCTCGTCGTACGCCTCGACGATCCTGCCGGCGATGCTGCTGCTCGGTCTCGGCATGGGTACGGCGTTCATGCCGGCCATGTCCCTGGCCACGTTCGGCGTCGAACCCCGGGACGCCGGTGTCGCCTCCGCGATGGTCAACACCTCGCAGCAGGTGGGCGGCGCGATCGGCACCGCCCTGCTGAACACGATCGCCGCGTCCGCGACGACGTCGTACATCAAGGACCACATTGGCACCGCGACCTCCAAGTCGCAGCAGCAGCTGGTCCAGATGGAGGGCGCGGTGCACGGCTACGCCAACGCGATCTGGGTCGCCGTCGGCATGCTGGTGCTGGCCGCGGTGGTCGTGGTGACCTTCGTCAACGCCGGCAAGCCGGACACCACGACGGTGGCCTCGGGCGAGGGCGCGGAGGACGAGGTGGCGGTCCCGGTGGTCGCCCACTGAGCCTCTGAGCGACCTCTGAGCGACCACTGACCGGCCACCGGTCGACCGGGTACCCGCACGCGGACCTGTCCAGGGCTTCCTGAGATTCCTCAGCGGAGCCAGGGCAGGTCCGCGCCCGCTTCGTTGGGCTGCAGGCCCTCGGCGACGATCTGCATGATCTCGCCGAGGGTCTGCTGCTGTTCGGGGGTCAGCCGCTCGAACAGCGCCTGCCGTACGGCGGCCACATGGCCCGGCGCGGTGCGCCGCAGCACCTCGGAGCCCTCGTCGGTCAGGACGGCGAACTGGCCCCGCTTGTCGGAGGGGCAGTCCTCCCGGCGTACCCAGCCGTTCTTCTCCAGGCGTGCGATGGCGTGTGAGAGCCGGGACCGGGTGATCTTCGCCCCCATGGCCAGCTCGGTCATCCGCAGCCGCCGCCCGGGCGCCTCGGCGAGCCCGACGAGCAGGCCGTAGTAGATGTGCGGCATCCCCGCGTCCCGCTGGAGCTGACGGTCCAGATGGTCCTCCAGCAGGGTCGTGGCGTGCAGATACGAGCGCCAGACGTGCTGTTCGTCGTCGCTGAGCCAGCGGTGCCGTTCGGCGGTCGCGGATGTGGTTGCCGTATTCATGTATCCCACTGTACGAGGCCTCTCCTTGAAGGTTAAACAAGTGGGGCGTATGGTGTTCCACGGAAAGCTTGAGAGTTAAAACATAGGGACCATGGGGGCCCTGGGGGGTTCCCGTCCGTGGAGGGAGCCGCCGTCATGACCGCCGTCGCACAGGAGCGATCCGCCGCTGCCGGGGAGCGCATGCCCGCCCTCTATCTGAGCCACGGAGCGCCGCCGCTCGCCGACGACCCGGTCTGGCCCGGCGAACTGGCCGCCTGGAGCGCCGGTCTGCCCCGTCCCCGGGCGATCCTGATGGTCTCCGCCCACTGGGAGGAGGCCCCCCTCGCCCTCGGTGCCGTACAGACCGTCCCCCTCGTCTACGACTTCTGGGGCTTCCCCGAGCACTACTACCAGGTGCGCTACGCGGCCCCCGGCGCACCAGCGCTCGCCGAGTCCGTACGCAAGCTGCTGCGCGCCCCCGGCACCCCCGTGCAGGACATCCCGGACCGCGGACTCGACCACGGCGCCTATGTGCCCCTGGTGGAGATGTTCCCGGGCGCGGACATCCCTGTCCTCCAGATTTCCATGCCCACCCTCGACCCGGTCCGCCTGATGGAGATCGGCCGCCGGCTCGCCCCGCTGCGCGACGAGGGCGTGCTGATCGTCGGCTCCGGCTTCTTCACCCACAACCTGGCCGCCCTGCGCCACACCGGGGCCGGGGTGCCCTCCTGGTCCTCGGAGTTCGACGACTGGGGACACCGGGCGCTGGAGAAGCGTGACTGGGACGCCCTCCTCGACTTCCTCGACAAGGCCCCGGCCGGCCGCTACGCCCACCCGCGCACCGAGCACTTCGCCCCGCTCTTCGTCACCATGGGCGCGGCGGAGGCCGGCGGTGAGCTGGACGCGCAGAAGTCGGTGATCGACGGGTTCTGGATGGGGATGGCTAAGCGGTCGGTGCAGTTCGGGTGACCGGGAGGGTCGCCTACAGCGGCCGCTCGTACCAGGCCACGTCCCAGTAGCGGCCGAACTTGCGGCCCACCTCGCGGTAGGTGCCGACGTACCGGAACCCCGAAGCGCTCGTGCAGCCGGGTGGACGCCTCGTTCGGCTGCGCGATGCCCGCGTAGGCGCGGTGCAGGTCCTCGCCCGCGAGCGCCCCGAAGAGGGCTTCGTAGAGGAGCGTGCCGATGCCACGCCCGCCGGCGTCCGGGGCGACGTAGACCGTGGTCTCCACCGAGGTCCCGTAGGCGGGTTTCACGCGGTAAGGGCTGGATGTGGCGTACCCGAGAATCTCCTGTGAGTCCGCCGACGTGGCAACCATCAGCCGGTACGGGCCGTCTTCCGGGTGGGAGAGCAGCCACGCACGACGCTCTTCCGGCGTGAAGACCGCCGTGTCAAAGGTGATGGAGGTCTCACGTACGTAGTGGTTGTAGAGGTTCGTGAGGGCTTCGAGGTCCCCTTCGACTCCTGGCCTGACCTGCACCTCTGTACGTTCCGACGACATCATGTCCCCTCGGCTGGTCGCACAGGGTACTGCATGATCAGAAAAATCGGGGGGCGGCATGGGAATTCTGTCCGGATTCCAGTCGTTGTTTCCTTCGGATGCCGGGCACCCGACCAGGACGCCGGGAGTTCCAGAAGGGGACTTCCGGGGCGCCGCGAGCCGAGCGCCGAGCATCCACCGGAAGACCGAGAAGAACCGGATAGGACCACCCCGCCCGCCCACCATCGCAAGGGAGCACCGCATGGCAACCCGTGCCGTCGCCCGTCGTCAGTCCGCCACCGGCGAGACGGCCGACTCGGCAAGCAGTGTTCGCCGCGTCCATGGCGGCGAGATCGCCGACCGCGATCTGGTCGGCATGTATCTCGACGAGATCGCGCGCACACCGCTCCTCGACGCCGCCAAGGAAGTCGAACTGTCCCAGACCATTGAGGCGGGGGTGTTCGCGCGGCAGGTCCTCGACGGCGAGGAGGAGTCCGGGTCGGACGCCACCCGCGAGGAGCTGGAGGCGCTCTTCGCCGCCGGCGAGCGGGCCAAGGACGTCTTCATCCGCTCCAACCTCCGCCTGGTCGTGGCCGTCGCCCGACGGTACCCGCGCAGTGGTCTGCCCCTCCTCGACCTGATCCAGGAGGGCAACGCCGGCCTGGTGCGCGCCGTCGAGAAGTTCGACTACCGCAAGGGCTTCAAGTTCTCCACGTACGCCACCTGGTGGATCCGCCAGGCGATCACCCGTTCCATCGCCGACCAGTCCCGGACCATCCGGCTCCCCGTCCACCTGGTGGAGGAGCTGGGCCGGATCCGGCGCGTCCAGCGCGAGTTCAACCGTGAACACGGCCGCGACCCGGAGCCCGCCGAGATCGCCGCCGAGCTCGGCTCCAACCCGGAGCGCGTCATCGACGTCCTCGACTGGGCCCGCGACCCGGTGTCCCTGAACATGGCGGTGGACGACCAGGGCGAGACGCAGTTCGGCGACCTCCTCGAGGACACGTCGGCGGTCAGCCCCGAGCAGTCCGTCCTGACCCTGCTGCGCAGCGAGGAACTGGACGACCTGATCGGCCGCCTGGACCAGCGCACGGCCTCCATCATCAAGATGCGGTACGGCATCGAGGACGGCCGCGAGCGCACGCTGACCGAGGTCGGCAAGGAGCACGGACTGACCCGCGAGCGCATCCGCCAGATCGAGAAGCACGCACTGCTGGAGCTGAAGAAGCTGGCCCGCAGTACGGGGTTCGAGCCGGCCGCGTAAGGGAGGGTGACGGGGCTCGTGCGCATGGGGCTCCCGCGTCCGCGGGGGCTCGCGGGTCCGTGGGAACTCCCGTGTGCGTGCGGGTTCGCGAGCCTGGGGGCGCGCGTGGAACCGTTCACGCCGAGCGCGTGCGCTGGGTGGCGAAAGACGGCGCAAACATGGCGCTGTACCGCCGCTTCAAGGCTCCGTGTGTAGGGAACAACCATTCCGGGCCGGGGAGTTGAGGGCCCCGGCCGGGGCGGTAGTCGGCTCAGGACAGCCGGCTCGGGAGAGCAGGCTCCGGTGAGTCTGCTTCGGAGGGTCCACTGGAGGGGGGTCCCCTTGGCCAACTTGTGCCTGGCCGACTGCCGGTGGCAGCCTGCGCCGACCTCTGACGACGACGTATGACGACCCCACGTATGACGACCCCTCAGTGAGCCATGTCCCGACGCGCCATCCCCCCGGCGCCGGGACTTCCGCAGAACCGGGCTTCGGCGCCTAACCCCCCCCGGGTGCCGGAGCCCGGTTCTATTGCTGGGCGATTGCCCGGCGGATCGCCCGGCGGATTGCCCGGCGACTGTTCCGCGGTTGCTCGATACGGCTCGGCGCGCGGTCGATGCGATCGGCGCGGTCGAGGCGGTCGGCCCGTCCGTCATGGCTCGGCGAGGCTCGATCGCCGGCCATGGATCGGCGCGTTTGCCGGTCCTGTCCCTCCCCGGCATTCTGGAACGGCGGCCCACCCCGTACCTGAACCACGGGGTGAACCGCCGGATGGCAGATTCTGCCATAGCGGCATAGCCTGCCGAGGTGAGCACCCCCAGCACCACCGGCAACACCTCTCGGCAGGATCCTCCCGGTGTCTCCCTGACAGAGCGGCGCAAGGCGGAGACCCGGATGGAGATCGCCCGGGCGGCCGCGGGCCTCTTCGTACGGCAGGGCCTGCGGGCCACCCGCGCCGAGGACATCGCACACGCCGCCGGCATCGCCCCCCGCACGTTCTACCGCTACTTCGCCACGAAGGAGGAGGCGGTCGCCCCGCTCTACGCGGCGGGCGCCCGGCGCTGGGCGGAGGCCGTACGGTCGGCCCCGGCGGCCCTCTCGGTCTCCGAGGCACTCGAACACGCCGTCCACCACACCCTGACCCCCGGCGTGGGCGTCTCCGCGGCGTCCTGGGAATGGGTGCGCACCCTGATCCACCTCGCCGACACCAGCCCGGCCCTGCGCAAGGTGTGGGCGGAGGTATGCCAGTCCTCGGAAGACCTCCTGGCGACGATCCTGGCGGAGCGCACCACACCCGACAACGTTGCCCCCACTCCTCGCCTCCGTTTCACCTCGGCGGTGGCCGGCGCGGCGGTCCGGGTGGCGGTGGAGTCCTGGGCGGCGGGCACGGCGTCCCCGTCGGGCGCGGAGGGACCGGCGGCGCTGGCGCTGCGGAACCTGGGGGAGCTGCGCGGGTTCGCCTGGGGGGAGCAGGCGTAGCCGGTACGGCTGCTCAAGCCGGCTGCGGGCGGTCCTCTTGCCTCCCCAGCACCTGAGGGCCTCCAGCACCTTGAGGGGCTTTCAGCGTCTGAAGAACCCTCAGGACCTGAAGAGCCCCCGGTGTCTGAGGGGGCACCTGGCGCCCGAAGGGCCTCCGGTGTCTGAAGGGCCTCCGGTGTCTGAAGGGCTCCGGTGCCTGAAGGACCTCCGGCGTCTGAAGGACCCCCGGCGTCTGAAGGGCCTCCGGTGTCTGAAAGGCCGGGGATGCCCCAGCCTCCCGCTCACGCACCCCCACCCGCCCGAACCAGCCGACGCCCCAACTCCCTTACGCACTCCACGAGTTCCCGAGGCTCCCGCACCACGAACTCGCCCCCCGCCATCGCCAACCGCACCGCCAGCCACTCCACCGGATCCCCGCCGGCCCCCCGCACCACGCACCACCCGTCCCCTTCGTCCACCGGCGTCCCCAACCACCCCGGCACCCGGGCCCCCACCTCCTCCACCGTCCCGGCGAACGCGATCACGAACTCGTACGTCTCCTGCTGCCGTTGGATCGACCGGCGCAGATACTCCGCCGCGCTCCCCGTCGGCATCTCCCGCGGAGCGAACCGCGCCCCGGTCGCGAACGGCTCGCTCACCCGGTCGACCCGGAACGTCCGCCAGTCGTCGCGATCGAGGTCGTACGCCACGAGGTACCACCGCCGTCCCGTCGACACCAGCCGGTACGGCTCGGCCTGCCGCCGCGTCTCGCTTCCGTCCGCCGCCCGGTAGGCGAACCGCAGCCGCTCCCGCCCGGCCACCGCCGACGCCATCACGGTCAGTGTCTCCGGCGCGATACTCGCCCCGTCCCCGCTGGTCAGCGGGGTGGTCGCGGCCTGGAGCGTGGCCACCCGGTGCCGTAGCCGGGCCGGCAGCACCTGCTCCAGCTTCGCCAGCGCCCGCACCGACGCCTCGTCCACCCCCTCCACGGCATGTCCCGCCCCGGCGCGCAGTCCGACCGCGATGGCCACCGCCTCCTCGTCGTCGAGGAGCAGTGGTGGCATCGCCTTCCCGGCGACCAGCCGGTACCCGCCGTCGGCGCCCTTGCTGGCCTCCACGGGATACCCCAGTTCCCGCAATCGGTCGATGTCCCGCCGCACGGTGCGCCGGGACACCCGGAGCCGTTCGGCGAGTTCACCGCCGGGCCACTCGCGGGGCGTCTGGAGCAGAGACAGCAGCTGGAGCAGTCGAGCCGGAGTGTCTGTCGTCATGCACCAGAGGATGCCGTACTACTAGGACAGGATCTGACCTACTCGCCTCCTACGTTGACGACATGACTTCCGTTGACGACAACGTCGCAAAGGGGCGCGGGGAACTGCGCACTCAACCACGACGAACCCGCAGGCAACCCGCCACAGCGACCCCGGCGGCGCCCGAAACGTCGGCCACCCCCGGGGCACCGCACCGCTGGCTCGCCCTGGCCATCGTCATGACCGCCGCCTTCATGGACCTGGTCGACGTCACGATCGTCAACGTCGCCATCCCGTCCATCCAGCGGACCGCCCACGCCTCCTTCAGCCAGATCCAGTGGATAACCGCCGGCTACGCCCTCGCCTTCGCGGCCGGCCTGATCACCGGGGGACGCCTCGGCGACATTCACGGCCGTAAACGGATCTTCCTCATCGGCGTCGGCGGCTTCACCCTCGCCTCGGCCCTGTGCGGCTTCGCCGCCAACCCGGAGATGCTGGTCGCCGCCCGCATCCTGCAGGGCGGCATGGCCGCGATGATGGTCCCGCAGGTCCTGTCGATCGTGCACGCCACCTTCCCGGCGCACGAACGCGGCAAGGTCTTCGGCCTGTTCGGCGCGATCGTCGGCCTGGGCGCGGTCTCCGGCCCGGTGCTCGGCGCCCTCCTCACGGAGTGGAACATCCTCGGCCTCGAATGGCGCCCGATCTTCCTCATCAACCTCCCGGTCGGCATCGCGGCCCTTCTCCTCGGCCGCCGTTACATCAGCGAATCCAAGGCTCCGCACGCACTGAAGCTGGACCTCGTCGGTGTCGCCCTGGTGACCCTCGGCCTGCTGATGCTGCTCTACCCGCTGACCCGCGGCCGCCAGCTGGGCTGGCCGCTGTGGGGGTACGCGTCCATGGCGGGGGCGCTCGTCGTCTTCGGTGCGCTGGTGGCGTACGAACGCCGCAAGGCCGCCCGCGACGGTTCCCCGCTCATCGAACCGTCCCTGTTCCAGGTGAAGAGCTTCGCCGCCGGCATCGCCGTGCAGACCGTCTTCGGTGTCGCCCTCGGCATCTTCTTCCTGGTCTGGACGCTCTACATGCAGGTCGGCCTCGGCTGGACCCCGCTGCACGCGGGCCTGACCGGGGTGCCGTTCTCGATCGCCGTCTCCGTGGCGGCCGGCCTGTCCGTGCAGAAACTGGTCCCGCGCTTCGGCCGCAAGGTGCTCCAGGCGGGCGCCCTGGTGATGGGCCTCGGCGTCCTGCTCTACATCTGGGAGTCCGATCGCTACGGCCTCGCCATCGCCTCCTGGCAGATGGCCCTGCCGCTGGTCGTGATGGGTACGGGCATGGGCCTGATCGTCGCCCCGCTGACCGACGCGGTGCTGTCCGAGGTGCCCCGTGAGCACGCCGGTTCGGCCTCCGGGCTGATCAACACCGTGCAGCAGATGGGCAACGCGCTCGGCCTCGGCCTGGTCTCGGTCGTCTTCTTCGGCGTCATCGACGACCGCCTGAACCCCGCCCGGCCCGGCCCGGCCTTCGCGAACGCCTTCCAGCACGCGCTGCTCTGGGTGGCCGCCGTCATAGCCGTGATGTTCCTGCTGATGTCCGCCCTGCCGAAGCGCCCGGCGCAGCACGTGGAGGGCAGCGGCGCGCAGGAGCCGCTCCCGGCGCAGACGAAGGAGGAGGGCGTGCTCGTCCACTGAGCGCGCCCCCTGCTGAAGGGCCCGGCACCTCCCGGTGCCGGGCCCTTCAGCACGCGCGAGGGAGTCTCCCGCCAGCGTGCGCGAGGGAGCCTCCCGCGCTCCCCGCCCGCCCCTCCGCGAACCGCACGGAAGTCCGATCATGCCCGGTCGATGCCCGAACCTGTTTACTTTCCGGAAATCCGGGCGTAGCCTCCAGCGAAACCACAAGTTCGGGCACGAGTCAGACGTAGTCGGACATGGGCCGGACATCAGTCGGACGTATCTTGGAGCGGAGGCGCAGGGCATGTACGCACCGGAGCGGCAGCAGGAGATCCTCCGGCTCGCCCGTGACGGCGGCCGGGTGGACGTCGTGTCGCTCGCCGAGGAGTTCCAGGTCACCGCGGAAACGATCCGCCGCGACCTGAAAGCCCTGGACCGCGCCGGTCTGGTCCGCCGGGTGCACGGCGGTGCCATCCCGGCCGGCCGCCTCGACTTCGAGCCGGACCTCGCCGAACGCGAGTCCACCTCGGCCGACGAGAAGGACCGCATCGCCAAGGCCGCCGTCTCGGAACTGCCGACCGAGGGCACCCTGATCCTCGACGCCGGCACGACGGTCGCCCGCCTGGCCGGAGCCATCCCGCTGGAGGCGTCCCTCACCGTCGTCACGCACAGCCTGCCGATCGCGGCCCGCCTCGCCGACCACCCGGGCATCCAGCTCCATCTGGTCGGGGGGCGCGTACGGCCCCGCACGCGCGCCGCCGTGGACGCCTGGGCGCTCCGCGCGTACAGCGAGATCCGCGCGGACGTCCTCTTCGTCGCCGCCAACGGCTTCTCCGCCGACCAGGGCCTGACCACCCCCGACCTCGCCGAGGCCGCGGTCAAGCGGGCGGCCGTCGCCGCGGCCCGCCGGGTGGTCCTGCTCGCCGACTCCGCCAAGCACGGCCAGGAGCACTTCGCCCGCTTCGGCGACCTGAGCGACGTGGACCTGCTGATCACCGACAGCGGGCTGAGCCCCGAGGACGCCGCCGCCATCGAGCGCGGCGGCACGGAAGTAGTACGAGCATGAGCACCACGAACAGCGCGAGCGCGACGAACGGCACGAGCGGTACGGCCATGATCCTCACCGTCACCCCCAACCCCTCCCTGGACCGCACCTACGAGGTCCCCTCCCTGGAGCGCGGCGAGGTCATCCGCGCCACCGGCGAACGCATGGACCCCGGTGGCAAGGGCGTGAACGTCTCACGCGCCGTCGCGGCCGCCGGCCGGCGCACGGTCGCCGTGCTGCCCCTGGGTGGTGCGCCCGGCGCGCTCGTATCCGACCTGCTCGACGCGCAGGGCATCGAGGTCGCGCCGGTCCCGGTCGCCGGAGCCACCCGCTCGAACATCGCCCTCGCGGAGTCCGACGGGGTGCTCACCAAGATCAACGCGCCGGGTCCGGAACTCTCGCGGGCGGAGCAGGAGCTGCTCCTGGAGACAGTGCGCGAGCAGTCCCGCGACGCGGACTGGATCGCGTGCTGCGGGAGCCTCCCCCGGGGGCTCGCGCCGTCCTGGTACGCCGATGTGGTCGCCCAGGCGCACGCAGGGGGCGCGCGCATCGCGCTGGACACCTCGGGGCGTGCGCTGCTGGAAGCGCTGCGCGAGCGCCCGGACGTGGTGAAGCCGAACGCCGAGGAGCTCGCGGAGGCCGTCGGGCGCCCCCTGACGACAGTCGGCGACGCGCTGAAGGCGGCCGAGGAGTTGCGCGGCATGGGCGCACGCGCCGTCCTCGCGAGCCTGGGCGCCGACGGCCAGCTCCTCGTGGAGGACGAGGGCGCCTGGTTCGCGAGCGCCCGCGTGGACACCGTCCGCAGCAACGTAGGCGCCGGCGACTCCTCCCTCGCCGGATTCCTCATCGCCGGCGGCAGCGGCCCCAAGGCCCTCGCCTCCGCCGTCGCCCACGGCGCCGCCGCCGTCCAGCTGCCCGGCAGCGTCATGCCCACCCCTGCCGACCTGGACCCCACGGTGGTGACCGTCACCGACCGCGTCCCCGTCGACCGCGAACTGACGGAGCCGGTGTCATGAACGCTCGTACGACCCCGCACGCGGCCGCGCCTCTCACCGACGCCGCCCTTCTCCAACCCGCCCAGGAGCGGCGAGGTTCTTCCTTACTCACCGCGCCGACGGGCCGACGGGGCACCCTGAGCCGCCCTGCCGTCCCCGGGAGGCGGGGCTTCCCCTGCCCCGCCTCCCACCCCGCCCCCCACGGCACCCCCGTCCCCACCCTCGCCCACCCCACATCCCGGGCGACACGCGTGCATTGGAGCCCGCGATGAGCGACATGATCACCGCGGACCTGGTCGATCTCGACCTGTCCGCCGACACCAAAGAAGCGGCGGCGCGCGCCCTCGCCGAGCGCATGGTGGCCCTGGGCCGGGTGACCGACCTGGAGGGCTTCCTCGCCGACGTGGCCGCCCGCGAGGCCCAGATGCCGACCGGTCTCGACGGCGGCATCGGCATCCCGCACTGCCGCAGCGCCCACGTCACCGAGCCGACGCTCGCCTTCGGGCGCAGCGCCGCCGGCATCGACTTCGGCGCGCCGGACGGCCCCGCCGACCTCGTCTTCCTGATCGCGGCCCCCGCCGGCGCCGACGACGCCCACCTCACGATCCTCTCCTCGCTGGCCCGCCAGCTGATGAACAGCGAGTTCACGGACGCGCTGCGGTCGGCGGGCGACGCGGAGACGGCTGCGGCGCTGATCCGCGGGGACGAGACCCCCGCGAAGGGCGCGGAGGCCGCGGGCGCGAAGGGCGCTGCGAGCGCCGCTGAGGGCGCCGTGAGCGCCTCCCAGAACACCGCTGCGACGCCGGCGGCGGCCTCCGCCGGCGTCGCAGCGGCAGACACGGCGCAGGCGTCCGCCCCGGGCTCCGGCGCGGACACGACTGCCGAGCGCCCCTTCCGTATCGTCGCCGTCACCTCCTGCCCCACCGGCATCGCCCACACCTACATGGCGGCCGAGTCCCTGGAGAACGCGGGCCGCGAGGCGGGCGTCGAACTCGTCGTCGAGACGCAGGGCTCGGCCGGTTTCACCCGGCTCGACCCCGAGGTCATCGCGGCGGCGGACGGCGTGATCTTCGCCCACGACGTGCCCGTCCGCGACAAGGACCGCTTCGCCGGCAAGCCGACCGTCGACGTCGGCGTGAAGGCGGGCATCAACCGCCCCGCCGAACTGATCGGCGAGGTACGCGAGAGGGCGGCCCGCGGCGAGGCGACCTCCGGTTCCGCGCCGGCCACGCCGGTCGAACGCGCCGGGGACGCCGGCGAGGGCTACGGCACCAAGCTGCGCAAGTGGCTGATGTCCGGCGTGAGCTACATGGTCCCGTTCGTCGCGGCCGGCGGTCTGCTGATTGCCCTCGGCTTCGCGATCGGCGGGTACACGGTCAACAAGGCACCGTCGGTCATGGACCACTTCGTGTGGACCCAGGGCGACAGCTGGGCCGCGCTGCTCTTCCAGATCGGCGTGGTGTCCTTCGGCTTCCTGGTCCCGGTCCTGGCCGGCTACATCGCGTATGGCATGGCGGACCGGCCAGGTCTCGTCCCCGGCTTCGTCGGCGGCATGATCGCCTCCACCATCAACGCCGGCTTCCTGGGCGGTCTGGCCGCCGGTCTGATCGCCGGTGGGGTGGTGCTCGGGATCCAGAAGGTGAAGATCCCCACCGCGTTGCGCGGGATCATGCCGGTGGTGGTGATCCCCCTGATCTCCTCGGCGATCGTCGGATTCCTGATGTTCGTCGTGATCGGCAAGCCGATCGCCTCCGCGCAGAAGGGCATGACCGACTGGCTGAACGGCCTCAGCGGCTCGAACGCCATCCTGCTCGGCGCCCTGCTCGGCCTGATGATGTGCTTCGACCTCGGCGGCCCGGTCAACAAGGTCGCGTACACCTTCGCCACCGCCGGTATCGCGGTCTCCAACCCCAGTGACTCCGCGATGAAGATCATGGCCGCGGTCATGGCGGCCGGCATGGTCCCGCCGCTGGCGATGGCCCTGGCCACCACCGTGCGCGGCAAGCTCTTCACCGAGACCGAGCGCGAGAACGGCAAGGCCGCCTGGGTCCTGGGCGCCTCCTTCATCTCCGAGGGCGCGATCCCGTTCGCGGCCGCCGACCCGCTGCGCGTCATCCCCTCCTCGATGGTCGGCGGCGCGATCACCGGCGCCCTGTCGATGGCCTTCGGCGCCACCCTGCGCGCCCCGCACGGCGGCATCTTCGTGGTCCCGCTGATCGGCAACCCGTTCCTCTACCTGATCGCCATCGCCGCCGGTGTCTGTGTCACCACGGCCCTGGTCGTCATCCTGAAGGGCCTGCGCAAGCCGGCCTCGCAGACCCCGGAGGGCGGCTCCGCGGCCGGCCCGGCCGCCACCGCGAAGGAGACCAAGCAGCCCGTCGCGGCCTGATCACCCGCACCCTCTTGTCCCTTTGATTCGCTGTGAGTTGTTCACGGCACCTGCGAGATACGTCACGGTCCGGGACCAAAGTCCCGGACCGTGGTGTGTACTGGGGCGCATGTCTGAGCACGTCGCGCCCCTCCAGCTGATCGGAGTGACCGCCCTCGCCCTGGCGACCGTCGCCTGGGTGGTCGTCCTGATGCGCGTGCTGCGCCACACCCGCCGCGAGGCCACCGCCTGGCACACGGCCCGCGTCCTCCCCGGCCACCCGCACCCGCTACAGGCCGGCCCGCCACGGGAGTCCGTGGAACTCACCCCCGCCGAACAGGACGCCTTCGCCGGCCTGGTACGCCGACTCGGCGGCCGCTGAGGCGCGGTGGGCGGGGATGCGCTCGGCTCAGGACCGCTGCGCCGCCCGCCGCTCCATGGCCTCCCGGGCCGCGTCCTCCGACGGGTACACCTCGCACATGTGCCGGCCGTCCGGCGTCGCCGTGTGCTCGACCTCCCACAGGGACAGCTCCCGGCCGTCGCTCAGCAGGAACGCGTGCTCGTAGAGCGAGAAGCTCAAGCCGGTCCGGCCCGCCCGCCCGGGCCGTCCGAACGCCTGGGTGATCTGGTGCGCGAACGCCGTCGCCAGCACCTGAGCCGTCTCCGTGTCCGGCCGGTCGGTGTTCTCCGCACGGCGCAGAAGCCGGCGCGCGTGGTCCGCCGAGTCGTCCGGCACATACACGTGCCGGGGTTCCGGGACCGCCGCCAGCGTCATCAGTACCGGCAGCTCGAAGTCCGGGGCGTCCGGCGGCAACGGCAGCCGCGCCGTCGCGGCCCGCAGCTCCTCCTCGTCGACGTACACCTCGGCCTGCGGGTCGCTGCCCGGCGCGGTGTTGTGCACGAGCTCCCACAGAGTGACCGCCGACCCGTCGGCGAGCAGCCAGGTGTGCCGGTACGTCTCCCGGTGCAGCCCCGCGCTGTGGTGCGCGGAGTGCAGCGAACTGTCGTGCGCCAGCGCGCAGTCCAGCTGCCTTATGGCCTCGTCGGGCAGTTCGAAGGAGTTCAGGGCACGGCCGAGGAGCCGCGCGAGATGCTCCTCCGGAGACTCGGGCGACTCGGCTGGTTCGTACGCTGCCGTCTCGTACGGAACGCTCAAGGTTTCTCCCGGCGTTGCTGCATGTCACCTTGTGGGTGCATACCGTAGCCCCTCGGTCGGACATCATGTCCGGGAACCGAGAAAACGTACGCCGGGAAAACACGCGGGCCGCGCGAAAAGTTCCCGCGCGGCCCGACGATCTGTCAAAACCAGCCGGTCAGACCGTGCTTCCGGCGGTCCACTCGCTCCACGACAGGTTCCACCCGTTGAGCCCGTTGTCCGGCTGTACGGTCTTGTCGGGGGAGTTCTTCACGATCACGACGTCCCCGATGAGGGAGTTGTCGTAGAACCACTTGGCCGTCGTGTCGCCCTGCGCGCCCTGCACGTCCGCGAGCCCCACACAGCCGTGGCTGGTGCCCTCGCGGCCGAACGGCGGGTTGCCCTTGTTGTACCAGTAGTTGCCGTGGATGAACGTCCCCGACTGCGTCAGCCGCATCGCGTGCGGCACGTCCGGGATGTCGTACTCCCCGCCCAGGCCGACCGTCTGGCTGTTCATCCGGGTCTGGGTGAACTTCTCGGAGATCACCATCTGCCCGTTGTACGTCGTGTGCTCCGGGCTGCCCGTCGACACCGGCACCGACCTGAGCGTCTTGCCGTCCCGGACCACCGTCATGGTCTGCGTGTTCGCGTCGACCGTGGAGACCTGCGAACGCCCGACGGTGAAGGTCACCGTCTTCTTCTGCACCCCGTAGACACCGTTCGCGCCCTCGACGCCGTCCAGGTCGATCTTCATCGTGACCTTGGAGCCGGCCTTCCAGTACTCCTGCGGTCGGAAGTCCAGCCGCTGCGACCCGAACCAGTGCCCCACCACCTGCTGGCCGCTGCTGGACGTCACCGTGATGTGCGACTGCACGGCCTTCTTGTCGCTGATGACCTTGTCGAAGTTGAACGACACCGGCATCCCCACACCGACCGTCGTCCCATTGTCCGGCGTGTACGTCCCGATGTAGCTGTTCGCCGAATCGACGGTGGTGAAGATGGAGTTGGCCGCCGCCGTGAGCCCCTTGGAGTCCTTGGCGGTCGCCGATATCTCGTACTTCGTGCCGCGCTCCAGCTGTTCCTTCGGCTTCCAGGTGCTGCCGTCCGCCGCGAGGGTGCCGTCCACGGCCTGCCCCGACCCCGCCACGGTCATCTTCACGACGGTCAGCTTGCCGTCGCTGACCTGCACGCCGGTCGTGTTGATGGACGCGCCGGTCGAACCGTCCTTCGCCGAGATCAGGATCTTCGCGGTCGACGTCTTGGCGGCGCTGTCCTGCCCGCCGCCCTTGCTGTCGTCGCTGTTGGCGTTGGCGTTGCCGCCACAGCCGGTCAGGGTGAGGGCGCCGACCATCAGGGCGGCACAGGCCCCCAGTGCGCGCCGCGCTGCAATGTCCGGCGTTGTCACGGGCTGCTCCAGGTTCTTGTGATGTGCGTGATCCGCTCCAGTGCGTGGAGAGAGAGGGCGGCGGCGCGGGTTCGGGTTCCCCCGAACGGCCGTGAACGCCATCACGTGACAGAACCGGGACAATCAGCGGGGCGCGTGAGGTCAGGGCGCGCCCCTCGCCGCCGTCATCACGCCCCGTACAACTCCCCGTACGACGGCCACACTCCGCCCGGGCCGGCCACGGACTGGGCGGCCCGCACGGCGCGCACGACGGCGCGCGTCACCAGGTCCGCGCCGGCCGCGAGGATCTCGTTGAGCGCAAGCGGGCTCGCGTCGAGCGGCCGCGCGCCCGTCGCCAGCGCGAACACCGTGTCCCCGTCGTGCAGCAGGTGCACCGGCCGCACGGCGCGCGCGATCCCGTCGTGCGCCGTCCCGGCCAGCTTCTGCGCCTGCGCCTTCGAGAGGTCGGCATCGGTCGCCACCACCGCGAGTGTGGTGTTGAGCGGCGGGAGCCCGTTCTCGGC
This sequence comes from Streptomyces sp. NPDC048254, assembly GCF_043201895.1. Taxonomy (NCBI): domain Bacteria; kingdom Bacillati; phylum Actinomycetota; class Actinomycetes; order Kitasatosporales; family Streptomycetaceae; genus Streptomyces; species Streptomyces sp. NPDC048254. Next base: position 35,057 of record NZ_JBICZJ010000010.1, read on the forward strand.
GGCGGCCTCGGCGAGCCGCCGGCGCGCGGCCGCGTGCACCCGCTCCTCGGGGTACTCCACGCGCCCCTGGAACAACTCCCCGTACAGCACGCCTGTTTCGGGATCCATCACGGCGCCGGCGGCGTTGGCCACCACCAGCGCGGCCACCGTGATCCCAGACTCCAGCACCGCGCTCGCGCTGCCCACCCCGCCCTTCAGTTCCCCGGCCACGGCGCCCGTACCGGCCCCCACGCACCCCTCCCGCACCGGTGCCCCGGGTGCGCTCGCCGCGGCTTCCTCGACCGCCGCGCGCCCCGTGGCCGCGTCCGGCCGGGCCCGGAAGTCCCCGCCCCGCCCCAGGTCGAAGACGCAGGCGGCGGGCACCACCGGCACGACGTGCGCCGGATCCGCCCCCACCCGCACCCCGCGCCCCCGTTCCTCCAGCCAGGCCATCACCCCGGACGCCGCGTCGAGTCCGTAGGCGCTGCCGCCCGTGAGGACGATCGCCTCCACCCGCTGCACCAGGTTGCGCGGGTCGAGTGCGTCCGTCTCCTTGGTACCCGGACCGCCGCCGCGCACGTCCACCGCGGCGACCGCGCCGCCCTCGGGAGCGAGCACCACCGTGGTGCCGGTGAGCCAGCCGTCGCCCCTGCGGGACGCGTGTCCCACCCGCAGCCCGGCCACGTCCGTCAATGCGTCAACTGTCATGGCGGCCAGTCTGGCCCAGCCCGCCGTCGTCGCGGAGCGTCAGGAGGCGGTCGCGGCGGCGTCCGCCGTGCGCCCGCGGCCGGCTGCGCGCGCCGTCAGAGTCGTCCCGGTCGCCACCGCGAGCGCCGACACCAGGCCCGCCGCCGGCACCGCCCAGTCGCCCAGGAAGGTGCAGCAGATCACCAGCAGCGCCGTCATCGGCAGCACCAGCTGCTGGGCGATGCCCACCTTGAAGTACCGCGAGTGCAGCGCCCACACGGTCAGCAGATACAGGGCCGTCGGCAGGGTCACGGCCGCCGAGGCGGCCAGCGTCGAGATGTGCGCCGTGCCGACCGCCTGCTCGACGGCCACCTCCAGGCCCGCGCCGATCGAGGCCGCCGACGCGAAGATCAGGTAGTGGCCGTAACCCCACAGGAACGATTCCCTGTTGGAGCGCAGATGGCCGTGGATCGGCACCACGAAGTAGATCCACCACGCGGAGAAGACGATCAGCAGGCCGCCCGCCGCGATCGGCAGCAGCTCTCCCAGCGCGTCATGCTCGGTCAGGGCCGACTTCATGGCGACGGTCGCCGCCGCGATCGTCTCCCCGAGCACGATGATCGTGAACAGCCCGTAGCGTTCGGCGATGTGGTGCGGATGCCAGGAGGTGGCAGAGGCCTTCTCCGCATACAGCGGCACACACATCTCGACGACCGCCATCACCAGGAACACCCAGGCGCGCGCGTGCTCCGGCAGCAGCACCAGTCCCAGCCAGCCGACCAGACACAGCAGCACACCGCCCGCGTACCGGAGCGCCATCGTTCTCTCCGCGCCCTCGGCCGATCGCGCGGCTCTCAGCCACTGCGCGGCCATCGCCAGCCGCATGATCACGTAGCCCAGCCAGACCGCCATGTAGTCGTGGTCGGCGAAGGACCGCGAGACGCCTGCCGCCAGCACCAGCACGCCGGCGATCTGGATCAGGGTGACGACCCGGTAGAGCGCGTCGTCGTTGTCGTACGCCGAGGAGAACCAGGTGAAGTTCATCCAGGCCCACCAGATGGCGAAGAACACCATCGCGTAGTTCAGGATGCCCTCGCCGGGATGGCCCTCCGCGACGGCGTGAACCAGCTCCCCACCCGCCTGTGCGATGGCCACCACGAAACACAGGTCGAAGAAGAGCTCGAGCGGCGAGGCGACGCGGTGGGCTTCGTCGCGCCCGCGCGCGGTGAGCCGGCGCAGCGGCCGGAGGGGCTGGGGCGCGCCCTGGGGAGCGGGCGCCGGAGTGGAACTCGACGTCATGCGTCCAGCACAGCAGAAAAGGGCAGCGAAAGCTTGTGAAGGAGTTCACGAGTGGAGGGCGGTGAGAACGGCGAGAGGAGTGCGGGCGGCGTCCTGACCGGACCGCCGGACGGACGGTGTGCACGCGCGCGTGGGCGACGCCCGGGCGCGCGACGCAGGCGACCGCCGGCACGGGCTCCGGGTACGGCTCGGGGACCGTCGTGGTGCCCAGGGGCTGCTCCTCGCTCTCGAACAGCTGACTGATCTGCTCGTCCAGGAACGCGCGGAATCCGGTGAGCAGATCCGGCCCTGTATAGGGGTCGGCGCCATCGCCCTCCCGCGTGGGCACGGCATCCACGGCCTCGTCTGCGGCCTCGTGCCGGTCAGGCCGGGTGGCAGGCCCGGGGCCGACCGCCGCCTCGGCCGGGCCGGGACCGTTCGGGGCAGGCGTGTGACCGTACGGACCGTACCCTTGAGGCATGAGTACCGCCGCCCCTGAGCCCGAGCCGCGCGACCCGAAGGCCGCGCTGATCTTCGACGACCCGCTGGACCGGCAGTCGTCGGACGACACGGACGGCGGCTGGGGCGAACGCCCCGCAGGGGACTCGGCGGCGGACCTCAAGCGCTTCCTCGACGAGAAGCCGCCCCACCACCTCTGAACCGTCCGCGCCGTAGCCCGGACCCACCACCGCCGAGCGGCCCGCGCTGTCGCCCGGACCGCGCGCGGCAGCGTCGCTAGCGCTCGTTGTGCCCGGACCCGCGCTGTGCGATCAGGGCGTCGCGGATCTCCTTCAGCACCTCCAGCTCGGTCACCTCGACGACCTCGCGCGTGCCCTCCCTCGCCCTCCTGCGGGCCTCCACCCGGGCCAGGTACTTCGCCATCGGCAGGATCATCAGGAAGTACACGACCGCCGCAGTGATCACGAAGCTCAGTGTGGCGCCCAGGACGGAGCCCCACATGATCGGAATGCCGCTCTTCACCGTGCCGTCCGGGTTCAGCGCGCACGGGTCCTTCAGGCAGGAGCTGTAGCTGTCGAGGTTCTTCGTGCCGATCGCGCCGACCAGCGGGTTGATGATCCCCTTCACCACCGAGTTGACGATGTTCGTGAAGGCGGCGCCGATGACCACCGCGACCGCCAGATCGACGACGTTGCCGCGCATCAGGAAGGCCTTGAAGCCCTGCCATATGCCCGGTTCGTTCTTCTCGCTCACCTCGGGGACTCTCCTTGCATGCACAGGGTGTGGAACAAAACGCTCCGCAACCTACGTCACCATGCGGCCATCGTGCCCAATCCGATAGCTCGAACGAGGGGCTTGACAGGATTCGGCCAAGAAATCTCCCCAAGCTGTTCAGCACAACGTCACCGCCAGCCGCGCCGTGGCGCTCGCGCCGACCAGCCGTGCCGCGGCGGCACGCGGAACCGAGAGCACGACCAGCGCCCCGCTCTCCGAGGTCCCCTCGACCGGCTCCGGCAGCCCCGTCACACGTACCCCGCGCGCGATCACCCGGGCGTCCCCGCCCGTCGAGGGATCCCCGGCGGCGATGACGTCCACCCGGTCGCCCGGGCGCAGCAGGCGGACCGTTGCGGCGTCGGCGATCCGAACCGGCGCCGTCACCATGTCCACAGGCGGGGCGTGCCGCCGTACCGGCTGCGTGACCGGATGCTTCCGGGGCCGGTCGGCGCGCAGGGGATCCGTGGCGGTGCGGGGTCCGGCCGCGACGAGCGCCGCCGCCGTGACCGCCAGGCCGGCCGCGAGGGCCCGCCTGCGGTGCCGCAGGAGCCGCCCCAGCCGGTAGCTCCCGCCGCGTACCCGCACCGGGTCGAAGTGCGGGACCTCGCAGGTGGCGGGGGCGTCCGTGCCCAGCGGGCGCGGGACGCGAAGGGGAGGGGGGAAGGCGGGGGACGAGGGTGGGGGAACGGACATGTGGATCACCACCTGCGACGAGGAATCGGCTTGCGAGACCACGATGAGGCCTCGCGCCGAAACACGTCGGAGCCCGTGGACCATCCACGGGTTGTGGACAACTCCGCCACCCGAATGGGGAGTTCCGCCCGTTTTCCACAGGGGGCCGGACGCTCGGCAACCGTCCCGCCGCCTGTGCTACGGCAGCGGGAACCCCGGATCCATCCCGCCGAGCGCGTTCGTGCACAGGCAGTCCCGTGCCGCGTTCTCCGGCAGGGCCGCCACCGCGTCGAACAGCACGCCCCGCAGCCGGTCCACGTTCGCCGCGAACACCTGCAGCACCTCGTCGTGCGAGACGCCCTCACCGGTCTCGGCGCCCGCGTCCAGGTCGGTGACCAGCGTCAACGACGTGTAGCAGAGCTCCAGTTCACGGGCGAGCGCCGCCTCCGGATGGCCGGTCATGCCCACCACGGACCAGCCCTGAGCCTGATGCCACAGTGATTCGGCGCGGGTCGAGAAGCGCGGCCCCTCGACCACGACCAGCGTGCCCCCGTCCACCGGCTCCCAGTCCCGGCCGCGGGCCGCCTTGAGCGCCGCGGTGCGCCCGGTGGGGCAGTAGGGATCGGCAAGGGAGACGTGCACCACGTTCGGCACGGTGCCGTCGGGCAGCGGCAGCCCGTCGAAGTACGACTGCGCCCGGGACTTCGTACGGTCCACCAGCTGGTCCGGCACGAGGAGCGTGCCCGGCCCGTACTCGGGGCGCAGACCGCCCACCGCGCACGGGCCGAGCACCTGGCGCACGCCGGCGGAGCGCAGCGCCCAGAGGTTGGCCCGGTAGTTGATGCGGTGCGGCGGCAGATGGTGGCCGCGTCCGTGGCGGGGCAGGAAGGCGACCCGGCGGCCGGCGATCTCGCCGAGGAAGAGGGAGTCGCTGGGCGGCCCGTAGGGCGTGTCGACCTGGACCTCGGTCACGTCGTCGAGGAAGGAGTAGAAGCCGGAGCCGCCGATTACGCCGATCTCTGCGTTCACCATGCCCAGCACACTAGCTGGCCGCCGGAGCACACAGGAGCCGGTGCCAGGGAACACCTCGGACCCCGCCGTCGTACGACGGCGGGGTCCGGGAGGAGGGGTCTCAGGCGGCGGAGCTGCTGGCCGAGCCCGAGGAGGACGTCGAACCCGACGAAGACGTCGAGGACGACGACTTCGAATCGGACGACTTGGAGTCGGACGACGTGCTCGACGAGCCGGAGCCGGACGACTTCGACGCGGGGCTGCTGCTCGACGAGGAGCCGCGGCTGTCGTTGCGGTAGAAACCCGAGCCCTTGAAGACAATGCCGACGGCGGAGAACACCTTCTTCAGGCGGCCACCGCAGTTGGGGCACTCGGTCAGGGCGTCGTCGGTGAACTTCTGCACCGCCTCGAGGCCCTCGCCGCACTCGGTGCACTGGTACTGGTAGGTCGGCACTGTCTTCCTCCTGGCACTCTCACTCGATGAGTGCTAACGACGGTCCATAGTGACGTATTCCTGAGGATCAGTCCACCGTCACCGGCACGCGGTGACCGACGCCACGTGCGACCGTACGGTTCCGGGGCCGGGTGACGAGCCGCGAGCGCAGCGCCAGCAAGGTCACCAGGGCGAGCACCGTGCCCGCCATCGGCACCAGGAACCCGGCGCCGCCCCACAGGCGGTCCTCCAGCTGTCCGGCGACCGTGACCGCGGCCGCCTGGCCGAGCGCCACCGCGCCGGTCAGCCAGGTGAACGCCTCCGTGCGGGCGCCGGCCGGGACCAGGCCCTCGACCAGCGTGTAGCCGGTGATCAGCGCGGGTGCGATGCACATGCCGACCAGCAGACCGAGGCCGGCCAGGACGAGCACGGAGTGGGACGTCCACAGCGCCGACGCGGTCAGCGCGAGCGCCGCGTAGCCGACGACCAGGCGCCGGTGCGGGGCGGCCTTCCAGACGATCGCGCCGCAGACGATGCCCGAGAGCATGTTGCCCGCGGCGAAGGTGCCGTACAGGACACCGTTCAGGCCGGGCTCGCCGATCGACTCGGTGAACGCGGCGAGCGAGACCTGCATGCCGCCGAAGACGGATCCGATACCGAGGAACGCGACGACCAGCACCCGCACGCCGGGGACGCGGAGCGCGGAGACGTGCTGCACGCGCGTGTGGCCGGTGCCGGTCACCCGCGGCTGGGTGCCGCTCTGCGCGGCGAAGAGGAGGCCGCCGACCAGGGTCAGCGCGGCTTCCGTGACCAGGCCGGCGGCCGGGGTCACGGTGGTGCACAGGGCGGTCGCGAGCAGCGGCCCGAAGACGAAGGTGAGCTCGTCCGTGACGGACTCGAAGGCGGCCGCGGTGGACATGAGGGGCGAGTCCTGGAGCTTCACGCCCCAGCGGGCGCGCACCATGGGGCCGACCTGCGGCACCGAGGCGCCGGTCGGCACGGCCGCAGCGAACAGCGCCCACAGGGGCGCGTGCGCCAGCGCGAGCGCCGTGAAGGCGAGGCCCGACAGCGTGTGGGCCAGCACTCCGGGGATCAGTACCGCGCGCTGTCCGTAGCGGTCGGCGAGGCGGCCGCTGTAGGGCGCGAACAGCGCCATGGAGACACCGGTGACCGCCGCGGCGGCGCCCGCGGCGCCGTATGAGCCGGTGGTGTGCTGCACGAGCAGCACGATCGAGATGGTGAGCATCGCGAACGGCTGGCGCGCCGCGAAACCGGGGAGCAGGAACGTCCAGGCGCCGCGGGTGCGCAGCAGCTGTCCGTATCCCGGGCGGGACGGCGGCGCCGAGTTCTCCGACGGCTCGGTGGTGACCGTGGATGCCACGGCCGTGCCTTTCTGCCGCCTGGTAGCGCGCCCGTGCGGGGGCGCCGAGAGCTGTCCTCTTGCGCGGAACTGCGGTAGATACCGGTGTCCACTGCGAAGAGCGATCCGGCCGCCATACGGTCGCGCCAGCTCTGCGTCAGGCAGAGTTGGTTCGATCAGGGTGCTTTCATCGTACAGGGCTCAACCCCTCGTGGGCCTGTGAAAACGGGCACCACGGGGGCCGTTCACCTGGGATTGGCGGCGGTGTGAACCCGCCGAAACGCGCACTTAATACGCGCCTCACGCGCCCCGCGCGCCCGCGCTCACCGCCCGGAGGGCGACCCCGACCCCGATCCCGACCCCGCGCCCGCCGTCCCGTTCGTGCCCAGCCAGCCCGCCAGCTTGCCCCCGTGCCCGACCGCGCGCAGCCGCCGCTCCGCGATGTCGCGCACCGGGTCGGTGGCGACCACGAGGAGTTCGTCCCCGCGCCGCAGCACCGTCGTGGGCAGGGGGACAAACGATTTTCCTTCGCGGACGACCAGGGTGACGGCGGCTCCGGCGGGCAGCCGCAGTTCGTTGACCTCGACGCCGTGCATCCGCGAGCCCTCGGGGATCGAGACGGACAGCAGGTGCCCGCGCAGCCGCTCCAGGGGTGCGGACTCGATGCCGAGGTCGGCTGCCTCGGGCCCGGTGCCGAGCCGCAGCTTGCGGGCCAGCCAGGGCAGCGTCGGCCCCTGGACGAGGGTGTAGACGACGACCAGGACGAAGACGATGTTGAAGATCCGGTGGCTGGTGTCGACGCCGTTCACCATGGGGATCGTCGCCAGGATGATGGGGACGGCGCCGCGCAGGCCGGCCCAGGACATCAGGGTCTGCTCCCGCCAGGGCACACGGAACGGCGCGAAACTGACGATCACGCTCAGGGGCCGCGCCACCATGGTGAGCGCGAGCCCGATGATCAGGGCGGGCCAGATGTCGTCGCCGAGCTCGTGCGGGGTGACCAGCAGGCCGAGCAGGACGAACATGCCGATCTGGGCGATCCAGCCGAGTCCCTCGGCGAAGCCGCGCGTGGCGGGCCAGTGCGGCAGCCTGGCGTTGCCGAGCACCATGGAGGCGAGGTAGACGGCGAGGAAGCCGCTGCCGTGCGCCAGCGCGCCGGCGGCGTATGCCGTGACCGCGATGGCCATCACGGCGATCGGGTAGAGGCCGGAGGCGGGCAGCGCCACGTGCCTGAGGCCCCAGGAGCCGAGCCAGCCGACCGCGAGGCCCATGGCCGCGCCGATGGCCAGCTCCAGGGCTATCTCGCCGAGCAGGACGTACCAGTGCTCGACCGGTCCCGCGGTGGAGAAGGCGACGACCAGGATGACCACCGGGGCGTCGTTGAAGCCGGATTCCGCCTCCAGCGTGCCCGTCACGCGCGCGGGCAGGGGAATGCGCCGGAGCACCGAGAAGACCGCCGCCGCGTCCGTCGAGGACACCACCGCTCCGATGATGAGCGCCTGCCGCCACTCCAGCCCGACCAGATAGTGCGCGCCCGCCGCGGTGACCCCGACGCTCACCCCGACCCCGACCAGGGCCAGCATGGACGCGGACGCCAGGACCGGTTCGACCTCCTTCCACTTCGTGCCGAGACCGCCCTCGGCCAGGATCACGACCAGGGCCGCGTACCCGATGACCTGGGTCAGTTCGGCGTTGTCGAAGTGGATGTCGCCGATGCCGTCCTGGCCCATGAGGACGCCGATCCCCAGGTACACGAGCAGGCTGGGGAGCCCGCTACGCGAGGAGATCCGGACCGCCGCGACGGCGACGAGCAGGACCAGGGAGCAGACGAGCAGGAGCTGGTTGAGGTGCTGGACAGTCAGTGGCGATTCCCTTCGTCGGCTCGCGCGCGGGCGACGCGAAAGCTCACGTACACAAGACCCGAGGCTGCGGCACCCCGCACCCAAGTACTTCGTTACCTTACCTAACTCTTGACGCTTTCTTGACGTTCCGCGAGGCAAGATCGAACGCCCGTGCCCGCCGGTTCCAGACACCGCGTCAAGGCGCGCAAGGCCCTGCGCCTATGGTTGCTCCAGCACTCCAGGACCGCCTGCCGCTCGCGTTAGGACAGCAAGGACAGCGATGCCCCCCAACACCACCGCCACATCGGGTGACAAGCCTGGCAAGTCCGGCAGGAAGAAGGGGCGCAAAGCCCGCCTGATCGTTCTGGTGCTCGTCCTCGCCATCGTCGGGGGCATCGCCTACGGGGCGTACTGGTCGATCAGCACGGTCCGCGCGTCCTTCCCGCAGACCAAGGGTTCGCTCACGCTCAAGGGCCTCTCCGGACCCGTGACCGTGAAGCGGGACGGCTACGGGATCCCGCAGATCTACGCCTCCTCCGACGAGGACCTGTTCATGGCGCAGGGCTACGTCCAGGCGCAGGACCGGTTCTACGAGATGGACGTGCGCCGTCACATGACGTCCGGGCGCCTGTCGGAGATGTTCGGCAAGGGCCAGGTGAAGGACGACGAGTTCCTGCGCACCCTGGGCTGGGACCGGGTCGCGAAGGAGGAGTACGACACCAAGCTGTCGGACTCGACGAAGAAGTACCTCCAGGCCTACTCCAAGGGAGTCAACGCCTACCTCGCCGGCAAGGACGGCAAGGACATCTCCCTGGAGTACGCGGCCCTCGGCTTCATCAACGACTACAAGCCCGAGCAGTGGACTCCCGTCGACTCGGTCTCCTGGCTGAAGGCGATGGCCTGGGACCTGCGCGGCAACATGGATGACGAGATCGACCGGGCCCTGATGACCAGCCGCCTCGGCCCGCAGCAGATCAAGGACCTCTACCCGGACTACCCGTACAGCCGTAACAAGCCGATCGTCCAGGAGGGCCAGTACGACGAGCTCACCAAGACGTTCGAGCAGAGCGGCTCCACGAGCGGCTCCGGGACCTCGACGGACACGAGTGGCTCCTCCACCTCGTCGGCCACCGGTTCGGGGCTGACAAGCCAGCTGGCGGGCCTCTACAACGTCCTGGACGACGTCCCCACGGCCGTCGGCGTGAACGGCCAGGGCATCGGCTCCAACTCCTGGGTCGTCGGCGGGCAGTACACCATCACCGGCAAACCGCTGCTGGCCAACGATCCGCACCTGTCGGCCTCGCTGCCGTCCGTCTGGTACCAGATGGGCCTGCACTGCACCACGGTCTCCAGCAAGTGCCAGTACGACGTCACCGGGTACACCTTCGCCGGCATGCCCGGTGTGATCATCGGCCACAACGCGGACATCGCCTGGGGCATGACCAACTCGGGTGTCGACGTCACCGACCTCTACCTGGAGAAGCTCTCCGGCGACGGCTACCTGTACGACGGCAGGACCAAGCCCTTCACGAGCCGCGAGGAGACCATCAAGGTCGCCGGCGGCACCTCGAAGAAGATCGTCGTACGGCAGACCGCCGACGGGATGCCCCTGCTCTCCGACCGCGACGACGAACTCGTCAAGGTCGGCAAGAAGGCCTCCGTCGACAACGCCGCACCCGACCGCGGCGACGGCTACGGCGTCGCGCTGAAGTGGACCGCCCTCGACCCGGGCACCACCATGGACGCAGTCTTCGCCCTCGACAGGGCGTCCGACTGGAGCTCGTTCCGCGAGGCGGCCGCCCAGTTCGACGTGCCGTCGCAGAACCTGGTCTACGCCGACACCAAGAACCACATCGGCTACACGCTGCCCGGCAAGATCCCCACGCGTTCGTCGGCCGACGACGGCTCCATCCCGGCCCCCGGCTGGGACTCCAAGTACAAGTGGACCGGCTACATCAAGCAGGACGAACTGCCCTACGAGTACGACCCGAAGCGCGGCTACATCGTCACCGCCAACCAGGCCGTGGTCGACAAGGACAAGTACCCCTACACGCTCACCACGGACTGGGGCTACGGCGCCCGCAGCCAGCGCATCACCGACCTGATCGAGTCGAAGATCAAGGACGGCGGCAAGATCTCCACCGACGACATGCGTCAGATGCAGCTGGACAACAGCAGCGAGATCGCCAAGCTGCTCGTGCCCAAGCTGCTGAAGATCAACCTCGACGACAAGGACGTCCGCGAGGCGCAGAAGCTCCTCGAGGGCTGGGACTACACCCAGGACGCCGACTCCGCTGCCGCCGCCTACTTCAACGCGGTCTGGCGCAACATCCTCAAGCTCGCCTTCGGCAACAAGCTGCCCAAGGAACTGCGGGTGAAGGGCCAGTGCCTGTGGGTCGAGAAGGCCGACGGCACCGGTCCGGTCGACGACGACACCAAGGTCCGCGAGTGCGGCGAGCGCGACGCCGACCAGGCCCAGCCGGACGGCGGTGACCGCTGGTTCGAGGTGGTCCGCACCCTCATGGACAAGCCGGACAGCGACTGGTGGAAGACGCCGGCCGGAGCGGGTGACCGCAACAAGGCCGACAACATGGACGAGCTGTTCGAGCGTGCCATGGTCGACGCCCGCTGGGAGCTGACCGCCAAGCTCGGCAAGGACATCGACACCTGGAGCTGGGGCCGGCTGCACCGCCTGTTCCTGAAGAACCAGACGCTGGGCACCGACGGTCCGGCCATCGTCCAGTACGTCCTCAACCGCGGCCCCTGGAAGCTCAGCGGCGGCGAAGCCACGGTCAACGCGACCGGCTGGAACGCCGCCGGCGGCTACGGCGTCGTCTGGGTCCCCTCCATGCGGATGGTCGTCAACCTCGACGACCTCGACAAATCCAAGTGGATCAACCTCACCGGAGCCTCCGGCCACGCCTTCAGCGCCCACTACACGGACCAGACCGGCAAGTGGGCCGACGGCGAGCTGCTCCCGTGGTCGTTCTCGGACAAGGCGGTCGACAAGAGCACCGGCGACACGCTCGTCCTCAAACCCTGAACTGTTGACCGCACGCCGGCGAAAGCGGCCCTCCACGCACGCGTGGAGGGCCGCTTCACGTACCGGCGCCTGCCGTCGCCGCGCGTGCCGGCTGCCTCAAGAGCCCGCGAACCGGCGCGCGCCCGACGGCGTCACCACCGCTTGCACCGGCCGGTCGTGCGCCTCCGCGGGCACGCGTTCGACGACCTCCGTGTCGTACAGCAGCACCACGAGCGCCGGGCGCGCGCCCGCGCGCTCCAGACGTGCCAGTACGCGGTCGTACGACCCTCCGCCGCGCCCCAGCCGCATCCCGCGCGCGTCGACCGCGAGCCCCGGCAGCAGCACGACGTCGGCGGCGAGCACGGCGTCCGGGCCGAGGAGTTCACCGGAGGGTTCGAACAGCGCCATCTTCCCGCCGTGTTGGACGCGCGCGAGGGAGCCCTCCCCGGCGTACGCGCCCCAGTCCAGGTCGTTGTCCGGCAGGAGCGCGGGGAGCAGGACGCGTACGCCCCGCGTGAGCAGCGCGTCGAGTAGCGTGAGGGTGCCGGGCTCGCTCCCGACGGAGACGTACGCCGCCACCGTGCGTGCACGCGCCAGCTCGGGCAGTTCCAGAGCGTGCTCGGCCAACGCGTCGGACGACTCCCTGACGACGTCTGTCGTCAACCTGTTCCTCACCCCCAGGAATTCTCGTCGCAACATTCGCTTGTCAGTCTCGCCCCCGGGTTCACTGTGCTGCACAGGTCGTCCCCGCATCCTTTCTAATCCGCTCATATGAGTGTCAATTAACCGGAGCCTCAGATTCTTCGCAAAGGCACCGGATAAGGTTGCGGACATGACTCAGTCGCACCCCAGGATCAGCAAGGCTGTCATTCCCGCGGCCGGCCTCGGCACCCGGTTCCTGCCGGCCACCAAGGCCACTCCCAAGGAGATGCTGCCGGTCGTCGACAAGCCGGCGATCCAGTACGTGGTCGAGGAGGCCGTGTCCGCGGGGCTCGACGACGTCCTCATGATCACCGGACGCAACAAGCGCCCCCTGGAAGACCACTTCGACCGCAACTACGAGCTGGAATCGGCGCTCCAGAAGAAGGGCGACGCCAGCCGGCTCGCCAGGGTCCAGGAGTCCAGCGACCTGGCCACGATGCACTACGTGCGCCAGGGCGACCCCAAGGGCCTCGGCCACGCCGTGCTCTGCGCGGCCCCGCACGTGGGCCACGAGCCCTTCGCCGTCCTGCTCGGCGACGACCTGATCGACCCGCGCGACCCGCTGCTCCAGCGCATGATCGAGGTCCAGGAGCAGTACGGCGGCAGCGTGATCGCGCTCATGGAGGTGGACCCGGAGCAGATCCATCTGTACGGCTGCGCCGAAGTGGAGACCACGGTCGACGGTGACGTCGTCAGGGTGACCGGCCTGGTGGAGAAGCCGGACCCGGCGGACGCCCCGTCGAACTACGCCATCATCGGCCGCTACGTCCTCGACCCGCACGTCTTCGACATACTGCGGCACACCGAGCCGGGCCGCGGCGGCGAGATCCAGCTCACCGACGCCCTGCAGCAGCTCGCCCAGACGTATTCATCAGCGGCTACCGCCGCGGGGAAGGCCGGCGGCCCCGTGCACGGCGTCGTCTTCAAGGGCCGCCGCTATGACACCGGCGACCGCGGCGACTATCTGCGTGCCATTGTCAGGCTCGCGTGCGAACGTGAAGACCTGGGCCCGGACTTCCGGACCTGGCTTCGCAGTTACGTAGCCGAGGAGATGCAGCAGAGTTGAGCAGCGCCGCGACCCGCCCCGCCGGCCAGGACCACCTGTGGTCGGTGGACGAGCACCTGGAGGACATCCTCACCACCGTCCGCCCCCTGGAAGCCATCGAGCTGCAACTCCTCGACGCCCAGGGCTGCGTTCTGGTCGACGACGTCATGGTGCCGGTGTCACTGCCGCCGTTCGACAACAGCTCCATGGACGGGTACGCGGTACGGGTCGCGGACGTGGCGGGCGCGAGCGAGGAGTTCCCGGCCGTCCTGGAGGTCGTCGGGGATGTCGCGGCGGGCGCGGCGGAGCTCACCCCGGTCGGTCCCGGCCAGGCCGCCCGGATCATGACCGGTGCCCCGCTGCCGCCCGGCGCCGAGACCGTCGTCCCCGTGGAGTGGACCGACGGCGGACTCGGCGAGGGACCGGTCGAGGGCATGGTGGCGCGCAGCCTCGCGCCCGAGGGAGCCGAGGGGCACGTGCGCGTGCACCGGCCGGCCGAGGCACGCGCACACGTGCGCGCGAAGGGCAGCGACGTGCGGGCGGGCGAGCGCGCACTGGAGGCCGGCACCGTGCTGGGACCGCCACAGATCGCGCTGCTCGCCGCGATCGGCCGCGGCTCGGTACGCGTGCGCCCGCGCCCGCGCGTGGTCGTCCTGTCCACCGGCAGTGAGCTCGTCCAGCCCGACGAGGAGCTGGGCAGCGGCCAGATCTACGACTCCAACAGCTTCGCCCTCACCGCCGCCGCCCGGGACGCGGGAGCCATCGCCTACCGGGTGGGCGCGGTCGTCGACGACGCCGACACCCTGCGCTCCACTGTCGAGGACCAGCTCGTCCGAGCCGACCTGATGGTCACCACGGGTGGTGTGAGCGTGGGGGCGTACGACGTCGTCAAGGAGGCGCTGGCGCACGTCGGCGACGCGGACGAGGCGGGCGGCGGCATCGACTTCCGCAAGCTCGCCATGCAGCCGGGCAAGCCCCAGGGCTTCGGCTCCATCGGCCCCGACCACACGCCCCTGCTGGCCCTGCCCGGCAACCCCGTGTCGTCGTACGTCTCCTTCGAGCTGTTCGTCCGCCCCGCCATCCGCACCCTGATGGGCCTCCCGGACGTGCACCGGCCCCGCACCAAGGCGACCCTCAAGGCGGACCGGGCGCTCGGCTCGCCCAAGGGGCGGAGGCAGTTCCTGCGCGGGGCGTACGCCGACGGCGAGGTGACCGCAGTGGGCGGCGCCGGTTCGCATCTGGTCACCGCCCTGGCCCACGCCGACGCGCTGATCGTCGTACCCGAGGACGTGGAGTCCGTCGAGCCCGGCAGCGAGGTCGAGGTCGTCCTGCTCGGCTGACCCGCGCGCGTACCCGTTCGCCGGGCGGTCCTGCCCGGTGGTGCGCGCCGGCATGGCGGTACCGTGTCGCGCACAGCAGGCCCGAGCGCCGCACCGCGACGGGCCCGGACCGGGAGCGCCACACAGCATGACTGAGCCTTCCCGGGGGGACACCCCCGGACGCCCTGCGCCAGACCGCCTCACGCACATCGACGACGTGGGCGCGGCCCGCATGGTCGACGTGTCCGGCAAGGACGTGACCGCGCGCACCGCACGCGCCAGCGGACGCGTGCTCGTCTCGCCCCGCGTGATCGAGTTGCTGCGCGGCGAGGGCGTCCCCAAGGGCGACGCCCTCGCCACCGCGCGCATCGCGGGCATCATGGGCGCCAAACGCACCCCGGACCTGATCCCGCTGTGCCACCCCTTGGCGGTCTCCGGTGTGAAACTGGATCTGTCGGTCGCGGACGACGCCGTGGAGATCCAGGCCACCGTGAAGACGACGGACCGCACGGGCGTCGAGATGGAGGCCCTCACCGCGGTCTCTGTCGCCGCACTCACCGTGATCGACATGGTCAAGGCGGTCGACAAGGGAGCGGTCATCACGGACGTACGCGTGGAGGAGAAGACGGGCGGCAAGTCGGGCGACTGGAGCCGGGAGTGAACGCCGGGCCGTCCGCCGGTGGTGCGCCGCGCGCGCCGTACCGTGCGCTGGTGGTGACCGCCTCCAACCGCGCCGCCGCCGGCGTCTACGAGGACAAGGGCGGGCCGCTGGTCGCGGCGGGACTGGAGGGCTTCGGATTCACCGTGGACGGGCCGCGGGTCGTGCCCGACGGGGATCCCGTGGCAGCCGCCCTGCGCGCGGCCGTCGAGGCCGGGTACGACGTCGTCGTCACCACCGGAGGCACCGGCATCTCGCCCACCGACCGCACGCCCGAGGCGACCCGTGCGGTGATCGACCACGAAGTCCCGGGCATCGCGGAGGCCGTCCGTGCGTTCGGACGGGAAAAGGTGCCCACCGCCGCGCTCTCCCGGGGTCTGGCCGGGGTGGCGGGCCGGACACTGATCGTCAACCTTCCGGGGTCCACCGGCGGGGTACGGGACGGCCTGGCCGTCCTGGAACCGCTGCTGGCGCACGCCGTCGACCAGATCCGAGGCGGCGACCACCCCAGATCCAGCACCGGGGGTGCGAGCTGAACAGCCCATCCTGGCCCGTCGTGCTGGTGGACGGCGATGTCGTCCTCCGGCCCATAAGGGTGCGCGACCAGCGGGCCTGGCGCGACGTCAACCGGCGCAACCGCGACTGGCTGCGCCCTTGGGAGGCGACCATCCCGCCGCCCACGCCCAGCGGCCCGATCGCGCACCGGCCGACCTACCGGCAGATGGTCCGGCACCTGCGCTCCGAGGCGAACGCGGGCCGCATGCTGCCCTTCGTCATCGAGTACCAGGGGCGCCTGGTCGGGCAGTTGACGGTCGCCGGGATCACCTGGGGGTCGATGTGCTCGGGACACGTCGGCTACTGGGTGGACCGGGCGGTGGCCGGCCGCGGGGTGATGCCGACGGCCGTCGCGCTCGTGGTGGACCACTGTTTCCGCACGGTTGGTCTGCACCGCATCGAGGTCTGCATTCGCCCCGAGAACCGGCCCAGCCGCCGGGTCGTGGAGAAACTCGGATTCCGTGAGGAGGGGCTGCGGCCGCGTTATCTCCACATCGACGGCGCCTGGCGCGACCACCTCGTCTTCGCTCTCACGGCGGAAGAAGTGCCCGAGGGGTTGCTCGCCCGCTGGCGGCGGGAACGCTCCCAGAGCGAGTCGCCGAAGGCACCGGGTACGACGGGCACCCCGAACGTGCCCTGGAATCCGCAGAACACTCCAGGGAATCCCGGCTAGCCGAAAAATGGAATACATGTTCGAAAATGATCGACTGGTGACCGTCTCGGGGCATTGAATTCGCGGCTCCGACGCCTGGCTGATCGCATCGGTCACAAAAAAAGCTCGAAATATCAGCCAGATCGTGCGACACACCGGCGCAATTGGCAGATGGCCCCACGCAAACCCCTCTACCGTGTGAGGCGTGAGCAGCAGCGGCCTCATCTACGCAGTCATTGTCGGGGCCTGGGCCGCCTACTTGGTGCCGATGTGGCTCCGTAGGCAGGACGAGCTGAACGAGGCCCGTCCGACGGAACGCTTCAGCACCGCCATCCGGCTGCTGTCCGGACGGGCGGGGATGGAGCGCCGATACGCCAGGGACCTGCGGGCGCGCTCCGCCTTCGAGGGGGAGCAGGACGCCGGTGATCCGGACGCCGTCACCGACTCGGTGGACGTCCGGGCCTTCGCCATGCCTCCGACCCGCCGTCAGGTCCGGGCCGAGGCGGAGCCGGAGGCGCCCGGGCGCCAGGAACCGGCACGCGACCAGGCGGTCGCGCCGGCGGCCAAGTCCCCGTCCACACCAGCCCGTCAGGCAGGCACCACGCCCGCCCCGGCATCCACCCCCGCGCGCAAGCGAGTTCCGGCCGCGCGGCGCGCGTCCTCGGCACAGACGGCCGAAGCGCGCGCCCGGCGTACGAAGTCACTCGCGCGCCGTCGGCGCACCACAGTGTTGCTCTTCGTCGCATTCACGCTGGGCGCGATCGTCGCCGCCGTCGGGGGGCTGGCGTTCCTGTGGGCGCCGGGCGTACCCGCCGTCATGCTCAGCGCCTACATCGCCTACCTCCGCGCACAGGAGCGTCGGCGCTTCGCCTACCAGATGGACCGGCGTCAGGCCGAGGTCGCCGCACAGCGGTTGCGGGAGCGCCAGCCGCGGCGGCGCGCGCCTCTCGACCCGGGCGCGGTCGCCGACGAACCGGACGAGGGACCAGCGGCCGAGACCGACCCCGGCCTGTCCGCGCTCGCCGCTGACCGGCGCGCCCTAGTCGAACAGACCGACCACGCCGAGTGGGTCGACCAGCAGCGCGAACGGCAGCGGCGGCCCGGGCACGGGGACAGCTGGGACCCGGTGCCGGTGCCACTGCCGACGTACGTGACCGCGCCGGTCGCGCCCCGCGCCACCTCCGACGTGGACCTGGGGGCGCCCGACGCCTGGAGTTCGGCCCGGTCCAGCTCCGTCGCGCCGGAGCAGGAGACCAAGCCGGTCGCGCCGGAGGCGGAGGCGGAGGAGCCGGAGACCGCTGCCGACGACAAGTCGGCGGACGGCCGGACCGACGCGCGCCGCGCGGCCTCTGCGCGCCGCGCGCGCGAGCGTGGCCGCACGCCCCTGTTCGACCAGTACGAGGACGGCGACCGCCCGCGCGCGGCCAACGAGTGACACCAAGAGAGCGCGGGGCGCCTCCCGGTACCCCGGTCCTGACCAGTCAGGGAACGGATTTCCAAGCACCCCGACAGGGATGCTAGAGTTTCACTCGTTGCAAGGGCCTGTGGCGCAGTCCGGTAGCGCACCTCGTTCGCATCGAGGGGGTCTGGGGTTCAAATCCCCACAGGTCCACTGCACGATGAGATCCCGGCGATCATGATGATCGCCGGGATCTCCGTTGTTTCCGGGTTCTCCCGACCGGCGGATGCCGCCGAAGGGCGAGTTGGTCCAGGGCTGAGGGCCGGGTGGTCACCCGGCCGGATCGGTACGGCAGTTGGGGTCGACGTGGCGGCACCACGATCCGCCCGGCGCCCGGCGCCGAGTCCCTGCCTCAAATGGCGCCCTCGAACGACCAGGCGTGACGTGGATTACAGATCGCCCCGCAGGGTCTTCTCGCCTCGCAGGGCCTTCGCATAGCAGCGGCTCGACTCGTAGTGGCGGTAGTAGCCGAACTTCACGCACGGCTCGTAACCGCTGGAGGTGTACAGGGCGATCGCCTCCGGCTGCTTGATGCCCGTCTCCAGGACCATGCGGAGGCGGCCGGCCGCGCGGGCATCGTCCTCCAGGGCCGCGAGCATGCGGCGGGCCAGGCCCCGGCCACGCATCCCCTCGATGACGAACATGCGCTTGAGTTCGGCGTCGCCGTCCTCGTTGCCCTCGCCGTTCTCGTCCTGGCTGCGCCAGCCGCCGGTGGCCACGGGGCGGTCGGACTCGTCGTACGCGATCAGGTAGACGCCGTTCGGCGGTGCGAAGTCGGCCGGGTCGAGGGCCGTGGCGTCGCCGCCGTCGCCGTAACGCAGGTGGTACTCGGCCTGGACCTCGTCGTTCAGCTTGATGGCGTCGGGGTGGTCGAAGGCGACGCGACGTATATTCATGTAAGGCATCGTATATTCGTGCAGGCGGTGAACCGCGATGGGCATCGGGACTGCGTCCAGTGTGCCGGTATCGTGCCCTGGTGCTGACTGTGACCTCGGTGAATGTGAACGGACTGCGGGCCGCCGCGAAGAAGGGCTTCGTGGAGTGGCTCGCGGAGACCTCCGCGGACGTGCTCTGCCTGCAGGAGGTGCGCGCGGAGCCGCAGCAGCTCCCGGAAGGGGTGCGCGCGCCCGGCGGATGGCACGTCGTGCACGCCCCCGCGGCCGCCAAGGGGCGCGCGGGTGTATCCCTCTATACCCGGCGTGAGCCGGACCGTGTGCGCGTCGGCTTCGGCTCGCGCGAGTTCGACGCGAGCGGGCGCTACGTCGAGGTCGACCTGCCTGGCGTCACCGTCGCCTCCCTGTATCTGCCCTCCGGGGAGGTCGGTACCGAGCGGCAGGACGAGAAGTACCGGTTCATGGACGAGTTCCTCGCCTACCTGAAGGAGCTGCGCGAGCGGGCCGCCGCCGATGGGCGCGAGGTCGTCGTCTGCGGCGACTGGAACATCGCCCACCAGCAGGCCGACCTGAAGAACTGGCGCGGCAACACCAAGAACTCCGGCTTCCTGCCGGAGGAGCGGGAGTGGCTCGGCAGTGTCCTGGACCCGGCCGACGGCGGGTACGTCGACGTCGTGCGCGCGCTGCACCCGGAGGTCGAGGGGCCGTACTCCTGGTGGTCTTACCGGGGGCGGGCTTTCGATAACGACGCAGGTTGGAGGATCGATCTCGCCGTGGCGACCCCTGGGCTGGCAGCCCGCGCCGTCAAGGCAGTCGTGGAGCGGGCGGCCAGCCATGATGAACGGTGGTCGGATCACGCTCCTGTGACGGTGGTCTTCGAGATGTGACGCGGTCCGGTGCCCTCGCCGAGTGCGAAGGCCGGACGTGAGGTATCCGGTCCGAGGCGGTGAGCCGGACGACTGCGCGCTGCCGGGCCGGCGAGGGCGGGGTGAGGTGGGCGGAGTCGCTTGAGGACTACGTCTGGGCACATCGATGGTCCGAGTGATGTTCGCGATCGGTGATCTAGCCCGGATCTAGCCCCTCTTGCGCAGCCGCCGGTCCAGGGCCAGGGACATCTCCGCCTCCACCACGCTCCGCGCCAGGGGGCGCAGACGTTCCATGTCGTCCTCGGGGCCGTGGCGCAGGACGAGGTCGGCGAAGAGTTCGGCGAGGGCGTCGGCGTGCTCGCGGACGCTTCGGCCGGCCGCCAGAACCTCCGCGAGCGGGAAGCCCTCGCGGACCAGAGCCTCCGAGGCGTCCAGCAGGCGGCGGCTGATGTGGACGATGTCGTCGCCGTCGGTGCCGAGGTAGCCGAGGTCCAGGGCGGCGGCAAGGTTCTCCGGGGTGGCCTCGCCCTCGAAGCGGGCGGCGAGTTCCTCGGGGGTCAGGCGGACCGGCTCCTCCTCGGTGGGGGTGCCGACGCCGAGCAGGTCTGCCACGTCGCGGCCGTGGTCGAAGGCCTCCGCCAGCTCCGCGATGCCGTTCAGGGTGTGGCCGCGCTCCAGGAGTGCCGAGATCGTGCGCAGCCGGGCCAGGTGGTGGTCGTCGTACCAGGCGATACGGCCCTCGCGGCGGGGCGGCGGGATGAGCTTGCGCTCGCGGTAGAAGCGCAGCGTGCGCACGGTGATGCCGGCCAGGCCGGCCAGTTCCTCCATGCGGTACTCGCGCGGTCCGCCGCCGGATGCGTGGGGCTGGTCGCGGTCCGTGGAGGTTGTTCGTCCGCCGTCGTCCGTCACGTGCGCAGCCTATGTTGTACCGCCGGTAACTTTCCTCCGTCCGGCCCCTACCCATCAGTACGGAGCTGCTCTACAGTCCCATTGCGCCAGTGTTCACTGGCGTAATCACGGTCGATGTGTGGAGGCTCTGGGATGGCCCAGCACGAGCATGTACGGGTGGCGGTGATCGGGTCCGGGTTCGGCGGACTGGGCGCGGCCGTGCGGTTGCGCAGGGAGGGGATCACCGACTTCGTCGTCCTGGAACGGGCCGGCAGCGTCGGCGGCACCTGGCGGGACAACAGCTATCCGGGGTGCGCCTGCGACGTGCCCTCCCACCTGTACTCCTTCTCCTTCGCACCCAACCCCGACTGGCCGCGCACCTTCTCCGGGCAGGAGCACATCCGCGCCTATCTGGAGCACGTCGCCGACGTCTTCGGGCTGAGGCCCCACCTCCGTTTCGACTCCGAGGTCAAGCGGATGACCTGGGACCCGGAGAAACTGCGCTGGGACATCGAGACGGCCGCCGGTACGCTCTCCGCCGACGTCGTCGTCTCCGCCACCGGGCCGCTGTCCGACCCGAAGATCCCCGAGATTCCGGGGCTGGACTCCTTCCCCGGCAAGGTCTTCCACTCGGCCCGCTGGGACCACGACTACGACCTGCGCGGCAAGCGGGTCGCCATGGTCGGCACCGGCGCCTCCGCGATCCAGATCGTGCCCGCCATCCAGCCCGAGGTCGCGAAACTCACGCTCCTCCAGCGCACGCCCCCGTGGGTGATGCCCCGCGTGGACCGCGCCATCAGCGCCGCCGAACGCCGGATGCACCGGGCGCTGCCCTTCACCACCCAGACCCGGCGCGGGTTCCTGTGGGGGATCCGGGAACTCCAGGTCCAGGCGTTCACCAAGCGCCCCGACGAGCTCGGCCTGGTCGAGAGCCTCGCCAAGCGCAACATGGCACGCGCGATCAAGGACCCCGCCCTGCGCGCCAGGCTCACGCCGGACTACCGCATCGGCTGCAAGCGGATCCTGCTGTCCAGCACCTACTATCCGGCGCTGGCGCAGCCCAACGTGGACGTGGTGGCGAGCGGGCTCAGCGAGATCCGCGGATCGACGGTGGTGGCCGCCGACGGCAGCAGCGCCGAGGTCGACGCGATCATCTTCGGCACCGGCTTCCACGTCACCGACATGCCCATCGCCGAGCGGGTCGTCGGCGCCGACGGGCGGACCCTTGCGGAGGCATGGAAGGGCGGCATGGAGGCGTTGCGCGGTGCCGCTGCCGCCGGGTTTCCCAACTGGATGACGATCATCGGGCCCAACACCGGCCTCGGGAACTCCTCCATGATCCTCATGATCGAGTCCCAGCTGAACTACATGGCCGACTATCTGCGCCAGCTCCATGTCCTCGGGGGGCGTGCGGCCCTGAACGCGCGCCCCACCGCCGTGGCCGCCTGGAACCACAAGGTCCAGGAACGCATGAAGCGCACCGTGTGGAACACCGGCGGCTGCACCAGCTGGTACCTGGACGCGAGCGGCCGCAACACCACCATCTGGCCCGGCACGACGACGGAGTTCCGGCGCGCGACCCAGCGGGTGGATCTCGCGGAGTACGAGGTGGTCCGCGCGCCCCTGACCAGCGGTGCGGACGGCGCGAACGGCGTGCACGGCGCCAAGTCCGGTGCGGAGGTGGGCGCGTGAGCCGGCTCACCCACGTGACCACCGGGCCGTACGCCCCGCCCGCGCCCGCGCGCGAACTCACCGCCGTCTCCGCCGACGGCGCGCGCCTGCACGTCGAGGTGCACGGCCCCGAGAACGCGCCCCCCGTCGTCCTCGCCCACGGCTGGACCTGCTCGACCGCCTTCTGGGCGGCGCAGATACGGGAACTGGCCGCCGACCACCGGGTCATCGTGTACGACCAGAGAGGGCACGGGCACAGTCCCGCGAGCCCCGCGTGCACCTCCCAGGCGCTGGCGGACGACCTCGAAGCGGTCCTCGTGCACACGCTCGCACGCGGGGAGCGGGCCGTGATCGTCGGGCACTCCATGGGCGGCATGAGCGTCATGGCGGCCTCCGCGCGTCCGCGCTTCCGCGAGCACGCCGCCGCGGTCCTGTTGTGCAGCACCGGCAGTTCGCGGCTGGTCGCGGAGGCGCGCGTCATACCGTTGCGCGCCGGGGCTGTGCGCACCTGGCTCACGGCGCACGTCCTGGCTTCGCGCGCCCCGCTCGGACCGGTCACACCCGTCGCCCGGAGCATCCTCAAGTACGCCACCATGGGCGCCGGTTCTGCCCCGCACATGGTGGAAGCGTGCGCGCGGATCGTGCACGCCTGCCCGCGCGCCGTGCGCCACGCCTGGGCGCTCGTCCTCGCCCATCTCGACCTCGACGACGGCGTACGGGAGTTGCGCGCGCCGACGGCGGTCATCAGCGGCGCGTCCGACCGGCTCACGCCCCCTCTGCACGCCCGCGCGTTGGCCGCAGCACTACCGCACTCCCTCGGTCTCACCGAGCTGCCCGGTATGGGCCACATGACTCCGGTCGAGGCGCCGGAACTGGTCAACGGAAAGATCCGGGAACTGGTCACCGCGTATGTGACGGACACCCCCGGCCGAGCCGGCGCCGAGGCGCCCGAGCGGATCAAGGAGGGCTCATGAGCAGGGTCGGTCTCGAAGGACAGGTCGCCGTCGTCACCGGAGCGGCGCGCGGGGTCGGTGAGTTGCTCGCCCGCAAGCTCTCCGCGCGCGGGGCGAAGGTCGCGCTGGTCGGGCTGGAGGAGGAGGCGCTCAAGGAGGTCTCCGGGCGGCTGCACACCGACAGTGCGTACTGGTACGCCGACGTCACCGATCACGAGGCGATGAGCCGGGTGGCGCGGGAGGTCAAGGAGCGGTTCGGGAAGGCCGATATCGTGGTGGCCAACGCCGGGGTGGCGAACGGCGGTCCGTTCGCCGAGTCGGATCCCGAGGCCTGGCGGCGGGTGATCGAGGTCAACCTGATCGGCTCGGCGGTCACGGCACGCGCGTTCCTGCCGGTGCTCACGGAGAGCCGGGGCTATCTGCTGCAGGTGGCGTCGCTGGCCGCGATCACACCGGCACCCATGATGACGGCGTACTGCGCGTCCAAGGCGGGCGTGGAGGCGTACGCACACAGTCTGCGCGCCGAGGTCGGCCACCAGGGGGTGCGCGTCGGGGTCGCGTATCTGTCCTGGACGGACACCGACATGGTGCGCGGCGCCGACCAGGACGACGTGATGCGGGAGCTGCGGCAGCGGCTGCCGTGGCCGTCGAACAAGACGTACCCGCTGGGCCCTGCGGTGGACCGGATCGTGGCCGGGATCGAGCGGCGCTCGGCACACGTGTACGGCCAGTGGTGGCTGCGGGGGATGCAGGGCGTGCGCGGGTACCTGCCGGCGCTGATCGGGACGGTCGGGCAGCGCGAGATGAAGCGGTTCGCGCCCCGCTTGCAGGGCATGCGCACCGGGCTCGTCGGCGCAGGTGGGGCGGCTGATGAGGAGGCGCGCGCTACGCACCGTCATTGATCGAAATGCGGGCTGTAGCGCCCCGTGTGAGTCTGGTCGAGGCCCCACCGATGGGCCAATCCCCTCACCCTCCACGGGAGTGAACCCACATGGGTATGAAGGACAAGGCCGGTAAGCCGCAGGGTCAGGCCAAGCAGAAGATGCGTGAAGGCCAGGAGCAGGCCAAGCAGCACGGCCAGCAGACGACGCAGGAGCACGGCGGCCGGACGGCGCAGGAGCGTGGTCAGCAGACGACGCAGGAGCGTGGCCGGCAGACGACGCAGCAGCGTGGTCAGCAGGCGACGCAGGAGCGTGGTCAGCAGACGCGTGAGCGCGGCCGCCAGAACATGGACGACACCGAGCAGGAGATGCAGGACCGGTTCGACCAGGACTACGACGCGTAGTCGTTGTACTGGCTCGGCCGAAATAGTGTGGGGCGCCCTCCGTTCTGGAGGGCGCCCTGCGTTTTCGGGCGCCTCAGGGGGCCGTCGGCCGCGGGGGCAGCTTCGGGCGGGATCTGTCCGGGGTCTCGCTGTAGTCCGGCGGGAGTGCCGCCGGGTGGTCGGTCAGGAGGTCCAGGGCCAGTTGGATCGCGTCGTCCATCTCGACGTGACGGCCCTCCGCCCAGTCCATCGGGGTGCGCAGGACCTCTACGTCGGGGGCGACGCCGTGGTTCTCGACGGACCAGCCGTAGTCCTCGAACCAGGCCGCGTTCATCGGCACCGTGATCACCGTGCCGTCGCCCAGCCGGTGCCGCCCGGTCATGCCGACGACCCCGCCCCAGGTGCGCTGCCCGACGACCGGGCCGAGCCGCAGCAGCTTGATCGCGGCCGTGATCATGTCACCGTCGGAGGAGGTCGCCTCGTCGGTGAGTGCGACGATCGGGCCGCGCGGCGCGTTGGAGGCGTACGACACCGGCTGCGCGTCCCTCGTCAGGTCCCAGCCGAGGATGGTCCGGGTGAGTTTCTCGACGACGAGTTCGCTGATGTGGCCGCCCGCGTTGCCGCGCACGTCGACGATGAGGGCGGGCCGCGAGACCTCCATGCGCAGATCGCGGTTGAACTGGGCCCAGCCCGAGCCGCCCATGTCCGGGATGTGCAGGTAGCCGCACCTGCCGCCGCTCGACTCCCGTACCACTGCACGGCGTTTGGCCACCCAGTCCTGGTAGCGCAGCGGCCGCTCGTTGATCAGCGGGAGGACGGCGACCCGGCGCGCGGGCCCCGGCTCGCCGTCGCCCGGCACGAACGTCAGCTCCACCGTCGTACCGCCCGCTCCCGCGAGCAGCGGATACGGGCCGGTCACCGGATCCACCGGCCTGCCGTCCACGTGCGTGAGCACCGCGCCCTCCCGGATCCCCGTGCCCGCCAGCGGTGACCGCGCCTTGGAGTCGGAGGAGTCGCCCGGCAGGATCCGCTTGACCGTCCAGCCGCCGTCCCGGCGCACGAAGTCAGTGCCGAGCAGGCCCTGGAAACGCTGGTAGTGCGGCGGGCCCTCGTTGCGGCGGGCGGGGGTGACATAGGCGTGCGAGGTGCCCAGTTCGCCGAGGACCTCGCGCAGGAGGTCGGCGAACTCGTCGGGGGAGGCGACCCGTTCGACCAGCGGACGGTACTGGTCGAGGACCCCGTCCCAGTCGATGCCGCACATTCCGGGGTCCCAGAAGTAGTCGCGGATGAGCCGGCCGGCCTCGGCGTACGCCTGCCGCCACTCGGCGGGCGGGTCGACCTGGTGCAGGATGCGGCGCAGATCGATCCAGACGGTCGAGTCGGCGTCGCCGGACTCGGTCGACGGCACGGCCCGCAACTCGCCCTCGTCGACCACGACCAGGCGGCTGCCGTCGCCGCTGACCGTGAACCAGTCCAGGTGGTCCACGAGTTCGGACTTTTTCGCCTTGCTGATGTTGAAGTACTCCAGGGTCGGCCGGCCGCTGGTGTCCGCCGGGTTGACGAAGGTCTCGCCCAGCGCACCCGAGATCGGCCAGCGCAGCCAGACCAGACCGCCGCCGGCGACCGGGTACAGCGCCGAGTACTTGGAGGCGGTGACCGGGAAGGGGGTCACCCGGTTCTCCAGTCCCTCCACCTCGACCGTGACCGCGCCGCCCTCGCCGGGCTCCTCGTCCTCGACGGGGTCCAGACCGCCCGCCGCCGGTCGCCCGTCGGGGCTGAGGGCGAAGGGGGAGGGGGTCGCCGATGAGAGCGGGACCAGGTACGGGCGGCAGCCGAGCGGGAAGGACAGGTCGCCGGTGTGCACGTCGTACACCGGGTCGAAGCCGCGCCAGGACAGGAACGCGAGATAGCGGCCGTCGCGGGTGAAGACGGGGTTCTCGTCCTCGAAGCGGCCGTTGGTGACGTCGATGACGAGCCGGTCGCTGATGCGGGCCATCTTGATCTGCCGCAGGGAACGGCCGATCCCTGGATGCGACCAGGTCAACCATGACCCGTCCGGTGAGAAGGCCAGATCACGGACCGGACCATTGATCGACTGGATCAACTCGGTGACCACGGCGTCGGAGCCTTCGCCGTCAACAGAATCAATGCCGCCAGCGATACCGGCATCAACATGGTCAATACCGTCAACGGAATCAACGGAATCAACGGAACCAGCGGAATCAACGGAGTCGGCCGGACCGTCGGAATCGACAGCATCGGAAGCATTGACGGCATCAGCGGCATTGACTGCGTCGACGGTGTCGACGGAATCAACAGACACCTCGACGCCCTCGACATCCTCGGTCATGTCGATGAGCAGGAGCCGCCCGTCGTGCGCCGCCACCGCCAGCCGCTCGCCCAGCGGGTCGGACACCAGTTCAAGGACCCGGCCCAGCCTCCCGGAGGCCAGCCGGCGCGGTGGGCGGTCGCCGCTCGCCCGCGGCAGGTGGGCGATCTCGACCGCGTCCTCGCCGCCGGCGTCCGTGACGTACGCGATCTGCCCGGTCGAGCCGAGCATCTCTGGGAGCCGCACCCGTACCCCCGGCGTGTCGGCGATGGTGCGCGCCGGGCCGTCGCGGTGGGTGAGCCAGTACAGGCTGCCGCGTACGACGACGGCGCTGGCCCGTCCCGTCTCGTCGACGGAGACGCCGTCGACGTGCTGGGCGGCCGGCACCTGGTAGGGGCGGCGCCCGGCGCGCGGCCCGGACAGCCGTACGTCCAGCCTGCGCGGCGCAGAGTCCGCGCTGAGGTCGTCGACGAGCCACAGGTCGCCCGCGCACTGGTACACCACCCGGGTGCCGTCGCTGGCGGCGTGCCGGGCGTAGAAGGCGTCGTGGTCGGTGTGGCGGCGCAGGTCGGAGCCGTCGTAGGCGCAGGAGTAGAGGTTGCCGACGCCCTCGTGGTCGGAGAGGAAGGCGATCCGGCCGGCGACGAACATCGGGGAGTGCAGATGGCCGCCGATGCCGGCGAGCAGCCGCTGCCCGTGCAGCCAGAGCCGGCCCATGGCGCCGCCCCGGTAGCGTTTCCAGCCGGCCGGTTCGTGCGGCGGGGTGCCGGTGAGCAGCAGGGTCCTGCGCTCGCCCTGGATGTCGGCGACCTGGATGTCGGAGACCGGCCCCCAGGGCAGCTTGCGGCCCGGGTCGCCGTCGGGGGACACCTTGTAGGCCCAGGTGAAGTAGGAGAACGGCTGCCCCTGGGAGGCCACCGCGAGAATGTCGCCCTCCGGGGTCCAGCCGCACACCTGGGTGTCGGCGCTGCCCCAGTACGTCAGCTGCCGCCCGGGCCCGCCGTCCACGTCGGCCAGGTGGATCTCGGGCACCAGGCTGCGCCAGCTCGTGTAGGCGACCTGACGGCCGTCCGGCGAGAAGCGCGGATGGCCGATCTTGGTGCGGTCGACGGTGAGCCGCCAGGCGCGGCCGGGGGCGTCCAGCGAGGTCAGCCAGAGGTCGTCCTCGGCCACGAAGCACAACAGGTCACCGTGGAGATGCGGCAGGCGCAGATAGCTCACCTCCCCATGCTTTTCCGGGTACAGGGGCCCAGCAACTCGTGGGCACGCGCGCGTGCCGGACGCACGTGAGAGAGCACACGTACGAAACGGTTTCGTTTCTCTAGATCTCGGGGTATCTTCAATATGTACGCACCGAGGTGCCGATGGAACAGGGAAGGGTGAGTGGCATGACTGAGGTCGCAACGGCGCGTCGCAGTCGGATCACGCCCGAGCGCGAGGCCGAGCTGTACGAGGCCGTGCTCGACCTGCTCCGTGAGGTCGGCTACGACGCCCTCACCATGGACGCCGTCGCCACCCGCACCAAGTCCAGCAAGGCCACCCTCTACCGCCAGTGGGGCGGCAAGGCCGAACTGGTGGCCAAGGCGGTACGGCACACCAAGCCGGGGGGCGCGGGTCTCAGCAAGATCGACACCGGCTCGCTCCGGGGCGATCTGCACGCCCTCACCCTGCGCTCGGACGACTGCGAGATGGAGCAGAACTCCGCGCTGATGCGAGGTCTCGCCATGGCGGTCCATGGCAACCCGGACCTCCTGGAAGCGTTCAAGGAGCATCTGATCCGGCCCGAGATGGCCGACTTCAACCAGGTGCTGCAGCGTGCCATCGACCGGGGCGAGGTCCGTGCGGACAACCCGGCGATCGACTTCCTGATGCACATGATGATCGGTGGGTTCGCCGCCCGTTCCCTGATCGACGAGCAGCCGCCCAACCAGGCCTTCCTCCTGTCGTACATCGACGCCGTGGTGCTCCCCGCACTCCGCGCGCCCATCACCGGCTGACCCCTCCCCACAGCCAGCCCACCTGACGCCTCCGCTCACGTCGTCGGGCCGATCACCCCTGCCACCCACCGGGTTGATCAACCCTGCCCTGAATACCCCACGACCTGACCGGGAGTACGCCCTCGTGGCCACGTTCCTCTACAAACTGGGCCGGCTCGCCTTCAGGCGACGGCACTTCGTCGCCCTCATATGGGTGGCGCTGCTCACCCTCGCGGGTATCGGCGCGGCCAGTGCCCCCGCCGCCGGCAACACGTCCTTCTCCATCCCCGGAACCGAGGCCCAGAAGGCCTTCGACCTGCTGGACCAGCGCTTCCCGGGCACCAGCTCCGACGGCGCCACCGCGCGCGTGGTCTTCAAGGCGCCGGCCGGCGAGAAGATGACGGACAAGCTCAACAAGGCGACCGTCAAGAAGACCGTCAGGGAACTGTCCAACGGCTCCGAGGTCGACTCGGTCGCCGACCCCTACAAGGGCAAGGCCGTCAGCAAGGACGGCAGGATCGCGTACGCCTCGGTCAGGTACAAGGTCTCCGGCATGGAGCTGGAGGACTCCTCACGGGACGCCCTGAAGGCGGCCGTGCAGGACGCGCGGGACGCCGGGCTGACCGTGGAGATCGGCGGCGACGCGCTCAGCGCCACGCCCGAGACCGGCTCCAGCGAGGTCATCGGCATC
This sequence comes from Streptomyces sp. NPDC048254, assembly GCF_043201895.1. Classification (NCBI taxonomy): domain Bacteria; kingdom Bacillati; phylum Actinomycetota; class Actinomycetes; order Kitasatosporales; family Streptomycetaceae; genus Streptomyces; species Streptomyces sp. NPDC048254. Next base: position 64,494 of record NZ_JBICZJ010000010.1, read on the forward strand.
GCGATCGCCGCGGTCGTCCTGGTCATCACCTTCGGCTCGCTGCTCGCGGCCGGGTTCCCGCTGCTCACCGCGATCATCGGCGTCGGCATCGGCGTCTCCACGATCACGGCCCTGGCCAGCGCCCTCGACCTGGGCTCCACCACCTCCACCCTGGCCACGATGATCGGCCTCGCGGTCGGCATCGACTACGCCCTGTTCATCGTCTCCCGCTACCGCGCGGAACTCTCCGAGGGCCGCGAACGCGAGGAAGCCGCCGGCCGCGCGGTCGGCACGGCGGGCTCGGCGGTCGTCTTCGCCGGTCTCACGGTCGTCATCGCCTTGGTCGGACTGTCCGTCGTAAACATCCCGATGCTCACCAAGATGGGTGTGGCCGCCGCGGGCACGGTCGTCGTCGCCGTCCTGATCGCCCTCACCCTCATCCCCGCGCTGCTCGGCTTCGCGGGCCGCAGGATCAAGCCCACCGGCGAGAAGAGCAAGCTGCTCGGCGGCGGCCGCGCGAAGAAGAAGCACGCCGAAAGGCCCAACATGGGCACCCGGTGGGCCAGCTTCGTCGTACGGCGCCCGGTCGCCGTCCTGCTGCTCGGTGTCGTCGGCCTCGGCGCGGCGGCGATCCCCGCGACCTCCCTGCAGCTCGGCCTCGGCGACGACGGCTCCCAGCCGACCTCGACCACCCAGCGCCGCGCCTACGACCTGCTCTCCGACGGCTTCGGCCCCGGCTTCAACGGCCCGCTCATGGTCGTCGTCGACGCCAAGGACAGCGCCCACCCGAAGTCGGCGTTCAAGAAGGTCGACAACGAGATCAAGGGCCTCAAGGACGTCGTCACGGTGACCCCGGCCGCGCCCAACAAGGCCGGCGACACCGCGACCATCACCGTCATCCCGAAGTCCAAGCCGTCCTCCACCACCACCGAGGACCTGGTCCACGCGATCCGCGACCAGGGCACCGAGATCACCGCCGACACGGACGCCAAGGTCCTGGTCACCGGCTCGACGGCGATGAACATCGACGTCTCGCAGAAGCTCAACGACGCCCTGATCCCCTACCTGGTCCTGGTCGTCGGCCTCGCCTTCCTCCTGCTGATCGTGGTCTTCCGCTCGATCCTGGTCCCGCTGAAGGCCGCGCTCGGCTTCCTGCTCAGCGTGATGGCGGCGCTCGGCGCCGTGGTCGCGGTCTTCCAGTGGGGCTGGCTGTCCCGCCTGCTCGGCGTCGAGGAGACCGGCCCGGTCATGTCGATGATGCCGATCTTCATGGTGGGCGTCGTCTTCGGCCTCGCCATGGACTACGAGGTGTTCCTCGTGACCCGGATGCGAGAGGCGTACGTCCACGGGGAGAAGCCCAGCCAGGCCGTCGTCACCGGCTTCAAGCACGGCGCACGGGTCGTCACGGCCGCCGCCATCATCATGATGGCCGTCTTCTCCGGCTTCATCGGCTCCAGCGAGTCCATGATCAAGATGATCGGCTTCGGCCTCGCGATCGCCGTCTTCTTCGACGCGTTCATCGTCCGCATGGCGATCGTCCCCGCCGTACTCGCCCTGCTCGGCAAGCGCGCCTGGTGGCTGCCGAAATGGCTGGACCGTCTGCTGCCCAACGTCGACGTCGAGGGCGAGGGCCTGCGCGCCCTGTCCGACAAGAACGCCGACGACGAGGACCGGGAGCTGGTACGCGCCTGACGCACAGCTCGTGAAAGACCGCCGGTGAGGGTCCGTGGGGACGGGGCGCCCTCACCGGCTTTCGGGCGCCCGCGCGCACCACTGCCTCGGGCGCCCGCGCGCACCACTGCCTCGGGCGCCCGCGCGCACCCAGAGCCTCGGGCGCCCGCGCGCCACCATCACAGCCGCCCGCGCGCGCCACCACCACGGCCGCCCCGGTGTTAACCCGCTCGCATCGCCCCCGGCCGCTTGGTTAGCGTGCGTCCTATGACGACGACAGCCGCCACTGACGCCGATGCCGGGGGCCCCGGAGCCCACCCTCGTTTCGCCGCCGCTCTGGAGGAGCTGGGGCTCGGGGAGCTGACCTCGCGGGTCCGGCGGTTCCCGGACGCGGCCCGTACCGCGGTGGAAGCCGCCGCGGCGATCGGGTGCGAGCTGAGCGAGATCTGCAAGTCGCTGATCTTCGCGGCCGATGGCGTCCCGGTCCTGGTACTGATGGACGGCGCCTCCCGGGTCGACCTGGAGCTCGTCCGCGAGCAGCTCGGCGCCGGCAAGGTGACCCGGGCCAGGGCGGACGTCGTACGCGAGACGACCGGGTACGCCATCGGGGGCGTACCGCCGTTCGGGCACCGTACCCGCACGCGCGTGCTCGCCGACCGGGCGCTGCTGCGGCACGACGTGGTGTGGGCCGCGGCGGGCGATCCCCACGCCGTCTTCCCGATCACGCCCGCGGCCCTGGTCGAGCACGCCGGCGCCACACTCGTGGACGTGCGTGAGCCCGCCGGGTGATCCCACCGGTCACCGCGGTCGTGCGTGAGCCCTCCGGGTGACCCCTCCGTGTCACCTCTCCGGGTGACCCCTCCGTGTCACCTCTCCGGGTGACCCCTCCGTGTCACCTCTCCGGGTGACCCCTCCGCGTCACCTTTCCGCGTGACCTCTCCGCGTGCCCCCTCCGTGTCACCTCTCCGCGTGACCCCTCCGCGTCACCTTTCCGCGTGACCTCTCCGCGTGCCCCCTCCGTGTCACCTCTCCGCGTGACCCCTCCGCGTCACCCCCACAGGTCGTCGCGGCCGCCCCGGTCGCCCCGGTCACGCACGCCGGTTGGACGGCGGGCCGGCCGCTCTCGCCTGCCAGGACGCAGCCGGCGCAGGACGCACAGCCGGCGCAGGACGCGGCCGGCGCCACGGAGCGCGGCTGCGGACCGCACCGGCCGCGCGGTCGGGTCCCTCCTCGCGGTGGCAGGCCGCGCCCCCGTCCGCTCCGGCGCCAAGCCCGCTTTCGGACCACCGGACTTGCCGTTGCCTTGACGAACCGTTCTTCGAGCGTTCAGCCGCCCGCCTGTGCCTGGGTTGTGTGTTCTCCGTAAGGTCCCTGCGAGTTGCGGAAGAAGGGACTCGTGGGACTCATGGACACACTCCACGCTGTCCGGGCCCGAGGGATCACCAAGTACTTCGGTGACATCGTCGCACTCGACGGTGTCGACCTGGATGTGACACAAGGTCAGATCCACGGCCTGGTCGGTCCGAACGGCGCCGGCAAGACGACACTGCTCGGCCTGCTGCTGGGGCTGGCCGTCGCCGACGGCGGCCGACTGGAGATCCTCGGGACGCCGGTCGAGCGGACGCTCGCCGCCCCCGACGGCGTCGCCGGCTTCGTGGACGCGCCCGGTCTCTACCCCTCGCTCACCGCCCGGCAGAACCTCGCCGCGCTGGCGGCCCTCCGCGGCCTGGACACGGGGACGGCGGGCATCGACGGCGTGCTCGGCGAGGTCGGGCTCACCGATGTCGCCGACGACAAGACCCGCGGCTTCTCCCTCGGCATGCGCCAGCGGCTCGGGCTCGCCGCCGCCCTGCTCACCCGGCCCCGGCTGCTCGTGCTCGACGAGCCGTCCAACGGCCTGGACCCGGCCGGCAAGAGACATGTGCACCGCGTCCTCACCCGGCTCGCGGCCGACGGAACCGGCGTGGTGCTCTCCAGCCACCGCATGGACGACCTGGAAGCCCTGTGCTCCGAGGTCACCATCCTCGCCACCGGACGCGTCGTCTTCTCCGGCCCGCTGAGCAAGCTGGCCGCCGAGAACCGTGAACTCGACTATCGGCTGCGCGCCTCCGACCCCGAGGCCGCGCGCCGGATCGCCGCCGACACGGCGGGCATCCGGATCGTCGACGACAGCGGCGTACGACAGGACGCCGACGTACTCGTCGTACGCGCACTGGTGCCCGCCCTGGACGAACTCGTCGCGAAGGTCGTGCGGTCGGACGTCGCGGTGCGCGAACTCGCCCCCGTCGTATCGCCGCTGGAGGCCGCGTTCCTCGCCCTCACCGAGCAGCAGGAGAACGGCCGATGACCGTGACCACCGTGGCCCAGCCCACGCCCGTCGCTCGCCGCGTGCCGGTGGCACGCGGCTACCGGTTCGAACTGGTCAAGCTGGTCTCCCAGTGGCGGATCCGGCTGCTGGTGCTCGCCTGCTGGATCGCGCCGGCGCTCTTCGTCGCCGGGGTGAGCGGGCAGAGCACGCTCCCCGCCGACACGCTCTTCGGCCGCTGGATGCACGCCACGGGCTGGGCCGGACCGCTGGTGATGCTCGGTTTCGCGGGCACCTGGGCGCTGCCGCTGCTGACCTCGGTGGTCGCCGGTGACGTGTTCGCCTCCGAGGACCGGCTCGGCACCTGGCGTCATCTGCTGGTGGCGGTCCGCTCGCCCGCGCGGATCTTCGCGGCGAAGGCACTGGCCAGCCTCACCGTCATCCTGCTGCTGGTGGCCGGGCTGGCCGTCTCCAGCGCGGTCGGCGGACTGGTGGCGGTCGGCAACCAGCCCCTGGTGGGACTGGACGGGCATCTGCTGACGCCCGGGGACGCGGCCGGCCGGGTCCTGCTCTCCTGGCTCGCGGCCCTAGTACCGACCCTCGCCCTCGCCGCGATCGGACTGCTCGGGTCGGTCGCGCTGGGCCGCTCCCCGATGGGGCTGCTGCTGCCCCCGATCGTCGCGCTCGCGATGTCGGTCGCCCAGATGCTGCCGCTGCCCGTCGCCGTGCGCCTCGCCCTGCCCACCTACGCCTTCATCTCCTGGAACGGCCTGTTCACCAGCCCGGTTCAGCTCGCCCCGCTCCTGACCGCCGTCGCGGTCAGCCTGGTGTGGGCGGTGCTCGCGACCGTACTGGCCTATGTGCTGTTCGTGCGCCGCGACTTCACCAATCCGGCCTACGACGGTTCCGGGCGCCGCGCGCTCACCCTCGGCGTGCTGCCGCTGGCCGCGCTGACCGCCGTCACGGTCGGGGCGGTCGCCGTGGCCACCCCCTCGACCGGCTCCGGGATCGAGCAGGACAAGGTCCAGCGCTCCCTCGCCACGGTGTTCGCGCATCTTTACCGCCTGCAGACGCAGGAACTCCATCGACCCGCCGTCAGCGAGGCCCAGTTGCGGGCCACGGCGGCGTGCACCAAGAGCGACGGCCAGGCCGCCCAGGAGGGCGCGGGGAACGACTGGCGTTGTGTCGTGAGCTGGCATCTGCCCGGAGTCGCGGTCACGGGGACGGCGATCTACCAGCTCGACATCACCTCGGACGGGCGGTTCGTGGCGGACGGTGACGGTCCCAAGGAAGTCAACGGTTACTTCCTGGTGCGGACCGCGACCGGTGACGCCCCGAATCCGCTGTGGCAGTTCGACGGCAACGTCGAACTGCTTGACACCCACTGAAGGGAACAGTTCCGTGCAGGTAACCCGCCAGCGTCGGATCAACGAGAACAGACAAGTCAACTTCCTCGGCCGGCGCGTCGGCCGCCGGGCGCTGCTGGTGACGGCCGGTATCACCGTCGCCCTAGGCGTCACGGGCACCGCGGTCGCCTCGACATACCAGTTCGGCACCCAGCAGGTCGGCCAGACCACCGCCAACGGCCAGGTCGTCTCCGCCGACCAGTACATCAACCCCTACGGCAGCCGCACCGTCATCAACGACGGCAAGATCATGTCGTCGACGGTCAGCCCGGACGGCACCCACCTCGCGGCCTCGGTCGCCGACGGTGACGCGCCCCTGGTGATCATGGACCTGGCGACCGGGCAGGTGAAGCAGAAGGTCGGCACCAACGCGGCGGACGGCCTGCGCATCAGCAGCGGCGCGGTCGGCCAGGAGGGCCCGACCTACTCGCCCGACGGCAAGCAGCTGTGGCTGGGCCAGGCCAACGGCTACACCAGGTTCACCGTCAACGCGGACGGCACCCTCGCGAGCCCCACGGCCGTACCGATCGCGGCCGACGGCTCCAAGCAGGCGCTGGTGGGCGCGGCCGTGTTCTCCGTGGACGGCTCCACCGTGTACTCCGCGGTCAACGGCCAGAACAAGGTGGTCGCGATAGACGCGGCGACCGGCACGATCAAGCAGACCTGGGCCGTCGGCAACGCCCCGCGCGGTCTCGCCCTGGTCGACGGCAAGCTCTACGTCAGCAACGAGGGCGGGCGTCCGGCCAAGGCCGGCGACACCACCATCAACTCCTACGGCACCGACGTGGTCGCCAACCCGAAGACCGGCGCCTCCACCACCGGCACGGTCAGCGTCATCGACACCTCCGACCCGGCCGCCGCCGTCGGCACCATCGTCGTCGGCCTGCACCCGACCGCCGTGTACGCGAACAAGGGCGCGGTGTTCGTCACCAACACCGCCGACAACAGCGTGTCGGTCATCGACACCCGCAAGGACAAGGTCGTCCAGACCATAGGCACCCAGCCGTGGCCCGAGGCGTCCGTCGGCTACGAGCCGAACGCGGTCACCCTCACCGACGACGGCCGCCTCCTGGTCACGCTCGGCCGCGCCAACGCGGTCGCCGTCTACCGCTACACCTCCCCGCAGCAGCCCGCCCGTTACGTCGGCCTGCTTCCCACGGACTACTTCCCCTCGGGGATCACCGCCCTCGGCAAGAAGGTCGTCGTCGCCAACACCCGTGGCGTCGACGCGCTGCGTCCCGACGCCGCCGGCCACAACACGCACGACACCACGTCGAGCCTCACCCAGTTCACGATGCCGAGCGACCAGGTCGTCAGGTCCGAGACGAACAAGGTGTTCAAGCAGAACGGCTGGACGTCCAACTCGGTCAAGACCGCCAAGGGCAACAGCCACAAGAAGGCCGTCCCGGTCCCGAAACGGATCGGCGACCCGTCGACGATCAAGCACGTCTTCCTGCTCGTCAAGGAGAACCGCACCTACGACCAGGTCTTCGGCGACCTCCCGCAGGGCAACGGAAACTCCGCGCTCACCCAGTTCGGCGAGAACGTGACGCCGAACCAGCACGCGCTGGCCGAGCAGTTCGGGCTGTACGACAACTTCTACGACATCGGCACCAACTCCGCCGAGGGCCACAACTGGCTCATGCAGTCCGACAACCCGGAGTACACCGAGTCGTCGGCGGGCGAGTACACGCGCAGCTACGACACCGAGAACGACGTCCTCGGCCACCAGAAGACCGGGTTCATCTGGACCGGCGCGCAGGCGGCCGGCAAGTCGGTCAAGGACTTCGGCGAGTTCCAGTCGCTGGAGACCAAGCCGGCCGGCGCGACCTGGCAGAACCTGTACTGCGACAGCAAGAACATGGCCGCGACCGGGGCGCAGACCGCCTACCCCATCAAGACGGGCTCGGCGATCCCCTCGCTCAACGACGTGTCGGTGCAGGGCTTCCCGCTGTTCGACCTCGACGTCCCGGACATCTACAAAGAGCAGATCTGGCAGCAGGACTTCGACAAGAACGGCCCGGCGAACCTGAACATGTTCTGGTTCTCCAACGACCACACCGGCGGCCCGGCCAACGCGGCCGCCGAGGTCGCCGACAACGACCTCGCGGTCGGCAAGATGGTCGACAAGATCACCCACAGCAAGTACTGGAATGACTCGGCGATCTTCGTCGTCGAGGACGACTCCCAGGCCGGCCTCGACCACGTCGACGGCCACCGCGCGCCGGTCCAGGTCATCAGCCCGTACGCCCAGCACGGCACGGTCGACGACCACTACTACTCGCAGATCACCATGGTCCGCACCGTCGAGCAGATCCTCGGCATCCACCCGATGAACCAGCTCGACAGCGCGGCCACCCCGATGTACGGGGCGTTCACGAGCAAGGCGGACGACACGCCGTTCACTGCGGTCCCGAACCGGACCTCGCTGACCCTCGGCGTGAACCCGCAGCCGACCTGCGGCTCGGACATCCCGGCGGCCCAGGACACCAAGGCGGCGGCCGCGCCGACGTCGGTCTCCGTCCCGGCGGCCGAGGCCAAGGTCGCGGCGCAGTGGAAGTCGTGGGCCTCGCACCAGCGGCTGACCGGCAAGAACGCCGTGCCGGACTACGCCAACCCCACCCAGATGAACCGTTACACCTGGTACCAGACCCACAACTGGGCCAAGCCGTACCCCGGCGACAAGAAGATCTACACGCCGGACGACGTACCCGGCGCCTACCTCCCCTCCTCGGAGAACGACGGCTGACAGCGCCGCCACGCGGTCATGTGCGGGGCCCCCGGCGGGCCCCGCACGCCCTCTCGCCGGTCCCGGGGCGGCTGCCGCGCGCAGGCCGCCGCGCCATGCGCCAAGCTTGCTGCGGAACCTACGACGACAGGGAGACGTCATGACCGACAAGCCGACCGTGGCCTTGCTGGGCACCGGCATCATGGGCGCCGCGATGGGCCGCAACCTCCTGAAGGCCGGACTCGCCGTCCGCGCGTGGAACCGCACCCGCGCCAAGGCCGAACCTCTCGCCGCCGACGGCGCCCAGGTCACCGACACCCCCACCGAGGCCGTCCAGGGCGCCGACGTCGTTCTGACCATGCTGTACGACGGCGACACCGCCCTGGAAGCCGTCCGCGAGGCCGCCGGCGCGCTGCGGCCCGGGGTCGTGTGGGCGCAGTGCACCACCGCGGGACTCGACCAGATCCCCGAACTGGCTGCCTTCGCCCGCGAGCACGGCCTGGTCTTCTACGACGCCCCGGTCCTCGGCACCCGCCAGCCCGCCGAGGCCGGACAGCTCACCGTCCTGGCAGCCGGTCCCGAAGCGGGCCGGGAGACGGTCGCGCCGGTCTTCGACGCCGTCGGCGCCCGCACGCTGTGGACCGGTGACGACGGCTCCTCGGCCACCGCGACCCGGCTCAAGCTGGTCGCCAACAGCTGGGTCATCGCGGCCACCGCGGCGACCGGCGAGGTGATGGCGCTGGCCCAGGGCCTCGGCGTCGACCCGCACAGCTTCTTCGACCTGATCGCGGGCGGGCCGCTCGACATGGGCTACATGCGGGCCAAGGCCGGGCTGATCCTGGACGGCGGGCTGACCCCGCCGTCCTTCGCGGTGGACACCGCCGGGAAGGACGCCCGGCTGATCGTCGCCGCCGGCGCGAGCCACGGCGTGCGCCTCGACGTCGCCGAGGCGGCCGCCGAACGCTTCGCCCGCGCCGCGGCCCAGGGCCACGCCGACGAGGACATGGCCGCCGCGTACTTCGCGAGCTTCGACGGCAAGTAGCCAGTCACCCGGGTCCGCGCCGACGTGACGGCCCGGCCTTCCGAGGAGCACCCTGGAAGCAGCGATTCCGGAGGTGGTCCCCATGATGCAAACCGCTGTGGGATGGCACGTCGAGATGGAGTTCCTGGAGGACGACACGCACACGCGCGCGGTGGCCATGGTGCGCCTGCCCGACGGCACCGAGGTACGGGCGCACGGCCATGCGAGCCGTCACGACTCCGACAGCAATCAGCCCAGAGTCGGCGAGGAGATCGCGGGAGCCCGCGCTTTGAACGAACTGGCCATGCAGCTGCTGACCAAGGCGCACGGTGAGATCGACGCGGACTCCGGGCGGCACTCGCACCCGATCAACGTGTGAGCGCGCGGGCGCGCGGGCGCGCGGGCGGCGCGGCGGCTTGGGCGCGCAGGCGTGCGAGGCGTGGGCGCGGGGTGCGGGCGTGGGCGCGTGCGCGGGGCGCTGAGGCGCGTACATGGGTGCTGAGGCGTGTGCGTGGGTGCTGGGGTGTGTGCGGCGGCTACGACAGCGCCGTGCGCACCGCCCGCACCAGCGCCTGCGCCCGTGCGTCCGCCGTCACGCTCTTGCGGAAGCCGTTGGTGACGTAGCCGAAGGCGATGCCCGACTCGGGGTCCGCGAAGCCGAGCGCGCCGCCGCGGCCCGGGTGGCCGAAGGAGGCGGGGGAGAGCAGTGGGGACGCGCTGCCGTGCAGCATGTAGCCGAGCCCGAAGCGGGTGGAGATGACCAGCACCCGGTCCGGCCCCGCCGACTGCTCGGTGCGGGCCAGCTCCAGGGTCTCCGGCGTGAACAGCCGTGTGCCGCCGTCGACCTCGCCGATGAGGGAGGCGTAGAAGCGGGCCAGGCCGTCGGCGGTGGCGATCCCGTTGGAGGCGGGGAGGGCGGCCGCGCGGTAGGCGGGGTCGTTCTCGTCCGGAAGCGGGCTGATCGCGCCGAACGCCCGGCGGGTCAGCGACCCGGGGTCGGCGTATGCCTCGGAGACGGCCCGCTTGGGCCGGGTCCGCAGCGCGCCGGCGGTCTCCGGAGCCTCGACGGGCCCGACGCGCCCCACGCGCGCGTGCTCCGTCTCCGGCAGGCCGAGCCACAACTCGGCGCCGAGCGGCCCGGCGATCTCCTCCGCGATCCACTCGCCGATCGGCCGCCCGGTCACCCGCCGCACCAGTTCGCCGGTCAGCCAGCTGTAGGTCTGTGCGTGATAGCCGTGATCGGTGCCCGGCTCCCACACCGGCGCCTGCGCCGTCACCGCGGCCGCGCCCAGATCGGGGTCGGCGGCCTCCTCGGGCGTGAGCGGACGGTCCAGTACCGGCACGCCGGCGCGGTGCGCGAGCAGGTGCCGCACCAGCGTGCACTCCTTGCCGGCCGCCTTGAACTCCGGCCAGAGGTCACCCACCGGGGCGTCCAGGTCCAGTTCCCCGCGCTGCCGCAGAAGCAGCAGCACCGCGGCGGCGAGGCCCTTGGTCGCCGAGCGCACGATCTGGGCGGTGCCGTGCTCCCAGGACGCCTCGCCGGCACCCCCGTCGAAGTCCCGGGCGCCGCCCCACAGGTCGACGACCCGGTGTCCGTCCCGGTACACGGCGACCGCCGCGCCCCGGTCCCCGAGCAGCTCGAAGTTCTTCGCGAACGCGTCCCTGACCGGCTCGAAGCCCTCGGCCACAGTGCCGTTCACGTCCACGTCCGCCACGTCCTTCCTGATCGCCTGCACCCTGGAGGGCAACGCCCCCGCGGGGCCTGCGATTCCTCGGTACCGAGGACGTACGGGCGTGAGCTGCGCCTCAGTGGGCGAGGCGTGCGGTCAGCCGAGCACGATCGTCACGTCGATGTTGTCGCGTGTCGCGTTCGAGTACGGGCACACCTCATGGGCGGCGTCCACCAGCTTCGCCGCGATGTCCGCGTCCAGGACCGGGAGCGAGACACTGAGCGCGACGGCGAGACCGTAACCGCGCCGTTTGTTGGGGCCGATACCGACCTTCGCGGCGACCGTGGAGCCGGTCAGGTCGTAACCCGAGCGGTTGCCGACCAGGATCAGCGCGTTGTGGAAGCAGGAGCTGTAGCCCGCCGCGAACAGCTGCTCGGGATTGGTGCCGTTGCCGTCGCCGCCCAGCTCCGGAGGCATCGCGACCTTGAGGTCGATCTGGCCGTCCTGGCTGGTCACGTACCCGTCCCGGCCGCCGTGTGCGGTCGCCTCGGCGACATACATGATCTTCGTCGGACGGGTGTCGACGGTGGCGCCTTCGGTCACGGCGGGACCTCCCCCAGGGCGGAAACGATGGTGGGCAACACGGTGGTGCGCAAGTACATCGTGCACAAGGTACCGACCGGTAGGAAGTCTCCGGATTACCAGGGGGTGGAAACCGTGGGTAACAGGGGTCGGGGGAGCGAGAGTGGGGGTGGGGGCGTGCGATGTTGAGGTGCGCGCCGAGCGTGGGCGCCGCTACGCGGGGCCGCGCCGCTCGCCCGGTCCGCGAGCATCCGCAACTCCTCGCGCAACCGTGCCACGTCCGCGCCGTCGAGGCCCGTCGTCGTGAGCAGGGCGCCGGGTACGCGCGCCGCGCGCTCCCGCAGTTCCTCCGCGCGCCCGGTGCACGCGACGAGCACCGAGCGCTCGTCCCGCTCCGAGCGCTCCCTGCGCACCAGACCCGCCGCCTCCAGCCGCTTCAGCAGCGGTGACACCGTGCCGTAGTCGAGGCGCAGCGCGCCGGCCAGTTCCTTCACCGTGGTCTCGCCCTGCTCCCACAGGACGAGCAGCACGAGGTACTGCGGGTAGGTGAGCCCGAGGTCGTCGAGGAGCGGGCGGTAGGCGGCGGTCACGGCGCGCTGTGCGGCGTACAGCGCGAAGCACAGCTGGTCGTCCAGCCGTGGCGGCCCCGTGTCCTCTTGATGCGTCACCCGCCCATTGTCACGGACGCGGGGACGCTCGGGACGGCCGTCACGGAAACGCGTCAGGCGCTCCCGCGTCCCGCCGTCGCCGCGCGCGGGTCGAAGCCGAACGGCAGTTCCAGCCGGTGGGCGCGCATCAGGGCGTCGTCGGAGAGCAGTTCGCCGGTCGGGCCGTCGGCGGCGATCGTGCCGTCGCTCAGGATCAGGGAGCGCGGGCACAGCTCCAGGGCGTAGGGCAGGTCGTGGGTGACCATGAGGACCGTGACGTCCAGGGAGCGCAGGATGTCGGCGAGTTCGCGGCGGGAGGCCGGGTCGAGGTTGGAGGAGGGTTCGTCGAGGACGAGGATCTCCGGTTCCATGGCGAGGACGGTGGCGACGGCGACCCGGCGGCGCTGGCCGAAGGAGAGGTGGTGCGGCGGGCGTTCGGCGAAGTCGGCCATGCCGACCCGTTCCAGGGCGCTACGCACGCGTGCTTCGAGTTCGGCGCCCTTCAGGCCGGCCGCTGCCGGACCGAACGCCACGTCCTCGCGCACCGTCGGCATGAACAGCTGGTCGTCGGGGTCCTGGAAGACGATGCCGACCCGGCGCCGGATCTCCGCCATGTGCCGTTTGCCGACCGGCAGTCCGGCCACCGTCACCGTGCCCGTGCCGCCGCTCAGGATGCCGTTGAGGTGCAGTACGAGGGTGGTCTTGCCGGCGCCGTTCGGCCCGAGCAGCGCGACGCGCTCGCCGCGCGCGACGGTGAAGTCCACGCCGAACAGGGCCTGGTGCCCGTCGGGGTAGGCGAAGGCGAGGCCGGAGACCTCGAGGGAGGCGGGAGCGGTAGTCACAGGGTCCATCCCAACACGCAGACGACAAGGGCGGACAAGGGCAGCGCGAGGGCGTGGGACCACTGCGCCCGGGACGCGGTCACCTCGTCGATGACCGGCATCGAACCGGCGTACCCCCGGCTCACCATGGCCAGGTGGACGCGCTCCCCGCGCTCGTAGGAGCGGATGAACAACGCGCCGGCGGACTTCGCGAGCACGCCCCAGTGGCGCACGCCCCGCGCCTCGAAGCCGCGTGACTCCCGTGCGATCCGCATCCGGCGCATCTCGTCGGTGATGACGTCGCCGTAGCGGATCATGAAGGAGGCGATCTGGACGAGCAGCGGGGGGAGCCGGAGCCGCTGGAGTCCGAGGAGCAGTTCGCGCAGCTCCGTGGTGGCCGCCAGGAGGACGGAGGCGGCGACACCGAGGGTGCCCTTGGCGAGCACGTTCCAGGCGCCCCAGAGGCCGTTCACGCTGAGCGAGAGACCGAGGACGTCGACCCGCTCGCCCTCCGCCACGAACGGCATCAGCACCGCGAAGGCGACGAACGGCACCTCGATCAGCAGTCGGCGCAGTACGAAGGAAGCGGGCACGCGCGCGTGGTGCGCGACGCCCGCGAGGAGCACGGCGTACAGGGCGAACGCCCACATCGCCGTACGCGGTGTCGAGACCACGACGACCACGAAGGCGAAGGCGGCGGCGAGCTTGGTGTGCGGGGGGAGCGCGTGCACGGGGGAGTGCGCGTGCCGGTAGAGCCGGTGGGCGTGTCCTGCACCCATGTCAGAGCGCCTGGGACGGTTCTTCGGCGCCCCGGCGCCTGCGCACCGCCCAGAACACCGTGCTGCCCGCGACGACGGTCACACCGACGCCGATGACGCCCGCGAGGCCGCCGGAGAGGCGGGCGTCGGAGACGTCCTCGACGCCGTAGTCGGCGAGCGGGGAGTCGGCGGCGGCGTGCTCCTGCGCCTTCGCGTCGATGCCCTTGTCGTGGGCGACCTTCTCCAGACCGTCCGGGTCGGCGGAGGCGTAGAAGCTGACGAACCCGGCTAGGACCAGGGAGGTGGCGAGCCCTGTGATCCACAGCGCGCGCCGCGAGGCGCGCGCTGCCACGGGCGCCGTGGGCGCCGGCTGTGACGGGGGTGCGTCCACCAGCACGCCGTTCACACGCAACTTCAGTCCCTGCCGCAGTTCGCGCGCCCCGTACACCAGGTCCGGGCGTACGGCGATGACGGCGCCGACCGTGAGCGCGGTGATCGCGGCCTCGCCGATGCCGATGAGGACGTGCACACCGATCATGGCCGTGGCCACCTTGCCGATGGACACGTCGGTGGTGCCGCCGATCGCGTAGAGGAGCGTGAAGGCGACGGAGGCGGCCGGGACGGAGAGCAGGGCGGCGACGAAGGAGGCGGCGGTCACCGAACGCCGGGTGCGCGGCAGGACCTTCAGCAGGCCCCGGAAGACGGCGTACGCGACGACGGTCGTCACGATCGCCATGTCGGTGATGTTCACACCGAGCGCGGTCAGGCCGCCGTCCGCGAACAGGATGCCCTGCATCAGCAGGACCACGGACACGCACAGGACGCCGGTATAGGGGCCGACGAGTATCGCGGCCAGCGCTCCGCCCAGAAGATGGCCGCTTGTTCCGGCCGCGACGGGGAAGTTGAGCATCTGTACGGCGAAGATGAACGCCGCCACCAGGCCGGCGAGCGGCGCCGTGCGCTCGTCGAGTTCGCGGCGGGCACCGCGCAGGCTCACGGCGAGGGCGCCGGCCGCGACCACCGCGGTGACCGCCGAGGTGGGGGCGTCGATGAATCCGTCAGGTACATGCACCGTTCGATTTTAAGGCGTTGTTGCGAACCTTTTGCAAGAGCGAGAGAGTCGTGTATCGCGCACCGAGACGCACCGAGGTGCTTCGGGGGTGCTTCGGGGCGCCTCGGGAGCGCAGGAGATACCACGACCTCCGCAAGCGCAATCCGGAATATGTGCGACATTGGAGAGAAAGCGGATGCACAGCTTTCGCAAAGGTAACGGAGCGTAAAGGGCAGTCCGATGTCTGTAGTCGAGCAGTATGCGCGAGCCCACATCGTCACGGACGAGGACGTGCCGGTAGACCCGGGTGCGGTACCTGTCGTCCTGCGCTACGACCCCGAGGCCGATCCCCGATCGGTGCGTGTCGGCCTGCCCGGGACGGACGAGTGGACATTTGCGCGCGCGCTGCTGGAGCAGGGACTCAGGGCGCCGGCGGAGAGTGGTGACGTACGGGTGTGGCCACTGGGGCGGGTGCAGGCCGTGGTGGAGTTCCACTCCGACCACGGCACGTCCGTGGTGCAGTTCGAGTCGAAGGCGCTGCTGCGCTTCCTCCGGCGCACCTACATGGCCACCCCCGTGGCCGGTTAGCGCCGCCTACAGCGACGACCCCAGCTTCAGCAGCGCCGCCACGATCGGCCCGGCCGTGTCGCCGCCGTGGCCGCCCGCCTGGACCACGCCCGCGCCCACCAGATCGCCCTTGTACGCCGTGAACCAGCCGTTGGGCTTCTTCTGCCCGTCGACCTCGGCCGAGCCCGTCTTGGCGCCGTAGTCCGGGCCGAGACCGGCCATCGCCTTGGCGGCCGTACCGTACGCCGCCGTGTACTGCATGACCTCCTTCAGCTCGGACTGGGTCTTCGCGGACATCGTGCGCGAGGCCTTGGCGACGGTCCGGTTGTCGACCGAGGGGGAGACCAGGTACGGCTGGTGGAAGACGCCCGTCTCGACGGTGGACGCCACCGACGCCATGTTCAGCGGGTTCATGCGCACCCCGCCCTGCCCGATCAGCGAGGCGCCCATCTGCGCGCCGCTCTGCACCGGGACCGAGCCGTCGAAGGTCGGGACGCCGATGGCCCAGTTGTTCATGCCGAGGCCGTACACCTGCTGCGCCTCGGTCGTCAGGTCGCTGTTGGACAGCTTGGGCGCGAAGTTGATGAAGGCGTTGTTGCAGGAGGCCCCGAAGGCCAACTTGAACGTGCCCTTCTTGATCTCGGAATCGTCGTCGTTGTGGAACGTCCACCCGGCCAGCTTGTACGTCTTGGGGCAGGGGTGGGAGGCGTCCGGGGTGATGAGCCCCTTCTCGAACAGCATCGTCGAGGTGACGATCTTCATCGTGGAGCCGGGGGCCAGCGAGCCCTGGAAGGCCACGTTGAAGCCGTGGCTGGAGTTGGCCACGGCGTAGATCTCGCCGGTCGACGGGCGCATCACGACGACCGAGGCGTTCTTCTGGGTGGTGACCTGCTTCTCGGCGGCCGCCTGGAGGGTCGGGCTGAGCGTCGTCTTCACTGTTCCCGGCGTGCCCTTGCTGAGCTCCAGGAGGGTCTTGTCGGACAGCTTCGCCTTCTCGGACGCCTTGCCGCGCACCACGCGCAGTTCGACGCCCGCCTTGCCGCCGGCCTTCTTGCCGAACTTCTCCCGCAGCCCGTCCAGGACCGTGCCCAGCGACGGGTACTTGGCGGTGGTGATCTCGCCGCCGTCGCGGTCCAGGGCCTTGATGGGCGGAGTGCCGGACTCGCCGGTGGCCAGGGTGTCGCCGTCCGCGAGGTCCGGGTGGACGACCGCGGCGTGCCAGTCGACCACCGGCTTGCCGTCGCCGGCGCGCCGGACGACGCTGAACGAGGAGTCGTACGACAGCGGCTTGCTGACGCCCTTGTACGACACCGTCGCCTTCACCGAGAACGGGACCTTGGCACCCGTGCGCGTGCCCTCGGTGAGCGTGACGTCCTTGACGTGGGCGTTCTTGGCGTAGCCGGTGAGCAGCGTGATGCAGGCCTTGGCGTCGTCCGTGACGGCGGCGGCCTGCGTGACCTTGCCCTGCTGCCAGGACGTCAGGAAGGTCCGCGCCGTCGTCTGCACCTCGGTCGCCGACAACGGCCCGGTCTTGACGGGCTTGGCGGCCGGCGCCTTCGACGCCGCGTCGGCCGCTCCGCCGCCGTACAGCGCGTAGACGCCGATGCCGGCGCCGCCGACGACGACGGCGATCATCCCGCCGATGACGGCGGGTCTCCTCTTCTTCCGTCGCTCGACGACGCGCCTTCTCTTGCCCACAGCTCAGTCCCTCCGCGCACTTCCCCAGGGCCCCCGCCGCCCCGTAGCCCTCACGCTCCCCAACGACGGCAACAGCCTAGAGTCCCGGCCTGTGGGAGTGACTTCAGCCACCGATCCGTAGCACGCTTGCGACAATCGGACCGGCCGCGTCGATGCCGTGCCCGCCGTCCTGGGTCATGGCCGCGGCCGCGACGTCATCGCGGTAGCCGGCGAACCAGCTGTTCGACTTGGACTGCCCGTCGACCTCCGCCGAGCCCGTCTTGGCGCCGATGCTGCCGCGCAGCCCGCTCATCACCCCGGCCGCGGTGCCGCTGGTGGCGGTGCGGTTCATCATGGAGCGCAGCTGGCCGACCGTATTGGCCGACAGGCCCTTGGCGGTGGCCAGTTCACGGCCGTCCAGTTTCGGTGAAACGAGCACCGGCTGCCGGAAGGTTCCCGTCATCGCGGTCGCCGTCACCGACGCCATGTTCAGCGGGCTCAGCTGCACCTGGCCCTGGCCGATGAGGTTGGCCGCGGTGTCCGGGCCGCCGGAGGCGGGGACGCGGCCGTCGAAGCTCGGGATGCCGGTCTTCCAGTCGTTGCGCCCGAGCCCGAAGCGGTCCTCGGCCTCCTTGGTGAGCGAGTCGACCTGGACGGAGTCCGCGTACTTCACGAACGCCGTGTTGCAGGACCGTGCGAAGCTGTCCGAGAGGGTGGCCTTGAGATCCGGCTGAAGTCCCTTGAGGTTGCTGAAGGTCTGGCTCTGCCAGGTCGCGGTCGGCGGGCAGGGCGCCGGGCCGTTCATCGTGGTGATCCCGTTGTCGATGAGGGTGGCCGCGCTGATGATCTTCATGGTGGAGCCGGGTGCCAGCTCGCCCAGGAAGGCCGCGTTGAAGCCGTCCTCACGGTGGTTGGCGACCGCGAGCACCTCACCGGTGGTGGGCTTGACGGCCACCACCGACGACTCGGCGTACTTCGTCACCGCCGACTCGGCGGCGGCCTGCACGCGCGCGTCGAGCGTCGTGCGCAGCTTGCCCGCCCTGCCCGGCGCGAGGGTCAGCAGGGTGGTGTCGGCGGACTCCTGGGACGCGTGCTGGATCACCAGCTCCACGCCGGGGGTGCCGCCCGCCTTGTCGCCGTAGCGGCTGCGCAGCTCGTCCAGGATCGGGCCCAGGGACGGGAACTTGTCCTTGCTGAGGACCGTGTTGTTGCGGTCCACGGCCTCGATCGGCGGGCTCGCCGCCTCGCCGGTGGACAGCGTGTCGCCACGTCTGAGCTGCGGATGGATCACGGACGGCTGCCAGTCGACGAGCGCGCGGTGCGTGGTCTCGCCGCGTACGACCGTCAACGTGCTCTTGTAGGCGAGCGTTTTCGACTTCCCGTCGTAGGACACCGTCCCCTTCACGCTGAACGGCACGGTGGCTCCGGTCGCCTTGCCGGGCGTGATGTGCACGTCCTTGATGTGCGCGGTGGCGCTGAAGGAGGTGAGCACCGGTTCGGCGTCGGCGGAGTTGTTCGTGTACGACGCCGCGGTCACCGACTCGCCCTTCTCCCAGGCCGCGAAGAACTTCCGCGTGGTGTCCTTGATCTCGTCCGTGGTGGGCGGCCCGGTCCGTACGGCCGCTGTGCCGCCGTCGTCGCCGCGCAACGCCGACAGCACGTTGTAGGCGCCGTATCCGGCTCCGCCCACCATTACGGTGCAGACGCCGCCGACTATGGCCGCCTTGACCCCCTTGCGCATGGCGCGAATCCCCTCCCCGTGCACTTTCGCCGCATTTTGTGAACGCGTTCAAAAGCTGGCTTTGATGCGCACTGTAGGCGGTTGTGAGGGCCCTGTGTCAGATGTTGACTCATTGTTGTCTGAACAGAGATCAGGGATGTGGCTCACACCCAGGTATCGAGCCACATACGTGAACGCCAGGAATCGATCGGAATCGCCGTGCCGGTGTACAGCGGCCAGAAGTAGATGAAGTTCCAGACGATCAGCAGGACGAGCACGCCGGCACCCGACGCGCCGATCAGCCGGCGGGTGTCGCTGGAGCCCGGCGGGCCGATGATCGCGCCGATCATCATCGCCACCGCGAGACACAGGAACGGCACGAAGACCACGGCGTAGAAGAGGAAGATCGTGCGCTCCTGGTACATGAACCAGGGCAGGTAACCGGCCGCGATGCCACAGGCGATGGCGCCCGCCCGCCAGTCGCGGCGGAACGCCCACCGCCACAGGACGTACAGGATCGCGAAGCAGGCCGCCCACCACAGCAGCGGCGTGCCGATCGCCAGCACCTCACGGGCGCACTTCTCCCCGGCGCCCGACGGGCAGCCGTCCGCACCGGGGGAGGGCGACTCGTAGAAGTACGACACCGGGCGGCCCAGCACCAGCCAGGACCACGGGTTGGACATGTAGGTGTGCGGCGACGAGAGGCCGACGTGGAAGAGGTACACCTCGTGCTCGTAGTGCCACAGGCTGCGCAGCCAGTCCGGCAGGAACGTCCAGTCGCCGCTCTTGCCGTCGGTCGCCGCCCAGTTGCGGAAGTAGCCGCCGCTGCCGTCGGTCGGGGACAGGATCCAGCCGATCCAGGACGTCAGGTAGACGGCCACGGCGACCGTGCACATCGCCGCCCAGGAGACGACCGACTCGACCACGAACGGCAGGGACAGCCGGCGCTCGGCACCCGCGACCTTCCGCGCGCCCATGTCCCACAGGACGGTCATCAGGATGAACGCGGCCAGGATGTACATGCCGTTCCACTTGGTGCCGATCGCCAGCCCCATCAGCAGGGCCGCCGCCCAGCGCCACGGGCGCCAGCCCAGCCAGGTGGTCTTCGCGACGTACGCGTGCGGCCTGACCCGGCCGTCCGCGTCGGCCGGGAGCGCGGCCGCGAGTCTCTCCCGTGCCCGGTCCCGGTCGATGAGCAGACAGCCGAACGCCGCCAGCACGAAGAACATCAGCACACCGTCGAGCAGCGAGGTGCGGCTCATCACGAAGTGCAGCCCGTCCACCGCCATCAGGCCGCCCGCCAGGCAGCCCAGGAGGGTGGACCGGAACAGCCGGCGCCCGATCCGGCACAGCATCAGGACGCTCAGCGTGCCGAGGAGCGCCGTCATGAAGCGCCAGCCGAACGGGTTGAAGCCGAAGACCAGCTCCCCGAGCCCGATGACGTACTTGCCGACCGGCGGGTGCACGACGTACGCCGCGTCCGCCGGGACCGTGACATGGCCGTTCGCCTGGAGGATCAGATCGTTGGCGTTCTTGTCCCAGTTGACCTCGAAACCGCGGTGCACGAGCGCCCACGCGTCCTTCGCGTAGTACGTCTCGTCGAATATCACCGCCTTCGGGCTGCCCAGGTTCCAGAACCGCAGCAGGCCCGCCACCAGCGTCACAAGGAGCGGGCCGCCCCAGCCGGACCAGCGCGTGATCCGCTCGGCGAGCGCCGGGGGCACGCCCAGGCCGAGCCACAGCCGGGAGCTGGGCTCGGCGTACGGCGGGACCAGGCGGTCGACGACATCGGCGCCCGCGCCGGCGCCCACGGCGCTTCTGCCGCCGGTGGTGTGCGCCGTGCGCGCCGGGCTCGCCGTGTAGCCGAATCGGCGCAGCCGCTGCTGCCACGTCGGCTGCTCGTCGAGCGCTGCCTGGCCCTGCCGGGTGTCCGTGGAGGACGCGGTACTGGTCACCGCGCCATCGTAGGGAACCGTTCTGTGTGAGTCCCGTGCAATGGGGCTTAGAGGTGGTTTCCTTTGCGATCGACTGCGATCGCCGGCCGCGGCTCCCGGGGGACCGCGCTGTGGGACGGCGCTGTCGGTGGCTGCTGCGAGGATGGAGGCGTGACTGGAACCCTTGTCCTCGCAGGCACCCCCATCGGCGACGTCGCGGACGCGCCGCCCCGGCTCGCGTCGGAGCTGACCGGCGCCGACGTGATCGCGGCCGAGGACACCCGGCGGCTGCGGTGGCTCACCCAGGCGCTCGGTGTGACGCCCAAGGGGCGCGTGGTGTCGTACTTCGAGGGCAACGAGGCCGCCCGCACGCCCGAGCTGGTCGAGGAACTCGTCGGCGGCGCGCGCGTGCTGCTCGTGACCGACGCCGGGATGCCCTCCGTCTCCGACCCCGGCTACCGGCTGGTCGCGGCCGCCGTGGAGAAGGAGATCCGCGTCACCGCGGTCCCGGGGCCGTCCGCGGTGCTCACCGCGCTCGCGCTGTCCGGGCTGCCCGTCGACCGGTTCTGCTTCGAGGGGTTCCTGCCGCGCAAGGCGGGCGAACGCCGCTCCCGGCTCCAGGAGGCCGCCGAGGAACGCCGCACCCTCGTCTACTTCGAGGCCCCGCACCGCCTCGACGACACCCTCGCCGCCATGGCCGAGGTCTTCGGCTCCGAGCGCCGGGCCGCGGTCTGCCGTGAGCTGACCAAGACGTACGAGGAGGTACGGCGCGGTCCGCTGGCCGAGCTCGCGGTGTGGGCGGCCGACGGGGTGCGCGGCGAGATCACCGTCGTCGTCGAGGGCGCCCCCGAGCGCGGGCCCGAGGAACTCGACGCGGCGGAACTCGTACGGCGGGTGCGGGTGCGGGAGGAGGCCGGTGAGCCCCGCAAGGAGGCGATCGCGGCGGTGGCGGTGGCGGCGGGGATTCCGAAGCGGGTGGTGTTCGACGCGGTGGTGGCGGCGAAGCGCGCTGACGGGTGAGGGCGGTTTCGGCAGTGCCGTCGTGGTTGCTCCTGTGTAGTCGTGTGCGGGGCGGTGGGGGTTGGCCGCGTTGTTTTACGCGCCCCTGACCTGCGGTGATGTGTCCTCTGAGCGGGGCGCGCCTCCTCTGAGCGCGCGCCCCACGGGACGGTAAAGCAAGGGCGGGAAACGCAAAGCCCAGCCCTGTGCGACAAGGCCGATTTGGCAAGCAGAATCCAAATCGCCTCCAACACTCGGCAGGCCCGTCGCATTCGCGCCGGTGAAGGCGTCCACTGGTCAGCAGGGACGCACCCGTCCCTCACCTTCATGGGATTCCGGGGGGAATCCCGGCAATCGGGGTGCTTGTCCAGCGGACAAGAGGAGCTGGCATGAGTGAGATCGCAGGGCAGACCGGCCTCCGCGGTGCGGCCACAGCCGTCGTTCACGAGTCGTATTCCTTCGCCTGCATGCGATGCGGGCACGGCTGGGAGCAGTCGTACGAGATAGAGCACCACACGGACGCGGAGAACCACGAGTTCGTCATGTATGTGGCGAACGGCCAGGTCGTCCCGTCCCCGCTGAGCCGGCCCGCGTGCCAGAACTGCGACGGCCACGTCCTGCGGATCATGCGCGCGGGGCAGGTCTCGTCGGTGCACAGCGCGGCCCGGCAGTCGTCCGGCCGGCCGGTGCAGCAGGGCGGCCGGGACGAGGTGGCCGGGGAGACCGAGACCGGACCCGCGGTGGGGGAGGCCCCCGCGCAGGTCAAGTCGCACCACCACTGGCACCTGTCCGATCTCCTGCATCCGTTCCAGCGCAAGGCGAGCTGACCCGGCCGCGGGTCCGGCGGGGTGTGCCCCTTTCGTAGGATCGGGGCATGCCTTCGAACGCCTCCGCGAACGCCTCCGCCGCGGCCGACAAGAACGCGGCGCCGCCGCTCCCGGAACCCCTGCGGGTACCGGTCGCCGACTCCCACACCCACCTCGACATGCAGTCCGGCACGGTCGAGGAGGGCCTCGCGAAGGCCGCCTCGGTGGGCGTGACGACCGTCGTCCAGGTCGGCTGCGACCTCAAGGGCTCCCGGTGGGCGGCCGAGACGGCGGCCGCGCACGCGAACGTCCACGCGACGGTCGCCCTGCACCCGAACGAGGCCCCGCGCATCGTCCACGGCGACCCCGACGGCTGGTCCCGGCAGGGTGCCCGCACGGCGGGCGGGGCCGCGGCCCTGGACGGGGCGCTCGCCGAGATCGACCGGCTGGCCGGGCTGCCCCAGGTGAAGGGCGTCGGCGAGACCGGCCTCGACTACTTCCGCACCGGGCCCGAGGGCAAGGCCGCCCAGGAGCGTTCCTTCCGCGCCCACGTCGAGATCGCCAAGCGGCACGGCAAGACCCTCGTCATCCACGACCGCGACGCCCACGCCGACGTGCTGCGCGTCCTCAAGGAGGAGGGCGCCCCCGAGCGGACGGTGTTCCACTGCTACTCCGGGGACGCCGAGATGGCCGAGGTGTGCGCCCGCGAGGGCTACTTCATGTCCTTCGCCGGCAACGTCACCTTCAAGAACGCCCAGAACCTCCGGGACGCGCTCGCCGTCGCCCCGCTGGAGCTGGTCCTCGTGGAGACCGACGCGCCCTTCCTGACCCCGGCGCCGTACCGCGGACGGCCCAACGCCCCGTATCTCATTCCGGTCACGGTCCGCGCGATGGCCGCCGTGCGGGGCATCGACGAGGACGTGCTGGCGACGGCCCTGGGCGCGAACACGGCCCGCGCCTTCGACTACTGAGGGTATATAGATCGTAACTGACGGATAACGCTCGCTAGGGCCCGGCTTGGGCCCGATCGCGACCGTGCGTAGTCGTGCCGCTTTGGAGAGTGACCAGTGCTCCGCTAGGTTCTGGGGGCCCGATCCGGACCCCTCTGGCCCTCTGGAGCGTGTCGGCGTGAGCACATCGCAGTACGAGACGTTTGAGGCGTACGACCCCTACGGCGCGCCGGGGGCGCACGGTGGAGGTGGCGCGCCCGGGGAGCAAGGCGTGTACGACGCGCCTGTGGTGCCCGGCGTGCACGACGCCGTGACGCAGGGATACGGCGTGGCGGCCTACGGGGGTGACACGTACCGGCCGGCGTACGAGGTCTCGGCCGAAGCGGAGGCGCGGGTCGCGCCGGTGGGGCACGCGCCGGCGCAGGCGTATGCGGGGGAGCCGGATGAGCCGGTGCTTCCGCGGCAGAGCGTGCGCATGCCGGAGAACGGGGCGCGCGAATCCGGAGTGGGCGCCGTGGCGGGGCGGCGTGCCGCGCGCCGGCGGAAGGCGCGGTACACCCAGCGCCCGGATTCCGCCGTGCGCCGTCTGCTGCCGCAGGCGCTGGTCGTCGCCTTCCTCGCCGGCGGCACCACCGCGTTCCTCGCCAAGGACAAGGCCGTCGAGCTGACCGTCGACGGCAGGCCGCGCATCCTGCACACGTTCGCGGACGACGTGACCGAACTGCTCGCCGACGAAGGCGTGCGGGTGGGCGAGCACGACGTGGTGGCGCCCGCCCCCGGCGCGGAGCTGGCCAGCGGCGACGAGGTCGCGGTGCGCTACGGCCGCCCCGTACGGCTCACCCTGGACGGCCAGCGGCGCGAGGTGTGGACGACGGCGCGCACGGTCGACGGGGCGCTCACTCAGCTGGGGGTGCGTGCCGAGGGCGCGTACCTGTCGGCCTCGCGCTCCCAGAGCATCGGACGCGCCGGGCTCGCGCTCGACGTGCGCACCGAGCGTACGGTCACGATCCTGGCCGACGGCCGGACCCGCACCATCCGCACCAACGCCGCGACCGTCCGCGAGGCCGTCGAGGAGGCCGGGGTCACCCTGCACGGCCAGGACACCACCTCCGTGCCGCAGGCCGGCTTCCCGCGCGACGGGCAGACGGTGACCGTGCTGCGCGTCACGGACGGCAAGGAGGTGCGCGAGGAGGCCATCCCGTTCGAGGTGCGGCGGACGGCCGACCCCACGGTGTTCAAGGGCACCGAGGTGGTCGAGCGGACCGGGCGGCCCGGACTGCGCCGGGTCACGTACTACCTGCGGACCGTCAACGGGGTCCGGCAGAAGCCGCGCCGCGAGCGGTCCGAGGTGGTCCGCGAGCCGCGCGCGCAGCTCGTCAAGGTGGGCACCAAGCCGCACCCGGACTCCGTGAAGGGCGCCGACGGCCTCAACTGGCACGGTCTCGCCGCCTGCGAGTCCGGCGGCCGCGCGGCCGCGGTGGATCCCTCCGGGACGTACGGCGGGCTGTACCAGTTCGACACTCGCACCTGGCACATCCTCGGCGGCAGCGGGCGTCCGCAGGACGCGCCGGCCGAGGAGCAGACGTTCCGTGCGAAGAAGCTCTACACGAAACGCGGCTCCACCCCCTGGCCGCACTGCGGGGCACGGCTGCACGGGTGACCGGCGGGAGGTGTCGCGGCGGCCCGTACCCTAGTCCCGTGAGCAGCCCCACCCCCGACACCCTCCTCGGCCCGGCCGACATCCGTGAACTCGCGGCAGCGCTCGGTGTACGCCCCACCAAGCAGCGCGGCCAGAACTTCGTGATCGACGCCAACACGGTCCGCCGTATCGTCCGCACCGCCGAGGTCCGCCCGGACGACGTCGTCGTCGAGGTCGGCCCGGGACTCGGGTCCCTCACCCTCGCACTCCTCGAGGTCGCCGACCGAGTGACCGCGGTGGAGATCGACGACGTCCTGGCGGGCGCGCTGCCCGCGACGGTCGCGGCGCGCATGCCGGCGCGCGCGGACCGGTTCGCGCTGGTCCACTCCGACGCGATGCACGTCACCGAACTGCCCGGGCCCCCGCCCACCGCGCTCGTCGCGAATCTCCCCTACAACGTCGCCGTCCCCGTCCTCCTCCACATGCTCGACACCTTCCCGAGCATCGAGCGGACGCTGGTGATGGTGCAGGCCGAGGTCGCCGACCGGCTCGCCGCCCCGCCCGGTTCGAAGGTGTACGGCGTGCCGTCCGTCAAGGCCAACTGGTACGCCGACGTGAAGCGCGCCGGATCCATCGGCCGCACCGTCTTCTGGCCCGCCCCGAACGTCGACAGCGGGCTTGTCTCCCTCGTCCGGCGCGCGGAGCCGCTGAAGACGACGGCGTCGAAGCGCGAGGTCTTCGCGGTCGTCGACGCGGCGTTCGCCCAGCGGCGCAAGACCCTGCGGGCGGCGCTCGCCGGCTGGGCCGGGTCGGCGGCGGCCGCGGAGACGGCCCTCGTCGCCGCCGGGGTCTCGCCGCAGGCGCGCGGGGAGTCGCTGACGGTGGAGGAGTTCGCGCGGATCGCCGAGGCCGCGTCCCCGACAGAGGAGTCCGGTAAGTGAGCGTCACGGTACGCGTACCAGCCAAGGTCAACGTCCAGCTCGCGGTGGGCGCCGCCCGCCCAGACGGCTTCCACGACCTCGCCAACGTCTTCCTCGCCGTCGGCCTCCACGACGAGGTCACGGTCACGCCCGCAGACGAGCTGACCATCACCTGCGAAGGCACGGACGCCGACCAGGTACCGCTTGACCGCACCAACCTCGCCGCGCGCGCCGCGCTCGCGCTCGCCGAGCGCCGGGGCATCGACCCGGCCGTGCACATCCACATCGCCAAGGACATCCCGGTCGCCGGCGGCATGGCCGGGGGGAGCGCGGACGGGGCGGGCGCGCTGCTCGCGTGCAACGAGCTCTGGCGCGCGGGCGCCTCGCGCGCCGAACTCCTCGCCATCTGCGCCGAGCTGGGCAGCGACGTGCCCTTCAGCCTGGTCGGCGGCGCCGCCCTCGGCACCGGGCGCGGCGAACGGCTCACCGCCCTGGAGGTCGGCGGCACCTTCCACTGGGTGTTCGCGATGGCCGGGCGCGGGCTGTCCACCCCGGCCGTGTTCCGCGAGTTCGACCGGCTCGCCGAGGACCTCGACATCCCCGAGCCCGTCGCCTCCCGCGATCTCCTGGACGCGCTCGCCAAGGGCGACCCGGACGCGCTCGCCGCCGCCGTCTCCAACGACCTCCAGCCCGCCGCGCTCTCGCTCTTCCCGGAGCTCGCGGAGACGCTCGACGCGGGGCGCACGGCCGGTGCCCTCACGGCGCTGGTCTCTGGCTCCGGGCCCACGACGGCGTTCCTGGTCCGCGACACCGCGTCCGCGGAGAAGGTGTCCGAAGCACTCCTCGCCTCCGGTACCTGCCGCACGGTGCGCACGGCGACGGCGCCCGCGCCGGGCGCGCGGGTCGTCACCACGGCGCACGACATCGGCGCGCCCGCCGGGGCGTGACATCAGCGCGCACGCCGGTCCGTGACGTACGTCGGCAACGCCTCCCTGACCCTGCTGATCAAGGTGGTGGCCCGCTTCAGGGGCCTGGACCCGCAGGTGAATGCAGCTCGCGGCGGGACGGCCTCCCTGCGCGCATTACGCTGGGAGGCTGACCGTCCCCCTGCGCAGGAGTGAAATGGCCGTCAACCTGGTCAATGTCGA
This sequence comes from Streptomyces sp. NPDC048254, assembly GCF_043201895.1. Taxonomy (NCBI): domain Bacteria; kingdom Bacillati; phylum Actinomycetota; class Actinomycetes; order Kitasatosporales; family Streptomycetaceae; genus Streptomyces; species Streptomyces sp. NPDC048254. Next base: position 91,493 of record NZ_JBICZJ010000010.1, read on the forward strand.
GAACGTCAGCAAGGTCTACGGCACCCGTGCCCTGCTGGACGGCGTCTCGCTCGGCGTGTCGGAGGGCGACCGCATCGGCGTGGTGGGCCGCAATGGCGACGGCAAGACCACCCTCATCCGGATGCTCGCCAAGCTGGAGGAGGCCGACACCGGCCGTGTCACCCACTCCGGCGGACTGCGCACCGGCGTCCTCACCCAGCACGACTCCCTCGACCCGGCCGCCACCGTCCGGCACGAGGTCATCGGAGACATGGCCGACCACGAGTGGGCCGGAAACGCCAAGGTCCGGGACGTCCTCACCGGCCTCTTCGGCGGCCTGGACCTGCCCGGGTTCCCCAAGGGCCTGGACACCGTCATCGGGCCGCTGTCCGGCGGTGAGCGGCGCCGTATCGCGCTGGCCAAGCTGCTCATCGAGGAGCAGGACCTGCTCGTCCTCGACGAGCCCACCAACCACCTCGACGTCGAGGGCATCGCCTGGCTCGCCCGGCATCTGCGGGAGCGCCGCTCGGCGCTGGTCTGCGTCACCCACGACCGCTGGTTCCTCGACCAGGTCTGCACCCGCATGTGGGACGTGCAGCGGGGCGCCGTCTACGAGTACGAGGGCGGCTACTCCGACTACGTCTTCGCCCGCGCGGAACGCGAGCGGATCGCGGCCACCGAGGAGACCAAGCGGCAGAACCTGGTCCGCAAGGAGCTCGCCTGGCTGCGCCGGGGCGCCCCCGCCCGTACCTCCAAGCCCCGCTTCCGGGTCGAGGCCGCCAACGAGCTGATCGCCGACGTGCCGCCGCCGCGCGACACCTCCGAGCTGATGAAGTTCGCCTCCTCGCGGCTCGGCAAGACCGTGTTCGACCTGGAGGACGTGACCGTCCAGGCCGGGCCCAAGGTGCTGCTCAAGCACGTCACCTGGCAGCTCGGCCCCGGCGACCGCATCGGCCTGGTCGGCGTCAACGGCGCCGGCAAGACCTCGCTGCTGCGCGCCATGGCCGAGGCCGCGCGCACTGAGGGCGAGGAGCAGCCGGCGGCCGGCCGGATCGCCGTCGGCCGGACCGTCAAGCTCGCCTACCTCTCCCAGGAGGTCGCCGAACTGAACCCGAACACGCGGGTCCTGGAAGCGGTCCAGCAGGTGCGCGAGCGCGTCGACCTCGGCAAGGGGCGCGAGATGACCGCCGGGCAGCTCTGCGAGACGTTCGGCTTCAACAAGGAGAAGCAGTGGACGCCGGTCGGCGACCTCTCCGGCGGTGAGCGCCGCCGCCTCCAGCTTCTCCGGCTCCTCATGGACGAGCCGAACGTCCTCTTCCTCGACGAGCCCACCAACGACCTCGACATCGAGACCCTCACCCAGCTGGAGGACGTCCTCGACGGCTGGCCCGGCTCGATGATCGTCATCTCCCACGACCGGTTCTTCGTGGAGCGCACCACGGACCGCGTCTTCGCCCTCCTCGGCGACGCCACCCTGCGGATGCTGCCGCGCGGCATCGACGAGTACCTGGAGCGGCGCCGGCGCATGGAGGAGGTGGCCGCCGCCACCGCCGTCGCCCCCAAGGCCCCCACGGCCGAGCGGAGCGCCGCCGACCAGCGCGCGGCCAAGAAGGAGCTCCAGAAGATCGAACGTCAGCTGGACCGCGTCTCCGAGAAGGAGACCAAGCTGCACGACCAGATCGCCGCGAACGCCACGGACTTCGCCAAGGTCGCCGAACTCGACACTCAGCTGCGCGACCTGGCCGGGGAGCGCGAGGAACTGGAGATGCGCTGGCTGGAGCTGGCGGAGGACGCGTAGCACGGCGTGCGCGCGGTGCTGGGCGGCGCGCAACTCGGCGTGCACGCCGTGCTGAAGGGCGTGTAGTCCGGCGTGTGCGCCGTCCCGGTGAGCGCGCGACCCGTATCGGCGCGCCCGCCCTCACACCCACCGGCGCGAATCGGCCGCGCACGCGCGCCACCGCACGGCGCGCACAACCCCCTTGCGCGCGCCCCGTGAAGGGACCGTGAAGGCGCGTAACGGGGACATCACGGAGCGGTTCTCCCTTGGGAACAGGGATTGATGAGGGTCCGTGGCCTGTCGGTCCCGAGTGATAGAAAGGTCCGTCTGAGAGCAGTCTGAGAACGGCCTGAGACCCGTCGGGAGCCTCGGGGCGTGGCTAAAAATCAGTAACGGGGGAAGGGCGCTGATGACTCAGCCACCCAGTCAGCCGCCGCAGCAGGGCGGATTCGGAGCACCGCAGGACCAGCCGCCACCGGGTGGTGGTTTCGGCGCCCCGCAACAGCCGCCCGCACAGGGCGGTTTCGGTGCGCCCCCGGGCACGCCCCCGCCGCCTGCCCAGCCACCCCAGCCGGGTTACGGCTATCCGCAGCAGCCGGGACCGTACGCGCAGCCCGGCCCTTACGGCCAGGCCGCCCAGTCACCCGGCCCCTACGGCCAGGCTCAGCAGGCGGGGCCGTACGGGCAGCCGCCCCAGCCACCCCAGCCGGGTTACGGCTATCCGCCGCAGTACCCGGGCGGACCCGGCGTCGCTCCGCCGCCCGGTGGCGGGGGCCGCGGGCCGTTCAAGGGGAAGCCCGGGCTGATCGTCGCGGCGGCCGTGGCGGGGCTGCTGGTCGTCGGCGGCACCGTGTACGCCGTGACCAGTGGTGGGGACGACGGCAAGAAGCCGGTCGCCCAGCAGTCCGACGACCCCAAGGCGTCCGGCACCGACACCCCGGCCAACCCCGGGGACGGCAGCGGCGACGGCGGTGCGGACCCGGAGAACCTCAACGAGGGCCGCAAGTCCGGCGAGGCCAAGGTGCTCTGGTACAAGTCGGCTCCCGACGCCCCGGCGTCCGGCGCCGACGCACCCGGCATGTGGATCACCGGGAAGACCGCGGTGAAGGCGGCGTACAAGCAGGTCTTCGCCTACGGCGTGGGCAGTGGTGACCCGGCCTGGGCCCCGATCACGTTCCCGCAGAAGATCTGCGCGGTGACCCCGGACCAGTCGGCCGACGGCAAGGTCGTCGTGGCGTACATGAACGGCACCAGCGACCGGGCCAAGTGCAACCGGTTGCAGGAGATCGATCTCGACACGGGCCACAAGGGGTGGACCGCGACCGTCGCCGACGGCGGCCTGTTCGACACCGCGATCAGCATCGAGCTGACGATCAGCGGAAAGACAGTGATGGTGGGCCGTTCCCAGTCGGGCACGGCGTACGACCTAGACAGCGGCGAGAAGCAGTACGACAAGAAGAAGTACGGCGCGTCCTGCTTCCCGACGGCGTTCGCGGGCGGTGTGAACCGGCTGATCGAGGTGGCCTCCTGCGGGGTCGGCGGAGGCAACGAGCACGACGAGATCTCGGAGCTGGAGCCGGCAACCGGCGCGGTCAGATGGACCCAGCCGGTCAAGAAGGGCTGGTCGGTCCAGCGGACGTACTCCGTCGACCCGCTCGTGGTCTACATGACCAACGAGGAGAAGAAGGCCTGGAACATCTCGACCCTGGACGCCAAGGGCACGTTCCGGTCCGAGGTGAAGGTCGACGAGAAGTTCGCCCCCGAGTGCGGCTGGGCGATCCTCGCCCGTGACCTCCAGGGCTGCCAGGGCGTCGCCGTCGACGCGAACACCCTCTACCTGCCGACGGACACGAACAGCGGCGGCAACGAGATCGTCGCGATCAGCCTCGTCGACGGCAAGGCGAAGTGGCGTACGAAGTCCCCGACGGACGAGTCGATGTACCCGGTCAAGGTCGAGGGCGGCAAACTCGTCGCGTATGTACGGCCGTCGTACGACTCGGGCGGCCAGGTCGTGTCGATCCCGACCGCCGGCTCCGCCCACACCACCACCAAGCTGCTGCAGAACCCGCAGCACACCGCCGACATCGAGGACGGCTTCTACGACGGCGCGGTCGACTGGGCCGACGGGCGCTTCTACCTCTCCTCCACGCGGCTGTCCGGCAGTGACGACGCGAAGGAGAAGCTGATGATGGCCTTCGGCAACTGAGCGGCCGCCCGCCCCGCCCCGTCCAGCAGCCCGTGCAGGCGGCCGGCCCCCTCACACGCCGGCCACCGGCCGTCCGCCGCGCCGGCCACCAGCGCCGGCCCACGCGCCGTCCCCAGCCGTCTCCCGCGCCATCCCCGGCCGTTTCCAGCCGTCTCCCGCGCCGTCCCCAGAGGTACCCCGCCATGACCCAGCCGCCTCCGCCACCGCCCGACCAGCCCCCGCAGCAGCCCGGTTTCGGCGCCCCCGCGGGCCCACCGCAGCCGCCCGTACCCCCGGCTCCCCAGCCGGGCTACGGCTACCCGCAGCAGCCCCCGGTCCCCCAGCCCGGCTATGGCTACCCCGCCCAGCCTCCAGCCCCCCAGCCCGGCTACGGCTACCCCGCCCAGCCCCCGAACCCGTACACCCAGCAGCCCCCCGCCCCCGCCAACCCCTACGCCCGGCAATCCGGTTACGGCTACCCGGGCCGGCCCGGCAGCCCCACCTCCGCCTCGGCCCCCGCCCCCACCTCCGGCAGGAACAACGCCACGCTGTTCATCGTCGTCGCCGCGGTCGTCGTGATCGCGCTGATCGTCGGCGGTGGCATCTGGTACTCCAAGTCCTCCGGCGCCGACGGCAGGAAGGACGACACCGCCGGTTCCAGCGCGGGCGGCACCGGCGGTCAGGGAGGAGGCAAGGGCAGCGAGAAGGTGCCCGCGGACCCGGCCTCCAGGGTCCTCTTCCAGGTCCCGCTGCCCACGGCGGACGACACCACGGTCACCGCCGGTTCCTGGCTCACCGACAAGGTGTACGCGAAGACCGGTGTCGCCCGGATCGTCGGCTACGACCCCGACTCGGGCGCCGAGCTGTGGACGGTCCCGCTGCCCGGTCCGGTCTGCTACGCCACCGGGCACACCAGTACGGACGGCAGGACGGCCGTCGTCTTCCAGCCGAAAACGCCGTCCAAGGGTTCCACGGCCGGCTGCACCCAGGTCGCCGCGATCGACCTGAACGCCGGCAAACGGCTATGGACGCGGACGATCAAGTCCGGCGACGTACCGATCAGCTTCAGTAACGTGACGGTCGCCCAGCAGACGGTCGCGGTCGGCGGCACCAGCGGCGGCGCCGCCTTCGACCTCGCCTCCGGCACGGTCCGCTGGCAGCCTAAGCCGGCCGACACCTGCTACGACGCCGGTTACGGCGGCGGCGCCAAACTGGTCGCGGTCCGCAGGTGCGGCAGCGGCGACACCGCCCAGCTGCACATCCAGACCATCGACCCGGTCTCCGGCAAGGTGATCTCCGAGTACGAGATGACCTCGGGCATCGCCTACGCCAGCGTCGTGTCGACCGACCCCCTGGTCGTGGCCGCCGACGTCAACGACAGTGCGGGCGACGGCAGCGGCTTCTCGGACGTCTTCTCCATCGACAACAGGACCGGGCGGCTGCGCACCCGGATCTCCACGCCGGGCAGCTCGTACGCGGCCCGCTGCGACGGCATCTACCAGCTGGAGAAGTGCCAGGGAGTGGTGGTCGGAAACGACCGGCTGTACCTGCCGACCGAGGCGCACGGCGGCGGCGCGGACCTCGCCAAGACCAACGAGATCGTCGCCTTCGACCTGGCCACCGGCAAGCAGACCGGCCAGCGCGCAGACGCCGGCGACAACTGCACGATCACACCGCTGCGCATGGACGGTCCGAATGTGATCGCGTACAAGGACCCGCCGTACGGCAAGGGCGGTCAGATCGTCAGTATCGACGGCGGTTCGTTCAGCGAGACCAAGCTGCTGGAGAACCCGGCGACCGCGGCGGTCAGGGCCGTGGAGACCGCCCTGTCCCCGGCGTACGGGGAGGTCCTCTACTCCCAGGGGCACCTGTACCTGTCCGCGGTGTACGCCCACGCCGCCGGATCGTCGGTGTCGGCCAAGGAGTACCTGGTCACCGCGTTCGGTGCGGGCGGCTGACGGCTCGTCAAGCGGGAGCCCCGTGTCACCCGGCCCGCGATTCCGGTCCCGTCCCTGGTCAGGGGCTGGACCGGGCGGGTACCGCATCACACCCGCTCTTCACCTGCGAATACCAGAAAAGCCAGAGAATCCTCCGATCCGGGGCACTTCTCATCAGTAGGGGCAGCGCAACGTCGAACAAGCGTGTAGCTTCCGGGGGCATGAAGGACGAGGTGCCGGGGGGCCCTCTGTCCACGCGGACCAGTGGGCATCCATAGTGGGGCATCCATTGGGGGGACTGGGGGGTTGCTCTATGGGAGTGCGGCTCATGGTGGTCGACGACCACCGGTTGCTCGCCGAGGCGCTGGCCTCTGCGCTGAAACTGCGCGGCCACCGGGTGCTCGCGGCGGCGGCGCCGGCGGCGGGTGCGGCGGAGCTGGTGATCACGCGCGCGCCCGAGGTGTGCCTGATGGGCACGGCGACACCGGCCGAGCCGGGGATCTTCGACCCGGTGGTGAAGATCAAGCGGGAGCGGCCGCAGGTCGCCGTCCTCGTGCTGGGCCCGGTGCCGTCCCCGCGGGGCATCGCGGCGGCCTTCGCGGCGGGCGCCTCCGGGTACGTCCGGCACGACGAGCGGATAGAGGGCGTCGAGCGGGCGATCATGAAGGCGCGGGCCGGGGAGGCCGCCGTCGCCCCGGCGCTGCTCCAGGGCGCGTTCGGCGAACTGCTCAACCCCGCCGCCCAGCCCGACGACGAGGGCCAGCGCCTCCTCCAGATGCTCACCCCCAGGGAGGTCGAGGTCCTGGTCCGGGTGGCCGACGGCGAGGACACCCGCCTGATCGCCGCAGGCATGGGCATCGCCCCGAGCACGGCACGTACGCATGTGCAGCGGGTGCTGATGAAGCTGGGGGTGGGGTCGAGGCTGGAGGCGGCGGCCCTGGCGGCGCGGACCGGGCTGCTGGACAGGGCCGGCCCGCTCAACAGTTCGGCAGGGCCGGACATGTAGCCGACGGGACCGCGATCAGTCGTCGACGTCCTCCACCGGCGGCACCGGAGGCGGAGTGGGCCGAAGCCACAGCCACACCAGGAAGAACACCCCCAGCAACAGCATCCCGATCCCGGTCCACAGGTTGATGTTGATCCCCTGTGCCTTGTCGATCTCGGCCTGCGAGTCCGTGATCCCGGTGATCGTGACGATGACGCCGTACAGGACGAACAGCCCGCCGATGATCCGGCGCAGGTCGAAGATCCGCGCGGCGGTCGTGGACCTGCCCTCCAGCTCGGTGACCTCCCGCTGGACGTCCTGCTCGGAGTAGTGGAATCCGGAGTGCCCGGAGTCGTCGGTCATGGTCTCTCCATTCTCCCGGGACCGGGGTCAGAACGAGAACGGGATGTAGCAGAGGGCGGCGAGGACGACCGCACCCCAGCCCAGCAGCGCCGGCCGCCGGTACCAGGCGTCGTCGCCCGCGGCGGGCGCCTCGGTCATGCCGGGGGAGCGGGTGCCGTAGACCAGGCCCGCCAGTTCCGCCTCCGGCTTGGGTGCGGTGAACAGGGACACGATCACCATTACCACCGCGCCGGCGACGAAGCCGGCGATCGCGGAGACGAAGTTGGCGCCCTGGTCCGTGGGGATGCCGATGATGTCCTTCTTGTAGAGGACGAAGTAGTTGACCATCGCGGTCAAGGTGCCCGCGAGCAGTCCCCAGAAGCCGGATTTCGCCGAGGCGCGCTTCCAGAACATGCCGACGATGAAGACGACGAACATCGGCACGTTGAAGAAGGAGAACAGCGTCTGGAGGTAGCTCATGATGTTCGAGAACGACGACGCCAGGAACGCCGTACCGACGGACGCGGCCACGCCGATCGCGGTGATGAGGCGTCCGAAGCGGACGTAGTAGCCGTCCTCGCGGCCCCGCACCACGTACTTCGCCCAGATGTCCGTCGTGAAGACGGTGTTGAAGGACGACACGTTGGCGGCCATGCCGGCCATGAAGGCCGCGAGCAGACCGGTGACCGCGATGCCGAGGACGCCGTTGGGCAGCAGCTGGGACATCAGGTACGGGATCGCGTCGTTGTACTGGAGGCCGGAGCCGGAGGTGCCGATGTCCGGCACCAGCGCGGCGGCGACCAGGCCCGGGATCATCACCAGGAAGACGATGAAGACCTTCGGGTACGCGGCGATCAGCGGGGTGCGCTGGGCGGCGGAGAGGTTCTTCGCCGACAGGGCGCGCTGCACCTCGGCGAAGTTGGTCGTCCAGTAGCCGAAGGAGAGGACGAAGCCGAGGCCGAGGACGATGGTCAGCCAGTTCGCGCCGAGCGGGTTGACGCTGCCGATGCCGGTGCCGCCCCAGGCGGTGGTGAAGTTGTGGCCGTGGGTGGCGTCGAGCTTGCCGACCAGGCCGTCCCAGCCGCCGACCTTCTTCAGGCCGAGCACCGACAGCGGGATGAGGGCGGCCAGGATCACGAAGAACTGCAGCACCTCGTTGTAGATGGCCGAGGAGAGGCCGCCGAGAGTGATGTACGCCAGCACGAACGCGCCGGCCACCACGATCGCCACCCACTGCGGCCAGCCCAGCAGCGCCTCCACGACGATCGCGAGGGCGTACAGGTTGACGCCCGCGATGAGGATGGCGGCGAAGGCGAACAGGATCGAACTCAGCAGGTGTGCGGCTCTGTCGAAGCGCAGCAGCAGCATCTCGGGGACCGAACGGACCTTGCTCCCGTAGTAGAAGGGCATCATCACCAGGCCGAGGAAGACCATGGCCGGAATGGCGCCGATCCAGTACCAGTGCACGGTGTACGCGCCGTACTGCGCGCTGTTGGCGGCCATGCCGAGGATCTCGGTGGCGGCCAGGTTCGCCGAGATGAACGCGAGCCCGGTGATCCACGCGGGCAGCGAGCGTCCGGAGAGGAAGAAGTCGAGGCTGGTCCTCACCGAGCGGCGGGCCGCGAAGCCGATGCCCAGGACGACCACGAAGTAGATCGCGAGGATCGCGTAGTCGAGGCCGTTGGTGGGGAGCCGCAGCTCCGCCGCGAGGTATGTGGGGGATACGGGGGCATTGGTGGGGTTCTGCACCCAGTAATTCAACACTTTCGTTGTCTCACCTTGATTGATTGCGATGTTGACTCACCTGGTGAGTTGTGTTTTGGTGTGTTCGGTTCTGTTTGATGGTTGGCTGACTCGAACAACGCTCGATTTTCGGGAGTCCGCAGTGAAGAAGACCTCGACCCGGCTGGCCGACGGTCGCGAGCTCATCTACTACGACCTGCGGGACGACACCGTGCGGGACGCGGTGGACCGCCGGCCGCTGGAGCGGACGCACACCACCTCCGAGATCCGCCGTGACCCGCTGCTCGGCGACCAGGTCGCCATCGCCTCGCACCGGCAGGGCCGCACCTACCACCCGCCGGCCGACCAGTGCCCGCTGTGCCCGACCAAGGGCGACCGGCTGAGCGAGATCCCGGACTCGTCGTACGACGTGGTGGTCTTCGAGAACCGTTTCCCCTCGCTGGCCGGCGACTCCGGGCGCTGCGAGGTGGTCTGCTTCACCTCGGACCACGACGCGTCCTTCGCGCGCCTCACCGAGGAGCAGGCGCGCCTCGTCCTGGACGCGTGGACCGACCGGACCTCGGAACTGTCCCATCTCCCCTCCGTCCAGCAGGTGTTCTGCTTCGAGAACCGCGGCGAGGAGATCGGCGTGACGCTCGGTCACCCGCACGGCCAGATCTACGCCTACCCCTTCACCACCCCGCGCACCGCCCTGATGCTGCGTTCACTCGCCACCCACAAGGAGGCGACCGGCGGAGAGAACCTCTTCGACGCCGTGCTGGAGCGTGAACTCGCCGGCGAGCGGGTCGTCCTTGAGGGTGAACACTGGGTCGCCTTCGTGCCGTACGCGGCACACTGGCCCTACGAGGTCCACCTGTACCCGAAGCGCCGGGTCCCCGACCTGCTCGGACTGGACGAGGCGGCGCGCTCAGAGTTCCCCCAGGTTTATCTGGAACTCTTGAGGCGCTTCGACCGTATCTTCGGTGAGGGTGAACCTCCCACGCCCTACATCGCCGCCTGGCACCAGGCGCCGTTCGGGACGCTGGAGGAGTTCGAGGGGGTCACGCGCGACGACTTCGCGCTCCACCTGGAGCTTTTCACCATCCGCCGAACGTCCGGCAAGCTGAAGTTTCTCGCGGGTTCCGAATCCGGCATGAACGTGTTCATCAACGACGTGCCGCCGGAGCGCGCGGCCGAGCGACTGCGAGAGGTAGCGAGTTGATGAAGTACCTGGTGACGGGCGGAGCGGGTTACGTCGGCAGCGTGGTGGCCCAGCACCTGCTGGAGGCGGGCCACGAGGTCACCGTCCTCGACAACCTGTCCACGGGCTTCCGGGAGGCCGTCCCGGCGGGCGCGGCCTTCGTCGAGGGCGACATCCGCGACGCCGCGAAGTGGCTCGACGCCTCCTACGACGCGGTGCTGCACTTCGCCGCGTTCTCCAAGGTCGGCGAGTCGGTCGAACACCCCGAGAAGTACTGGGACAACAACGTCGGCGGCACCATGGCGCTGCTCGCCGCGATGCGCGAGGCCGGCGTCCGCAAGCTCGTCTTCTCCTCCACGGCGGCCACCTACGGCGAGCCGGAGCAGGTCCCGATCGTCGAGACCGCCCCGACGAAGCCCACCAGCCCGTACGGTGCCACCAAGCTCGCCGTCGACCACATGATCACCGGCGAGGCCGCCGCCCACGGCCTGGGCGCGGTCTCCCTGCGCTACTTCAACGTGGCCGGCGCCTACGGCACCCAGGGCGAGCGCCACGACCCCGAGTCGCACCTGATCCCGCTGGTCCTCCAGGTCGCCCAGGGCCGCCGCGAGGCCGTCTCGGTCTTCGGTGACGACTACCCGACGTCCGACGGCACCTGCGTCCGCGACTACATCCACGTCGCGGACCTGGCCGACGCCCACCTGCTGGCCCTGACGGCCGCACGGCCCGGCGAGCACCTGATCTGCAACCTCGGCAACGGCGAGGGCTTCTCGGTCCGCGAGGTCATCGAGACCGTCCGCCAGGTCACCGGCCACCCGATCCCCGAGGTCGTGGCCCCGCGCCGGGGCGGCGACCCGGCCGTCCTGGTCGCCTCGGCGGCCACCGCCCGCGAGAAGCTGGGCTGGAACCCGACCCGCGCGGACCTCGCGGGCATCGTCGCGGACGCCTGGGAGTTCGCACAGCACGTCTCAAGGGAGCAGTAGTGGGGGCACAGCAGGTCCGGGACGGTTTCACGGAGCTCTACGGAACCGCGCCCGAAGGGGTCTGGTCGGCACCGGGCCGGGTCAACCTGATCGGTGAGCACACCGACTACAACGACGGCTTCGTGATGCCGTTCGCGCTGCCGCACGTGACGACGGCCGCGGTCTCCCGCCGCACCGACGGCGTGCTGCGCCTGCACTCCTCGGACATCGAGGGCGGGGTCGTCGAGCTCTCCCTCGACGCCCTGGAACCCGGCACCGACCAGGAGTGGACGGCGTACCCGGCGGGCGTGGTCTGGGCGCTGCGCGAGGCCGGCCACCCGGTCACCGGCGCCGACGTGCACCTGTCCTCCACGGTCCCCACGGGCGCCGGCCTGTCCTCCTCCGCGGCCCTGGAGGTGGTGATCGCCCTCGCCCTCAACGACCTGCACCAACTGGGCCTGGCCCGCTGGCAGCTGGCCCGGCTGTGCCAGCGCGCGGAGAACGTCTACGTCGGGGCGCCGACCGGCATCATGGACCAGACGGCGTCCGCCTGCTGCGAGCTGGGCCACGCCCTGTTCCTGGACACCCGCGACCTCTCGCAGAAGCAGATCCCCTTCGACCTCGCGGCCGAGGGCATGCGGCTGCTGGTCGTCGACACCCAGGTCAAGCACGCCCACAGCGGCGGCGAGTACGGCAAGCGCCGGGCCGGCTGCGAGAAGGGCGCGGCCCTGCTGGGCGTGGACGCGCTGCGGGACGTCGCCTACGACGACCTCGACGCGGCCCTCGACCGGCTGGGCGACGAGGAGGAGGTACGGCGCCTGGTCCGGCACGTCGTCACCGAGGACCACCGCGTCGAACGCGTCGTCGCCCTGCTGGAGGCCGGCGACACCCGCGCCATCGGCCCGGTCCTCACCGAGGGCCACGCCTCGCTGCGCGACGACTTCCGGATCTCCTGCCCGGAGCTGGACCTGGTCGTCGACACCGCCCTGGCCACCGGCGCCCTGGGCGCCCGGATGACCGGCGGCGGCTTCGGCGGCTCGGCGATCGTCCTCGCGGAGGCGTCCGACGTCGACACGATCACCAAGGCGGTCGAAGAGGCCTTCGCGGCGGCCGGGTTCAAGGCGCCCCGGACGTTCGAGGCGGTGCCGTCGGCGGGCGCCCGCCGGGAGAGCTGAGGCTCAGCCCAGCCGCTTCGTGAGGGTGTACTCCGTGATCCCCGGCGGATAGTCGGGGACCACGCACACCACCTCGTAACCCTGCTTCCGGTAGAACTCCGGCGCCTGGAAGTCCCAGGTCTCCAGACGGACGGCGGCGCAGGCGCGGTCCTGCCGGGCGACGCGCTCCGCCTCGGACAGCAGCCGGCCGCCCAGACCCGTGCCGCGATGGCGGGCGTCCACCCACAGATAGGTGACGTGCAGCCAGGTCGCCCAGGTGTGCCCCACCAGGCCGCCCGCCAGTTCGCCCGAACCGTCGTCCATCGCCCAGACGTGCAGCGGCACTTGGTGTTCGTCGGGGGTCCCGCGCAGGGCCGCGAGGACCGGGGAGGCCGCGATGTTGGTTTCCCGCAGCCGCGCGTGAAGCAGTTTCCGCCGTTCTTTGTCGACTTCCGTATCAATACGAAACATGCGGCACACCATAAACGCGTCGGCCGGGCAGTTCTGCAAATTGCCTTCCGCTGCCGCCCCCCTTCCGTACCCTGAGGAGCAGCACCGGTGGGGGCCGGTGCTGATCAGGGGGCGAGACAAGTCGGGTACGACACCCGCGGTGGGGGTAGCAGTTCAGGCACGGCGGCGGCCGTGCGGTTCCGTCCTCCCACGGGTGTCGTGTCCGCATGACCCGTCGTTCTGAGCACCTTGGGGTATCCCCTGCTCGTGAAGAGCTTGGGGAAGGGGGTTTTGTGGTTCGCATCCGAGTTCTGGTCGTCGACGACCACCGTATCTTCGCCGAGTCGCTCGCCGCGGCTCTGGCCGCCGAGCCCGACGTCGACGTGTCCGCGGCGGGCAGCGGTCCGGCGGCACTGCGCTGCCTGGAGCGCGCGGTCGCCGAGGGCCGCCGCTACGACGTGCTGCTCGTCGACGCCGATCTGGGCGGCCAACTGCCCGGCGGCCGCCCGGCCGTACCGGTGCAGGAGGGCAACGAGGAGGGTCTGGTCGACGGGATATCCCTGGTCACCGGGGTCCGCTCGGCCCATCCCGCCGTCCGTGTCGTCGTGCTCGCCGAGAAGGACGATCCCAGGCGTGCGGCCCTGGCCCTGCAGGCCGGCGCCTGCGGCTGGGTCGCCAAGGACTGCTCGCTGTCCCGGCTGCTGAACGTCATCCGGGGAGTGCTGCGCGACGAGACCCATCTGCCGCCCGCCCTGCTGACCGGGGTCCTGCGGGAGTTGACGGCCGCGCGCAAGCACCGCACCGAGAGCGAACGGCTCGTGGAGTCCCTGACGCCGAGGGAGCGGGAAGTGCTCCGGTGCATGGTGGCGGGGCTGGGGCGCAAGGCGGTCGCCGAGCGCCTGTTCCTGTCCCCGCACACCGTCCGCACCCATATGCAGAACGTGCTCGGCAAACTGGGCGTGCACTCCACGCTGGCCGCCGTCGCGCTCGCGCGCCGGGCCGGAGTGGGGCCGGTCGACCTGGGGCCGGCCGGGCGGATCATGCCGGAGGAGAGCAGCAGCGCCTGACCGGCGCCCCGAACGGGCGCTGGGAGGAACTGCGCGACCAGCCACGACGCCGCCGCGGCCGACCGACGGCCTACTGCGGCTCTTCCAGCGGAGCGCCTAGCCGGGGATGTTGTCGAACGGGGCGGTCAACTGGCGTAGCAGACCGGCGAGTTCGGCGCGCTGGGCGCGGGAGAGTTCGGCGAGGATCGCCCGTTCCTGGGCGAGGAGTCCGGCCAGGGCCTGGTCCGCGCGGTCCTGGCCCTCCTCGGTCAGCCGCACCAGCACACCCCGCCGGTCGCTCGGGTCCGGCAGCCGCTCCACCAGGCCCTTCTTGGTCAGCCGGTCGATCCGGTTGGTCATCGTCCCCGAAGTCACCAGGGTCTGGGTCAGCAGCTGCCCGGGGGAGAGCTGATACGGCGTCCCCGCGCGCCGGAGCGCGGTCAGCACGTCGAACTCCCACGGCTCCAGGCTGTGCTCCGCGAAGGCCAGCCGACGCGCCCGGTCCAGGTGCCGGGCCAGTCGGCTCACCCGGCTGAGCACCTCAAGCGGTTCCACGTCGAGGTCCGGGCGCTCCCGGCGCCACGCAGCGACCAGCCGATCGACCTCGTCCTCCATGACGATCAGTGTAGTGGTTGTGTCGACGTGAAGTCTCTTGATATCGAGCTTCTTGACATCGAGATATCCAGGCGGGGAAGGTGGAACCCATGACGACTCCTGCCTGGGACCCCGCCCAGTACCTCCGCCACGCCGGTCACCGCGCCCGCCCCTTCACCGACCTCCTCGCCCGGATCCCCGCACTCCCCGGCGAAGTCCCGGCCGTCGCCGATCTCGGCTGCGGCCCCGGCAACATGACCGCCCTGCTCGCCGAACGCTGGCCCACCGCCCGCATCACCGGCTACGACAACTCGCCCGAGATGCTCGACAAGGCACTCGTGGAGTACGCGGGCCCCACGGCCGGCGGCGGCCGCCTGGACTTCTCCCACGCCGACGTCCGCACCTGGGCGCCCGAGCGGCCGTACGACCTGATCGTCAGCAACGCCACGTTCCAGTGGGTCCCCGGGCACGCCGAGCGGTTCGCCGAGTGGATCGCCGGCCTCGCTCCCGGCGGCACCTTCGCCTTCCAGGTCCCCGGCAACTTCACCGCCCCCAGCCACCGGATCATGCGCACCCTCGCCGAGTCCCCCCGCTGGCGGGGCCGCCTCGCCGAGGCCCTCCGCCACGACGACGCCGTCCTCACCCCCGAGGCCTACCTGGAGCGGCTGACCGGGCTCGGCTGCACCGCCGACGTCTGGGAGACGACGTACATCCATCTGCTGACCGGCGAGGACCCGGTCCTCGACTGGGTGAAGGGCACCGGACTGCGCCCGGTCCTCACCGCCCTCGCCGACGATCCCGGGGCCCGCGACGCCTTCCTCGCCGAGTACCGGGCCGCACTGCGCGAGGCCTACCCGGCCGGCCCGCACGGCACCCCGTTCCCGTTCCGGCGCATCTTCGCCGTCGCCCACAAGGAGGAGAACTGATGCTCGCCGCCCTCGACCACGTCCAGCTCGCCGCCCCGCCCGGCTCCGAGGACCGGCTGCGGACGTTCTACGTGGACACCCTCGGCATGACGGAGATCCCCAAACCGCCCGTGCTCGCGGCGCGCGGCGGCTGCTGGTTCCGGGCCGGCGAGATCCATCTGCACGTGGGGATCGAGCAGGCCTTCCGGCCGGCCAGGCAGGCCCACCCGGGCCTGCTGGTGACGGGTATCGAGGCGTACGCGGCCCGGCTCACCGCCCGCGGCACGCCCGTCGCCTGGGACGGGGACCTCCCCGGCCACCGCCGCTTCTACTGCGAGGACCCCGTCGGCAACCGCCTGGAGTTCCTGGAACCGGTCCGCTGAGCCGCCGTTTGCCCCGGCCCGGTCACGGTCACCCGGTCCAACGACAGCCGACTACCGACCCGTCAGGGGTGATCGACGGTGGCACGAGAGCAGAAGGCCAAGGCCAAGAAGGAACAGCTCAAGGGCAAGGCCAAGGAGATCGGCGGGCGTGCGATCGGCGATCGGCCGATGGAGATGGCGGGCCGCGCCGAGAAGGCCAAGGGTGACGCCCGCCAGGCCAAGGAGAAGGCCAAGGACATCTTCAAGCACTGAGGAGGTTTTCAAGGGCCCGGCGGGCGGTCTCACGCCTTGCGGTGCCCTATCAGCCGCGGCTTCTGCTCCAGGCCGTCCAGGCCGTGCCAGGCCAGATTGACCAGGTGGGCGGCGACCTCCGCCTTCTTCGGGCGGCGCACGTCCAGCCACCACTGGCCGGTCAGCGCCACCATGCCCACCAGCGCCTGCGCGTACAGCGGCGCCAGCTTGGGGTCGAAGCCCCGCGACTTGAACTCGCGCCCGAGGATGTCCTCCACCTGGGTGGCGATGTCCGAGATGAGGGACGCGAAGGAACCCGTGGACTGCGGGATGGGGGAGTCCCGGACCAGGATCCGGAACCCGTCCGTGTACTCCTCGATGTAGTCGAGCAGGGCGAACGCGGCCTGCTCGCACAGCTCCCGCGGGTGCCCGGCGGTGAGGGAGCCGGTCACCATGTCCAGCAGCCGGCGCATCTCACGGTCGACCACCACCGCGTACAGCCCCTCCTTGCCGCCGAAGTGCTCGTACACCACCGGCTTGGAGACCCCGGCCTTCGCCGCGATCTCCTCCACCGAGGTGCCCTCGAAACCCTTCGCGGCGAAGAGGGTGCGACCGATCTCCAGCAGTTGCTGGCGACGCTCCGCACCGGTCATCCGGGTGCGACGCGCCCGCCGCGGCTTTTCGGGACTGGGGGTGCTGGAGTCGGTCGCCACGGCATCAATCATGCCGCCTCGGCGGTCTCCGCCCCTCGTCGGGAGCCGCCTTCCCCGCTGTTGCGGCGCGAATCGATACGTGAGCGTGATGGCCACCGCACGTCGTACGCCCAGCCCAGTTGCTCGCACCAGCGGATGATCCGCGCCGACGAGTCCAGCTGGCCGCGCTCCACCCCGTGCCGGGCCGAGGTCGGGTCGGCGTGGTGCAGGTTGTGCCAGGACTCGCCGCAGGACAGGATCGCCAGCCACCACACGTTGCCCGACCTGTCCCGGGACTTGAACGGCCGCTTCCCCACGGCGTGGCAGATCGAGTTGATCGACCAGGTCACGTGGTGCAGCAGCGCCACCCGGACGAGTGAACCCCAGAAGAACGCGGTGAACGCGCCCCACCAGGACATCGTCACCAGGCCGCCGATCAGCGGCGGCAGCGCCAGCGAGAGCACGGTCCAGTAGATGAACTGCCGGGAGATCGCCCGGATCGCCGGGTCCCGGACCAGGTCCGGCGCGTACTTGTCCTGCGGGGTCCGCTCCTCGTCGAACATCCAGGCGATGTGCGCCCACCACAGGCCCTTGAGCAACGCCGGCACGGTCTCCCCGTACCGCCACGGCGAATGCGGGTCGCCCTCCGCGTCGGAGAACTTGTGGTGCTTGCGGTGATCGGCCACCCAGCGCACCAGGGGCCCCTCCACCGCCAGCGAGCCCGCGACCGCCAGCGCGATCCTGAGCGGCCGCTTCGCCTTGAAGGAACCGTGGGTGAAATAGCGGTGGTAACCGATCGTCACGCCGTGGCAGCCCAGATAGTAGAAGAACACCAGCAGGCCCAGGTCGAGCCAGCTCACGCCCCCCCACCCCCACGCCAGCGGCACCGCCGCCAGCAGCGCGAGGAACGGCACGACGATGAACAGCAGCAGGGTGATCTGCTCCAGCGAGCCTTTCCGCTCGCCGCCCAGGGTGGCGGGCTGGAGCGAGCCGTCGGCCGCCTTCCGGGGGTCTTCGATCACATCGGAACTTGACGAGGTCATGCGCGTCCCCTGGGGGGTCGAGGGTTGAGACAGGTGCCGATCCGCGGCGACCGAGCGGGACGATAAGGGTTCTTCCCTACGGTTCCGTAACCTACGGCGACGTAAGTATGGCAGCGGGGCGTCTCTCAGCAAGAGCCCCGCAGCCTGCGCGTCCTCATGGACACCTATCCTTGAAGTCGGTCGGACAGCGCGGTCCGCTCTGTTTCCTTCCCGGATGTCCGGCCCCTATGCGGACAGGCCCCGCCTGCCGCCCGGCCGCCTGACGGGTTCCCTCCAGACGAGCTTCAACACTGCAAGGAGCCGCACCTGTGAGCAGTGCCGACGACCAGACCACCACGACCAGCAGTGAGCTGCGCGCCGACATCCGCCGGCTGGGTGACCTTCTCGGCGAGACCCTCGTCCGGCAGGAGGGCCCCGAGCTGCTGGACCTCGTCGAGAGGGTCCGCCGCCTCACCCGCGAGGACGGCGAGGCCGCCGCCGAACTGCTGCGCGGCATCGAACTGGAGACCGCCGCCAAGCTGGTCCGCGCCTTCTCCACCTACTTCCACCTGGCCAACGTCACCGAGCAGGTCCACCGCGGCCGCGAGCTGCGCGCCCGCCGCGCCGCCGAGGGCGGTCTCCTCGCCCGCACCGCCGACCGGCTCAAGGACGCCGACGCCGACCACCTGCGCGAGACCGTCCAGAACCTCAACGTCCGTCCGGTGTTCACGGCGCATCCCACCGAGGCCGCGCGCCGCTCGGTCCTGAACAAGCTCCGGCGTATCGCCGCGCTCCTGGACACCCCGGTCATCGAGTCGGACCGCCGCCGCACCGACACCCGCCTCGCCGAGAACATCGACCTGGTCTGGCAGACGGACGAACTCCGCGTCGTCCGCCCGGAGCCCGCCGACGAGGCCCGCAACGCCATCTACTACCTCGACGAACTGCACGCCGACGCCGTCGGCGACGTCCTGGAGGACCTGACCGCCGAACTGGAGCGGGTCGGCGTCAAGCTCCCCGACGACACCCGCCCCCTGACCTTCGGCACCTGGATCGGCGGCGACCGCGACGGCAACCCCAACGTCACCCCCCAGGTCACCTGGGACGTCCTCATCCTCCAGCACGAACACGGCATCAACGACGCCCTGGAGATGATCGACGAACTGCGCGGCTTCCTCTCCAACTCCATCCGCTACACCGGTACGACCGAGGAACTCCTGGAATCGCTGCGCGCCGATCTGGAACTGCTGCCGGAGATCAGCCCCCGCTACAAGCGCCTCAACGCCGAGGAGCCCTACCGCCTCAAGGCCACCTGCATCCGGCAGAAGCTGGTCAACACCAAGCAGCGCCTGGCCACCGACACCCCGCACCAGCCCGGCCGCGACTACCTGGGCACCGCCGAGCTCCTCGCCGACCTGCGGCTGATCCAGGCCTCGCTGCGCGAGCACCGCGGCGGCCTGTTCGCCGACGGCCGCCTGGCCCGGACGATCCGCACCCTGGCCGCGTTCGGCCTCCAGCTCGCCACCATGGACGTCCGCGAACACGCCGACGCCCACCACCACGCCCTCGGCCAGCTCTTCGACCGCCTCGGCGAGGAGTCGTGGCGCTACGCCGACATGCCCCGCGAGTACCGTGCCAAGCTCCTCGCCAAGGAACTCAGGTCGCGCCGGCCGCTCGCGCCCACTCCGGCGCCGGTGGATGCGGCCGGGGAGAAGACCCTCGGGGTGTTCCAGACGGTGAAGAAGGCTCTGGAGGTGTTCGGGCCCGAGGTCGTCGAGTCGTACATCATCTCCATGTGCCAGGGCGCCGACGACGTCTTCGCCGCCGCTGTCCTGGCCCGCGAGGCCGGCCTGATGGACCTGCACGCCGGCTGGGCCAGGGTCGGCATCGTCCCCCTCCTGGAGACCACCGACGAACTCAAGGCCGCCGACACCATCCTGGAGGACATGCTCTCCGACCCCTCCTACCGGCGCCTGGTCGCCCTGCGCGGAGACGTCCAGGAAGTCATGCTCGGCTACTCCGACTCCTCCAAGTTCGGCGGCATCACCACCAGCCAGTGGGAGATCCACCGCGCCCAGCGCCGCCTGCGCGACGTCGCCCACCGCTACGGCGTACGCCTGCGCCTCTTCCACGGCCGCGGCGGCACCGTCGGCCGCGGCGGCGGCCCCTCCCACGACGCCATCCTCGCCCAGCCCTGGGGCACCCTCGAAGGCGAGATCAAGGTCACCGAACAAGGCGAGGTCATCTCCGACAAGTACCTCATCCCCTCCCTCGCCCGGGAGAACCTGGAACTGACGGTGGCCGCCACCCTGCAGGCCTCCGCCCTGCACACCGCCCCCCGCCAGTCCGATGAGGCCCTCGCCCGCTGGGACGCGGCCATGGACGTCGTCTCCGAGGCCGCCCACGCCGCCTACCGCGAACTCGTCGAGGACCCCGACCTGCCGACGTACTTCCTCGCCTCCACCCCCGTCGACCAGCTCGCCGACCTGCACCTGGGCTCGCGGCCCTCCCGCCGCCCCGGTTCGGGCGTCTCGCTCGACGGCCTGCGCGCCATCCCCTGGGTGTTCGGCTGGACCCAGTCCCGGCAGATCGTCCCCGGCTGGTTCGGCGTCGGCTCCGGCCTGAAGGCGCTGCGCGAGGCGGGCCTGACTGCAACATTGGGAGGAGAGGGCGTCCTGGACGAGATGCACCAGCAGTGGCACTTCTTCCGCAACTTCGTCTCCAACGTCGAGATGACCCTCGCCAAGACCGACCTGCGGATCGCCCAGCACTACGTCGACACCCTCGTCCCCGACGAGCTGAAGCACGTCTTCGACACCATCCGCGCCGAACACGAGTTGACCGTCACCGAAGTCCTGAAGATCACCGGCGAGAGCGAACTGCTGGACGCCACCCCCGTCCTCAAGCAGACCTTCACCATCCGCGACGCCTACCTCGACCCGATCTCCTACCTCCAGGTCACCCTCCTCAAGCGCCAGCGCGACGACGCCGCCGCCGGCGCGGAACCAGACCCCCTCCTCGCCCGCGCCCTCCTCCTCACCGTCAACGGCGTCGCAGCCGGCCTGCGCAACACCGGCTGACCAGCGCCACCGCACATGGCTGTGCCCCCGGGGTCGTACACCCGGGGGCACAGCCGTATGTGCTCACTGCACTGCGAAGAAAGCCGCCGTCAGCAGCGCGATCCCCGAACCGCCCAGCGCCCACGCCACCCGGGTCAGCCGCAGCCCTCCGGCGACCACCACCGCCGCCAGCAGCAGCGCGCCGCCCAGCGGCACCCAGGCGAGCAGGATCCCGGCGGGGCCGGACCGGACCACCTCGTCGGTGCCGGGCTTCACGATCACGTCGTAGGTCTGCCCCTTGCGCACCGCCACCGACTTGTCGACGACCACCCGGGAGCGCGCGGAGGCGCCGGAGGCGGCCGGGGTGAACGGGCCCGTGCAGGTGTCCGCACCGCACGCGGTCACCGCGACCGTGCCCCGCTCCTTGCCCTTCGTCAGCATCACGTGCTGCGCCGTGCCCCAGGAGCCCCACACCCCGCCGACCAGGATCAGCACGGCGACCGCGCCCATCGACACGACCCGGCCCAACCGCAGGGCGGCGACCGGAGGCGTACGGGAGGAGGGGACCGAGGCAGCAGGCATGGCCGGGATCATTGGCCATGTCCCTACGGCCGGTCAACTGCGGTGGGGGACAAGTCAGGAGTTGTACGAGCTTTGCGCCCGCTCCAGTCCCTCGGTGACCAGCGCCTCCACGGCGTCGGCCGCCCGGTCCACGAGGTAGTCCAGTTCCTTGCGCTCGGCCGAGGAGAAGTCCTTCAGCACGAAGTCCGCGACCGGCATACGACCCGGAGGGCGCCCGATCCCGAACCGCACCCGGTGGTAGTCGGCACCCATGGCCTTCGTCATCGACTTCAGCCCGTTGTGGCCGTTGTCGCCGCCGCCGAGCTTGAGCCGGAGGACGCCGTAGTCGATGTCCAGTTCGTCGTGGACGGCGACGATGTTCGCCACCGGCACCTTGTAGAAGTCGCGCAGCGCGTTCAGCGGGCCGCCGGACAGGTTCATGTACGACATCGGCTTGGCCAGGATCACCCGCCGGCTCCCCGGACCCGGCGCCCCCAGCCGCCCCTCCACGACCTGCGCCTGCGCCTTGCCGGCCCGCTTGAACTTCCCCCCGATCCGCCCGGCGAGCAGGTCCGCGACCATGAAACCGACGTTGTGCCGGTTCATCGCGTACTCCGGTCCGGGGTTGCCGAGGCCGGCGATCAGCCAGGGGGCGTTGGCGGGGGTGGTCACGTCCATCTCACTTCCTGATCCGCACGGTGCGTAGCGCCGTGGCACCTTCCCGTAGTCTCCAAAAGGGCCGGTTCGGGCTGGACCGCAGCCTTCGGGTTGGAAGCCCGCCGCTTCGGCGGTGGGCGGAGTCACGTCTCCTTGATACGCGCGCGCGATGATGCGATGCGAGGAGGAGAGCGAGCGCGCCTACAGCGCGCTCACGCTGTACGTCAGCCGCTGCCCCTGCGGGGGAACAGCGGCTGACGAAGCGACGAAGGTGAGGATCAGGCCTCGGCGACTTCCTCGCCCGCCGCGCCCTCTTCGCCCGCAGGGGCTTCCTCGGCCTGCGCGGCCAGGACCTGCAGGACGACCGCGTCGTCCTCGACGGCCAGGGTCACGCCGGACGGCAGGGTGATGTCCTTGGCGAGGACGGAGGCACCGGCCTCCAAGCCCTCGACGGAGACGGTGACGGACTCGGGGATGTGGGTGGCCTCGGCCTCGACCGGCAGCGCGTTCAGCACGTGCTCCAGCAGGTTGCCGCCCGCGGCCAGCTCGCCCTCGGTGTGCACCGGGATCTCGACGTTGACCTTCTCGCCGCGCTTGACCAGCAGCAGGTCGACGTGCTCCAGGAAGCCCTTGATCGGGTCGCGGACCACGGACTTCGGGATCGCCAGCTCGTTGGACTTGCCGTCGATGTCCAGGGAGATCAGGACGTTCGGGGTACGCAGCGCGAGCAGCAGCTCGTGGCCCGGGAGGGTCAGGTGGATCGGGTCCGAACCGTGGCCGTACAGGACACCGGGGACCTTGCTGTCGCGGCGGATACGGCGGGCGGCGCCCTTGCCGAACTCGGTGCGCGACTCGGCGGCGATCTTCACCTCGGACATGGTGATCACTCCTCGTAGAGGTAGAACGGACGTGGTCACCCGGCCACGAACGGCCTGCTACGAAGAGCGCGTCGATAACGGACCGCCGACACCTGTACAGAACAGGTACGGCCTCCCTCGCCGAGCAACTTGTGCAGTCTACTCGGCGGGGGAGGCCGTACCAAAAGGATCTTCAGCGCGGGCGGTGCAGGCCGTGCGCCCTGTGCAGAAACCTCACTGCACGGTGCTCACAAAGCGCCGCTCACTGCTCGTCGAAGAGGCTCGTCACCGAACCGTCCTCGAACACCTCGCGCACCGCGCTCGCGATCGTCGGCGCGATCGACAGCACCGTGATCTTGTCCAGGTCCCGGCCCAGCTCGCCCGGCGTCGGCAGCGTGTTCGTCAGCACGAACTCGCTCACCCGCGAGTTCTTCAGCCGGTCCGCCGCCGGACCCGAGAGCACACCGTGCGTCGCCGTCACGATCACGTCCTCGGCGCCGTGCGCGAACAGGGCGTCCGCCGCCGCGCAGATCGTGCCGCCGGTGTCGATCATGTCGTCGACCAGGACACAGACCCGGCCCTTGACCTCGCCCACGACCTCGTGGACGGTCACCTGGTTCGCCACGTCCTTGTCACGGCGCTTGTGCACGATGGCCAGCGGCGCACCGAGCCGGTCGCACCAGCGGTCGGCGACCCGCACCCGGCCGGCGTCCGGGGACACGATCGTCAGCTTGTCCCTGTCCACCTTCCCGCCCACGTAGTCCGCGAGCAACGGGAGCGCGAACAGGTGATCCACCGGACCGTCGAAGAACCCCTGGATCTGGTCCGTGTGCAGGTCCACGGTCAGGA
This sequence comes from Streptomyces sp. NPDC048254, assembly GCF_043201895.1. Lineage (NCBI taxonomy): Bacteria > Bacillati > Actinomycetota > Actinomycetes > Kitasatosporales > Streptomycetaceae > Streptomyces > Streptomyces sp. NPDC048254. Next base: position 115,043 of record NZ_JBICZJ010000010.1, read on the forward strand.
TCCGGTCCGCACCCGCCGTCTTCATCAGATCGGCGATGAGCCGCGCCGAAATCGGTTCACGGCCACGGTGCTTCTTGTCCTGCCGCGCGTAACCGTAGAACGGCACGATCACCGTGATGGAACGCGCCGACGCACGCTTCAGCGCGTCGATCATGATCAGCTGCTCCATGATCCACTGGTTGATCGGAGCCGTGTGGCTCTGGATCACGAAGCAGTCGGCGCCGCGCGCCGACTCCTGGTAGCGGACGTAGATCTCGCCGTTCGCGAAGTCGAAGGCCTTGGTCGGTACTACCCCGACACCCAGCTGGTGGGCGACCTCCTCGGCAAGCTCGGGGTGGGCGCGGCCGGAGAAGAACATCATCTTCTTCTTGCCGGTCGTCTTGATCCCGGTCACAGCACTGTCTCCTCAGAGGTGTCTCAGCCGTACAGCTGGATGTCCAGCGACCTCTGCGCCGGGCGCATGAGGCCGAAACAGCTGGTTAGGTGCGGGTGTGCACTTATCACGGTACGACGTCTTCGGCGCACCTGTTTCCGGTCAGTCCTCGCTCGCGCCCTGCCGGGAAGCCGCCTCGGCGGCCTTCGCCGCCGAGCTCCCCGGACGCTTCCGGGCCACCCAGCCCTCGATATTCCGCTGCTGACCGCGGGCCACGGCCAGCGAACCGGGCGGTACGTCCTTCGTGATCACAGACCCGGCAGCGGTGTATGCACCGTCCCCGACCGTGACAGGCGCCACAAACATGTTGTCCGAACCCGTCTTGCAGTGCGACCCGACGGTGGTGTGGTGCTTGTTCTCACCGTCGTAGTTCACGAACACGCTCGCCGCGCCGATGTTCGAGTACTCGCCGATCGTCGCGTCGCCCACGTAGGAGAGATGCGGGACCTTGCTCCCCTCCCCGATCTTGGCGTTCTTGGTCTCCACATAGGTGCCGATCTTCCCCTTGGCCCCCAGCCGCGTCCCCGCCCGCAGATAGGCATACGGTCCCACGGTCGCGTTCGGACCGACATGGGCGGAATCGGCCACCGTGTTGTCCACCCGCGCCCCGGCGCCGACCCGGGTGTCCTTCAGCCGGCAGTTCGGCCCGACCTCGGCGCCCTCGCCGAGGTGCGTGGAGCCCTGCAGCTGCGTCCCCGGGTGGACGATGGCGTCCCGCTCGAAGGTGACCGTCACGTCGATCCAGGTGGTCGCCGGGTCCACGACCGTGACGCCGTCCAGCATCGCCCGCTCCAGCAGCCGGTCGTTGAGGATCCGGCGGGCCTCCGCCAGCTGCACCCGGTTGTTGATCCCGGCGATCTCGCGGTGGTCGGCGGCGACCGACGCACCGACCCGGTGCCCGGCCTCGCGCAGGATCCCCAGCACGTCCGTCAGATACTCCTCGCCCTGGCTGTTGTCCGTGCGCACCTTCCCCAGCGCGTCCGCGAGCAGCTGCCCGTCGAACGCGAACACACCCGAGTTGATCTCCCGGATCGCCCGCTGCGCGTCGGAGGCGTCCTTGTGCTCGACGATGGCCGTCACGACGCCGGACGCGTCGTCGCGCACGATACGGCCGTAACCGGTCGCGTCCGGGACCTCGGCGGTCAGCACGGTCACGGCATTGCCGTCGGCGTGGTGGGTCCCGGCGAGCCGGGCGAGGGTCTCGCCGGTGAGCAGCGGAGTGTCACCGCAGACGACCACGACGGTCCCGTCGACCGCGCCGCCCAGCTCCTCCAGCGCCATCCGCACCGCGTGCCCGGTGCCGTTCTGCCGCTCCTGCACGGCCGTACGGACGGCCGGGTCGACCGCAGCGAGATGCGTGCCGACCTGCTCGCGCGCGTGCCCGACGACGACGACCAGGTTCTCGGGGTCCAACTCACGGGAGGCGGCGAGCACATGACCCACCAGGGAACGGCCACAGATGTCGTGCAGGACCTTGGGTGTGGCCGACTTCATACGGGTGCCCTCACCCGCTGCGAGAACGACGACGGCTGCCGGGCGAATGGCGCTCACGGAGTTGCCCTTCGGCTTTTTGGATGGGTGGGGGTGACATCCGCAGGATACCGGGGCGTTTCGTGGGGGACATGAGAGCGGGCCCTGACGGGACTGTCAGCGGTCAGGGCCGGAAAGAGTGCGGCTCCCCCGCCAGGACTCGAACCCGGACAGATGGCACCAAAAGCCACAGTGCTGCCAATTACACCACGGGGGAACATATCGACGAAACCGGACATTCAGTCGGGTCGTCGAGCGGCGCCTCCTACTATGCCGTACCAGGCGCCTTCCATGCGACGATACAAGTCGGCGCTCTTGAGTACATAGATGGTCAGGCAGCCTCGATATGCTTCCGAGGTGTTCTTGCGGCTCGTCCTCGGGTTGTGCTTCTTGATGGTGGTCCTCTGGAATTCGGAAGGCTTCACGCCCGCCAGATCTGCCCAGAACTCCTCGACGGCCGACACATTGGCCGACTCGTGGATGCTCACCCGGAAGCGCAGGCGCTCTCGCTCCACGCCGAGCATGCTGAGCCAGTGTAGGTAGAAGCTGATCACGTTCGGGTCGCTGTTGATGAATTGCAGTCTCTCGCGACGGTTGTACGACTTGTCCTTGGAGCCCTCTGCCCAATAGAGGGCCACGCCCGTCAGGAAGACTTCACGGTCGGACAGCTCGCCGACGGCCTGTTCGGCGGTCGCCTTGGCGTGCCGGCGTTCGTTCTCGCGGCGTTGCAGGGTTGCCTCCTGGCCTCGCCTGGCGATCGCCGAGGACTCCTCGGGCGTGCGCTTCCGCTCCGGCCTCGGCAGGTCCCGTACCCACAACGAGATCGAACTCTTCGAGCACCCCAGCTCCACCTGGATCCGGTCGTACGTCCAGCCCTGGAGCCGTAGCTCTCGCGCTTTGCCCCGCAAGTCGTCCTTCGCGTTCGGTCGCTTCGTCCATTCCGGGGGCGGCTCGCCCTCCAGGAGGCGGTTGAGGATGTCGTTGTTGTCCACGTGCAGCCGGTCGCGGATCTGGCGACGGCTGAGTCCGGCCCGCCGCAGCGCCACCGCTTGCTCCCGGAGCCCTTCGAAGTCCTGATATTTGGTGTGTGGATGTGCCATGGGCATACCGTCCGGGTGGAATGATCGATTCCGGCGCCGAACGAGCGTGGTTCAGCAGTTCGAGGGATACCGGTGGGTTTCGGTGTTGTTCGGTTACGGAGGGTGGTGCAGGCCAGTAGACGAAACTCACCGGAAAAGCCCACCCTCGCGCCCGTAGGCTGGACGCATGACCACGACGGGGGCAGACCGCACGACGGCCTTGGCAGGGCCGTGGTGGTGGTCGCGGTGGCGTAGTGCGGCGCTGGACGGTGGTCTGGCGCTGGTGTCGGCGCTGGAGTGCGGCGCCGAGGGCATCCCGTTCGCACGGGATGCGGGGGTTCCGGTGTCTGCCGGGACCGTGTTCGGTTTGCTGGCCGGCTCGGTGCTGTTGCTGCGCAGGAAATGGCCGATCGCCGTCGTGCTCGTGTCGATCGCGATCACTCCGGCCCAGATGGGCTTCCTGATGGGCATCGTCGGCCTCTACACCCTCGCCGCGGCCGAGGTACCGCGCCGGATCATCGTGGCGCTGTCGGGGATGACCCTGCTGGGCACGTTGATCGTGACGTTCGTGCGGGTGCGGCAGAGCATGGCACGCGGGGATCTCACGCTCGGGGACTGGTTCGTCCCCTTCGCGGCGCTGGCGACCTCGCTGGGGCTGACCGCGCCTCCGGTGCTGCTGGGCCTCTACGTGGGCGCGCGGCGGCGGCTGATGGAGAGCCTGAGGGAGCGGGCGGACAGCCTGGAGCGGGAGCTCCAGCTGCTCGCGGAGCGCGCCGAGGAGCGTGCGGAGTGGGCGCGGGGCGAGGAACGGACGCGGATCGCGCGGGAGATGCACGACGTCGTCGCGCATCGGGTGAGCCTGATGGTGGTGCATGCGGCGGCGTTGCAGGCGGTGGCGCGGAAGGACCCGGAGAAGGCCGTGAAGAACGCGGCACTGGTGGGTGACATGGGGCGCCAGGCGCTGACGGAGCTGCGGGAGATGCTGGGGGTGCTGCGCTCCGGGGAAGGTGACCGGCGTCGTACGGTGCCGGCGTCCGCGGCCTTGCCGTTGGCCGCGGTGGGGGTGGCCGCCGCGGTGGCGGCTTCGCGGGTGGCCGAGGAGGAGGGGCCGTATCTGTCGGAGCTGGAGGAGCTGATCGGGCAGTCGGCGGCGGCCGGGATGGTGGTCGATCTGTCGGTGGAGGGGGACGCGCGGTCGTACGCGGTCGAGGTGGAACAGACGGCGTACCGGGTGGTGCAGGAGGCGTTGACGAACGTCCACAAGCACGCGGCGGGCGCCAAGACCCATGTGCGGCTGGCGCATCGGATGGCGGAGATCGCGATGCAGGTGGAGAACGAGCCACCGCCGGAACCGGCGTCGGCGGCCTCGGCGGGCCTGCCGTCCGGCGGCAACGGTCTGGTGGGCATGCGCGAGCGGGTGCTGGGGCTCGGCGGGGTGTTCGTGTCCGGGCCGACGGACGCGGGGGGTTTCCGGGTGTCGGCGGTGATTCCGGCGGCGTGAGCGGTTTTGGTGAGTGAGTGGGTGGGTGGGTGGGTGAGCCGGTGGCTGTCGGTCGCCGGTCGGGGCGGGTGGGTGCCGGTCAGGCGTGGGTGGTGAGGCGTTGGGGTTCGACGCCTGCGATGAGGGTGGTGAGGCCGTGGTCGATGTCGGGGCCCACGTACCAGTCGCCGGTGTGGTCGAGGGTGTAGACGCGGCCCTCGGCGTCGATGGCGAGGAGCGAGTGGGTCTCGGTCTCCGCGCCCAGCGGGCAGACCTCGGTGTCCAGGGCGCGGCCGAGGTCGCCGAGGGTACGGGCCAGGTGCAGGCCGTGCAGGGGGTCGAGGTGGAGGGTGGCGGGGGCGATCTGGCGGCCGGGCCCGGTGGGGTTGATGTGCAGGCCGCCGAATTCGGCCCAGGCTTCTACGGCGGCGGGGAAGACGGTGTGCCGGTGTCCGGCGGGTGAGGCGTGCTCGCGGAGGGCGTCGGCCCAGACCTCGGCCTGTTTTATGTCCCAGCGTCCGGGTTGCCAGCCGGCGGCGCGCAGAGCTGCGTCGACGGGCACGGAGAAGCGGGTGGTGGAGGTGCGGTCGGGGTGCATCTGTCCTTAGTTCGTGTGCGTGTGCGGGTGCGGGTGCGGGTGCGGGGCGGCGGTGGTGGTGTGTTGCGTGGGTGGTGGAGCGGGGTGCTGCGTGGCTGTGGGTGTGCTGTGGGTGTGCGTCAGTCGTCGGTGGCGGTGGGGTCGACGATGCGGACGCCGAAGTGGGCGGTGAGGGCGGAGCAGGCCCGGCAGGGGGCGGCGAAGCTGCCGTGCAGGGGGTCGCCGTCCTCGCGTATGCGGCGGGCGGTGAGCTTGGCCTGCTTGAGGGCTTTGCGGGCTTCGCCGTTGGTCATGGGTTTGCGGGTGGCTCGTTTGCTGCGGGCGCTGTCGGCGGAGGCGATGTGCCGTGAGATGAGGATGGCCTCGGCGCAGCGGCCGGTGAAACGGTCGCGTTGTCCGCTGGGCAGGGTGTCGAGGAACTCCTGGACCAGCGGGTGCAGCGGGGGCGGCTGGTCGCCGCGGGCCGCGGTGCCGGTGAGGGTGGCGCCGCGGACCGAGAGGGCGGCGGCGACGGTGGGCAGGATGCCGTCGCGGCGGTGCCGGAGGGCGGGCGCGGGAGGTATTTCGGAGCTGCTCCAGCCGATGCGGGGGTCGCCGTTGGTGGCGCCGTGACTGGCGCCGGGCATGGCGGTGTGCGGTCCCGTCTGTGTGACGTTCATGATCGTCTTCCCCTCCCGGGCATCCCCCCGAAAGTCACAGACTGCCAAATCCCGTGGCGGGTGCGGAAGCTGGGGCGGTGCGACACGCCCGGGTTTGGGCAGGCTGTCACGGCAGGGTGACGGCTGGTCACGGAAGCGGAGGCCCGGTGACCGGGGTTCGCGTACCGCATAGGCTGTCGGCACCGCGATGGGCGCGGTCGACGCGTCTGGGACGTGGGAGAGACAGCCGGATACGGGCCGTGGCGCGCTTTGGGGTGCGGTTTCGGTTCGTACAGAGTGCCGCAGGGGGCAACCGTCATGACGACAGGTCGGCTCGGGCTGGGGGCACCGCCCAGCCGCCAGGCCGGAGGACAAGCCGTGCCGCCGAACTCGGCCTACGCCGGGCAGGTCGTGCATTTCCCGGATCCGGTCCGGGCGGCACGTCACCCGAGAGGGGTACGCGTCGACGAGCACGGCTACCCCGATTTCTCGCCCTACGCGCGCGCGGCGGCGGAGATCGCGGACCCGCCGGAGGGCTTCGGCGTCGACGAGTTGCGGCTGACGGACTACGTGTCGGCGAACGCCGTGCTGTCCGCCTCCGGGCATGAACTGTGGGACACGGTCCCGCCGGTGGCGACGCCGCACGGCTGGACGTGGCATCACGTGGCCAGGTCGCGGCGGCTGGAGCTGGTCCCGGTCGAGGTGAAGGCGTTGCTGCGGCATCACGGCGGGGTGGCGACGGCCCGGGTGGACCAGGGCAAGCGGGGCACGCGCCCGCTGCAGGAGACGCGCCCGGCCCATGTCGGGCTGCCCAAGTCGGGCGTGGCCGTGTCGGAATCGCAGGTGCAGGGTGTCGAGGAGGACCTCGGCTACCGGTTGCCGGGTGCGTACCGCTCCTTCCTGAAGGCGGCGGGCGGGTGCGCGCCGGTCGGTACGGCGCTGGACGCCGAACTCGGTCTGCTCATCGACCAGCCGTTCTTCACGGTCCGCGACGAGGCGGCGGTCAACGACCTCGTGTACGTCAACAAGTGCCTGCGCGACCATCTGACCAAGGACTACCTGGGCGTGTGCTTCGTGCAGGGCGGTCTGCTGGCGGTGAAGGTGAAGGGCGACCGGCTCGGCTCGGTGTGGTTCTGCGCGTACGACGACGTACGCGACGTGGATCCGACGTGGTCGCCGGCCGAGCGGGTGGAGCGGCTGCTGCTGCCCTGCGGTGAGGACTTCGACGTGTTCCTGTCCGGGCTGGCGGGCTCCCCGCCGGAACTGGAGACGGTGGCGAACCTGATGGTGGACGGCGGTTTCGCCCGTGCCGTCTCTGTTGGCTCGGGGGAGTGAGTTTCGGCATGGTGACGTTCGCGCAGGCGCAGGAGCGCGCGGAGGAGTGGATCAACGGGGACGTGCCGGCGTACCAGCACCGTGAGGTGCGGGTACGGGAGTTCGGCCTCGGGTTCGTGGTGTGGGGCGAGGACCGGGCGGAGGGCCCGCGTTCGGACGCGGGCGGGCAGCGGCTGGTCATCGCCCGGGACAGCGGCGACGCGACGCTGTGGCCGGCGCTGCCGGTGGGCGAGGTGATCCGCCGGTACGAGGAGGAGTACGGCCGTGAGGCGGAGGTCGCCGACGCGGTACCGGCGCCCGCGGCACGGGTCGACCTGAACCAGACCTCGTTCCTGTTGAGCCCGCCGGAGTGGCTCCAGGAGGCGGCGGACAAGCTGGGTATCCCGGATCGGCGATCGGGAGGTGACGGGGCGTCGGCCGAGGGGGCGGCCGGGGGGTCCGGGGTGGGCTCCGGTGTGGGTTCCGGTGTGGGGGCCGGTGCGGGCTCAGGTATGGGTGCCGGGGTGGGGGCTCGTGCGGGTTCCGGTGTGGGGTCGGGGATGGGGTCCGGTGGGCTTGCGGAGACTGAGGCGGGGGTGCCGGCAGGTGCCGGTGGGGTTGGTGGGGTTGGTGGGGTTGGTGCCGGGGTTGGTCCGGCAGGGGGGAGTGGGGCTTCTTGGCCGGCGGCCGGGGGCGGTGCCGGTGGCGCGGGTGGCGCCGGAGTGGGTGCGGGCGCGGGGGCGGCTGCCGGGGCGCAGGGTGCGCCTGGTGCGCCGGGCGTACCCAACGTGCCTGCCGGCGCGACCCCTTGGGCGGGCACCGACACGAACGGCGATGCCGGTGAGGATCGTTCCGTGCCGTTGCCCGCGACGGTGTTCGCACCGCCGCTGAGCGACTCCGACGACGGTGCGCTGGGGGACGCCGAGACCGCGCTGATGGCGGGAGGCAGCCAACTGCCGCCCACGGCGGTGTCTCCGGCGCTCGACGACGCGAGCGCGCCGGGCGGGCAGGGCGGGCAGGGCGCGCACGGTGTGCAGGGTGGTGTATCGCGGGCGCCTGGAGCTGCTGGTGCGCCGGGGATGCCGGGTGCACCCGGGGCGCACGGCGCGGCCGCCGCGCCCGGCGCGCCGCAGGGCAGCACGCCCCCGCCGCCTCCGCCGGGCGCCCCGACGTACGGCTACCCGCAGGGGCCGGCGGCGGCTCCGGGCACGCCCGTGCCGGGCGCGCCGGGCGCGTCGGCCAATCCGCCGGCGCCCGCGGCTCCGCCCGCGCCTTCTTACGGCTATCCGCAGGGCCCCGCCGCTCAGAGCTACGGCTACCCGCAGGCGCCGGCCGGTGCTCCGGCCGCGCCCCGGCCTCCGGCGGGTCCGGCCGCGCCGAGCCGCCCTCTGGCACCGAACGCCGGTGACATAGCCGACGCCGCGACGAGCCGGGCCGCACCTCCTCCGCGCAAGGCGCGTGGTGCGGCCGGTGCGCCGCCTCCGCCGCCGGGCGCCCCGGGAACGCCGGGCGCACGCCCGGGAGGCACGCCCCAGCCGCCCGCGCCGGGTGCGCCGGCGGGCGGGTATGCGCCGACGCAGATGGTGTCGGCGTTGGGTCCCGAGGGGCCTGGGGGGCCGGCGCAGGCGCCGGGCGCGCAGACTCCGCCGGGCGCCCCCAACCCGCCCGGTGCGCCGGGTGCTCCGGGTGGCACGCCGCCCGGCGATGTCCATCGGTCGGACACGATGCTGGCCGACCCGAGCGGAATGGGAGCGGGCGCGCCTCAGCCCCCGCGAGCCCCGGGCATGCCGAATCCGCCCGGCGCTCCTGGAGCACAGGGCGCCCCGGGTGTACCCCCGGCGCCCGGCGCACCGCCGCTGTCGCACGCCCCGGGTGCACCTTTCGCCCCGGGCGCACCGCAAGCCCCGGGCGCCCCCGGCGTGCCTCCCGCGCCCGGTGTCCAAGGCTCTGCCGGTGGTGCGCGTGGGGCGGTCCACCACGCGGAGACCGTCTTGGCCGCGCCTCCGGTGGGCGCCCCGGGCGCACCGCTGCCCCCACCCGCCCCCGGCGTACCCGCGGCCCCGGGCGCCCCCGGTATGCCGCCGGGCGCCCAGCAGATGCCGCCGCCGATGGCGGCCGGTGCGATGCCTCCGCCCGGGCAGCCCGGGCCGGGGCAGCAGCCGTCGGCGTACGGCTACCCGCAGCAGGGGCAGCCGACCGTGGGCCCCGGCTACCAGGCGGTGCTGCGCTACCGCGCGCAGGACGGTTCGGAGCAGCAGCTGATCCGGCGTTCGGCGCCGGGGACGCCGCACCCGGAGTGGCAGATCTACCACGAGCTGCGGGCGATGAACGTGCCACCGGACCAGGTGCTGGAGCTGCACACGGAGCTGGAGCCGTGCGAACTGCCGGGCGCCTACTGTGCGCGGATGATCCGGGAGCAGTGGCCGCAGGCGCGGCTCGCGAGCATCGCGCCGTACGGGACGGATCACGCGAGCCGGCAGCAGGGGATGCGGCAGTTGCTGGCGCACCAGGGCGAGCTGCACCAGGTGGCCGCGGGTCCCGCGCGGCCCGCGCCGGTGCGGGCGCCGTTGCCGCAGGTCCAGGCGGCGCCGCCGATCCCGCCTGAGGCGATCGCGCAGGAGCTGGGAGCGGCGTTCGGGCCGGGCGTGTTCCGGTTCGAGCAGGCGGCGGTGTCGCGGCAGGGTGTGCCGCCGATCGTGGCGCACACGCTGGTCGCGGCGGGACTGCCGCTGGACATGGGGCCGTTCTTCTGGGCGCAGGCCCAGCCGGGCCGTCCGGTGCCGACGCTGGCGGAGCTGGCACAGGAGCGCGGGGTGCAGCCGGCGCCGGACGCGGGGTCGTACCTCGTGATGGGCACCGACTTCGGCAAGGCGGTCTGTGTGCAGTACGGCACCGCCAACATCGTGGCCGTGCCGGTGGAGGCGGGGCCGGGCGGGGCGTCCGTGCCGCCGCAGTTCGTCAACACCGGGCTGCCGGAGTTCGCGCGCTGCCTGGCGCTGCTGGGCCGGATGTGGCGGCTCAGGTTCGGCCTGAACCAGGAGCAGGCGGGCCGCTGGACCGTCGACTTCCAGGCCCAGTTGGCCTCCCTGGACCCGGCGGCGCTCGGTTCGCCGGAGAGCTGGTGGTCGGTGCTGCTGGAGCAGATGTGGGACGGCCTGCTGTAACGCGGCGGTAGGAACGACCGGTGGGGGCCGGTCCGGTCGGGTGACCGGACCGGCCCCCACGCGCGTGTGCACGTCTTGACCCGGGATCGGGTCGGGCGGGGGTGCTGGGCCGGTACCGCGACCGCGGGGCGCGCGGCTGTGCGTTCGCGCCCCTTGGTGCTCTCGCGGGCCTCGATACGAGACGCGACGCTTCGGCCGTGACATGTCTGCGGAGTGTCGCGTTATGAACACTTACGCCCTATCCATCAAGATGTGCGCGAAATCATCATTTCGTGCGGGTCCGCGGAGAGGGGTTCCAGGGTGAGCAGCGCATCGATGTCGCCGTACGGCTTCGTGACCGTCCGGGGGCGTGGTTACCGCCCCGACCAGATCGACGCGTTCCTGGTGGCGCTCTCGCTGGACAGGGACGCCGCGTGGGAGCGTGCCGCGCGGCTCACCGTGCTCGCCAAGGACATGGAGGCGGAGGCCGTGCGGATGCGTGCCGTCGTCGAGCAGCTCCCGCCCCAGACCTACGAGACGCTCGGGGACCGCGCGCAGCGGGTGTTCCGGCTCGTGGTGGACGAGGCGTCGGCCGTTCGCGAGAACGCCCGGCGCGCTCTGATCGACGGGGTTGTGCAGGCGGAGACGTGCGCTGAGAACGAGCGCTGTGCGGCGCAGGAAGCGGCGGACGCGCTCCGCGCGGACGCCGAGGAACGTGCCCGCCAGCTGCTTCTCGCCGCGCGCGCCGAGGCCGACGAGATCCGCATCAGCGCGCGGCTGGAGGTGAAGGAGGCGCGCGGCGAGGCTCTCGCGGCCTTGCGCGAGCTGCGGCAGCGCACCACCGGGATGCTCGCCGAGCAGGCCAAGGAGCACGCCGAACGCTGGATCGAGGCGGAGGACGAGGAGGCCGCGCGCGCCGCCGAGGCCGATGCGCAGATGGCCGACCGCATCGCCCGTGCGGAGGCCGCCCTGTCCGAGGCGAAGCGGGCCCTGGGCGAGGCGGAGGAGTGGGAGCACCGTTCGCAGGAGGCGGCACGGGTGCGTGCCGACGAGATCCTCGCGGAGGCGCGGGTCCGGGAGGAGCGCATCGCGCGGGAGACCGAGCGGGTGCTGCGCGAGCACGGGGAGACCTGGGACGACGTACAGGCGCACATGGACCACATGCGCGACAGCCTCATGACCCTGACGGGGCGTGCGACGGCCGAATAGCGCCCCGCCCCACGCCCTCACGCCGCCAGCCCAACCCGGCCCGGCCCGGCCCAGCCCGACCCACCACCCTCGCTCCGCTCAGGCCCCCCGGCGCCCGGCGCCCGCGAGGATCCAGCCCTCCACCGCCTCGTACTGCCGGCGCTGTTCCGCCGCCCCGCGCCGGCCGGAGGCGACCGTCCCCAGCCATCCCAGGAGGAAGCCGGCCGGGATGGAGACGATGCCGGTGGTGGTGAAGGGGAACCAGTTGAAGTCGGCATGCGGGAAGGCGGAACCCGGTGAGCCGGAGACCAGGTTCGTGCCCGGCATCAGGAGGAGCACGGTGAGGGTGCCGCCGAGAAGGGTGCACATCAGGCCGGTGCGGGTGTAACGGCGCCAGAAGAGGCCGTAGACCAGGGCGGGGGCGAGGGCCGAGGCGCCGAGGCAGAAGGAGAGGGTGGCCAGGGGCTGCAGGCTGTGGTGCTGGACCAGGGTCGCCAGGAGGATCGTGGGGACTCCTATGGCGAGCGCGCAGACGCGGGCGAGTTTCATCTCGCGCCGGGCCGGTGTCTCCTGGGCGCGGGTCGCGAGGAGGTCGTGGGCGAGGGAGTTGGCGCAGGCGAGGATCATGCCGGCGACGGAGGCGAGCAGGGTGAGGAAGATCGCCGTGGTGACGGTGGTGAAGAGCAGGGTTCCCGCCGTCGACACGTCGGTTCCGAACGCCGCGCGGGAGCCGAGCAGATAGGCGGTGTTGCCCTGCGGGTCGGCGGCGGTGATGGCGGTACGGCCGACCAGGGCGGTGGCGCCGAAGCCGACGACGCTGATGATCAGGACGAACAGGGCGACGCTCGACACGGCCCAGGACATCGAGCGGCGGACCTGGCGGGCGCCGGCGGCGGTGTACATGCGCATGGTGATGTGCGGCAGGCAGGCGCCGCCGAGGACGATGGTCAGCTCCGAACTGATCATGTCCAGCCGGGGGTTGGGTCCGGCGGCGAACTGGAGTCCGGAGTGCAGGTAGGCGGTTCCGGCGCCGCTGCCCCGGGCCGCCGCGGTGAGCAGGGCGCCGGGATCCCAGTCGAAGCGGTGCAGGATCAGCAGGGCGACCACCGTGCCGGAACCGAGCAGCATCACGATCTTCAGGATCTGGATGAGGGCGGTGCCCTTCATGCCGCCGATGGCCGCGTAGCTGATCATCAGCGCGCCGAGGCCGATGACGCAGCCGGTCTGCACGGACTCGTCGGAGAAGCCGAGGATGAACGCCATCAGCTGGCCGGCGCCGGCGAGCTGGACCAGCATCAGCGGCAGCAGGGCGGCGATGGTCACCGCGCAGGCCGTGATCCGTACGCACCGGCCGGGCATCCGGCGGGCCAGCGCGTCGCCCATGGTGAACCGGCCCGCGTTGCGCAGCGGTTCGGCCAGCAGGAACATCAGCAGCATCAGTGACAGTGCCGTGCTGAGGGCGAGGACGACGCCGTCGTAGCCGCACAGGGCGATCACGCCGCCGGTGCCGAGGACGGTGGCCGCGGAGATGTAGTCGCCGGCGATGGCCAGGCCGTTGCGCAGCGGGGAGAGGGAGCCGTAGCCGGTGTAGAAGGCGTCGAGGTCGTCGCGGTCCGGGCCGGTCAGCACGCACAGCAGGAGGGTGAGCGTGGCGACGGCGGTGAAGGCGACCAGGGACACCAGGGACATGGACTGCGCGGAGTCGCTGAAGCCGGTCACCGTACGGCTCCTCGCCTGGCGTCCAGTTCCGCCGTTCTGCGGATGCGGTCGGCGAGCGGGTCGACGTGGCGGCGCGCGGTGTGCTCGTACAGGGCGATCGCCAGCCAGGTGACGGGCAGTTGGAGAAGGGCGAGGAGCAGGCCGGCGGGTACGCCGTCGGTGACCGTGCTCGTCATCACGCGCGGGGCGAACGCGGAGAGCACCAGGAACAGGGTGAAGTAGCCGAGCGCGGTGAGGGTCGCGGTGCGCCGCTGGAGGCGGTAGGCGCCGCGCAGCACCCGCAGGTCGCTGGGGTGGCCGACCGGCTCCCGGTGCGGCGCATGACGGGGTTTCGGCGGCTCCGGCGGCAGCGGCTGCCAGGGGTAGGTGAGGTACGACGGATCGCGCGGGGAAGGGTCCTGGGACATCCCGGTGCTCCTTGCGTGGCTCGGGTCCGTGGCGGCGGACCGCAGGGAGAGGAGGGAGCGGGGTCACGCACCCTACTCGCAAGTAGCCGGAGCTCGCGGTGTTTTTCGCCAACTGGCCGACCGGTATGCGCTTACTGGGCGAGAGGGTGCCTGACCTCGGGTGTTACCCGCGTTAACCGAGGGGTGGGAGTCGGTTCCCGGGGACCGTGTTGACGCAGGGTCAGGCGTCAGTCCGTGAGGACCGGGAAGCGTCGCGGTGCCACGAACAGCAGGACGAGGAACGCCAGTGCCGCCGCGCCCGCCGCTCCGAAGTACACGGCGTGGACCGCGTCGGCGATCGCGTGGCGGGTGGATTCGGGGGCGGTTCCGTCGTCCAGCGCGCGCGTGACGGAGTCGAGGTCGCCGGCGCCGCCCAGGTGGGCCGCGAGCACCCCGTTGGCGATCGCGCCGAACACCGAGGCGCCGATCGTCTGCCCGGTCTGCCGGCAGAAGAGCACCGACGCGGTCGTCGTGCCCCGCTCCTCCCAGCCCACCGTCGACTGCACGCCGACGATCAGCGGCAGCTGGAACAGGCCGAGCGCGCCGCCCAGCACCAGCATGAGCAGCGTCGGCTGCCAGGCGGCGCCGGGGTAGGGCAGGAAGGGGAAGGCGAACAGGATCAGCGCGGCCGCGCCGATGCCGAGCAGCGCGGTGTCACGGAAGCCGATGCGCCGGTACACGTGCTGGCTGAACGCCGCCGAGATCGGCCAGCTCAGCGTCCACACCGACAGCACGAATCCGGCGGCCACCGGCGCGAGACCGAGGACCGACTGCGCGTAGGTGGGCAGGAACACCGTCGGCGCCACCATCAGCAGGCCCAGCGCGCCGAGCGCGAGGTTGACGGCCGCGATCGTACGACGGCGCCACACCCAGCGCGGGATGATCGGTTCCGCGGCCCGGCGCTCGATCCACATCACGAGCCCCACCAGCGCGAGCCCGGTGGCGAACAGCGCGCACGACGGCGCGGACCACCACGCCCACGCCACCCCGCCCTGCACGAGCGCCGTCAGCAGCACGCCCCCGCACGCGAAGACCGCCAGCGCGCCCGCCCAGTCCACCCGCGGGGGCGTGCGCGGCGCGCGCTCCGGCTCGTGCAGATGACGCACTATCAGCCAGAGCGCCGCCGCGCCGATCGGCAGATTGACGAGGAAGATCCACCGCCAGTCCGCGTACGTGGCCAGCACCCCGCCGAGCCCCGGCCCGGCGACCGCGGAGACCGCCCACACCGTGGACAGCTTGGACTGGATCTTGGGGCGCTCCTTGAGCGGGTACAGGTCGGCAGCCAGGGTCTGCACGGTGCCCTGCAGCGCGCCCCCGCCGAGGCCCTGCACGATCCGGAACGCGATCAGCGCCGTCATGTTCCAGGCGGCCGCGCACAGCAGCGACCCCAGCAGGAACACCATGGCCCCCGCGACCAGTACCGGCTTGCGGCCGAAGGTGTCGGAGAGCTTGCCGTACACCGGCAGCGTCACCGTCACGGCCAGCAGATAGCCGGAGAACAGCCAGGAGAAGACGGAGAACCCGCCGAGGTCGCCGACGATCTGCGGTACGGCGGTGGAGACGACGGTGGAGTCGAGCGCGGCCAGCGCCATCGCGAGCATCAGGGCGGCCACCACGGCCCCCCGCCGGCCCGTCCCGGCATCGCGCCCGGCCGCGCGTATCGCGGGTCTGGTGTTCTCCACGCCGGATCCCCTCCCCATGCGTTCCCCTTGCATCTATGTCGCGTGCGACAGCTTCCCATCCGCTCCGACCTGGCGGGAGTGCGCATCCACTTGACCCTCACGCGAGGAGAGAGGGGAGGCTGACCGCGCCGAAGGGTGGAGCCGGACCCGGAGAAGGACTCCACCCGGCGGTGGACATCCCCTAGGGGGTTCTCCGTACTACGGCTCGGGGAGGGTTCGTACCGCCGGAGGAGGAGACGGCACCCCTGCCGTCCTTAACCTGGCTTTACGCCGCCGGGGGGCGGTTGACCGAACCGGCGGGGGTGGGGTTTACCCCCCGGGAAAGACGGGGCTTCGCACCAGCGCGGAGCAACGCCGCACACCGCGAGACTCATCGTCGTACCAAACGCTTCGCAGCAGAGCGCGGCACCGTGCCGTTCGTTCGCTGACCGACTTAGGAGACATACCGTGACATCGGCTGTGACCATTCCCAGGCACGGGGGTACTGGAGGGCGTACGGCCGTTGCCGCGCGGGCGCGGCAGGTCGTCAAGGCGTACGGGTCCGGAGAGACCCGTGTCGTCGCTCTCGACCACGTCGACGTGGACATCGCGCGGGGGCAGTTCACCGCGATCATGGGCCCCTCGGGGTCCGGCAAGTCCACCCTGATGCACTGCCTCGCCGGACTCGACACCGTGACGAGCGGTCAGATCCACCTGGACGAGACCGAGATCACCGGCCTGAAGGACAAGAAGCTCACGAAGCTGCGCCGGGACCGGATCGGGTTCATCTTCCAGGCGTTCAACCTGCTGCCGACGCTGAACGCGCTGGAGAACATCACGCTGCCCATGGACATCGCCGGGCGCAAGCCCGACAAGGAGTGGCTGGGGCGCGTGGTCGACACCGTGGGGCTCGCGGACCGGCTCAAGCACCGCCCCACACAGCTCTCGGGCGGTCAGCAGCAGCGCGTGGCCGTGGCGCGCGCCCTCGCCGCGCGCCCCGAGATCATCTTCGGTGACGAGCCGACCGGAAACCTCGACTCCCGGGCGGGCGCGGAGGTCCTCGGCTTCCTGCGCAGCTCCGTCGACGACCTGGGGCAGACGATCGTGATGGTCACGCACGACCCGGTGGCCGCCTCCTACGCGGACCGTGTGCTCTACCTCGCCGACGGCCGGATCGTGGACGAGATGTTCAAGCCGACCGCGGACGCCGTCCTGGACCGCATGAAGGACTTCGACGCGCGGGGGCGTACGTCATGACCGTCATGAAGACCTCCAGGCGCAACTTCTTCGCGCACAAGGGACGCATGGCCCTGTCGGCCGTCGCCGTGCTGCTGTCGGTGGCGTTCGTGTGCGGCACGCTGGTGTTCACCGACACGATGAACACGACGTTCGACAAGCTGTTCGCGGCGACCTCGTCCGATGTGACGGTCAGCGCCAAGGGCGCCTCCGACACCGGCGAGACGACCTCCGACAACGGCAAGCCGCCGGTCATGCCGGCCTCGGTGGTCACCAAGGTCCGTGCGGCGGACGGTGTCAAGGCGGCCGAGGGAACGGTCTTCTCGACGTCCGTGACCGTCGTCGACGCCAAGAAGGACAGCCTGTCGCCGTCCAGCGGGGCGCCGACCATCGTCGGCAGCTGGAACTCCAACGACGCCCGCACCATGAAGATCACCTCCGGTGCGGCGCCGCAGAACTCCGGCCAGGTCATGGTGGACGCCGACACCGCCGACAAGCACCACCTCGGGCTCGGCGACGAGATCGGCGTGATCAGCGCGGTCGGCACGCACACCGCGAAGATCTCCGGCATCGCCGACTTCACCGTCACCAACCCCGGTGCCGCGATCTTCTACCTGGACACGAAGACCGCGCAGCGCACGCTCGTCGGGCAGAGCGGTGTCTTCACGAACGTCAACGTGACGGCCGCGTCCGGTGTCACCGACGCGCAGCTGAAGAAGAACGTGACCGGCGAACTCGGCGCCGGCTACCAGGTGCAGACCGCCAAGGAGACGGCCGACGCCAACCAGAAGGACGTCGAGAGCCTCATGGACGTCATGAGGTACGCGATGCTCGGCTTCGCCGGGATCGCCTTCCTGGTCGGCATCTTCCTGATCATCAACACCTTTTCGATGCTGGTCGCCCAGCGCACCCGCGAGATCGGCCTGATGCGGGCCGTCGGCTCCAGCCGCGGCCAGGTCAACCGGTCCGTGCTCGTCGAGGCGCTGCTGCTCGGTGTGGTCGGCTCGGTCCTCGGGGTCGGCGCGGGCGTCGGCATCGCGGTCGGGCTGATGAAGCTCATGGGCTCGATAGGCATGCACCTGTCGACCAGCGATCTGACGGTCGCCTGGACGACCCCGGCGCTCGGCCTGGTCCTCGGGGTCGTCGTCACCGTCCTGGCCGCCTACCTGCCCGCGCGGCGGGCCGGCAAGGTCTCCCCGATGGCCGCGCTGCGCGACGCGGGTGCCCCCGCGGACGCCAGGGCGGGCCGGATACGCGCCCTGGTGGGCCTCGCGCTGACCGGCGCGGGCGGCTACGGCCTCTACCTGGCCTCGGCCGCGGACAAGGCCAAGGAAGGCTCGGCCTGGCTCGGCCTCGGCATCGTGCTCTCGCTGATCGGGTTCGTCGTCATCGGCCCGCTGCTCGCGGGCGCCGTCGTACGGGTCCTGGGCGCCGTCCTGCTGCGGATGTTCGGCCCCGTCGGGCGCATGGCCGAACGCAACGCGCTGCGCAACCCGCGCCGTACCGGTGCGACGGGCGCCGCCCTGATGATCGGGCTCGCGCTGGTCGCCTGTCTCTCGGTGGTCGGCTCCTCCATGGTCGCCTCCGCCACCGACCAGCTCGACAAGACCGTCGGCACGGACTTCATCATCCAGTCCGACAGCGGCCAGCGGATCACCCCGCAGGCGGTCAAGGCCGTCAAGGACACCCAGGGGCTCGCGCGGGTCACCGAGTACCGGGTCACCGAGGCCGACTACACCACTCCCGACGGCAAGACGCTCAAGGACACCGACATCACGGCGGCCGACCCGACGTACGCGACCGACCTGCGCACCAAGACCGTCGCCGGAAACCTCGCGGACGCCTATCTGCCGGACTCGATGTCCGTGTACGACAAGTTCGCCGAGGCGCACGGCATCCACCTCGGCTCGAAGATCACCCTCAAGTTCAACGAGGGGCGGACGGCCCGGCTGACGGTCCGGGCGATCACCAGCAGCGACGGCCTCATCGACGCCGGATCCAAGTACATGTCGATCGCCACGCTCGCCAAGTACGTGCCGGCCGACAAGATGCCGCTCGACGACCTGGTCTTCGCCACCGCCAAGGACGGGCAGCAGGACAGCGCGTACAAGTCGCTCAAGAGCGCGCTGCACGACTACCCGCAGTACACCGTGCGTGACCAGACCGACTACAAGGACGCACTGAAGGACCAGATCGGCCAGCTGCTGAACCTGATCTACGGGCTGCTCGCCCTGGCGATCATCGTCGCGGTCCTCGGTGTCGTGAACACCCTGGCGCTCTCGGTGGTCGAGCGGACGAGGGAGATCGGCCTGATGCGGGCGATCGGTCTGTCGCGGCGGCAGCTGCGCCGGATGATCCGCATGGAGTCCGTGGTGATCGCCCTCTTCGGCGCCCTGCTGGGCCTGGGGCTCGGCATGGGCTGGGGTGCCACCGCCCAGAAGCTGCTCGCCCTGCAGGGCCTGAAGGTCCTGGAGATCCCCTGGCCGACGATCACCGGGGTCTTCCTCGGCTCGGCCTTCGTGGGCCTGTTCGCCGCACTGGTCCCGGCGTTCCGGGCGGGCCGCATGAACGTCCTGAACGCGATCGCGACGGACTGACGGGACCGAGACGGGACCGACCGAGAGACCACCGCACACGGGGGTTGCGGGGGAAGGCCCGGCGCCGGAAGTCCTGAGGGACTTCCGGCGCCGGGCACGTCTCTTTCTTTCGAGCCCGGCCTCTCGGCCGGGCGAGCCGGGTGGCGGCCGCGGGCATAGGCTTCGGGGGTCCAGGGAGCGGAGCCCCCTGGTACGGCCGCCGCGACGCGGGGCGCCCCGCCGGGCGACGGAGGTTATCCACAGCCCCGGCACACGCCGACGCGTCGACGTACGCTGGAAACCCCCCGGCCGCAGCCCGCGCCGGGCACTTCGCGTTGCCCACCCCCGGACGAAAGCCGCCTGAATGAGCCTGCACGGTCTGCTCGACGCCGTCGTCAAGGACGCCGCACTCGCGGAAGCGATCAAGGCGGCCGCAGACGGCAACCGCATGCACGTCGACCTGGTCGGCCCCCCTGCGGCCCGCCCCCTCGCGGTCGCCGCGCTGGCCCGCGAGGCCGGCCGCCCCGTGCTCGCGGTCACCGCCACCGGTCGCGAGGCCGAGGACCTGGCCGCCGCCCTGCGCACGCTGCTGCCGTCCGAGGGCGTCGTGGAGTACCCCTCCTGGGAGACGCTCCCGCACGAGCGGCTCAGCCCCCGCAGCGACACCGTCGGCCGCCGCCTCGCCGTGCTGCGCCGCCTCGCCCACCCGAGCCCCGACGACCCCGAGACCGGCCCGGTCTCCGTCGTCGTCTCGCCCGTACGATCCGTGCTCCAGCCGCAGGTCAAGGGTCTCGGCGACCTGGAGCCGGTGGCGCTGCGCAGCGGGCGGAGCGCCGATCTGAACGACATCGTGGAAGCCCTCGCGGCCGCCGCCTACGCGCGCGTGGAGCTCGTAGAGAAGCGCGGCGAGTTCGCCGTGCGCGGCGGCATCCTGGACGTGTTCCCGCCCACCGAGGAACACCCCCTGCGCGTCGAGTTCTGGGGCGACGACGTCGAGGAGATCCGCTACTTCAAGGTCGCCGACCAGCGCTCCCTGGAGGTCGCCGAGCACGGCCTGTGGGCGCCGCCCTGCCGCGAGCTGCTGCTCACCGACGACGTCCGGGCACGCGCGCGTGCCCTCGCCGAACAGCACCCGGAGCTGGGCGAGCTGCTGAACAAGATCGCCGAGGGGATCGCGGTCGAGGGCATGGAGTCCCTCGCCCCGGTCCTGGTCGACGACATGGAGCTGCTGCTCGACGTGCTGCCCAAGGGCGCGATGGCCGTCGTCTGCGACCCGGAGCGGGTCCGCACGCGCGCCGCCGACCTGGTGGCGACGAGCCAGGAGTTCCTGCAGGCCTCCTGGGCGGCCACCGCGGGCGGCGGCGAGGCGCCCATCAACGTCGGCGCGGCCTCCCTGTGGTCCATCGCGGACGTCCGCGACCGGGCGCGCGAGCGGGACATGATGTGGTGGTCGGTGTCGCCGTTCGCGGCGGACGAGGAGCTGGCGGCCGACACCCTCAAGCTCGGCATGCACGCCCCGGAGACCTACCGCGGCGACACCGCCAAGGCCCTCGCCGACACCAAGGGCTGGCTCGCCGACGGCTGGCGCACGGTGTACGTGACCGAGGGCCACGGCCCCGCCTCCCGCACCGTCGAGGTGCTCGGCGGCGAGGGCATCGCGGCCCGCCTCGACGTCGACCTGGGCGAGCTGAGCCCCTCGGTCGTGCATGTGTCCTGCGGTTCGATCGACTACGGTTTCGTCGACCCGGCGCTCAGAATCGCCGTGCTCACCGAGACCGACCTGTCCGGGCAGAAGGCGGCCGGCAAGGACGGCGCCCGGATGCCGGCCCGCCGCCGCAAGACCATCGACCCGCTCACCCTGGAGGCGGGCGACTACATCGTCCACGAGCAGCACGGCGTCGGCCGCTACATCGAGATGGTGCAGCGCACCGTCCAGGGCGCCACCCGTGAGTACCTGGTCGTCGAGTACGCCCCCGCCAAGCGCGGCCAGCCCGGCGACCGGCTGTACATCCCCACCGACCAGCTGGAGCAGATCACCAAGTACGTCGGCGGCGAGGCGCCCACCCTGCACCGCCTGGGCGGCGCGGACTGGACGAAGACCAAGGCGCGCGCCAAGAAGGCCGTCAAGGAGATCGCCGCCGACCTGATCAAGCTCTACAGCGCGCGCATGGCCGCCCCCGGCCACGCCTTCGCCGGCGACTCGCCCTGGCAGCGCGAGCTGGAGGACGCCTTCCCGTACGCGGAGACCCCCGACCAGCTGACCACCATCGCCGAGGTCAAGGACGACATGGAGAAGTCGGTCCCCATGGACCGCCTGATCTGCGGCGACGTCGGCTACGGCAAGACCGAGATCGCGGTCCGGGCCGCCTTCAAGGCCGTACAGGACGGCAAGCAGGTCGCCGTCCTCGTGCCCACCACCCTGCTGGTGCAGCAGCACTTCGGGACGTTCTCCGAGCGGTACTCGCAGTTCCCGGTGAGCGTGAAGGCGCTCTCCCGCTTCCAGACCGACACCGAGGCGAAGGGAACCCTGGAGGGCCTGCGCGAGGGCGCCGTCGACGTCGTCATCGGCACCCATCGCCTCTTCTCCTCGGAGACCAAGTTCAAGGACCTCGGCCTCGTCATCGTCGATGAGGAGCAGCGCTTCGGCGTCGAGCACAAGGAGCAGCTGAAGAAGCTCCGCGCCAACGTCGACGTGCTGACCATGTCCGCCACCCCGATCCCGCGCACCCTGGAGATGGCGGTCACCGGCATCCGCGAGATGTCCACGATCACCACCCCGCCGGAGGAACGGCACCCGGTGCTCACCTTCGTCGGCCCGTACGAGGAGAAGCAGATCGGCGCCGCCATCCGCCGCGAACTGCTGCGCGAGGGCCAGGTCTTCTACATCCACAACCGGGTCGAGTCCATCGACCGCGCCGCCTCCCGCCTCCGCGAGATCGTCCCCGAGGCGCGGATCGCCACCGCCCACGGCCAGATGTCGGAGTCGGCGCTGGAACAGGTCGTCGTCGACTTCTGGGAGAAGAAGTTCGACGTCCTCGTCTCCACGACGATCGTCGAGTCCGGCATCGACATCTCCAACGCCAACACCCTGATCGTCGAACGCGGCGACACCTTCGGCCTGTCCCAGCTGCACCAGCTGCGCGGTCGCGTCGGCCGCGGGCGGGAGCGCGGGTACGCGTACTTCCTGTACCCGCCGGAGAAGCCGCTCACCGAGACCGCGCACGAACGGCTCGCCACCATCGCCCAGCACACCGAGATGGGCGCCGGCATGTACGTGGCGATGAAGGACCTGGAGATCCGCGGCGCCGGCAACCTGCTCGGCGGCGAGCAGTCCGGGCACATCGCGGGCGTCGGCTTCGACCTGTACGTCCGGATGGTCGGCGAGGCGGTCGCGGACTACCGGCGGCAGCTGGAGACCGGGGCGATCGAGGAAGAGCCGCCGCTGGAGGTCAAGATCGAACTGCCCGTCGACGCGCACGTCCCGCACGACTACGCGCCCGGCGAGCGGCTGCGCCTCCAGGCATACCGGTCCATCGCCTCCGCCAACTCCGAGGAGGACAT
This sequence comes from Streptomyces sp. NPDC048254, assembly GCF_043201895.1. NCBI lineage: Bacteria > Bacillati > Actinomycetota > Actinomycetes > Kitasatosporales > Streptomycetaceae > Streptomyces > Streptomyces sp. NPDC048254. The sequence continues at coordinate 137,645 of NZ_JBICZJ010000010.1, forward strand.
CAAGGCGGTCCGCGAGGAACTCACCGACCGCTACGGCAAGCTGCCCGAGCCGGTGGAGAACCTGCTCCTCGTCGCCGCGCTGCGGATGCTCGCCCGCGCGTGCGGGGTCGGCGAGATCGTGCTCCAGGGCACCAACATCCGTTTCGCTCCGGTCGAGTTGCGCGAATCGCAGGAGCTGCGGGTCAAGCGTCTGTACCCGGGGACCGTCATCAAGCCGGCCGCCCACCAGGTGCTGGTGCCCCGCCCGAAGACCGCGAAGGTGGGCGGAAAGCCGCTGGTGGGGCGGGAGTTGCTGGGCTGGGTCGGCGAGTTCCTGGCATCGGTGCTGGGGTCGTAGGACCGTCGGTCCCGGAGTCGTGGGACCGCCGAGGCGCGGCTTTTGTCGGATTCCTTGACACTGGCCGCGCCCACTCCCCATCGTTGACGCATCGGCGCCTGCCAGGTGCCCCGTTCATTCCCAGGGGGAGGGATGAACAGCGTCGTCTTAGGCAATCTCGGCGTCACACTCACCGACCGGCACGGCGCCCGCGTCACGCGCCTGCCACTGCGCCCGCCCGGCCCGGGGCTCGTCCGGCTCCCGCACGGACCGGGGGCGGGCCCGCCGCCGTATCTCGTGGGCCGTGCGCACCAGCTCGACCTGGTGCACAGGGCGATGCGCGAGCGCGGGGCGGTCGAGTTCACCGGGCCCTGCGGGACGGGCAAGACCACCCTCCTGAGAAACGCGGCGGCCCTCGGCGGCACCTACACGCGCGTGGGCCGCACCGAACTGGAGGACCTGCTCCAGGACCTGATGCGCCAGTTCTATGTCTACCCAGGCCCGGACGGCACCCGGCTCGGCACCCAGGAGTGCGCCCAGGCGCTCGGCAACGTCCAGGGAACCGTCGTGCTCGACGACGTGCCCTACGGCCCGCAACACCTCGCGTACCTGCGGCGGGTGCTGCCCGGCTGCGCGCTGCTGACCGGTACCGACACCCCGGCGCTCGGCCCGCTCGGGACCTCGCACGCGCTGCCCGGACTGACCGAGGTCCCGGCCCTCGCCCTGCTCTCGCGTGAACTGGGCCGCTTCATACCCGACACGGAACAGGACGCCGTACGACGGCTGGTGGCCGCCGTCGGCGGACAGCCGCTGGCGCTGCGGCAGGCGGCCGCCCTCGTCCGCTTCGACGGGCGCACCTTCGCCGACCTCGCCGCCCGCGCGGAGTCCGACCCGGCGGTCCTGGACGAGCTGAGCATCTCGGCCGTGGGCCCCCAGGCCAAACGGGCGCTGGCGGTGCTCACCCTGTTCGGCGGCGTCCTGCTGCCCGCCGGCCTGCTCGCCCAGCTGGCCGACTTCGCGTACGTCGCCGAGACCCTGGAGACGCTGGCCGCGCGCGGCCTGGCCGAACAGCGCGAGGACCGCTTCGGGTTACCGGTCTGCAAGTCCGAGCCCTACCGGCGGATCCTCTACCGCTCCATCGGACTCGCCTCCGCCGTGCGCTCGCTGGCCGCCTGGCTCGCCTCCCGCGACCCGGCGGGCGAGGAGGCGCGCGGGGCCGCCGAGGCGGCGCTCGGCCTGCTCGGCATCGCCGCCGAACGGCGCGAGTGGCAGGCGGTCGTCGAGCTCGTCACCGTCCTCGAACGCGTGCTCTTCGTGCAGGGGCACTGGCAGGCCTGGCAGCAGACCCTCGCGCAGGGCATCACGGCGGCCCAGGCGGTCGGCGACCGGGCCGCCGAGGCGTACTTCACCCATCAGCAGGGCGTCCAGCACTTCCTGCACGACCGCACCGAGCACGCCCGGCGCCTGCTCCGGCGCGCACTCGACCTGCGCACCCAGCTGGGCGACACCGCGGGCGCCGCGGTCACCGCCGCCAACCTCGCCCTCCTGGAAGCCGTCCCGCCGCCACCGTCGCCGCCCGCTCCGCCGAGGAGGCAGGAGCCCTGGCGGCGGGTGCTGACCGCGGTCGCCGCGGTGGTGGCGGTCCTGGTGCTCGGCACGGTGATCGGGCGGGCGCTGGGGGGCGCGGGCGGCGGGGACGGCCCCTCGGGGGCGTCCTCCGGGTCCGCGGTGGACGGCGGGACGGGCGGCGGGGCGGTGGGCGGTGGCACGGCGGCCGGTGAGACGAGCAACGGGACGAGCAGCGGGACGAGCGACGGGACCAGCGACGGGACGGTCAGCGGTACGAGTCTCGGGACGACCGTGGGGCAGACCACGAACGGCAGGAACGGGAGTACTACGACGGGCCGGACGACCTCGGGCAACGGCGGTAAGCCCCTGACGCTCGCCGCGCCCCTGGTCAGCCCGTCCGCACAGGACTTCGGCCTGGTGCACGTCGAACCGGCCGAGAACCCGGCGGAGTTCGACTTCACCGTCACCAATCCCAACACCCAGGCCATCGAACTCGGTTCCGTCGCCGCGCCGCAGGACTCGGGGTTCGCGGCGATCGGCAGCACCTGCCCAGACCGGCTCGCCGCCGGGGCCACGTGCACGGTGACCGTCGAGTTCGCACCGCCCAGGACGGGGCCCGCGAGCGGCGCCCTGACGGTCACCTCGGGGAAGAACACCGTCACGGCAGCCCTGACCGGCACCGGCTACGTCCACCTCACGGTCGCCCTCGTGGGCGCGTCCGACCGGCACGTCACCATCGGCGGGGTTCCCGCCGGCGCGGCCTGCGACGGCCCGGCCGACACGTGGAACTGCGAGTTCGACGTCACGACCGAGGAGTTGACCCTGACCGCGACCATCAGCGACGCCGGCTTCTCCTTCAAGGGGTGGTCGAGCCCCTGCACCGGCGTCTACAACCCCTGCACACCGGACCTCGCCGTCGACGCGACCGCCACGGCGACCTTCGGCCCACCGATCCTGCGCTGACCGCGGCACGGCGCCTGCCTCAGGCGGTTTGGCGCGCCGCGGACCGGCAAGGCGTGCGGTACGGCGTACGGCCGTGGCGTGGTGTGAGCGGGCGCGAAGGCGTACCGCTCGGGCTTCTCCCGGTACGTCAAAGCGGTTCCGATAAGGGGGAGTTGGCTACTATTCACCCTTTTTGGTTCCATTCGGCGTGAACCGTGCGACGGCTACCGTGAGCCAGGAGAGATCCGCCCACGTGGCGGCGGGAAAAAAGAAGAGGGGGCGCACGTGACGCGTCTGAGGGGCGGGGCGGTCATGGCTGTCGTCGTGATCTTCGCCGTGGCCGGCTGCAAGGACCTGCAGGACAAGGGGGCCCCGGGAGCCCAGGGCACGGGCGGTGGGGGAGCGGCGCTGACCGCCGCCGAGGCGCTGACCGTCAAGGGCCGGGCGCCGAAGACCGGTTACACCCGGGAGAAGTTCGGCTCCGCCTGGGCGGACACCGACTCCAATTCCTGCGACACCCGGGACGACATACTCAAGCGCGACCTCAAGGAGGTGAAGTTCTCCGACGGCGACTGCAAGGTCTCCTCCGGCGTGCTGGACCCGGACCCCTACTCCGGCAAGGAGGTCACCTACAAGCGTGGCCGCAGCCTGGTCGACATCGACCACCTCGTCGCCCTCTCGGACGCCTGGCAGAAGGGCGCCAAGTACTGGGACGCCAGCAAGCGCATAGCCCTGGCCAACGACCCGCTCAACCTGCTGGCCGTCGACGCGAGCGCCAACCGCGGCAAGGGCGACGGCGACACGGCCACCTGGCTGCCGTCCGACAAGGCCTACCGCTGCACCTACGTCGCCGCGCAGGTGGCCGTGAAGAAGAAGTACGGCCTGTGGGTCACCGCCGCCGAGAAGGCCGCGATGAAGAAGGTCCTCGTCACCTGCCCCGGCCAGAAGCTCCCCGCGGGCGGCAACCCGACCAAGGCGCCGTCCCGGTTCAAGGCCCACTGATTCAAGGCCCACTGACACGACGGCTTGCGCCTCGGCGCCGCGGCGAGACCGTTCGGCACCGCGGGCGCCGTCGAGGTACCCGGCGCGCACACCCCGGCTCGCTGTGAACCGGGGTGTACGCGGGTGCGCCGTGCACGCCGTGCACGCCGGGTGGACGCACCCGCCGCTCCGACACCGCACGTCACACCACTCGGCGCGTGCCTCCCGGCGCCCGCCCGCTCCACCTGACGCGCGCGCCCGCGCCCGCGCGCACCACCCGCCCGCGCAACCCCTTTCGACGGCCCGCGCCGGGGCGTGGGCGTCCGCGCCCCGCGCTCGGCACACAACGGTTCGATACAACCCGGACCGCGCGTCGGTGTCGGGCCATATGCTCGAAGCGACCACCGCGCGACCGGTGCTGTCCGCAAGCGGACGCATCGGACGAGCACGTACGCCCTATTTCAGGCAATACAGGAGCGATCATGCAAGGCCAGGGCCATGCGCGGCCGGTGCAGCGGCCGCCGCACGATGCGGTACTGGTCCTGTTGCGCGTGGTGTTCGTCGCGATGGGGGTGTTCAGCGTCGGCTTCCTGGCCTGGGTGATGATGCTGCGGCTGGCCGTGGTGACCCGAAGATCGGCGGACTACGGCCTGCTGGTGGCGGTGGCCGCGGCCGACGTCCTCAGCATCGTGCTGCTGGCCACCGAACCCGGCGACGACGTGCACACGGCCGGCGGCTATCTGGGAATCACGCTGCTGTTCGGCACGCTCCTGGTCACGGTCGTCTACTACCTCGCCGCCGACGTACGCCACTTCCAGCGGCAGCGCGAGGCGTACGCGGCGCTGACGCCGGCGCAGACGTACGGCTACCCGCCCCCCGCCTCCCCGTACACCACGGCGACGACGCCCCTGGGCACCCCGCCCCCGCACACCGTGCCCCCGGTTCCGCAGCCGCCGCTCGCCCAGCCCCCGATACCCGCGCCGCCCCAGCGTCCGGCGCCCGCGCGGATCGAGCAGGTGCGTGCCGAGCTCGACGAGCTCAGTGACTACCTGCGCAAGCACGACGGCCGCGACGAGGGCGGAAGGTGACCGTGGCGACAGGACGGGTCGTCGCCGACCGCTACCAGTTGTCCACGCTCATCGGGCAGGGCGGCATGGGCCAGGTCTGGACGGCATACGACCAGCGGCTCGACCGGCGCGTGGCGGTGAAGCTGCTGCGCCCCGACAAGGTGGCGGGCGCGGACGCCGACGAACTGCGCCGCCGGTTCCTGCGGGAGTGCCGGGTGACCGCGCAGGTCGACCACCCCGGCCTGGTCACCGTGCACGACGCGGGCACCGAGGGCGAGGAGCTGTTCCTCGTCATGCAGTACGTGGACGGCACCGACCTCGCCGGGCACCTCGCTGAGCACGATCCGTACCCGTGGCCGTGGGCGGTCGCGGTGGCCGCGCAACTGTGCGCCGTACTGAGCGCCGTGCACGCCGTGCCGATCGTCCACCGCGACCTCAAGCCGCGCAACCTGATGGTCAAGCAGGACGGCACCATCACCGTCCTGGACCTCGGTGTCGCCTCCGTGATGGACACCGACACCACCCGCCTCACCCACACCGGCACCCCCATCGGCTCGCCCGCCTACATGGCACCCGAGCAGGCGATGGGCGGCGCGGTCGGCCCGTACACGGACCTCTACGCGCTCGGGGTGCTGCTGCACGAACTGCTCAGCGGTGAGGTGCCGTTCGCCGGCTCCACCTCGCTCGGCGTGCTGCACCGGCATCTGTACGAGCAGCCGGTGCCGGTGCGCCGGCTCCGCCCCGAGGTGCCCGAGCCGCTGGAGGCGCTCGTGCTGCGGCTGCTCGCCAAGGACCCGCAGCACCGGCCCGGCTCGGCGCAGGAGGTGTACGAGAACCTCGTCCCGCTCCTGCCCGCGCGCGGCATGCACACCGGGGCGCCCCTGGACCCCACGCGCCCCTTCCTGCGCCCGCACGCCCCCTGGCCGGACCGCGCGCGGATGCCCGCGCCCCAGCCCGCCGCCCCCGTGGCCGCCGTACCCGGAAGACCCGAGGTCGCCGCGGCCGTCGACGAGGTCAAGCGGCTGCTCGGGGAGGGACGCATCACCCAGGCCGTCGACATCCTGGGCGCGATCCTGCCGGTCGCCGCCGACCAGCACGGCGAGCGCTCCACGGTCGTACGTACCCTGCGCAAGCAGTACGCGGCCACCCTGATGGACGACGGCCAGTACCGGCGCGCGCTGCCCGAACTGCGCCGGCTCGCCGACGAACGCGCCGCCGAGGCCGGCCAGGCCGACCCGCAGTCCCTGCGCTTCCGCTACGAGACCGCCCAGTGCCTGGAACAACTCGGCGAACCGGCCGCGGCGCTCGCCGAGTACCGCGCGCTGCTGCCGTACTACGAGAACCAGTACGTGGCCGGCGATCCGCAGCTCGCGCACGACGTGCGCCGCCGGATGGGGCATCTGCTGCTCGCGGTCGGCGACCGGCCGGCCGCGCAGGACACGCTCACCCGGCTGCTGTTCGACGTGGAACGGCTGCACGGGCCCGGCCATCCCATGGCCGGCGAGGTCCGACGGACGCTGCAGTGGCTGGGGCAGGTGCGGCGCTAGGCCCTGTCGTTTGGGCATCCCGGCGTCGCGGGGTGTGGCACGCACTCCCCAGAGGGGGACCCCCAGCGGCGTTGTCGTCACTCGCCGACGCTCCGCGTCGACTCCCTCCTCCGCCTTGCAGGTGCACGCACCACACCCCGCTCGGGTCGGTCGAAAGGTGCCGACCTCATAGCCGGCCTGATCCAAACGACAGGACCTGGCCCCCGCGAACCACAGGTTGTGGTCGGGCTCCCTCGATTCTTCTTGCACAATGGCTCTTCTTGACAGTGCACACACAGGGGTGGGGTTCCGGCATGTCCAGCCATCGGCAGTCGAAGAAGCGCAGATACATCGCCTGGGGCGTCGCGGGGGCCGCGGTCGCCGCCGGGGCCGGGATCGCCGCGCAGGCCTCCATGGCGGCCACCACCTGGCCCGCGCAGAAGACGTACACCGGCCGCGCCTTCGACACCTGCACCGCGCCCTCGTCGGCCGCGATGAAGGCCTGGCACGGCGGCCTCTACGGCGCCGCCGCCGTCTACGTCGGCGGCAAGAACCGCGGCTGTGCCCAGCCCAACCTCACCGCCTCCTGGGTCAAGTCCGTCTCCACGATGGGCTGGAAGCTCATCCCGCTCTACGTCGGCGCCCAGCCGTCCTGCCAGAGCGGCTCCAACCCGGAGAAGATGACCACCGCCAACGCCGCCTCCCTCGGCACGAGCGACGCCACCGACGCGGTCGCCAAGGCCGCCGCCCTCGGCATGAAGGCGGGCAGCCCGATCTACCTGGACATGGAGGCGTACGACACGACGAACACGGCGTGCAACAACGCCGTGCTCACCTACGTGCGCGCCTTCGACAAGCAGCTGCACGCGAAGACGTACCGCGCGGGCTTCTACGGCTTCACCAGCTCCAGCGCCAAGGCGATCGCGAACGCCACCGACAAGACAGACCTGCCGGGCAACCTCTGGTACGCGCTGTGGGACAAGCACAACACCACCACGGCGGACTGGCCGTTCGGCGCGACCCAGTTCACCGTGCACAGCCGGGCGCACCAGTACATGGTGAACAGCAAGGAGACGCGCGGCGGTTACACGATCACCGTGGACCGTGACGCGTGGGACGCCCCGGTGGCGATCACCGGCTGAGCGCGGGGCGCCCCGCGAAAACCCGCGGACCGACCCGCAAACCCTTCCGGGGGGTGGCGCGGCGGTGCCGGATGCGCGTGTGAATCGTTGGTCGAATGGGTTGGCCAGAGCTTGCCCACTGCCTACCATCGATCACCGCAAGACTTTGTGCACCGTCGCACAATCTCCTCGGGAGGCATCCTTGCACCGCCGCCGTCGCACCGCGCTCGTTCTGTCCGCCGCGATCGCCACCGCGGCCCCCTTCCTGACCGCCTGCGGAAGCGACGCGCACCCGGGCGCGGCGGCCGTCGTGGGCGGCCAGCGGATCACCGTCGCCCAGCTGGAGACCCGGGTGAACGAGGTGCGCCAGGCGCAGCGTTCCGCGGTGCCGGACGAGCAGCAGTACCAGCAGGTCCTCGCCGCCACCAGCAGCCTCACCCGGGACACCCTGCACAACATGGTCCTCGACCAGGTGCTGCACCGGGCCGCCCAGGACGCGGGCATCAGCGTCACCCGCAAGGAGATCCAGCAGATGCGCACCGGCCTCGAACAGCAGGCCGGCGGCTCCAAGGCGCTCCAGAACGCCTGGCTCCAGAAGTACGGCATCGCCCCCAAGCGCCTGGACGACAACCTCCGCCTCCAGCTGGAGGCCCAGAAACTCGCCCAGCAGCTCGGCGCCGACACCACCCAGCCCGCCTTCTGGAAGGCCCTGTCCAAGGCGTCCCAGGAACTCCACGTCGACCTCAACCCGCGCTACGGCGCCTGGGACGTCCAGAAGAGCAGCCGGGTGGACGCGAAGACGCCGTGGGTACGGGAGGTCACGTCGTCGGGGACCCAGGCGACGGCGTAGGACAAGCGACGGCGTAGGGCAGACGGCGGGGCAGGGTGGGCGATGGCGTAGGGCGGGCCGGATCGACGGGCGGAGTGTGGCAGGCGGGGTTGACGCGAGCGGTCATACGATCACTTGATCATCCCCGCCCTGTGGACAACGCCCGAGGCCGGCGGCGCGGGTGCGTTACGTTCGGATGGTGAACACCACCAGCCCGGAGCCTCCCGCTCCTACCGTCCCCGACACCGGCCGGATCATCCTCCTCACCACCAGCCACCGTGTCGCCCCCGGCCTGCTGTCCTGGCCCGCCTGGCAGGCGCTGCGCTCTGCGGACCGTGTGCTGTGCGCGGACGGCGCGCATCCGCAGCTGCCGTATCTGCGGGAGGCCGGGACAGCCGTGGACGAGGCCGCCCCCACCGCCCAGGAGCTGGTCGACGCCTGCGCCGGCGGGCGGACGGTGGTGGTCGTGGCGACGGGCGAGGGCGAGCCGGCCCTCACGGACGGCCTGGCCCGCCTCGCCGGCTCCGGCCGTGTCGCCATGCCCGACCTGGAGCTGCTCCCCGCCTCCTACGACCTGCCCGGCGCCCGCCTCCTCGACCTCGTCCAGGTCATGGACCGGATCCGCGCCGAGTGCCCCTGGTCCTCCCGGAAGACCCACGAAGGACTGGCGAAGTACGCCATCGAGGAGGCGTACGAGCTGGTCGAGGCCATCGAGGACGGCGACCGCGACGATCTGCGGGAAGAGCTGGGGGACGTCCTGCTCCAGGTGGTCTTCCACGCCCGCATCGCCGAGGAGGACCCGGAGGCCCCCTTCTCGATCGACGACGTGGCGGGCGGCATCGTCGCGAAGCTCATCCGCCGCCACCCGCACGTCTTCGGCGACGAGACCGCCTCGACACCGGAGGAGGTCAAGGAGCACTGGCTGCGCACCAAGGCGGCGGAGAAGCGCCGGGACTCGGTGACCGACGGGATACCCCTCGGCCAGCCGGGCCTCGCGCTGGCGGCGAAGCTCTCCTCGCGGGTGCGGACGGCCGGGCTGGAGGTTCCGCTGCCCAAGGTGGAGGGCATCGGATACGACCTGCTCGCGCTGGCGGTACGGGCCGAGGCGGAAGGCGTCGACCCGGAGGCGGCACTGCGGGCGGCGGGCCGCGCCTACCGGGACGCGATCAGGGAGACGGAGGGCCACTGAGATCGTCCCCGTCCGCACGGGGAGCGGCCGCGTTTGAGTACCGTGGATCCAGCGACGCTCGGGCTCAAAGGGGGACGCGGTGGATACCGGGGTCGACGAACTGGCGAGGGTGGGCGCGCGGACGGTCGTCCAGGGCCTGACGGCTCTCAAGGAGGGCCCGCGGCCCCCGGCGATGGCGGACTTCCCTTTTCTGCTCTGCCTTCTCGACGCTCCGGGCGGCAGCAGGATCGAGGGACGTCTCGTCGTGGACTGGCACCGGCTCAGAAACCGCGGCAGCGCGGCGACGCGCGAGATCGAGACCAACTGGTTCCACCGCTTGCGGAACCGGCTGGAGACGGACCCGCCGCGGGCCGCCCGACTGCGAGCCGCGCTGGAGGAGGACCGCCGGCGGCCGGACCCGGACCCGGACGTGCCCGAGGGAACGGGGGCGGCCGACACCGAGGGGCCGACGGATCCGGCGGCTTCACCCGCCCCCGACCTCCCGCAGAGCGCGGGTGACCACGTCGACTTCCGCAGCGCCACCTTCCAGGACCAGGTAGTGGGCGTACAGCACCACCACTACGGGAGCATGCCCGCGCCGATCGCCTGGCGTCCCGCGGACGAGGTCGCACCGCTGGAGTTCGGGGTCCGTCCGACGCGACGCGTGCCGGGGCTGCCGGAGGTGCCGCCGTACATCCCGCGCGACTGCGACAAGCGGCTGCGCGCCGAACTGGGTCATCCCGGGCTCGTACTGATCCTGGGCGAACCGTACGTCGGCAAGTCGTACTCGGCATGGCACGGCGTCCAGTCCTTACCGGACCCCGTGCTCTACCTCCCGGAGCCCGGCGAGGACCTGCGCGCACTCCTCACCGAGCCGGAAGGCGGCCACGGCCGGTCCGTCGTCTGGCTCGACGACCTCACCGACCACCTCGGCGACGGGCGGCTCGGCCCACGGCTGCTGGGCCGGCTCACGACGCTCGGCGTGGTCGTCATCGGGACGATGCCGGCCGACGAGTACTACCGGCGCCGCGCCGGGACCGAACCCGGCGACCGGGTCGTGGCCATGGCGCGCACCGTCGAGGTGCCACGGGAGTGGAGCGAGGGAGAGCTGCAGCGGCTGGCGGGGCACCGGCGTGATCCCCGCGCCTACCCGGCGTTCCTGTGGAGCGGCCGCGAGGGCGCCGCCTCGTACTTCGCGATCGGGCATCTGCTCTTCGACAAGGCGCTTCGATACCTGGAGGCGGCGGCGGAGGGCGGCAGCGTCTCGGCGGCCCGGGAGGCGGGGCGGCTGCACCGGGACCGCGCGGAGAGGTGGCTGCGGCGGGCGGCGGAGGCGGGGGACGGGGCGGCGGCACACGAGTTGGGGGACGTGTTGGTGGGGCCGGGGCGCATCCGTGAGGCCCATTTCTGGTACCAGCAGGCGTACGACACCGGCTTCGACCAGGCCGCCGCCAGCCTCGGAGGCCTGTTCCTCAACTGGGGTGACCCCAAAACCGCCGAATACTGGTTCCGCCTCGGTGTTGATCACGGAGACGCCCGTGTCATGAACGGTCTGGCGATCATGCTGGGCCGCACCGACGGGAACGAACCGGAGCGGGAGGAACTCCTTCGCCGAGCTGCCGCGAGCGGTTACCGGTGATCTTGTGTGAAAGCCCCGGCGTTCACGCCGGGGATGAAACGCATCTCAAGACTGCTCTGACCCGCAGGCTAGAGCGGACGTTTTTGCTGCTCGATGTACTGGCGGACGATTGCCAACGGTGCTCCGCCGCATGAGGCCGAGAAGTACGAGGGCGACCACAGATGCCCGTGCATGATGGCGCGGTTGACGCGGCCGGTGAATTCCTGGCGTATCCGGCGGGCGGAGACGCCCTTGAGGCTGTTGACCAGCTTCGAGATGGCGACCTTGGGCGGGTAGTGCACCAACAGGTGAACGTGATCGCGTTCGCCGTTGAACTCCTTCAGCTCCGCCTCGAAGTCCTCGCACACCTTGCGCATGATCTCTTCGCAGCGTGTCAGCATCTCGTCATTGAAGACTCCGCGTCGGTACTTCGTCACGAAGACCAAGTGCACATGCATCTCCGAAACAACATGCCTGCCTCGCCTGTAGTCGTTCTGCATACCCATGAGACCAATCGTAGTAGGATCTTGGTTGTGCAGCTCCGCTACAACTACCGGGCCTACCCGGACGCCCCGCAGCGCCGCGCGCTGGCCCAGGCGTTCGGGTGCGCCCGCGTGGTGTGGAACGACTGCCTGCGCGACCGCAAGGAAGCACACGCGGCCGGGCTGCCCTATGTGAAGTCGGCCGATCTGTCCCGGCTTCGCATCACCCAGGCCAAGCGCATCGAGGAACGCGCTTGGCTCGCCGAAGTGTCCGCCGTTGTCCTGCAGCAGTCCCTCCGGGACCTGGACACCGCCTACAAGAACTTTGAAGCCATCTCCGGAAGAAGGGGCGTGTGGAGGAGGCCGAGGAACTCTTCCGGGAGGCGGCCACCCTGGGAAGCGGAGACGCCGCGTTTCGGCTGGCCGACCTGCTGAAGGAGCGGGGGGACGAGAGCCAGGCCATGTGGTGGTACCGGAAGGCCGCTGAGCGGGGCGACTGCTTTGCCCAGAAGCTCCTGACCGAGCACGCACCCGATACCGTCAAGGAGTGACCCACCAGCCCGCCCCCGACGGCACCACCCACCCCGACGGCGCCCCCGCCCCCGACCTCTTCACCTGGGAGTTCGCCGCCGACCCCTATCCCGCCTACGCCTGGCTCCGGGAGCACGCACCCGTGCGTCGCACCCGGCTTCCCAGCGGGGTCGAGGCCTGGCTGGTCACCCGCTACGCCGACGCCCGGCAGGCGCTCGCCGACCCCCGGCTGTCCAAGAACCCGGCGCATCACGACGAGCCCGCGCACGCCAAGGGGAAGACCGGGATCCCCGGGGAGCGCGGGGCCGAGCTGATGACGCATCTGCTGAACATCGATCCGCCGGACCACACCCGGCTGCGGCGGCTGGTCAGCAAGGCGTTCACGCCGCGCCGGGTGGCCGAGTTCGCGCCCCGGGTGCAGGAGCTGACCGACCGGCTCATCGACGGGTTCGCGGACCGGGGCGAGGCCGACCTCATCCACGAGTTCGCCTTCCCGCTGCCCATCTACGCCATCTGCGACCTGCTGGGCGTCCCGCGCGAGGACCAGGACGACTTCCGGGACTGGGCCGGCATGATGCTGCGACACACAAAAGCAGCGCACGGCGGAGGGCCGCGGGGCGGGGTCGCGCGGTCCGTGAAGAAGATGCGCGGATATCTGGCCGAGCTGATCCACCGGAAGCGGGAGGCGCTGTCCGCCGAGCCGGCCCCCGGCGAGGACCTCATCTCCGGGCTCATCCGTGCCTCCGACCACGGCGAGCACCTCACCGAGAACGAGGCCGCCGCCATGGCCTTCATCCTGCTGTTCGCCGGCTTCGAGACGACCGTCAACCTCATCGGGAACGGGACGTACGCCCTGCTCACCCACCCGGAACAGCGCCGCCGCCTCCAGGACTCCCTGGCCGCGGGCGAGCACGGGCTGCTGGAGACCGGGGTGGAGGAACTCCTGCGCTACGACGGGCCGGTGGAGCTCGCCACCTGGCGGTTCGCCACCGAGCCGCTCGGTATCGGCGGGCAGCGCATCGCGGTCGGCGACCCGGTCCTCGTCGTACTCGCCGCCGCGGACCGGGACCCGGAGCGGTTCGCCGAGCCGGACACGCTCGACCTGGCACGGCGGGACAACCAGCACCTGGGCTACGGCCACGGCATCCACTACTGCCTCGGCGCCCCGCTCGCCCGCCTGGAGGGGCAGACCGCGCTCGCCACCCTCCTCACCCGCCTCCCGGACCTGCGACTCGCGGTGCCGGAGAGCGAGTTGCGCTGGCGCGGCGGCCTCATCATGCGCGGACTGCGCACGCTCCCCGTGCAGTTCACCCCCGCCGGCCGATGAGCAACACCGACACCCGCCTGGCCCCCCACCGACACCCGCCCGGCGCCCCGCACGGCCCTTCACCGGCAAAGATGACCAGCGTTCAAGTCTGTGATCTTCACGTGATCTGCGCGGCATTAACTTGTGACAAGTGATCGTCTGCCTATACGTTCACCCATCAGTGCGGCGCCCCAGCGGGACCCGTCGCGCCGGTCACCGCTGTCGCTCGAAAGGTTTCCGCATGCTCTCCGGGAACGGTCGTCACCGTCGCCCCCGTCAGGCTCCGGCTCTCCTCGTCGCGGCCGGCGTGACCGGCTCGGCCATCGCCATCCCGCTCCTCGGCGCGGCGAGCGCCAACGCGGCCGACGGCAACACCTGGGACAGGGTGGCCGAGTGTGAGAGCGGCGGCTCCTGGAGCATGGACACCGGCACCGGCTACTACGGCGGCCTGCAGATGTCCCAGGACGACTGGGACGAGTACGGCGGCCAGCAGTACGCCGGCACGCCGGACCAGGCGAGCCGTTCGCAGCAGATCGCGGTCGCCGAGAAGATCCTCGCCGACCAGGGCACCAAGCCCTGGCGGACCTGTGCGCTGATCGCCGGGCTCTCCTCGGACGACGCCTCGGTGAACGTCGACCCGGGCCTCGGCGGATCGGACGACGCGTCCGGCTCCTCCGACTCGTCCTCCGGGCTGTCGGATTCGTCCTCTTCATCTGGTTCATCGGATTCATCTGGTTCATCGGATTCGGGCTCGTCCGACTCCTCGTCGGATGCCTCGGGCGCCACGGACTCCGACTCCGCCACTCCGTCCCCGGGTGCGAGCGACGGCTCCGGCAAGGGCACCCCTGCCGACTCCACGAAGGCGGACAAGTCGGGATCCAAGGGCTCCGATGCCTCGAAGGTGAACGAGAACCCTGTCGTGCCCGAAGCCGACGACTCGGACAATTCCTGGCAGACGGGCAGTTCTTGGGATCTGGTCGACACGGGGGCCGTCGGCAGTGGCGGCAAGCACCGTGGCGGCTCGGCGGACGAAAGTGTGACAAACGGTCAGAGTGTGACTTCTTCCGGCCGTCATGCCTCCCGGGACGCCGGCACCTACACCGTCCGGGACGGTGACACTCTCGCCTCCATCGCCGACTCCCTTGGCCTCGACGGCGGATGGCGTGCGCTCTATGCCGCCAACAAGGCGGACATCGGTGCCGACCCGAATGACATCGCCCCCGGTCAGACCCTGAAACTCAGCAGCGAAACGGACGAAAAGTAGCGGGAGTTGACATCTCAGGTCGCCCTACTTGGCAGTTAAATGTCCGTTTTGGTGAAAGTGTGGGATGAGTCTCAGAAGCCCTGATCATCTTTGAAATTCACCTGATCGCCTGTTTACGGTCAAGGCCGCTCGTCACCACGAGCCCCGGCCGTCGCAACGCCGAGTCCTGCCAGCGACTCCCCGGGAACAGTCGTCGCGTCAAGCGCCGTAGGCAGGAGCGGGGGACCCAAGGTAAGTGCCGGGACCGGTAGTTGAGGCTGCCGTGTCCGGCTCGGGGTGAAGCCGCGCACCGTGAGGTGTGCGGCCGGGCAACTCAACCGGCCCGAACCCGACAGCTCACCTCGCAGGCGTCGGTGAGGGGATCCGTCATGCTGTTTTCCGGCAAGGGCAAGCACCGTCGTCCGTCCAAGGCCACCCGCGCCGCCGCACTCGCCGGTGTCACCGGTGTCGCCATCGCCGCACCGCTGATGGCCTCCGGCACCGCCTCCGCCGCCACCGCCTCCGAGTGGGACGCCGTCGCCCAGTGCGAGTCCGGCGGCAACTGGGCCATCAACACCGGCAACGGCTACTACGGCGGTCTGCAGTTCTCCGCCTCCACCTGGGCCGCGTACGGCGGCACCCAGTACGCCGCGCAGGCCAACCAGGCCGGCAAGGCGCAGCAGATCGCGGTCGCCGAGAAGGTCCTCGCCGCGCAGGGCAAGGGCGCCTGGCCGGTCTGCGGCACGGGCCTGTCCAGCGCCGCCTACACCGGCAGCAGCGCCGGCTCCTCCAGCTCCTCGTCGAGCGGCGGCACCAGCAGCCGTACGACCGACACGCAGGCCGCCTCCCGCTCCGCCGAGCGTCCGGCCGCCAAGAAGACCGTCACCACCCCGACCGGCAAGAAGGTCAAGAAGGGCGACGGCGAGTACAAGGTCGTCAAGGGCGACACGCTCAGCTCGATCGCCGAGAAGCACAAGGTCAAGGGCGGCTGGCAGGCGCTGTTCAAGCTGAACAAGGACATCGTCGACGACGCCGACTTCATCTACCCGGGCCAGCAGCTGCACCTGAAGTAGGTCTCAGGAGAGGCGCCGCGAGTACTACGCGGCGCCCAGCTGAACCACAGCGTCCACACAGCCGTGGTCCCCATAGTGAGGACCACGTGAGGGCCGCCCCCGTCCCCCACGGGCCCCCGCTCCGGTGCGTTCTCCCCCCGTACGCACCGGGGCGGGGTTTCTCTTTGCGGCCTCTCGCGGTCTTCTTCTTGACCCGCTCTTCTTCCGTTCTTCATCGGGACCCCCTTTGTTCCGCGCGTGAACAATGAGTACCGTCTGTGTGTCCACGGGTCGGTCGGTCGTGACGGCCGACGGCCCTGGGACGGTTAGGCTCTAGTCGCAAGGCTGAGCAAGGGCCGACAAGGTCCGCGTGCGCCCGCACAACCAGCGTCACATCCCAAGAAGGAGATGCTCGTGCCGTCCATCGACGTCGTCGTAGCCCGGGAAATCCTGGACTCCCGAGGCAACCCCACGGTCGAGGTCGAGGTCGGCCTCGACGACGGCAGCACGGGTCGTGCCGCCGTCCCGTCCGGCGCCTCCACCGGTGCCTTCGAGGCCATCGAGCTCCGTGACGGCGACCCCAACCGCTACCTCGGCAAGGGCGTCGAGAAGGCCGTCCTCGCCGTGATCGAGCAGATCGGCCCGGAGCTGGTCGGCTACGACGCCACCGAGCAGCGCCTGATCGACCAGGCGATGTTCGACCTGGACGCCACCGACAACAAGGGCTCGCTCGGCGCCAACGCCATCCTCGGCGTCTCCCTCGCCGTCGCGCACGCCGCCTCCGAGGCCAGCGACCTCCCCCTCTTCCGCTACCTGGGCGGCCCCAACGCGCACCTGCTGCCGGTGCCGATGATGAACATCCTCAACGGCGGCTCGCACGCGGACTCCAACGTGGACATCCAGGAGTTCATGATCGCCCCGATCGGCGCGGAGTCCTTCTCCGAGGCGCTGCGCTGGGGCGCCGAGGTCTACCACACCCTCAAGAAGGTCCTGAAGTCGAAGGGCCTGTCCACCGGCCTCGGCGACGAGGGCGGCTTCGCCCCGAACCTGGAGTCCAACCGCGCCGCGCTCGACCTCATCCTGGAGGCGATCAAGCAGGCCGGTTACGTCCCCGGTGAGCAGATCGCCCTTGCGCTCGACGTCGCCGCGTCCGAGTTCTACAAGGACGGCAAGTACGAGTTCGAGGGCAAGTCCCGCTCGGCCGCCGAGATGACCGAGTACTACGAGGAGCTCGTCTCCGCGTACCCGCTGGTCTCCATCGAGGACCCGCTGTTCGAGGACGACTGGGCCGGCTGGAAGGTCCTCACCGACAAGCTGGGCGACAAGGTCCAGATCGTCGGCGACGACCTCTTCGTCACCAACCCGGAGCGCCTGGCCCGCGGCATCGAGGACGGCGCCGCCAACGCCCTGCTCGTCAAGGTGAACCAGATCGGCTCGCTCACCGAGACCCTGGACGCCGTCGAGCTGGCCCAGCGCAACGGCTTCAAGTGCATGATGTCCCACCGCTCCGGCGAGACCGAGGACGTCACCATCGCCGACCTCGCCGTCGCCACCAACTGCGGCCAGATCAAGACCGGCGCCCCGGCCCGCTCCGAGCGCGTCGCCAAGTACAACCAGCTGCTGCGCATCGAGGAGATCCTCGACGACGCCGCGGTGTACGCCGGTCGCAGCGCCTTCCCGCGCTTCAAGGGCTGACCCGTCAGGGGCCGCTGACCCGTTAAGGGTCAAGGCTGCGCCAGTCGTACGTACGTCCCCGTACCGGTCCCGTACCGTGTGCGGGGACGTACGCGCGTGTGAACGGGAGGCGGGGACATGGCCGTGAAGGACCGGGACCGGTTCTCCACCGCGACCAGGCTGAAGCTGCTCGGCGAGCAGACGGCGGCCCGGGTCTACCGCTCCCAGACCAAGCGGCAGGCCCGCCGCTCCCGGCTCACCGGCCGCGCCGCGCTGCTCGCGATCGTGCTGTGCACGATGATCGTCGCGCTCGCCTATCCGATGCGGCAGTACGTCTCCCAGCGCGCCGAGATCGCCGACCAGGAACGCCAGCAGGAGCAGGCCCGGCAGCGGGTCGAGCAGCTGCGGGACGTCAAGGCCCGGTGGCAGGACGACGCGTACGCCGAGCAGCAGATCCGGGAGCGGCTGCACTACGTGATGCCGGGGGAGACGGGGTACATCGTGATCGACCCCGCTGCCGCCAAGCAGGCGCACGCCTACCTCGGGGCGGCCGACCGGCCCTGGTACGCGAACGTCTGGGACGGCGTCGACAAGTCCGACGCGTCCGACCAGTGAACCGACAGAAAGCCACACAGAACACAGTCATGCAAACGCCTCCGCCCTCCACTCCGCGCACCGAGCCGACCGACGCCGACGTCGAGGCCTTCAAGCAGCAGCTCGGGCGGCCGCCGCGCGGGCTGCGGGCGATCGCGCACCGGTGCCCGTGCGGGCAGCCGGACGTCGTGGAGACCGCGCCGCGGCTGCCGGACGGCACGCCGTTCCCGACGCTGTACTACCTGACGTGCCCCAAGGCCGCGTCCGCCATCGGCACCCTGGAGGCCAACGGCGTGATGAAGGAGATGACGGCGCGGCTGGAGAGCGACCCGGAGCTGGCGGCGGCGTACCGGGCCGCGCACGAGGACTACATCCGGCGCCGGGACGAGATCGAGGAGCTGACGGGGTTCCCGAGCGCCGGCGGGATGCCGGACCGGGTGAAGTGCCTCCACGTGCTGGTGGCGCACTCGCTGGCGGCGGGGCCCGGCGTGAACCCGCTCGGCGACGAGGCGATCGCCATGCTGCCCGAGTGGTGGGCCAAGGGGGCGTGTGTGGTGCCCTCCGCAGAGAACTGACCCTCGGCCGAGGTCACGTACAGAGTGAGGAACACCCAGCCATGACCCGCGTCGCCGCCATCGACTGTGGCACCAACTCCATCCGCCTGCTCGTCGCCGACGCGAACCCGGAGACCGGGGAACTCGTCGACCTGGATCGGCGGATGATGATCGTGCGGCTCGGGGAGGGGGTCGACCGGACCGGGCGGCTGGCGCCGGAGGCGCTGGCGCGGACCTTCGCCGCCTGCCGGGAGTACGCGGCGGTCATCAAGGAGTACGGGGCGGAGCGGCTGCGGTTCGTGGCGACCTCCGCCTCCCGGGACGCCGAGAACCGCGACGAGTTCGTGCGCGGGGTGCTGGACATCCTCGGCGTCGAGCCGGAGGTCATCAGCGGTGACCAGGAGGCCGAGTTCTCCTTCGAGGGTGCGACGAAGGAGCTGACGGGCCGCGGCGACCTCGCCAAGCCCTTCCTCGTCGTGGACATCGGCGGCGGTTCCACCGAGTTCGTCGTCGGGGACGAGCGGGTGCGGGCCGCGCGGTCCGTGGACGTCGGCTGCGTGCGGATGACCGAGCGGCACCTGGTGCACGACGGGCGGGTCAGCGACCCGCCGACGGAAGCCGAGATCGCCGCCCTGCGGGCCGACATCGAGCGCGCCCTCGACCTCGCGGAGCGGACCGTGCCGCTGCGTGAGGCGCACACCCTGGTCGGTCTGGCCGGGTCGGTCACCACCCTCTCCGCCATCCACCAGAACCTGCCGGGGTACGACTCCGCCGCCATCCACCACTCCCGCATCCCCTACGCCCGGGTCCGGGAGATCACCGAGCGGCTGCTGGACTCCACCCACGCCGAACGCGCCGCGATCCCCTCCCTGCACCCCGGGCGCGTCGACGTCATCGGCGCCGGCGCCCTCGTGCTGCTGTCGATCATGGAACGGGTGGGCGCGACGGAGGTCGTGGTGAGCGAGCACGACATCCTGGACGGCATCGCCTGGTCCATCGCCTGACCCTCCGGCCCACCGACGCCTGCTCCTGCCGAACGGCCCTTCCGGACGCCTCGCGCACCCCTCCCGACCACCTCGGATGAGCGTGTGGGATGACAGGTGAGCGGGGTTTTGGGGGTGTGACACGCCGTGCCATGACAGCCCGTCGGGAAACTTCGTGAAGTTCTTCACAAGGAATTCGGTGCAGGTGGGGGGTCCCTGGGGCCCCGTTGGCCCGTTCGGGGGCTCAACAGGCCCGAGCGTGTGCTCAGGGGAGCGTCGAGGAGGTGTTCCGGGAGGTGCTCGTGAGGGTGACATCCGGTGCCTCCGCGGTGCCCCCGGAAGCCTGGACGAGCAGCTCACGCGGCATTGACAACGGGTCGTATCGGAAGTGGGTTCCCGCCGCCGACCATGACCTGTGTCACGTGGGCGGCGGAGTGTAGCACGACCCCTGTGGAACCTTGTGAAGGGGCGCACGAGCGGCCCCCCTGGGGCGGGTGGATACTCGATGCCATGAGCACCACGGAGCGTCCCAGGATCCTCGTAGTAGGCGGTGGGTACGTAGGCCTGTACGCAGCTCGGCGCATTCTCAAGAAGATGCGCTACGGCGAGGCGACCGTCACGGTCGTCGACCCCCGGTCGTACATGACCTACCAGCCCTTCCTCCCCGAAGCCGCCGCCGGCAGCATCTCCCCTCGGCACGTCGTCGTCCCGCTGCGACGCGTGCTGCCGAAGGCGGAGGTCCTCACCGGCCGGGTCACCACCATCGACCAGGACCGCAAGGTCGCCACGATCGCCCCCCTCGTGGGCGAGGCGTACGAGCTGCCGTTCGACTACCTGGTCATCGCGCTCGGCGCGGTCTCCCGCACCTTCCCGATCCCCGGCCTCGCCGAACAGGGCATCGGTATGAAGGGCATCGAGGAGTCCATCGGCCTGCGCAACCACGTCCTGGAGCAGCTGGACAAGGCCGACTCCACGACCGACGAGGAGATCCGCCGCAAGGCGCTCACCTTCGTCTTCATCGGCGGCGGCTTCGCGGGCGCGGAGACCATCGGCGAGGTCGAGGACATGGCCCGCGACGCGGCGAAGTACTACAAGAACGTGTCCCGTGAGGACATGCGCTTCGTCCTGGTCGACGCGGCCGACAAGATCCTTCCCGAGGTGGGCCCCAAGCTCGGCCTGTACGGCAAGGAGCACCTGGAGAGCCGCGGTGTGGAGATCTACCTCTCCACCTCGATGGACTCCTGCGTCGACGGCCACGTCGTGCTGAAGAACGGCCTGGAGGTCGACTCCAACACGATCGTGTGGACCGCCGGCGTCAAGCCGAACCCGGCGCTCTCCCGCTTCGGTCTGCCGCTCGGCCCGCGCGGCCACGTGGACACCGCCCCCACCCTCCAGGTGCAGGGCACCGACTACATCTGGGCCGCGGGCGACAACGCCCAGGTGCCGGACGTCGCCGCCCGCAAGGCCGGTGTCGAGAACGCCTGGTGCCCGCCGAACGCGCAGCACGCGCTCCGTCAGGCCAAGGTCCTCGGCGACAACGTGGTCTCCGGCATGCGGGGCTTCCCGCAGAAGGAGTACAGCCACGCCAACAAGGGCGCGGTCGCGGGTCTCGGTCTGCACAAGGGCGTCGCGATGATCGTCCTGGGCAAGACGAAGATCAAGGTCAAGGGCCGTCTCGCCTGGTACATGCACCGTGGCTACCACGGTCTGGCGATGCCGACCTGGAACCGCAAGATCCGCATCTTCGCCGACTGGACGCTGGGCATGTTCCTCAAGCGCGAGGTCGTGTCCCTGGGTGCCATGGAGAACCCCCGCGAGGAGTTCTACGAGGCCGCCAAGCCGGCTCCGGTCGCCACCCCGAAGACCGAGGAGAAGGCCAAGGCCTCCTAGGCCAAGGCCTCCTGGTCAAGGTCCGACGGCCTCGGCCGCCGGTCACCGAATCACCCGAAGGACCTCCCGCCATCCGTGGTGCGGGAGGTCCTTCGGCGTTCCCGGGCACCCGGGCAACTGCGTGGCGGCTACAGCTGTTTTGCCCAGTCGTAACTCCTTTGCGGGACTGCGCTGCCGCCCTCACGGTGTTTACGTGGTAACCGGCATCCGGGATCGTCGTCTTGGAGGTGTGCGCCATGGCCGACGCCGCGTCGCGGCTGAGGAGTGTTGCCGAGCAGGTGCTGGGAGTCCCGCTCCCGGTACGGCTGCGGGCCTGGGACGGATCACAGGCCGGACCGCCGGACGCTCCGGCGATAGTGATCCGCAACCGCCGTGCCCTGCGTTACATGCTGTTCAAGCCAGGGGAACTGGGCCTGGCCCGGGCCTGGGTCGCCGGCGATCTGGACATCGAGGGCGACCTGTACAGCGCCCTGGCGGTGATGTCCGGACTGATCTGGGAGCGCGGGGAGGACGACCGTACCCTCGCCCAGGCCCTGCGCGACCCCGAGGTGCGGGCCGCCGGCCGGGAGCTGCTGAAGCTCGCCGGACCGCCCGTCCCGCCGCCCCCGCCCCGCGAGGAGATGCGCAGACGCCGCCATCTGCACACCCGCCGCAGTGACAAACAGGCCATCAGCCACCACTACGACGTGGGGAACGACTTCTACGAGATCGTCCTCGGGCCGTCGATGGTCTACTCGTGCGCGTACTGGGGGGCCGTCGAAAATGCAGACACCCTGGAGACCGCCCAGCGCGACAAGCTCGAACTCGTCTGCCGGAAGCTCGGCCTGAAACCCGGTCAGCGGCTGCTCGACGTCGGCTGCGGCTGGGGCTCGCTGGCGATCCACGCGGCCCGCGAGCACGGCGTGAGCGTCGTCGGGGTCACCCTCTCCCAGGAGCAGGCCGCGTACGCCCGTAAACGGGTCGCGGACGAGGGTCTGACGGACCGGGTGGAGATCAGGGTCCAGGACTACCGGGACGTCCGGGACGGGCCGTACGAGGCGATCTCGTCGATCGGGATGGCCGAGCACGTGGGCGCGGAGAAGTACCTGGACTACGCGAGGGACCTGTACGCCCTGCTGAAGCCGGGCGGCCGGCTGCTCAACCACCAGATCGCCCGGCGGCCGCGGCGCGACGAGGAGGCCTACCAGGTCGACCGGTTCATCGACGCCTACGTCTTCCCGGACGGCGAACTCGCCCCGATCGGCACCACCGTCACCCAGCTGGAGCGGGCCGGGTTCGAGGTGCGGGACGTGGAGTCCATCCGCGAGCACTACGCCCGCACCCTGCGCCAGTGGGTGGTCAACCTGGAGGCCGACTGGGCGCGGGCGGTACGGCTCACCAGCCCCGGCCGGGCCCGCGTCTGGCTGCTGTACATGGCCGCCTCCGCCCTCGCCTTCGAACGCAACCGCATCGGCGTCAACCAGGTGCTGGCCGTCAGGACCCCCGAGTCGGGTGCGTCGGGGCTGCCGCTGCGCACCCGTACCTGGAACCGGTAACACCCACCACCGGAACCAGCAGGACGGCGAAGGGCCCCGCACGCACGGTGCGGGGCCCTTCGCCGTGTCCGCGGCTACTCGGACTTGATCGCCGCCAGCATGTTCAGCCGCGCCGCGCGCCGGGCCGGCCACAGGGCCGCCAGGACGCCGACCAGGCCGGCCAGCACCAGGAAGAGCGCCATCCTGGACCACGGCAGGACCAGTTCGTAGGTCGGCATCTTCGCGCCGACCAGCCGGCCGGCCGCCCAGCCGAAGAACACGCCCAGACCGAGGCCCAGCACCCCGCCGAAGAGCGAGATGACCAGGGACTCCAGCCGGACCATCCGCTTGACCGCCTTGCGGTCCAGGCCGATCGCGCGGAGCATGCCGATCTCCTGCTGCCGTTCGAAGACCGACATGGCCAGGGTGTTGATGACACCGAGGACCGCGACGATCACGGCCATCGCGAGCAGGCCGTAGACCATGTTCAGGATCAGCGTGAACGCCTGGGCGATGGAGTCGGACAGGTCCTGCTTGTCCTGGACCTTGATCGCCGGGTTGGAGCCGAGGACCTTCTCCAGCTGGTCCTTGGCCGCGCCGGACGCGCCGTCCGCCGTCCTGACCATGACCTGCATGTCGGCGGGGTCGGTCTGGTGCGGGGTGAGGACGGCGCTGTCGAGCATGATCCCGCGGATCAGCTCGTTGCCCTCGTAGACCCCCGCGACCGTCAGCTTCTGCGCCTTGCCGTCCTCGTAGTGCACGGTGAAGCTCGAACCGGCCTTCCAGCCGTGCGACTTGGCCGTGTCGTCGTCCACGACCACGTCCGAGCCGCCGACCTTGAAGGAGCCGTCGTCGACCGTGAGGTCGGTCAGCTTGCCGATCGCCGGGCCGTTGACGCCGGTCAGGTACTCGGTGTCGCCGTCGATCCGGGAGGCCGCGTTGCGCAGCGGGCTGCTGGCGGTCACCCCGTCGGCGGTCGCGAGTTTCCTCGCCACGTCGGGGGAGAGCGGGTTGCCGTTGGCCATCGAGACGACGTAGTCCGCGCGGACCGCCGAGCTCGCCATCCTGTCGATCGACTTCTGCAGGCTGCCCGCCATCACCGTCATGCCGGTGATCAGGGTCAGGCCGATCATCAGCGCCGAGGCGGTCGCGGCGGTACGGCGCGGGTTGCGCACCGAGTTCTGCCGGGCGAGCTTGCCGGAGACGCCGAACCCGCGCAGCAGCGGGGCGGCGGCCGCGATCAGCGGACGGGACAGGAGAGGGGTGAGGACGAAGACGCCGATGATCAGGAGGACCGCGCCCAGGCCCATCGGCGCCTGGCCGTCGGAGCCCGCCATCGTGGTCGCCGCCAGGATCACCGTCACGCCCGCCGCCGAGAACAGCGCGCCGATCGTGTTGCGCAGCACCAGCGACTTGGTGGTCGGCGCCGAGTGCAGTGCGCTCATCGCGGCGACCGGCGGGATCTTCGCGGCCCGGCGGCCGGGCAGCCAGGCGGCCAGCATCGTGATGACGACGCCGACCGCGAGGGCGGCCGCCACCGTGCCGCCGCTGACGACCAGCGGGCCGTCCGGGACGGTCGCGCCGAACGAGCCCATCAGCGCGCGCAGTCCGGCGCCGATGCCGATACCGGCGACCAGACCGGCCACCCCGGCCACCGCGCCGACCACGAACGCCTCGATCAGCACCGAGCGGGTGACCTGGCGGCGGGAGGCGCCCACCGCGCGCAGCAGCGCCAGCTCCTTGGTGCGCTGGGCGACCAGCATGGTGAAGGTGTTGGCGATGATGAACGTGCCGACGAACAGGGCGATACCGGCGAAGACCAGCAGGCCCTGGCGCAGGCCGCTCATGCCGGCGGCGATGGCCTTCGCCTGGTCGTCGGCGAGTTGGTGGCCGGTGGTGGTCTCCACGAGCTTCTTCGGCAGCGCCTGGTCCAGCTGGGACTTCAGCGTGGCCTGGGCGGTGCCGGACTTCGCGGTCACGTCGATCTCGTCGTACGTGCCCGTCTTGCCGAACAGCTGCTGCGCGGTCGCCGTGTCGAACAGCGCGAGGCTGCCGCCGGCCGCGACGTTGCCGTCGTCGGTGGTGAAGATGCCGGCCACGGTCGGGGTGAGGACCGGGCCGTCGACCGAGATGCGCACGGTGTCGCCGACCTGGTAGCCGGCCCGCTCGGCGGTCTTGGAGTCGATCAGCACCTCGTCCTTGCCGCTGGGCGCGTGGCCGCTGACCAGCGGGTAACGGGCGTCCTCGGTGCCCCAGTAGTTGCCGCCCTCGGACTGCCAGCCGCCGCCGATCAGCTTGCCGTCCTTGTCGGCGATGGCGGTGAACCCGGTCACGACCCCGGTCGCGGAGGCGGCCCCGGGGACCTTCGCGGCCTTGTCGAGCACGGCCTGGGTGAGGTCGGGCGTCTTGCCGACCTTGTCGCCCTTCGAATCCTGGTACTTGGCCTGGACGGCGACGTCGACACCCTTGAAGCCCTTGGCGGAGCTGTTCTGGTAGGCGTCCGAGATGGTGTTGGTGAAGACCAGGGTGCCGGAGACGAACGCGACGCCGAGCATGACGGCGAGCACGGTCATCAGCAGCCGGGCCTTGTGCGCGAGGACGTTGCGCAGGGCGGTGCGGAACATCAGCTGGTCCGGCCCTTCGCGTCGAACTGCTTCATGAAGTCGAGGACCGTCTCGGCCGTGGGGCGGTACATCTCGTCGACGACCCGGCCGTCGGCGAGGAAGACGACGCGGTCCGCGTACGACGCCGCCACCGGGTCGTGGGTGACCATGACGACCGTCTGGCCCAGCTCCCGCACCGAGTTGCGCAGGAAGCCGAGCACCTCGGCGCCGGAGCGGGAGTCCAGGTTTCCGGTCGGCTCGTCACCGAAGATGATCTCCGGCCGGGAGGCGAGGGCGCGGGCGACGGCGACGCGCTGCTGCTGGCCGCCGGAGAGCTGCGAGGGACGGTGGCTCAGCCGGTCCTTCAGACCGACCATCTGGATGACGCTGTCGAGCCACTGCTTGTCCGGCTTGCGGCCCGCGATGTCCATCGGGAGCGTGATGTTCTCCAGCGCGGTCAGCGTCGGGAGCAGGTTGAACGCCTGGAAGATGAACCCGATCTTGTCCCGGCGCAACTTGGTGAGCTGCTTGTCCTTCAGGGTGCCGAGTTCGGTGTCGCCGATCCGTACGGAACCGGAGGAGAAGGTGTCGAGGCCGGCCACGCAGTGCATCAGCGTGGACTTGCCGGAGCCGGACGGCCCCATGATCGCGGTGAACTCGGCCTGCCGGAACTCGACGGTGACCCGGTCCAGGGCGACGACCTGCGTCTCACCCTGCCCGTAGATCTTCGAGAGCTCCGTGGCGCGAGCGGCCACCGAGGTGGTCCGCCGGTCGGCTGGGGGCACCCCCGGACGGAGTCTGGGGGAGGGTGTGGTGGACACGGAAGGGCGCTCCTGTCGGGACGACGTCGTTCATGGGGACCGCACCATCGTCTCGGCCGTACGGGCCCGTGTAGTCAGCCGCAGTTCCGGTTCCGGGGGGCGACCAAGGGGGGACCGGGGCCCGCCGCGTCATACCTGGGGATGACGGCGGACCCTCAGGCCGGCCGGGCCAGATCCGGAACCGGTCGTTCCGAGTCGTCTAGAACAGGTGGAGCCCCCTTGTTCGGACGGTGAAATTCCGTCATTCCCCGTACGCACGCACCCACCGCGCGTAACGCTATTGGCAAGTGCGGATGGCTCGTTCCGGGGGCTGATGCACCCTCAGACGTCAATAAAATAAGACAACATCGGGTCGCCCGTCCGCTGTTCGGGGGACGCCTCCCGATAGGCTCGGAATCTCGTAGCGGAGCCCATGGCCTGCCCGGATGGTGGAATGCAGACACGGCGAGCTTAAACCTCGCTGCCCCTCGCGGGCGTACCGGTTCAAGTCCGGTTCCGGGCACTTTCGCTCCCATTGCGCCTGACCTGGCGATTCGGCCGGTTGGCACTGTCACTCGTGCGTGTCGCGGTAACACGGCGAGAACACCGATCCGTAGCGTGCCCGATATGGCATCAATTCACCCCCGCACGAACAAGGCTGACGAGGTCACGGCATGGCTTGTGAAATGGCGTCTGGGGGGCGCCAGGACAGGCCCGCAGCAAACGGAACGATTCGACCCCACCGACGAGGGCCTGGAGGCCGCCAAGGTCTTCTGCGGCGCCGTCAACGAGGCAGGACAGCAATGGCCCCTCGGGTGGGTGAAGGGCCAGGGCATGATCGCCCGGGACCCGGATGATGAGAGCCAGTACCGCTTCCTGAACTACGCGACCGAGTCGATCCAGCACCGGACCGGTGTCGAGGACCGGTATGTCGATGCCTGCATGGGCGAGCTGGAGCGGTACCTGGCGCCGGCATTCGGCAACTGCGACATCCGCTCCACCGAGCACTTCTGCAAGCGGACCATCCAGGCATGGGTGAACCAGCTGGCGGCGACCAAGGTGAGGCGCGGCTCCAAGACCAAGCTGATGTCGCCGAAGACGATCAAGAACCTCCACGGCCTACTGTCGAGCATCCTCCAGGAAGCCGTCGACGCCGAGCCGCCGCTGAGGGACCGCAATCCGTGCAAGGGCGTGCGTCTGCCCCGGACCGACGACGACGGCACCTCGGGGGACGAGGTCGCCGAGGACATCGAGTTCCTGGAGCCCGTGGAGGTCGCCGGTGTGGTCTCCTGCATGCGGACGGCGAGGGGCAAGCGGCTGACGGAGGACCTGTACGCGACCGGTGCCCGCTGGGGCGAGGCCTCGGCGTGGGCCTGCCGGCACCTGAACCGCACGGACCCCGACAAGCCGCGCGTGCGCATCACCCGCGCGTGGAAGTGGAGTAAGTCCAAGGGCCATTACCTGGGCACGCCGAAGTCGAAGAGGTCACGCAGGTCGATCCGGATCACCGACCACACGTTCGGCAACTGGATCGACCAGGGCGCGCTCACGAAGGAACCGGACGACCTGGTCTACGACAACGGCAAGGGCGAGCGGCTGCCCTACTCGACGTTCTACGACGAGTGGGAGGACGCCAAGTGCAAGGCCAAGGAACTCGCCCTGCTGCCCAAGCACAAGAACCCCACCATCCACGACTTGCGGCACTCGCACGCCGCGGCCCTCATCTCCGCCGGCCACTCGCCGACATACGTGCAGCGGCGCCTGGGCCACGAGTCGATCAAGACGACCTCCGACCTGTACGGTCACCTGCTGGTGGAGGCAGACGACGCGGCCATGGCGACGATCGACGCCACGCTGGACGGCCTTCCGATCACGCATGTCACGCTGCCCGCGCCGGTCCGGGCCGTCCGGCCGTTTGCCGCGGCCGCGATTCCGGACCATTCCACTGTGCACGTGGTGGTGTTCCCGGACGGCCACCAGGAGGCGTTCTGGAAGCCGGACGTCGCGCGCCTCGTCTCGGAGGTCTGGAAACTGGAGCGGCGGGAGAGTGTACGGATCGACGTGCGGTCTGCGTCCCTCTGGGCGGCCCGGTACGGCGGCCTGGACGGTGTCCACGACGCGATGCCGGCGCGCGCCCGGGTCTGGCGCCTCGGCCCGGTCGTCTACGGGCCCGACGGCGCCGAGCAGGCCGCCGAGCCCGGCGCCCACGAGTTGCGTGACCGCTGGTTCTGGGAGTGGGAAGAGGGCTACACCACGGAGGTCGCTGCGTGTAGCGCGGAGTACCGGCCGGCTCCCGCGTCACAGACCGAGGCGGCGGCTTGGGGGTTGGACGAGAAGGCGGTGCGGGCCGCGCTGGTGAGGGCGCGGGCGAAGGCGCTGCGGATGTGCGCGCGGCATCCATCGGTCGCTGCGGACGCGGTGGTTCAGGAGTCCTGATGCTCGCGGACGGCATCGACGACGGCTAGCGACGGGTGCGGGCCGGGACACCGGGCTTGGCGTCGCGGCCCGTTCAGCTGGCCCGAGGGCACCTGTCCCACGGCGACGGACCGCGGGACAGGCCTCCCTTCGAGTGGGTCACCTCGCTCCAGAACGATTTCGTTGTAGTCGTCGACGAGCCTGCTGTAGTTCGCCCTCAGCTCTTCCAACTCCGAGAGGTCCCGGGCTCGATCGGAGATGAGCCGGTCCATGGACGCCTGGGCGCTGCGGATCCGCAGATCCGCTACGGCTGCCTGGGACTGGGCGGCCTTTTCGCGGCGGACGAGGGCCTGCTCGCGTTCGCCGTGCTGCCGTGTGAGGTCCTGGAAGAGGTCGCGTACCCGGGCTTCCTGCCGGATGGCGAACTGACGGAGGGCGGCCAGGACGATAGCGGTGATGGCCACGATCGGCAGGATGATGGCCGGTTCGACGAACTCGGCCTCTTCACAGTAGGTGGCTGCTCCGCCGCCGATGGCGCTGACGCCGACCAGGGCGATGGTGGCGAGTGGGAGGGAAGGGCGTTTCAATCGGGACCCCATCTTACCTGGCTACGGCCGTTCCCCCGGTACCGCCATCGTCCGTCCTGTCTGCCTCGCGTTGCAGCCGGATGGCTTCGGCGATGGTCGTGATCAACATCGTGCGGACAAACGGATGAGTGATCCCAAGGCTGTCCGTGATCGCTTCCGGGTAAGCGGATTGGCGACTGAGAGTACAGCTTTTTGTGGCTTTTTAGGGTGTTCCTTCTTGTCACGGTAACCGCCCGTGTCGAGCAGCTGGTTCTCGTCGACTCCGAGGACTGAGGCGGTAGCGTAGACGTTCTCGGCGAGCGGGAGCGTTTCGCCTTTCAGCATGCGCCCGACAGACCAGGGGCTCATGCCAGCGTCTTCGGCCAGCTTCTTTCTGCCGGTCCCGCCGGCGCTCCTGGGGGCCTGGCCGGCGCTGCTGCTGTCGTGGTGACCGGCGCGGACGGGCGGGCGGTGTGGGAGTACCCGGAGCTGTTCGAGCGGGCGCTGGTCATCACCGCGGTCGCCGTCGCGCCGGGCGGCCAGCCGCTCGTGACCGTCCTGGAAGAGGTCACGGACCTGCACGCGGTCCTGCGGGTATGGCACTTGGGGCCCGACGTGGTCGCGGTCGGCGCGGGCGTCCAAGTGCACGTCACTGCCATGACCATCCGTCAGATCGGCTGGCATCTGCCGGTCAACGTGCCGCCAGCGGGCGTCCCTGACGTCACGAGGTGATCCACGTGCATTTCATGTTCACATGTGCCTGAATGGAAAGGGCTGAATTGACCCTCGATCGCTTAGCGCCAGATATTGAATCTGGAAGTATTGCTTCCTGGTGGAAGTTTGCGCATGGAGCGCCAAGGTGACATGAGATCGCTGACGTGAGGGACCGCCGCTCGCACCACTCGGCGTGCGATCCTTGCGACTGACTGGGCCTTCCGTAGTTGCCTCGGTCGATCGCTCACCCGCCAGATGAGGCTGCTCCTGTGCGTCAGTCGTAAAGCGTCTTCATTGCGATCGAAAGATGGGAAGTCGTCATGACCCAGCAAATGCACCGGAAAATCACGGAACCTGGGCGCGAGGAAATGGTGGCACAGGTTCGTGAAAACCTGAAGGAATCAGGAATCGACTCCTTCGACGCGATGGTGGAACGGTTGGCTGAAACCGCACCTCGAATCACACGCGAAGATCACCTCATGATGATCGGTCACGTCGAAGGTGACGCTCAGTTGCCCCCGAGGCCACACCGGACGCCCGAGATGACGGTAGTGATCGACGGCGAGACGAACGAGCCCGAAACGGTCCATGAATTCGATGGACAAGCGCTCTACTCGACACCAGGCCTCGATGGGAAGGGAAACGAAGTTCTCTACATGTTCACCTCGCTAGAGGGGATCAGGGACCACCTTGTCGCTGCTGCACGCCTCAGCGATATCGGCACGTCCAACCCGGACTCGCTCTCGGTCGACTCGCACTACTACGAGAACGACGACCTCGGTGGAGACTGGTTGCAGAATGGTCCTGGAAGGGGGTGGAGTAACCTCAGGAAAGTGCCCCGTGGATTCCTCGGCCTGGGGGACTGGAATGATATCATTTCGTCAGTCGACTGGTGTCGATGGCACATAACGCTGTTCGACAGGCCTGACTGGGGTGGCTCGCGGCTCGAACTGCCAGCTGGTCGCACACGCTACCATCTGAGCAATTTCGGATGGAATGACTGCGTCTCTGGAACCGTGAACTGGGGGAGACGCTTCTGAATTCATCGTGGGCGACGACCTGCGGGTATGTGACCGCACCGTTGCTGTCCCCTGGCCCAATGAGGCAGCGGGATGTCGGCCGTGGCGGACTTAGGCGACGCGCAGGCCCAGGGGCCACCCCGGGGACCGCCCGGGGTGGCCCCTCCCCGTGTGAACGCGCACAGGACGCGCGCCGAGATGCGACGGTGCCCGGCGCGGCGCGCCATGGGCGGTGCGCGTGTCCGGAGCCGACCGTGCACTGCTGGGGGGACCGGGGGCACACCCGTTCACGTACGGAGAAAGCGGGAGACCCATGAAGAAATCCCTGGTGGCCGCACTCGCCACCGCCACGATCGCCGTCCCGCTGGCCGCTCCGGCGACGCCCGCGACCGCCGCTTCGGCCTTCTGCAACCAGACGACCCCGAGCACCTCGCTCGCCGCCTACAACAAGGACACCGGAGCCGTCGGCACCGGCACCCTGTCGGCCGGGCACTGGACGTACGGGTCGAACATCAACGTCCCCGACGGGTACACGCACGGCGTCGCGAGCCGCGACTCGCTCCTGTTCTACAACGCCGGCACCGGGGCCGGCGAGAGCGGCACCTTCAGGAACGGCAAGTACAACCGCGTCCAGACCTACGACAACTTCTCCACGGGGTGGACCAACGTCGTGGCATCGGGCGACTCGGCCCTCTTCTACAACGCCGACAACGGCCAGGGCGGCACGGGCACCCTGCGCAACGGCCGGTACCACCACGTCCGCTCGTACGACAACTTCAGCACGGGCTGGGACTCCATCGCGGCCTCGTGCGACACGGCGGTCTTCACGAAGTCCGGCGAAGTCGGCTACGGCACCCTCAAGGACGGCGTCTACACGCACAAGAGCGTCAGGAACACCGCGGACGACCTCGGGACCCTGGTCGCCACCAAGGACACGGTCCTCGCCCTGGAGAACACCGGTTCACAACTCAAGTACCGCACCGCCCGGGCGACCGACGGCAAGGTCGGCGACTTCCGCGACATCGGCACCTCCGGCGTGTGGGAAGAGGAGGGCCGCACCGGGGACAGCCTGTTCTTCTACAAGACGGACGGCACCGCGTGGACCTCGAAGCTCAGCGGGAACTCCTACGCGAACGTCGGACCGCTCGCCAAGGTCTCCTCGGACTGGTCGTTCCTCGCGGGCGGTGTGTGACCCCCCCCGCACAGCCCCCGTGGGCGGCATTCACCCGGTTTCCGATTCCGAGGTGAACGCCGCCCTCCGTTCCTCCCGGAGCGAGCGCTGGAAGGCCGTCACCAGGGCCTGCACCACCATCGGCTGCATGCGGGCGGACAGCACCTTCATGGACTCCACCCACTCCGGATCGCTCTCGCCCCGCGTGAACGGCCCCCACACCTCGTCCCGGAACAGCGCCGTCAGCTCGTGCGCCGCCGTCCGCGCGTGCTCCAGCAGGATCCGCCGCGCCACCAGCAGCGTCTCGTGCGCGATCGGCACGTCGAGCAGCGCCACCCCCAGCCGCAGCAGGCCCAGGTCCACCCGGAAGCCCCCGGCGGTTTCGGACGGCGACAGCACGTTCATCGCCGCCAGCCGCTCCAGGTCCCCGTCCGACAGGCTCCGCCCGGCCCGCCGCTCCAGCTCCGCCCGCGCCACCTCCCGCGCCGCGTCCGGCGCCCAGGTCGCCACCAGCGCCCTGTGGATCGCCAGATCGTGCGCGCTCAGGTCGTCGGGGAGGGCGTCCAGGTAGCGCTGGATCGCCGACAGGGTCATGCCCTGGTGCTGGAGCTCCTCGATCAGCGCGAGCCGCGACAGGTGCTCCGGGCCGTAGTGCCCCACTTTGACTGACGCCCAGTGGGCGCGCATCGAGCCGTTGCTGCCGGACCGGACGCCGAAGCGGGGTGGGCGGTGGCGGGATCACCGGCAGGTGATCGACGCGATCGCGTTCAAGTACCGCACCGGGACACCGTGGATGGACCTGCAAGAGCACTTCGGCTCGTGGAAGGGCGCCCACAACCGCCTGCGGAAATGGGCCGCCGACGGCACCTGGGAGAGGGTCTTCACCGCCCTGCTCGCGCAGGCCGACGCCGAAGGCGATCTGGACTGGGTCGTCGCGTTCGACTCCACCATCGTACGGGCTCATCAGCACGCCGCCGGGGCACGTCAAAAGGGGCCCCGGCCGGCGAGCCGTCCGACCATGCCCTCGGACGGTCCCGCGGCGGACTGACCACGAAGATCCACCTCGCCGCCGACGGCCGATGCCGCCCGCTCGCGTTCGTCCTCACGCCCGGCCAGGCCGGTGACGCAAGCAGAAGGGCTACAACGCCTGAGCCAGCGGTAGCTCGCGGACCATGCAGTCGTACAACGGCGCGTCCTCCCACGGATGAGACACGCCGACCTTGCGGTATCCCCAGGCGACATAGGCGGACTTCGCGGGGCCGGCCTCCGGTTCGGGCCGCACTGTGAGAGTCACCCGCTCCGCGTCCAGGCCCTCAAGCAGCTGGGCGTGCAGGTCGCCGGCGATGCCGCGCCGCCTCCAAGGCTTGCGTACGGCCAGCTCGATGACGACGAAGGTCCGCCGGCCGTCCTCCCGTGTGAAGTCCTCCGGGAGCGTCACGTCCTGGAGGTTGTGCCACCACATGGTGTCGGCAGCCAGGTAGTAGCCGTACGTGAAGCCGATGACCTCCTCGCCCTCCCGGGCCAGGATCAGGCGCATGCCGGGGCGCCGTGCCTGCACCTGGTAGTGGTCGATGAACTCCGCGACGTCGCTGGGCCCCTCGCTGTACGGCGGCTCCTCGTACACCTCCTCGTAGGCGTGGAGGAACGCGTCGAGCCGGGCGGCGGCGTCCACGGTCTCGTGTCGTTCGTAGGTCACCTCGGTCATCAGGCCGCGTCCCTCTGCTCGACGTACTCGGTCAGCTGGTCGGAAGCGTCACGAGCGGTGACGGCGTCGACGTCGCGGAGGAGGCCGTTGACCTCCTTCAGGCGCCGGACCACGCGCTCGGACTCCACCTCTTCCAGGTGGTCGAGGCTCTCGACGGCCTGCGAAGCGGCCTCATCGACCTCCCCGGCCCTGATGAGGCTCCGCGCGAGGGTAAGCCGGTAGAGGGCGCGGTTGCGGCCGTACGTGCGGTCCTGGTGGTCGAGGGCTGCACGGAGGAACTGCACCGCCGAGTTGTGGTGGCCGGCGTCCGTGTAGAACAGCCCCTGGGCGAAGTCCAGTTCCGCGTGTCCGTGGAACGCCGCCCACTGCGGAGACGGCCGTCCTCGATCGCCGTGCTCGGCGAGCCTCAGCGACTGGGCGAGCAGCCGGTTCGCCTCGGTCCGGCTGCCCATGAGGGACAGGGCCCGTGCCTCCCGAGCGGCGAGAAGGGATTGCAGCATGGGCGACCCGTACCGGACGGCGCGCTCCTGTGCGGCGCGGGCGAGTTCGAGGCCCTGGCGGGGGCGCCCCTCGTGGCTGGCCTGCATGCTCAGCGAGGCAAGGACCATGATGGCGAGGTTGTCGTCGCCCAGGACGGTCGCGGCGGTGAGGGCTTCTCCCCAGTAGCGGCGGGCACGGTCATGGTCGTCGGCGTCGTAGTACAGCCAACCGCAGTGCTCTGCCGTTTCGCCGGCGAGGAGCTGAAGCTGTCGGCTGATCGTGTCCGGGAAGCTCGCCGTGTTGATGATGCGCTCGATCCGCTTCAGGTGCCGGTGGGCGAGCGAGCGGACGTCACCACCGCCGTAGGCGTCATCGAGTTGGTAGAGGGACCGGAGGCCTTCACGGAGTTCGATGACGTGGGCGGTGCCGATGGCACCCTTCGGACCGGCTGGCGTTCTTCTGGATGCCGATGAGGGGATGCCTGCCGTGGCGGCGACGCCGACGGTGTCCTTCACGAACGCCCGACGATTCACGCTATCGGGGCCTTCCTGTGCGGGGAGTAGTGCACTCCCCACGGTGGCACCTGGCGGGCGGGTTCGGAAACCCAGCTCGATGGGATCAAACCCAAACATGGTGTGGAGGACGCGCCACGCCTTCGCGCGGGGTGTCGGCGGAGGGGACTCTCGTCGCCACCTCCGGGCCTGTCGCTCCGTCACGGTGATGGGTTCGCCCAGGAGCTGGGCGGTCGCCTCGAACGCGTTCAGAAAGTCCGTGGGCTTCTTCAGCCCCGCCGCGATGCAGGCGTGTTCGAAGGCCGTCAGCTCAGCCACTTCGTTCCTCCGCGAATCCTGTCGTGTACCGACCGTAGCCGCTGCTGGCACATGGAACGTCCGGTCCTGCTGAAAGGTCCGGTGGAAAGTCCGGTCGGAGGTCCGGCGCCGTCGGTTGCACGGGAGTTGACTCGTGATGTGAGCGACCGCGGAGGAGGCCGGAGACCGTGAATAGCACGACCAGCCAGCACGAGACGATCACGGGCGCCGAACGCCTCTGCGGCGTCGAGGCGTGGCTCTTACTTGCCGCACCGGATGTGGCGCGGGCGCGCCAGGAGTGGGACGAGCAGGGGGACACCGTCCTGAAGTGCGGCGTCCTGTTCACCGCGATCCGGCTGCCCGGGGACCTCGTCCAGGCCGCCGCAGGAACGACTGATCCCGCCGGCATCGACGCCTTCCTCATCAAGGCCCTCGACGGAGGGCCGGTGTGCACGGGCGCCGGGCTGACGTACTACTACGCCCTCGTGGAAGGCGGCGCCTGCTACGAGTGGCGGGCCGCGGGTACCGAGTGCCTGCCCCGCCGGACGTACCTGGGCGTCCCCGCTGTGCAGCTGACCCAGTATCAGCCGGGGGCGGCGTACTGGCCGTCTCCGATGGACAGCCCCGGTGACCTCTGCGCTCTGGACAAGGTCCAGGCCCTGGTCGCTCTAGGCCAGGACCGGCTCCTGCAAGACGGGCCGCTTACGTGGACGGCGGACTCATGAACACCGTGGGGTCGGCGGGGGCACTCGAGGTGCAGTCTCGCGTGCTGCCGCGCACGGTGGACTCTTCCCCGGCCGCCCGTCTCTTCGTGCGGAAGGTGCTGAGGGACTGGGGCCTGGACGACGTTGAGGACGATGCCGGGCTGGTCGTGACGGAGCTGGTCACCAACGCCATCCAGCACACCAGCACGCCGACCGTCCGGGTCACCGTCCGCCGCATGTCTCCACAGCAGGTCAGGGTCACGGTCACGGACAAGGGCCGCGGCAGGGTGCCGAGGCTACGGCGGGCCGGGCCGTCGGACACCAGCGGACGCGGCCTGTTACTGGTCAGCGAGCTGTCGCACGCGTGGGGCTACTCCAAGGTGCCCTGGTCGAAATACGTATGGGCCGACCTGGTGGCGGGAGACGAGAAGTGAACGCGCCCGCGACGGCCCTGCCGATCATCACCCAGCTCAACCCTGGCCAGCAGATGGGCATCTGCTGCGCCCACTGCGGCCGGTACCTAGGCGCGAGCGGTCAACGGTGGGGCGAGGTCCGTACGAAGGTCGGCACCCGCACCTTCCTGTTCCTTCTCTGGATCTGCGACGCCTGCGCCCCTGACCAGGCCGTACCCGGCCGTCCTGCCCCGAAGGCGCAGAACCGGGCGCCGGACGGTACACAGGCCGCCCTGCCCGTCATTCACGAGCCGGTCCAGCTACGGGAACCAGGTCGGCCGTACACCGCGGGCACCATGCCCCAGCTCCCGATACAGGAGACCAGGAAGGAACAGGCCCAGTGACTGACGATGCCGCCACACCCGTGAACACTGATGCGATCAAGGAGGCGTACGACGTCGGCCTGTGCATCTTCGGCCGCCGCCTGCAGAAACGGTCCGAGGTGCTGGAGCTCCACGGCACGTTACGCGGGTACATCGGCATTCTGCTGCCCGAGGTGACGGCTCTCGTCCCGAAGATGCGCGGCAGCATGAGGCCGGTCGGTGTCCACGCGCTCGGCTACTTCTACCAGGTCCTGGAGGAACTCGACGCCAAGCCGCTGCCCGCCGAGGAGGAGGCGCCGCTGGCCGGGCGGGCGGCCATGCGGGACCGGGACGCCGTGTTCGAGCTGGCGTCGGTCTGCCGGTCGCTCCTGGCGCTGGTCACGCAGCCTGGTCCACTCGGCTCCCCGAAGGACGTCGATGAGATCGAGAAGGCGATCAAGCGGCGCGTGTGCGGGACCTGCTGGCAGCCCATCACCGACGGCGAGCCAACCGAGCGGAAAGCGTTCGCGAGCGACACCACGGGCGGCTTCAACGCCTCCGTCCACGCCATCCCGTGCACGCCTCGGAGGCCGCTGCTGATGCGCGTGCCACCGCAGCCCGAGCCCGCCTAGCGCGGGCCCCTGGCCCCCGCAGGAGCCGCGCCTCTCCTGCGGGGCGGTACGGCCCCGGTCGACCGCCTCCCCCGACGGCGATCTGGGGCCGTACCTCGGCGCGAACGGCCGGGCATGGCCGAAGTCTGTCGGCCCCGGCATCCCCCGTACAGCCGCCCTGCGACGGAGACGAAGAGCCCGGCGCCGGGCGGCCTTGTCGCCGCCCCGCCCTCGATCCAGCGGCCTCAGGCCGGGGCGGGGCGGCTCACCTCAACCCTGGACACCGGAGGTCTACATGACCGCACGACCGATCATCACTGACGCGCAGGCAGCGTCCTGCTACTTCCGGACGACCGTCGACGCCCCGTACCGGAAGGCTCTCGTCCAGATCTGCGAGCCGTGCAACGAGAAGTGCGCGCACTGCTTCGTCTCGGCGACCCGGCGCGGCGACTACATGCCGCTGGGGGACATCCAGGCCCGCCTGATCCCGCAGCTCGCCGAAGCACGCGTCAACCGCATCACGCTCACCGGCGGTGAGCCGTTCATGCACGCCGACCTCATCCAGATCACGCGCGAGTTCCGCAAGGCCGGGTTGGGCGTGGGTATCTGCACGAACGCCACGATGGTGACGGACCACCAGATCGAGGTCCTGGCCGAGCTCGGCGCGCACATGAACGTCTCCCTCGACGGGTTCGCCGCCGAGTCGCACGGCAAGTTCCGTGGCCGGCCCGAAGGATTCGACGAGACCGTGGCGACGGTCAAGAAGTTCGGCGAAGCGGGCATCATCCAGGGGCTGCTGTGCACCCCGAACAACCTGGCCAAGGACGAGGAGTACGCGCAGCTGTGCGCCTTCGCCCGGGACCACGGCGCGAAGTACGTCCTCATGAACCCGCTCGGCCCGATGGGCCGGGGCGCCAACTCCGAGCGCAAGCTGCGCCGGCCGGACGACCACATGCGGCACATCCGGGACCTGACGATGCCGTTCGACGGCGACCTGGACATGGTGCACATCCGGTTCCCCCACGACGAGAAGCCGCTGGCCGGCTGCGAGGCGGGCACCATCATCTACGTGTTCACGCAGGGCGAGGTGGCCGTCTGCCCGTACCTCGTATTCGCCGCCCGGACCCGGGTGTCGAAGCACCCGGACACCGACTTCATCATCGGCAACGTGTGGCACGACACCGACATCGCCGACCAGCTCGACGCATACCGCTTCCACGACCGGTGGCAGGTCGGAGCCAACGACACGTGCGGCAGCTGCGCACTCTCCTCCAGCTGCGGCAAGGGATGCCCGGCCGCCGTGGTCGCCGCCGGCCACCGGATCGGCGCCGTGGACAGCGAGCAGTGCCCCGTCGTACCCACGGCGAGCCGCGTCCTGCCCCTGGTGGATGTCTCGTGACCGGCCCCGGCGTGTTCGTCACGATCGAAGGGCCTGGAGGCGTCGGCAAGTCCACGGTGACGGCCGCGGTGGCCGCCGTGCTCCGCGAGCAGTACGGCGTCCAGGTGTGCGCGACCCGCGAGCCCACCGACACACCTCTCGGGACGATCGCCCGCCAGGGAACCGACCTCTACCGCGGGCACGCGATGGCCCACCTCATCGCCGCCGACCGCTACCAGCACCTCGACGAGCAGATCCGGCCGGCTCTCGGGCGCGGCGAGATCGTCGTCTGTGACCGGTACGTCGCCTCGTCCCTGGTCCTCCAGGTGATGGACGGCGTCGACCAGGCCGACGTGTGGCAGATGAACGCGGCAGCCGACCGGCCGGACCTGACCGTGTTCCTGACCGCACACCCCGACGTGATCGCCAACCGCCTCGCCCTGCGCGGCGCACACAGCCGGTACGAGCGACTGCCCGGCGGAACCCATATCGAGCACGGGCTGTTCGCCGAAGCCGCTAAGTTCCTCGCAGACATCGGCGTGACGGTCGTGGAGCTGGACGCAACCGCCACCGACCCCGACACGCTCGCCCGGCACATCGCGGGCGACATCCTGACCATGCGGAGCCACAAGCCTCATGCCCCTCGACGTGCTGACGTTCAACCTCAACAACCCCTCGCGGGAGCGAGCGGAGCGACAGCTCTCGTACCTGGCCGCCCGGCCGGAGCAGGTGTTCGTGCTGACGGAGACGGCGGCTAGCGCGGGCTGCGAGTTCCTCGTCCAGCGGTTCAGGGACGCCGGCTACGACGTCCGTTTCCCGGTGCCGCAGCGCGGTGAGCGCGGCGTGATGTTCGTCAGCCGTCTCGCGCTTCACCCCGGCGGCGTCTCGTTCGGCTACCTCCCGCACCGGGCGGTCGCCGCCTGCGTCGAGACGGAGACCGGCCCGGTCGAGATCCTCGGGCTCTACGTCCCTTCCCGCGATGCGACGGCGGTCAAGACGGAGCGCAAGACGAGGTTCCTCCAGGAGGCATCCCACGCGATCCCTCAGGCCCGGCAGACGGACGCCCGGATCGTCCTGGGGGACTTCAACATCCTGGAGCCCGACCACGAGCCCGCCTACCGGTTCTTCCAGCCGTTCGAATACGCCTTCTACGAGTGGCTCGGCCGCAACGGCTACCACGACGCCTTCCGGCACCTGCACCCGTACGCCGCCGAATACTCCTGGGTCGGGCGGACCGGCGACGGCTACCGCTACGACCACGCCCACGTCTCCGCACGCCTCGCTGACGCCCTGAGCGGCTGCCTGTACATCCACGAGCCGCGCACGATGACGGACCGGCTCACCGACCATTCCGGGCTGGCAGTACGCCTCGACCTGGTCCCGGCCGAGCCCCTGCCGGTGCGGGTCCCCGGCAGCGTTGCCGAGCCGGCGCTGTTCTGACCGACAGTCACCACCCCGAGGAAGGACACCATGGAGAACTGGGAACAGATCCGCCGTCTCGTCGGCTGGCTCGACGAGCAGAGCCCCGTCACGGGCGACATGGCCAAGGTGATGCGGGTCCTCAAGGTCAGCGAGGAGACCGGCGAAGTCGCCGAGGCCCTGCACGGCGTGATGGGCGCGAACCCCAGGAAGGGCCACAGCCACACCTGGGACGACGTCCACAAGGAACTCGTGGACGTCGCGATCACCGCCCTGATCGCGCTTCAGACCCTCACGCCCGACGCGGAGAAGCTGTTCGACGAGCGGCTCCAGCACATCAGCGCCCGCTCGCTGGGCTGACCCGTAGTTCCGGACGGATGTCCCCTGGCCTGGGCGTCTATCGGTTACAGGCAGTAACGCGATGTTTGGCGTAGATCATCACATTCGGTGCTTGCGTCTCGGCGTCCCACGGCAAAATGTGTGATCCGATTCGAATGAGCCCACCGCGCCCCGCGTGCGGTGTACCGGCCCTAGATCCCTCGCTCCGCAAGCAGGTTTCCAGGGCTGGCGTGACGGGCCCGGCAGACCTACTGCCGGGCCCGTTGTCGTCTTCTGGCCCCGATGCCCGGTTGGATGCACCTCTTGAAAACCGGCCCGTGTGCAGCGGGTTCGATGGGGGGGGGAATGCTCAGGCCGGAGGTCCCCGCGGGGCGGAGAGGGAGAGGGCGCTCCCGGGCCGCTTCAGGCAGTACAGGGTGCGCGGCGAGTGGTTCGAGTTCCCCGGCAGCGCAGATCCGGTCATGATCGTCTCGCGGGCAGCCGGGGGCTGCCGCCGTCCTCGCCATCGCGTCGTAGCAGGTCGTGGGGGCGTGTTACCGGTGTTATCGCGATCGGCAGCACGAGCGGGCAAATCCGCGTCGATCCGGGCTGATTCGGGGTGGTCCGGAGGGGGAGCCGCAGGTCAGAGCCCTGACCTGCGGCTTTGTGTTCACCGCATCGGGTTCAAGTCCGGTTCCGGGCACTTCCCGCGCCCTCTCGGGGGCGACGGCGGCTCGTCCCTCGGAGCGTCGGCTCATCCCTCGTAGACGGTCAGGACCGCGCCGTCCACCTCGATACGGCGGCCCGCGCGCATGCCGTTGCGGCGCAGCGTGCGCAGGCACTCCTCGAAGAGGGGGAGTTCGCCGGCGTCCAGGATGGCGGCGGCCAGGTCCAGGAGCTCGGTGACCGAGGCGTCGGTCAGCACCTCGGGCAGTTCCCCGGACAGCAGGACGACGGACTCGCCGTCGGGTTTCCGGACCACGGCCGTCGCCGGTCCGCCGTGCACGAACAACACATGTCCCCCTGAGAGCCCGTGGTCGTGCGGCTCTCGCGTCCCGGGCAGGACGAGAGACTAGCCCTGGATCTTCACGGTTTCGTGCGGAGTTGGATTCTTTTTCCGACTTGACGGAAGAGCGTCCGAGAGCGTTCGGGGAGCGGTCCGCCGACGGTCCCCCGACGGATCGGAGGTAGTCCGGAGGTGGCCCGGTGGCGGACCGGTGGCGATCCGGGGGCGGTCACTGCTCCTTGGCCGGCCTGGAGGAGCGGTCCAGCAGCGACTCGACCAGAGCGGTGACATGGCGGCGGTCGTCCGCAGACAGCTTCTGGACGCTCGCGATGAGCAGCGCGACCTCGGGGTCGGCGGCGGCGCCGTTCGCGCCGGCGTCCGGCGAGGTGTCGTACACGTGGATCCCGCACGCCTCGGCGGCGGCCCGGCGGACGCTCTCCAGCGGGAGCTCCAGCCCCTTGGCCAGGCCCTCCAGGGTCGTCGTCTGGGGCATGCGGACCACCCGCTCGGCGGTGGCCAGGTGGTGGACGGTGGAGCGGGGGATGCCGCCGCGCCGCGCCACGTCACCGTAGGACCAGCCCTTGCGGTCGAGGTGCTCACGGATCAACTGCTGCAGTGCGTTGGCCACTGAGTCACTTCCTGCTCGCCGCCTGCGGAGTCCGCCATGTCGCGCCGATTCTACGGTCGCCGCCGCGATCGGCCGAGAGGGTGATTTCCCGAACGGGTTGCGCGGGGGGTCTCCGAGGGCCTAGTGTCCAATCTCGTTGGACAGCTCGTCCGGCCAGATTGGACAGAGTCGGGGGGGAACCTGACTCGGTCCGATCGGAAATGTCTATCCCCGAGGGGGAAGCGATCATGATGGACGCCCATGAGCTCGAGGCCGAGTCCGCGGAGCTGCTGCCGGGTCGTGAGGCCCTGGGCCGGCTGAAGTTCGGCTTCGGCAAGACGGTCAACGTCACCAAGCACGTCGCGAACATCAGCGCCCACAACGAGTCCGCCGCGCTGAACGACCACTCCTCGTGGTCGGTGGCCGACTCCGGCGCCGCCCAGACCATCAGCGTCACCCAGTAACACCGCCCCGGCGCACGGCGCCGGTGCCGCTCTCGACCTCATCGCGCACGAAACGAAAGGACATCCGTCATGAGCATGGACATGAACGAGCTGGAGAAC
This sequence comes from Streptomyces sp. NPDC048254, assembly GCF_043201895.1. Lineage (NCBI taxonomy): Bacteria > Bacillati > Actinomycetota > Actinomycetes > Kitasatosporales > Streptomycetaceae > Streptomyces > Streptomyces sp. NPDC048254. The sequence continues at coordinate 180,247 of NZ_JBICZJ010000010.1, forward strand.
GAGTCCGCCGAGCTGCTGCCGGGCCGTGAGGCCCTCGGCCGGCTGAAGTTCAGCTTCGGCAAGACCGTCAACGTCACCAAGCACATCGCCAACATCGACGCGTCCAACCAGTCCGCCGCCCTGAACGACCACTCGGCGTGGTCGTCCGCCACCTCGCAGGCCGCGCAGACGATCAGCGTCACCCAGTAGTCCCCGGGAGCGTCACCGCCGTCGCCCCGGCGGTGGCGCTCGCGGCCGGTGCCGGACAGGCGCCAAGGGGGGAACTGCATGCGGGATCCGGGGGGAGACCACACATGACGGTGCTCGGAGACGGGACCGCCGCACTGTACGACACGGGCCCGGTGCCCGGACCCGGCGGCTGGCCGGTCACCTACGAGCAGGTCGCGACGGGCAACCTGCCGGTGGTCGACCCGCCGTCGCCGGTCCCGCGGCTGAGCGCGGGACTGCGGCTGCACGGCGAGTACCAGGGGTCGGGATTCACCGAGCCCAAGTACATCGCCCGTCGGGGGGACGGGCAGGTCGTGCAGCTGTCCAGGCTGCTGTACCTGGTGGCGTCGTCGGTCGACGGCGTCCGCGATGCCGAGGCCATCGCCCACCGGGTCAGCGCCCGCTTCGGCCGCGAGGTCAGCGGGGAGAACATCCGCTACCTCGTCGAGAAGAAGCTCGAACCGCTGGGCGTGACGGTCCCGGAGGGCCAGGAGGACGACGAGGTCGACGCCCCGCGCTCCGACCTGCTGCTCGCCCTCAAGGGCCACCGGGTGATCTTCAACGAGCGGCGGACGGCGAAGATCGCCCGTTCGCTGGCCTGGCTGCACCGACCGGTGGTGGTGGCACTGGCGCTGGCCGCGGCCGTCGGCATGGACGTCTGGCTGTTCGGGTTCTTCGGGGCGATAGAACCCGTCCTGGAGGTGCTCGACCAGCCGGTCCTGATCCTGGTCGTCTTCGTCCTCACCGTGGCCTCCCTCGTCTTCCACGAGTTCGGCCACGCCTCCGCGTGCAGATACGGCGGAGCCCGCCCCGGCTGTATCGGGTGCGGGCTCTTCCTCATCTGGCCCTCGATGTACACCGACGTCACCGACGTCTACCGGATCGGCCGGGCCGGCCGGCTCCGCACCGACCTCGGCGGCGTCTACTTCAACATCGTCTTCATGCTGGCCATGGCCGGCGCCTACTTCGCCACCGGGGCGCAGTTCTTCCTGGCCACGGTCTACCTCGGGCACTTCGAGATCCTGGAACAGCTGATGCCGGCCGTACGGCTGGACGGCTACTACATCCTCGGCGACCTGGCCGGGGTCCCGGACCTGTACGGCAAGATCAAGCCGATCCTGCTGGCCCTGGTGCCGGGGCGGCGGGGGGACAAGGCCCGCGAGGAGGTCGCCGGGCTGAAGAAGTCGGCGCGCGCCATCGTCGCCACCTGGGTGCTGACGATGGTCCCGCTGATCATCGGCGAACTCGGGTACGCGCTGTGGAACCTGCCGCGGATCCTCACCACCATGACCCGCTCCCTGACCGAGCAACTCGTGGGCACCGGCTCGGCGTTCGTGGACGGGAAGATCGTCGAGGGGCTGGTCGGGACCATCGGCAGCGTGATGCTGCTGTGCCCGATGGCCGGTGTCGTCTATCTGTCCGTGAAGATCGGCGGGCGGCTCTTCCGGGCCGCGAAACGCACCACGGCGGGCCGGCCGAGGCTGCGGCTCGCGGTCTGCGCGCTCGCCCTCGCCGGGCTCACCGCTCTCAGCTACGCCTGGGTCTCCGGGGTGACGCCGAAGCCGCTGCCCAAGCAGCCGCCGATCGCGCCGATCCTCCAGCCGGGGGTGCCGACCGAGGCACCGCCGGCCCGGCAGGCCACGACCCCGGACCGTCCGACGGACTCCGGTAGCCCGTCGGACCCGGCGGCCGGTGCGACGGCCGCCTCGGCCGGGGCGAGCGCCGGCCCCTCGCCGACGGAGTCCTCGCGCCGGGCGTCCGCCTCGGCGTCGCCGTCCGCCTCGGTGCCCGGCGGCCCCGGCGGCGGTACCTCCAGGTCGCCGGTGCCGTCCGGCGGGGGAACGGTCGCCGATCCGGTGCCCTCGCCGTCCGACGGGACCGGCACGACGGAGCCCGCGCCGTCGCCCTCGCCGTCGGTGAGCGCCCCGGAGTCCCCGACGCCCAGCCCGTCCCCGCCGCCGGCCAGCGACTCGCCGAGCCCCCCGGCCCCGGCCACGTCCTGACGAGCGGCACCGGGCCGTCGTACGGCCATCGTGCGGGCCGGTCCGCCGGCCACCACCACGCGGCCGGCCGTCGTACGGCCACCGAACCACCCACCGCAGAAGCACTGGAGCATCCATGAGCAGTCACCGAAAACCACGCACCACCTCAGGTCCGCTCACCCGGCGGGCCGTCCGGATCGGCCTGTTCGCCGCCGGGGTCGCCGGGGCGGCCACGGCCCTGCCGGCACAGGCGGCCACCGCCGTGCCGCATGCCGCGGTCGCCTCCGACCATGTCTTCAGCCACGCCGACCGCGGGCACCACACCCAGGTCCGTGACTCGTTCACGGTCCGTCAGTTCGGCAAGGTCAGCGCCGCCGCGGTACGCAACCAGGCCAACGCCGTCTCGGCCGGCTGCTCGGCCGACGACCACTGCCGTTCGGTCGCGCTGTCCTTCCAAATCGTCACGGTCGCCGGGGAGCACGCGCGGCTGAACGCGGTGAACCTCAGCGACGCCGCCAACAAGGAGTGCACGGGCTGCCAGACCCTGGCCGGTGCCTACCAGTTCGTGGTCTCCACGCCCAACCCGCTGCTCCTCGACGCCACCGCGCGGGGCAAGCTCGCCGACATCCACCGCCGGCTCGACGAACTGACCCGCTCCACCCTGCCGGCCGCCGACCTGCGCACGCAGGCCGACGGGCTCGCCGCCGAGGTCACCACCGTCCTGCACGACGCGGTCGCGAGCGCCCCGAAGGGCGACCCGCGCACCGACGTCACCCTGCACCGCCACCTGGACGGCTGGCCGGGCCGCTGATCCCCGCCCCGCCGCTCCGCGCACCGGCCGCCCGGCCCACCACCGCCTCCGGCGGGCCGGGCGGCCGGTCGTGTTGCACCGGCGGACCTCGGGCGCGTCCATTGACAGGGGGTACCTCCGGACGGAGACTCGGGAAGGAAGTGAAGGAAAGTTCACCAGGCGAACGCGAGTGAAGTGAACGCCGGAGTCCCCGCAGCGGGCGACGACGCCCCGTCCACGGAAGGAACGACCGATGCGCACCACCGTCGGCATCATCGGAGCCGGACCCGCCGGGCTCCTGCTCGCCCGGCTGCTGCACAACGCCGGCATCGACTCGGTCGTCCTGGAGAGCCGCGACCGCTCCTACGTGGAACACCGCCAGCGCGCCGGGATCCTGGAGCAGGGCACGGTGGACGTGCTGCGCGCGGCCGGCGCCGGGGAGCGCATGGACCGCGAGGGCCTGCGCCACGACGGCATCGAGCTGCGGTTCGCGACCCAGCGCCACCGCGTGGACTTCCCCGGGCTCACCGGCGGGCGGTCCGTGACGGTCTACGCCCAGACCGAGGTCTGCAAGGACCTCATCGCCCTCCAGCTCAAGGAGGGCGGCCCGCTGCTCTTCGAGGCGGAGGCGCTGGCGGTGGCGGGCGCCGAGGGCGAGCGGCCGCGGGTGCGGTTCCGGCACGAGGGGCGCGAGGACGTACTGGAGTGCGCGTACGTCGTCGGCTGCGACGGCTTCTGGGGGGTGGCCCGCAGCGTGTTCCCCGAGTCCCTCTCCCGGGTCTTCGAGCGCACCTACCCCTACGCCTGGCTGGGCATCCTCGCCGACGTCGCCCCCTCCCACGATGAACTGGTCTACGCCCGCCACGACCGGGGCTTCGCCCTCCTGTCCATGCGCTCCCCGTCCGTCTCCCGCCTCTACCTCCAGGTCCCGGCCGGCACGGACGCCGAGGACTGGACCGACGAGGCGATCTGGGACGAGCTGGAGCGGCGTTTCGAGACCGACGACGACTGGCGCCTCGCGCGCGGCCCGATCACCCAGAAGTCGGTCACGCCCATGCGGTCGTACGTCCATGAGCCCATGCGGCACGGCCGGGTCTTCCTCGCCGGGGACGCCGCCCACATCGTGCCGCCGACCGGCGCCAAGGGGCTGAACCTCGCCGTCGGCGACGTCGTCACCCTCGCCCGCGCCCTCGCCCACGAGCAGGAGACGGGTTCCCCCGAGCTCCTGGAGACCTACTCGGCGACCTGCCTGCGCCGGGTCTGGCAGGCCGAGCGGTTCTCCTACGACATGACCACCCTGCTCCACCGCGGTCCCGAGGACACCCCCTTCGAGGCCCGGCTCCAGCTGGCCCGGCTCGGCCGGATCGCCTCCTGCCGGGCGGCCGAGACCGACCTGGCGGAGGCGTACACGGGCTTCCCCCTGGACGCCTGAGGCATCTGCGGCCGGTTCCTGTCGTGTAGCGGCTTGGTCATGGAATGAAGCCCTCCATGGCCGGGAATCAGGGGTCCGCGTAGCGTGTTGCGCAGCACGGCGAGGGAAAGATCCTCCTGAGGTACGAGGGTCATTCTTTTACCAATCCATTACTCTTGACGCCAAGGCCACGCACCGTGGCCATGGAGGAGCGAAATGAGGAGCAGTAACCCGGTCTTCTCGCGACGGGGGTTCAGCCGCGACAACGGCTACGCGGGCTTCAACACCGCGCCGCAGGCCGGGTACGCACAGGGCAACCCGTACGCGCAGAACCCCTACGCGAACAACCCCTACGCCCAGCAGGACGTCCAGCAGGGCGCCCCGCCACAGGCCCCGGCCACCACCGGCCGCATGACCATGGACGACGTGGTCCTGCGCTCGGCGATGACGCTGGGCACGGTCGCCGTCGGCGCGGCCCTCGCCTGGGCCCTGCTGCCGGTCTCCAGCACCAGCTACGGCCTGGCCTTCGGCTCCGCGATCGTGGCGATGGTCCTGGCGCTGATCCAGAGCTTCAAGCGCACCCCGGTGCCCGCGCTGATCCTGGGCTACGCCGCCTTCGAGGGCGTCTTCCTCGGCGTGATCAGCGAGATGTACAACAGCCAGTGGAGCGGCGCCCCGTTCCAGGCGGTGCTCGGCACCATGGCGGTCACGGCCGCGACCTTGCTGGTCTACAAGGCCGGCTGGATCCGCGTCACCGCCCGCTACGCCCGCATCGGCATGGCCATCGCCATCGCCTTCGTGCTGGTCATGGCGGTCAACCTGCTGCTGGTCGCGTTCGGTGTCGCCGACAACGGCGGACTGCGCAGCTTCGGCCCGCTCGGCGCGATCGTCGGCATCATCGCGATCCTGCTCGGCGCGTTCTTCCTGACCCTCGACTTCAAGCAGATCGAGGACGGCATCGCGTACGGCGCCCCGAAGAACGAGGCCTGGCTGGCCGCGTTCGGCCTCACCCTGACGCTGGTGTGGATCTACGTCGAGATGCTGCGCCTGGTGGCGATCTTCAGCAGTAACGACTAGCGGTACGAACTTCTCTCGCAAGAGAGCCGAGAAGGGCCCCGGAGCACCACCCCCGGGGCCCTTCGTCGTCTGTGCGCGCCTAGAGAAGTTTGCGCGCGGCCCTCCTCATGTCGTACTCGTGGATCAACGCCTTCGCGTGGCCGTACGCGAGATTGTGCTCGTGGCGGAGCCAGCTGACCTTCTCCTCGAAGCGGAAGAGGGACGGGCCTTCGGCGACGGTACGCAGCCAGTCGGACACTTCACGACCGGTGCAGTGGGGGATGCGGGCGAGCATGTTGCGATGGGTCTCCTCGGAGAAGACTTGGGACATCGGCGCCTCCGGTGCGCAAAGGGGGGTTGTAGCCGGTCCTTCACGTCACCGTGCCTGAGTGTTGGCGTGTTGGCAACAGTCGGGACAGGACAGCCGACATCAGGCGTTACGCTCACGGCGTGGTTGATACGACGCCTCTTACCCGTGCCGTGGAGCACTTCGCCGACAAGTTGAGGGCGGCGCCGCAGAGTCGGTTGCAGAGGGGGGCGGCCGCGGAGGCGCTGTCGCTGGCCAGGCAGTTGGCCAACTGGGCGCAGGATGTCGAGGAGCCGGGCGGCGAGGCCCGGGAGATGCCGGACGCGGGGATGTTCGCGGTCGCCGACCAAATCACCGTGGCCGGGAACGACTTGGCGGTGGTCCTGGAGAGCGACGCGGAAGTGGGGGACGCGGTGCGCCTGGTGGAGGAGGCGCAGAAGAGGGCGGGGGTGTGAGGGCCGGGGGTGCGTGGTCGGGTGCGGGTGCGCGGGGGTTGCTCGCGCAGTTCCCCGCGCCCCTGAAGGGGCGCTCGCGGCAACGGCCTGCTTCTAGGGGCGCGGGGAACTGCGCGACCAGCCACGACGGTCTTGCACCCGACCACGCACCCTCAATGGCTCACAGCGACGCTATGACCCGGTCCGCCAGGATGTACACGTTCTCCTCGCCGCACGCGAACGTCAGCGTGTAGGCGCCGGAGATCCCCGACCCGCCCAGCAGGTACGGCGTCTCGCCCGCGCTCAGCGCCGCGGCCAGCCGTTCCGCCGTCTCCCGGTGCCCCGGCGTCATGCACAGCGTCGTACCGTCGGCGAAGACGTAGACGTCCAGCGTGCCCAGCGGCCCGGGGCGCACGTCGGCGAGCTCGACCCGGGACTCGGCCAGCTGCTCCAGCGTCGCGACCGTGCGCTCATGGTCGTTCACCACCGACGACTGCACCGGTACGAAGTCCGGATGGGACGGGTGACGGCGGCGGGCCGCCGCCAGCTCCGGGGACTCGGCGGGCGCGCTCCCGGCGAAGTCGTCGGCCTCCGTCGCCGGCTCGGCGACCGGCTCCAGGCCCACGAAGTCGCTCTGCCGGGGCAGGAACGGCTCACCGTCCGCCAGGCCCAGCAGCGACGGCGTGTCGGAGGCGTCACGCGCCTCCTGCGCGGCCCAGAAGGCCCGCGCCTCGGCCAGTTCCCGCTCCCGCTCCTCGGCGAGCGCCTCGGCCACGGCGGCCCGTATCTGCCCGGCGTCCGCATGGCTGCGGGCGGCCGGCAACAGGGCGCGCATCGCGGCGGCCTGGTTCTGGGCAAGCTGGGTGTGCAGCTCGGCGACCTGACGGCGCAGCTTCAGAACAGTGCGCAGGACAGCGACGCCCACGGCGCCCGTGGCGGCCGTGGTGAGCAGCAAGGCGATCGGCATGGCGCTCACTGACGTACTCCCGGTTCAAAGTCGACCCCCGACTTCCTACATCAGCTTGAAGGGTGGACTATCAAGCTGTCAGTGCGTAACATCACAAAACGGACAGGACTTTGACCCTCGGGTTTGCCGAGGCAGTCACGCTGACCTGCGCAGATGCCCTCACAGAGGGAGATAGGTCACATCCTGGGGGAGATTGGATCACAAATCGGCCCGGTGTTCGGAGTTTTCTCGAACACCGGGCCGTGGCGTCACGGTGGGTGCCGTGACGGTCACTCAGGGATCATTCAGGGCCGTACGGTTGCTCAGCTCAGGCGCTCGATGACCATCGCCATGCCCTGGCCGCCGCCGACGCACATCGTCTCCAGGCCGAACTGCTTGTCGTGGAACTGGAGGGAGTTGATCAGTGTGCCGGTGATGCGGGCGCCGGTCATGCCGAAGGGGTGGCCGACGGCGATGGCGCCGCCGTTCACGTTCAGCTTCTCCAGCGGGATGTTCAGGTCGCGGTAGGAGGGGATCACCTGGGCGGCGAACGCCTCGTTGATCTCGAACAGGTCGATGTCGTCGACGGTGAGACCGGCGCGGCTCAGGGCCTGCTTGCTCGCCTCCACCGGGCCGAGGCCCATGATCTCGGGAGAGAGGCCGGTGACGCCGGTCGACACGATCCGGGCGAGCGGGGTGAGGCCGAGCTCGCGGGCCTTGGTGTCGGACATGATGATCACGGCGGCGGCGCCGTCGTTCAGCGGGCAGCAGTTGCCGGCCGTGACCAGGCCGTCGGGGCGGAAGACCGGCTTCAGGCCTGCCACGCCCTCCAGGGTGACGCCGGCGCGCGGGCCGTCGTCCTTGCTGACGACCGTGCCGTCGGGGAGGGTCACCGGGGTGATCTCGCGCTCCCAGAAGCCGTTCTTGATGGCTTCCTCGGCGAGGTTCTGGGAGCGGACGCCGAACTCGTCCATGTCCTGGCGGGTGACGCCCTTGATGCGGGCCAGGTTCTCGGCGGTCTGGCCCATCGCGATGTACGGGTCGGGGACCAGGCCGTCCTCGCGCGGGTCGTGCCAGGTGGAGCCGGTGGACTGGGCGGTGGCGGTGGTACGGGCCTGGGCCTCGGCGAAGATCGGGTTGGTGGTGTCCGGGAGGCCGTCCGAGCTGCCCTTGGCGAAGCGGGAGACCGTCTCGACACCGGCCGAGATGAACACGTCGCCCTCGCCGGCCTTGATGGCGTGCAGCGCCATGCGGCTGGTCTGCAGGGACGAGGAACAGTAACGGGTGATCGTGGTGCCGGGCAGGTAGTCCATGCCCATCTGCACGGCGACGATCCGGCCGAGGTTGTAGCCCTGCTCGCCGCCGGGGAGGCCGCAGCCGAGCATCAGGTCGTCGATGTCCCTGGGGTCCAGCTCGGGGACCTTGGCGAGGGCGGCCTGGATGATCGTCGCGGTGAGGTCGTCGGGGCGCAGGTCCTTCAGGGAGCCCTTGACGGCACGGCCGATCGGGGAACGGGCGGTCGAGACGATGACGGCTTCGGGCATCTCACGGCTCCAGAGGGAAGGGGCGGCGCGTAGCGCCTCGTTGAGGGGTGGTGGTCGGGCGACGGGTGGGCGCGGGGACTGACAGGGCTGCTTGGGAAGTTACCCGCACGTATGTCGTTGGTCACCGGTGCCGGGGTGTGACACTGACCGCACTTTCTAAGCGCTTGCTTTTTCGGTGTCGAGGGGTGCGTGGGTCCGTGCGGGTGCGTGGGGGCTGGTCGCGCCCACGCGGCTGAGCCGCATATCGACTCAGCCCCGCGCCCCTTACGGGGCGTCTCACATGCAGGCCCGCAACAGGTTCCCCTCTGTCCTAGTCCGTCCTGCCCGCCCTCGACCTCGCCTCTTCGGACGCCGAGTCGGGTGGAAGGGCGGGCGGCTCGTCGACCTGGTGGCGCCGGCGGCGTTTCAGCAGGGCCCATGGGCCCCGCGGCCCCGTCGGCATCGCCGCCGTGACCTCCGTGCCGGGCTCGGCCGCCGCCTCCGCCGCCGCGCGAGCCACTGGGAGGAACCCCTCGCGGCGGGTGATGTCGGGGCGCTCCTCTTCCGCCGGCCACAGGCCGAGGGCGGCGCAGACCGTGGGGAGCACCGCCATCGCCGCGGTGGCGTAGCCCTCCGCCGAGGGGTGGTAGTTGTCGGGGCCGAAGAGCTCGCGGGGGTTCGCCGCGAACTCGGGGCCCAGCAGGTCGCCCAGCGACACCGTGCGGCCGCCCTGCTCCACCGCGCCGATCGTCTGGGCCGCTGCCAGCTGGCGCGACGCCCGCCGGGCCAGCCAGCGCAACGGCTGTCGTACCGGCTCGATCGTGCCCAGGTCGGGGCAGGTGCCGACCACGACCTCCGCGCCCGCCGTGCGCAGCCGGCGGACCGCTGCCGAGAGGTGGCGTACCGAGCGGGTCGGCGGCATGCGGCGGGTGACGTCGTTCGCGCCGATCATGATCACGCAGACGTCGGGGGGCGGCGAGGCCGAGCCCAGGACCAGCGCCACCTGGCGGTCCAGGTCGTCGGACTGGGCGCCGGGCCGGGCCACGTTGGTGAACTCGACCGGGCGTTCGGCGACCGCCGCGAGGCCCGACGCCAGCAGCGCGCCCGGCGTCTGTGCGGCCCGGTGCACCCCCTGCCCCGCCGCCGTGGAGTCGCCGAGCATCGTCAGGCGCAGCGGAGGCTCACCGGTGCCGTACGCGTCGCCGTAGCGGCCGTCCGCCATCGGCACCCGGCCGCCGCTGTTGCCGTTGTTCACCCGGGTCCTGGCCATCCGGACCTCGGCCAGCACCAGGCCCACCGCGGCCGCGCCGACCAGCCCGATCCCGCCTCCGCCGTACGCCGCCCCGGCCGCGATACGCCGGGCCACCCGCGCCCTCGACATGTTCGTCATGCGTCGCCGCCACCTCCTCGTTGCCGCTCATCCACTCCTTGCCCCGTACAGGCCGTGCGTCAATCTCAACGGGGAGTGAACCTCCGGAGCGGGCCTTAGGCTGGCCGCACCACCAGGACCACTTCTTTTGAAAGCAACCGGAGACAACGGTGCGATTCCACGACTCGATGATCAGCCTCGTCGGCAACACCCCGCTGCTGAGGCTCAACAGCGTCACCCAGGGCATCCAGGCCACCGTGCTCGCCAAGGTCGAGTACTTCAACCCGGGCGGTTCCGTGAAGGACCGCATCGCCCTGCGGATGATCGAGGCCGCCGAGAAGAGCGGGGAGCTTCGGCCCGGCGGCACCATCGTGGAGCCGACCAGCGGAAACACCGGGGTGGGCCTGGCGATCGTGGCCCAGCAGAAGGGGTACAAGTGCATCTTCGTGTGCCCCGACAAGGTCAGCACCGACAAGATCAACGTGCTGCGGGCGTACGGCGCCGAGGTGGTCGTCTGCCCCACCGCCGTCGATCCCGAGCACCCGGACTCGTACTACAACGTCTCCGACCGGCTCGTCCGGGAGACCCCCGGCGCCTGGAAGCCGGACCAGTACTCCAACCCGAACAACCCCCTGTCGCACTATCACTCGACCGGCCCCGAGCTGTGGGAGCAGACGGCGGGGAAGATCACCCATTTCGTGGCGGGCGTGGGCACCGGCGGCACCATCTCCGGCACCGGCCGCTATCTGAAGGACGCCAGCGACGGCCGGGTCCAGGTGATCGGCGCGGACCCGGAGGGCTCCGTGTACTCCGGCGGGTCGGGGCGGCCGTACCTCGTCGAGGGCGTCGGTGAGGACTTCTGGCCGACCGCCTACGACCGGACCGTCGCCGACGAGATCGTCGCCGTGTCCGACAAGGATTCCTTCCAGATGACGCGGCGGCTGGCCAAGGAGGAGGGCCTCCTGGTCGGCGGCTCCTGCGGGATGGCGGTCGTGGCCGCGCTGCGGGTGGCCGAGCGGCTCGGCCCGGACGACGTCGTCGTCGTCCTGCTGCCGGACAGCGGCCGCGGCTACCTCAGCAAGATCTTCAACGACGAGTGGATGGCCGACTACGGCTTCCTGGAGGACGAGGGTCCCAGCGCCCGCGTCGCCGACGTGCTCAGCGACAAGGCCGGCGGCTCCATCCCCTCCCTCGTCCACATGCACCCGGAGGAGACCGTCGGGGAGGCCATCGAGGTGCTGCGCGAGTACGGCGTCTCGCAGATGCCGGTCGTCAAGCCGGGCGCCGGGCACCCGGACGTGATGGCCGCCGAGGTCGTCGGCTCGGTCGTCGAACGGGAGCTGCTCGACGCGCTGTTCAGCAAGCGGGCCTCCCTGGAGGACCCGCTGGAGAAGCACATGAGCGCGCCGCTGCCGCAGGTCGGCTCCGGCGAGCCGGTCGGCGACCTGATGTCGGTGCTGGGCGCGGCGGACGCGGCGATCGTCCTCGTCGAGGGCAAGCCCAAGGGCGTCGTCAGCCGGCAGGACCTGCTGGCCTTTCTCGCCAAGGGCGGCAAGCACTAGCGAACGTCCGGTGAACTGCCCGTGACACCGGGGAACTTACGGTCTCCTGTCCAAGCGGTGGACTTCGCGGAAGTGGTACGAGCGTGTCACGTCCACGCAGCACACGCTTAACACGCGTCCGGCACATTAGTGGGTGTCGGCAGGGCGGGAGCGGCTCCCCGCCCCGGCCGACACCGAACGTCCAAGGACCTCCGGAGCGGCTCCCGGACCTCCATGGACGCTTGGACGTGAGACCCGGCCCTGACCCGGTCCATGTCCCTCGCGGGGACCGCCGTCGTCCCGCCCCCCGGTAACGGGGGTGCGGCGGTCCCCGCGCATTACTTTTCCCGGCCCGGCCCGGCTCAGCCGGTCGTCGCCCAGCTCCCCAGCAGCGCAAGCCGCTCCGCCGTCTCCGAGCCCCGTTCCGGGGTGTACGCGACGAGGGTCTGGTCCGGGGCCGTCGGGACCGTGAGGGTCTCGTAGGGGAGGACGAGCAGTCCGGCGACCGGGTGCTGGATGCGCTTCACGCCGTACGCGCACACCTTGACCTCGTGGTCCGCCCACAGCCGGCGGAAGTCCGCGCTCTTCAGAGAGAGTTCGCCGATCAGCGCGGTCATGCGGGGGTCGTCGGGGTGGCGGCCCGCGTCGATCCGCAGATTGGCGACGGTCTGGGCGGCGGCGGCCGCCCAGTCGGGGTAGAAGTCCGCGGCCGCCGGGTCCAGGAACACATGGCGCGGGATGTTGCGCTCGGCCGGGGCCAGCGCGCTGAAGCCGTTCACCGCGTCGCCGAGCGTGTTCCAGGCGAGCACGTCCATCCGGCGGCCCAGCACGAACGCCGGCGTCCGGTCCATGCCGTCCAGCAGCAGCTGCACACCAAGGCGCACCCGCGGGCCGGCCGGGCGGCCGGTGCCCTTGCGGCCGGGGCGGGCCACCGTCCGCAGATAGGCGTGCTCGGTCTCGTCCAGGCGCAGCACCCGGGCGATCGCGTCCAGCACCGCGTCCGAGACTCCCCCGGACTTCGTCCGGGCGGGGCCCCCGGGCCCCCTGCCCTGCTCCAGCCGGATGTAGTAGTCGACGCTCACGCCCGCCAGCTGCGCCACTTCCTCCCGGCGCAGGCCCGGCACGCGGCGCCGCCCGTGCGAGGGCAGCCCCACCTCCTCGGGCCGGATCCGGGCGCGGCGCGAACGCAGAAAGTCTCCGAGGTCCCCGTCCATGGCTTCGATCGTAGGGGAGCGGCCCCTTCCCAGCCTGGTACTGCCAGACCCAGGAAAAGCGCATCCCTGGGTAGGGCGCCCGGATCCGGCGAGGGTGGAGACCGGCCACCGGGGCCTGCCCGGCGGCACTGACCAGGGAGTACCTCATGTCGTACGACAACCTGTCCGGCCGTACCGCGGTCGTCACCGGAGCCGCCAGCGGGATCGGGGCGGCCGTCGCCCTGCGGCTCGCCGAGTCGGGCGCCCGGGTGGCGCTGCTCGCCCGGCGCGCGGACCGGCTGGAGACCGTCGTGGCGAAGATCCGGGCGAACGGCGGTCAGGCCCTCGCCGTCACCGCCGACGTCACCGACGACGCGTCCGTACAGGCGGCGGCGGACGCCGTGCACGCGGCCTACGGCACCGTCGACCTCGTCGTCAACAACGCCGGTGTGATGCTGCCCCACCCGATCGACGACGGCCGGCTCGACGAGTGGCAGCGCATGATCGACACCAATGTGACCGGCGTGCTGCGGGTGCTGCGGGCCTTCACCGGGGACCTGGTGGCAGCCGCGGCGCAGGGCCGTACCGCCGATCTCGTCAATGTGTCGTCCGTCGGCGCGCACGGCGTCTTCCCCACCTACGCGGTGTACGGCGCCACCAAGGCCGCCGTCACCCATCTCTCGCAGCTGCTGCGCACCGAGTTCGGGCCGCGTGACGTGCGGGTCACCAACGTCGAACCGGGGCTGACGGAGACCGAACTGGCCGACCACATCGGGTCGGCCGAACTGCGGGAGCAACTGGGCGGCATGTTCGAGGGGATGGGCTCGCTGGCCGCCGAGGACATCGCCGACCTGGTGGGCTATGTGACGAGCCGGCCCCGGCACGTCAACCTGCGGCAGGTCGTCGTCCTGCCGACCCGGCAGGTGTGACCCGCGGGGTCGCGGGTCAGTCCTCGCGGTCGGAGTGGCGGAACACGCCCGGGTTGACGCGGACCGCCTGGGCCATGTTCACGCCGACGATGCCGAGCCAGGTGGCGATCAGGCCGGTCGTGCCGCCGAACGTGCCGCCGAGCGCCGACAGCGGGACCGCCAGCACCAGTGAGACGATCGCGAAACCGAACCGCTCTCCCCAGGAGTCGGTGCCCTTGCCGCGCCGCGCGCCCCGGGCCACCTGGAGCTGCTGCTCGGCCAGGGTCCTGCGCAGCCGGCGCTCCACCGCGCCGTCGATGCGCTGGTCGATCTTCTCCACGAAGGAGTCGGCCAGCTCCGACTCGTACTCGGGCCCCAGTTCCCTGCGGGCGTGCAGGGTGGCGGCGAGGTCCTTCTTCAGGTCGGTGTCATGCGCGTCCGTCATGGCGCCCACGGTAGGGAGCCGGGGCGCTCGGCGCACTGGGGTAAGCCCCCGCAATTCCCCGGGGGCCCGCCCTCAGGGCAGCAGCGACACCAGCCCGCTGTCCAGGTCGAACCGTGCCGCGACCACCGACGCCCCCGCGAACGCGGGGTCCGCGCGGATCGCGTCCCGCACCCAGGCCGTGTGCGCCCGCATGGTGTGCTCGGCCCAGTCGCCGGGCAGCGCCCTGGTGCGGCGGGCGGCCGGGGTGATCTCCTCGACGAGGAGTTCCAGGTGGCCGGGGACGGATGCGCCGGTGCGCAGCCGGCCGAGGGTGGCGGCGACGGCCCCGCAGCGCTCGTGGCCGAGCACCACGACCAGCGGGACGCGCAGTTCCTCCACGCCGTACTGGATCGAACCGAGCACGGCCTCGTCCAGCACCTGCCCGGCCGTCCTTATGCACAGCAGGTCGCCGAGGCCCTGGTCGAAGACCAGCTCGGGGACGACCCGGGAGTCGATGCAGCCGAGGACGACGGCGAACGGGTGCTGTCCGCCGGCCAGCAGCCGGCGGTGGCCGACGATGTCGTGCGGGCGGCGCGGGCGGCCGGCCGCGTACCGCCGGTTGCCGGCGAGGAGTTCGTCCAGGGCGGCGGTGGCGGTGGCGGGAGCGGGGGAGTGCGGTCGGCCGGTGCCGGCCGTCGCCGGGGTGGGGGCGACGGCCAGCGCGCCGACGGCGGTCGCGGTGGCGGTGGCGGTCAGAAAGGCCCTGCGGTTCGAGGCCATGACGCTTCCTCAGAGTTCACAGAGTTCCGGTGCGGTGCTGTTGACACCTCCTCACCGTAAGCACACGCACGATTACTCCGTGTGCCTGTTTGCGGACATTTGGTGCTTCCGTCATCGGCTCATCGATCATGCGATACGGCTTCGTGATCAGGTCAGCCCGTGCTCCTTGGCGTACGCGTCCGCCACGTCCTCCGGGTCCTTCTTGTCGTTGTCCACCTGGCTGTTGAGCTGGGTGAGCTGTTCGGTGGTGAGGAGGTTGCCGAGCCGGGCGAGGGCCTTGCGGACCGTGGAGTCGGCCTTGCGGTCGGCGATCAGCGGGACGATGTGCTGGCTGGGGACCAGGTTCTTGGGGTCGGTCAGCACCACCCAGTCGTTGGCCGCGATGTCGGTGTCGGTGGTGAAGAGGTTGGCCACGTCCACGTCGCCCTTCTTCAGGGCGCCCTTGACCAGCGGCCCGTCCGAGTCCAGCGACTTGAACTCCTTGAACTGGACGCCGTACACGTCCTGGAGGCCGATGGCGCCCACCCGGCGCTTCTTCACCTCGGGGGCCGCGCCGATGACCAGCTGCCCGTTCTGCTTGGCCAGGTCGGCCAGCGAGGTCAGGCCGTACTTCCGCGCGGTCGCCCGGGTGACGACGAAGCAGTCGGAGTCGGCGGCCTGCCCGTAGGGGAGCACCTGGAGGCCGCTGGGCAGGGCGATCGCCAGCGCGTTCTGCATGGTGCCCGGGTCCGCCGAGGTGTCCTTCGGGGCCAGGTAGTTGAGGAGGGCGCCCTGGTACTCGGGCAGCAGGTCGATGTCGCCGGCCTTGAGCGCGGGGATCACGATCTCCCGGGTGCCGAGGTTGGGGCGGACCTTCACCTTCACGCCGGCGGCCTTGAGGGCGGCCGCGTAGAGGTAGCCGAGCACCTGGTTCTCGGTGAAGTTGGCGGTGCCGATGGTGATCCCGCTCTTGCTGGAGCCGCCGCCGGCGGCCGAACCGCTGCTTTCGTTCAGGGAGGTGATGCCGCCGGAGCAGGCGGAGAGGGCGGGGACGGAGGCCGCCGCGAAGAGGCCGCCGAGGAGAGTGCGTCGGTTCATCGAAGGGTCCCTAGGCAGTGCGGTGGCGGAAGAGGAAGCGCTGGAGGCTGCTCAGCAGCAGATCCAGGGCGATGGCGACGACCGCGACCAGCACCGCGCCGCCGAGCACCTGGACGAGGTCGCGCTGGGCGAGTCCGTCGAAGACGTAGCGGCCGAGGCCACCGAAGGAGACGTACGCGGCGATGGTCGCGGTGGCCACGACCTGGATGAGCGCGAGGCGCAGGCCCGTCATGATCAGGGGGAGTGCCAGCGGCAGTTCGACCTGGAAGAGGACCTGGTGGCCGCGCATGCCCTGGCCGCGGGCGGCGTCGCGGACGTCCGGGTCGACGGCCGTCATCCCGGCGTAGGTGTTGGTGACGATCGCCGGCACGGCGAGGGCGACCAGCGCCACGTACACCGGCAGCATCGACAGACCGCCGGCCAGGAAGACCAGGACGACCAGGCCGACGGTGGGCAGGGCGCGGCCGAAGGACGCCAGGTTGATGGCGACGAACGCGCCCTTGCCGGTGTGGCCGATCAGCAGGCCGATCGGGAGGCCGATCGCGGCGGCGATCAGGGTCGCCAGCAGCGAGTACTGGAGGTGCTCGGCGAGCCGGTGGCCGATGCCGTCCGGGCCGGCCCACTGGGAACCGCTGGTCAGCCAGGTGCCGAGGTTCTTGAACAGCTCGTACATCTCAGGCTCGCCTCCTGCGCCACGGGGTGAGGACGTACTGGAGGGCCACCAGCAGGGCGTCGCCGACCACCGCGAGCAGGATCGTGAGCACCACGCCCGCGATCACCGGGGTCGGGAAGTCGCGCTGGAAGCCGTCGGTGAAGAGCTGGCCGAGGCCGCCGTCGCCGATGTAGGTGGCGACGCTCACCAGCGAGATGGACATGACCGTGGCGATCCGGACGCCCGCCATGATCACGGGAAGGGCCAGCGGGAACTCGACCGTGAGGAGGGTGCGCAGCGGGCGGGTGCCCATCGCCTTGGCCGCCTCCTTGGTCTTCGCGGGGACCGAGTCCAGCCCCTCGACCGTGTTCCGCAGCAGCACGACCAGCGTGTAGACGGTGAGGCCGATGACCGTGGTGGTGCGGGTCAGGCCGCTGATCGGCAGCAGCAGGACGAAGATCGCGATCGACGGGATCGTGAAAAGCACGTTCGAGAGGCCGAGCAGGAAGCCGCGCAGGGGACGGACCCGGTGGGCGAGGACCGCGAGCGGGAGCGAGATCAGCAGGCCGAGGAAGACGGCCGTCATCGCCGCCTGGAGATGGGAGAACGTGAGGCTGGTGAGGTCGTCGGTGTGGTCGCCTATCCACGACCAGTCGATGGTCATGCCGCCACCACCCGGGCCTCGGTGTGCGCCTGGCCGGCGTGCGCGTGGATGTCGTCGCGGGACGAGACGCCGGTGAGGACGCCGTCCGCGTCGACCCGGGCTATGAGCCCGGTGGGGGAGGCGATGGACTCGTCGAGCGCCGCCAGCAGGGAGTCGCCGTCCCTGAGCGGCCGCAGGGGGAGTTCGGCGTCCTTGGACCGCCAGTGCAGGGGCTTGCCCGCCGGGTCGAGCGCCAGGGTCCAGTCGCCCTGGGGTGCCGGGCCCTGCGGGACGTCGGCGAGGGTCTTGAGGGACAGCAGCTTCAGTCCCCGTTCCGCGCCCAGGAAGTCGGCGACGAAGTCGTCGGCCGGGCGGGCCAGCAGCTCGGCGGGCGGGGCGCACTGGACGAGGTGGCCGCCGGTGCGGAAGACGGCGATCCGGTCGCCGAGCCGGACCGCCTCGTCGATGTCGTGGGTGACGAAGACGATGGTCTTGTTCAGCTCCTTCTGGAGCCGGAGCAGTTCGTCCTGGAGCTGGGCGCGGACCACCGGGTCGACCGCGCCGAACGGCTCGTCCATCAGCAGTACCGGCGGGTCGGCGGCGAGTGCGCGGGCCACGCCGACGCGCTGCTGCTGGCCGCCGGAGAGCTGGTGCGGGTAGCGCTTGCCGGAGTCGGCGGCGAGGCCCACGGTCTCCAGGAGCTCGGCGGCGCGGGCGCGGGCCTTCTTCCGGTTCCAGCCGAGCAGCAGCGGGACGGTGGCGATGTTGTCGAGCACCGTGCGGTGCGGGAAGAGCCCGGCCTGCTGGATGACGTACCCGATGGAGCGGCGCAGTTCGGCCGCGTCCTGGTCGAGGATGTCCTTGCCGCCGACCCGGATGGTGCCGGAGGTCGGGTCGACCATCCGGTTGATCATCCGCAGGGTGGTGGTCTTGCCGCAGCCGGAGGAGCCGACCAGGACGGTCACCCCGCCCTCCGGCATCTCCAGGGAGAGATCGTTTACTGCTGTCGTGCCGTTGGGGAAGCGCTTGTGGACCGCGTCGAACTGGATCATGAGATGTCCCTTGCCCGGCTGTATAACGTCATGCAGAGTTCTTCGTAGGTGAATAGCTTGTCAACGGTCTGGCGTTAATCCGAGGTAACGGATGACCGCAACGCAAGATCAGGTGTCCGGATTGAGGGGAGTTTGGGCGTGTTGTCGTCTCGCATCGTGGACGCACCCGGAACAGAACATTCCGGCCTGGTGATCCTCGACGGCATCGGAATGGGCGTCGAGGATGTCGTACGACTCGCCGACGGTGCCGCCCGGCCGGTCCCCGGCACGGACGGGATGCGGCGCGCGGACGCGTCCTGGAACGCCGCCCGGCAGATCGCGGCCACCGGCCGCGTCTACGGCCGTTCGACCGGCGTCGGCGCCAACCGGAACGAGGACGTGCCCACCGAGGCCGCCGCCGGACACGGGCTGCGGCTGCTGCGCAGCCATGCCGGGGCGATCGGCGAGGAACTGCCCGCCCGGCAGGTGCGCGCGATGCTCGCGGTGCGGGCCAACCAGCTGCTGGCGGGCGGCGCGGGACTGCGGCCGACCGTCGTCACCGCCCTGTGCGAGGCGCTGGAGGCGGGAGCGCATCCGGTCGTCAACGAGTTCGGCTCGGTCGGCACCGGGGACATCGCCGCGCTGGCCCAGGTGGGCCTGGCGCTGGCCGGGGAACACCCCTGGCGGGGCGAGAAGGCCCCGGATCCCCAGCCGTTGGACAACAACGACGCCCTCGCCCTGATCAGCAGCAACGCCCTCACCCTCGGCCAGTCCGCGCTCGCCCTGCACGAGCTGCGCGGGCTGATCGAGGCCACCCAGGTCGTCGCGGCCCTGTCACTGCTCGCCGTCGACGGCTCCCACGAGGCCTACGCGGCCCCCGTGCACGCGGCCCGCCCGCACCGGGGCAGCGTCGAGGTCGCCCGCCGGATGCGGGAGCTGATCGGCGCCGCCGACCGGCCCACCCCGCCGCTCGGCCGTATCCAGGACCCCTACGGCTTCCGCTGCGTGCCCCAGATCCACGGCCCCGCGCTGGACGCCGCCGACGCCCTGGAACAGGTCCTCGCGATCGAGATCAACGCGGCCGCCGAGAACCCCCTCATCTCGTCCGAGGACCTCGCCGCCTACCACCACGGCGGCTTCTACCAGGCCCAACTCGCCCTCGCCCTGGACCACTTCCGGCTCGCCGTCACCCAGGTCGCGCGCCTGTCCACCTCCCGGCTCTCCTCCCTCAACGAGCCCGCCTTCACCCGCCTGCGCCCCTTCCTCGCCGACCCGGAGCCCGCCTCCTCCGGCGTGATGATCCTGGAGTACGCCGCCGGCGCCGCCCTCGGCGATCTGCGCGCCTTCTCCGCGCCCGCCTCCCTCGGGCACGCTGTACTCTCCCGAGGCGTCGAGGAGCAGGCCAGTTTCGCCTCGCTCGCCGCCCGTCAAACGCTGCGCGCCTGCCGTGCGTACCGTCTGGTGGTCGGCTGCGAACTCGTCGCCGCCGTACGGGCGCTGCGCCAGCGCGACCTGAGGCCCGAACCCGGGCTGGGGGTGGGGCTGGCGCTGGAGCTCGCCGAGGCGGTCCTCGAGGCGGACCCGGCCGACCGGCCGCTCACGGACGACGTCACGGCGGCGGCCGGGCTGCTCGACCGGTTCACGGACATCTGGAGGGGGAGCACGTCATGAACGTGACCGACAGCCCTGCGACACGGTTGCAGGCGCTCTTCGAGGGGCACCGGCTCACGCCGACCCAACGGCGCATCGCGCACAGCATGGTGCGGCGCGCCGCCGACGTGCCCTTCCTGTCCAGCGTGGAGCTGGCCGAACTGGCCGGGGTCAGCCAGCCGTCCGTGACCCGGTTCGCGGTCGCCCTCGGCTTCGACGGCTACCCGGCGCTGCGCAAGCACCTGCGCGAGGTGGTCCCCGCCGAACAGGCGGCCGGCAACGGGTCGTACAACGAGTACCAGCAGGCCGTCGAGGCCGAGATCGAGAACCTGCGGCACCTCGCCGAGGTGCTCGCCGACCCGCGCCCGGTGCAGCAGGCCGGCCGGGTGCTGGCCGCGTCCCGGCCGCTGCCGGTGCTCGGACTGCGGGCCGCCGCCTCGCAGGCGTACGGCTTCGCCTACTTCGCCGCCAAGGTGCACCCGGACGTCCGGCTGCTCCACGAGGGCGGCACGATGATCCACGACCGTATCGACGCGGCCGTACGGGCGGGTGCGACGGCGCTGCTGTGCTTCGCGCTGCCCCGGCATCCGCGCGAGGTCGTGGACACCCTGGGCTATGCGAGGACGGCCGGGCTGACCGTCGTGACCGTCGCCGACTCCGCCTTCGCGCCGGTGGCCAAGGTCTCCGACCTGCTGCTGCCGGCCGCCGTCGGCACCGGGCTGGCCTTCGACACGGCGTGCGCGCCGATGCTGCTGGGCCGGGTGCTCCTGGAGGCGATGGCCGACGACCTGCCGGACGCGCAGGCCCGCCTGGAGGAGTTCGACGCGCGGGCGGCGGCCCGGGGGCTGTTCGTCGAATAGCCCGCTTTAAGACTCGTCTCACGTTCTGTGGTTAGCGTCCCGCCCTACGGACGGACAGGCGAGGAGGCGGCGGACATGGCGCGTGCGGGACGAGGGACACGGGGCGGGCAGGGCTTGGCCCGGGTGGCCGTGGTCGTACGGGCCGGGGCCGCCCCGCTGTGGTGGTTCGGGGTGTTCGCGGCCGGGATCGGCGTGCTGCCCGAGGGGATCACCGGGCGCCGGATCGGCGTCATGGCCGGGGCCGCGCTGTTCATCGTCGGCGCCGCCGTCGTGGCGCTCACCCGCCGCAAGCGGTACACCGCGCTGCTGCACGGGGCCGCCCGGGCCGGCAAGCACGATGTGCTCCAGGACCGGGCGGTGACCGTGCGCAACTGGCGCCGGGGGCACCGCTGGTGGCTGCTGCTGGCCTGGGCCGTGGCGCTCGGCAGCGCCTTCGCGGTGCCGGCCGCCGGCGGCATGCTGCTCGCCGGGACCGGCACCGGGCTGCGGCTGAAGGCGGCCTGGCTGGGCCGCCGCGAGCGGGCCGAGGAGCAGCTGGTGTGGCTGCGCGTCGACTGGCTCGACGGGTGCGGCGGCCGCCCGGTCGGCAAGGCCGTCAAGGCCTACCGCGGTACCGGCATCGCGGCGGGCGACGCGGCCCCGGGCGGGGCCCGCCGCCGCACCGCGGCACTGGTGTGAACCCGGGACCCGGAGGTCAGACCTCCAGGTCCTCCTCGATCTTCCGCAGCTGGTGCCGGGCCATCGCCAGGTTGGACCGGGAGATGTCCAGGACCAGGTAGAGGAAGAGGCCGTTGCCGCCCCGGCCCTTGAGCAGCCGGATCAGGTGGTACTGGGTGGAGAGCGTGATCAGGATGTCCTCGATCTCGCCCTTGAGCCCCAGGTGCTCCATGGTGCGCATCTTGGCACGGATCACGTCCGTGTTGCCGGCGGCGGCCACGTTGAGGTCGAAGGTCTTGCTGCCGCCCATCGTGCCCAGCGCCATGCCGGTGGTGTAGTCGACGAGCGCGACGCCGGTGGCGCCCTCGATGGAGGTGAGGGCCTCTTTCAGCGCGGTTTCGGTGTTGGCCATGACTTTCTGTTTCCTTTCAACTGTCGGTTGCGGTGCGCGCGTCGGTGGTGGTGCTGGTCCGTGGCGTGCGCGTGGTTCTGGTCCGTGTGGCTGGTGTGGTGCGGGCCGGGCGCAGGGCCTTGGCGGCGGCCTCGGCGGCGTCGACCAGTTCTCCGATGCGGGCGGCGGCCCGGCGGCCCTCCAGGTGGAGCCGGCCGACGTTCACCCGGTCCTCGGCGAGCAGGGTGAGTACGGCGCTGCGGCCTGCCGCGTAGGTGGCGACATAGCCGTCCTCGCCGCGTACCAGCAGCTCCTTCAGCTCGCCCTTGCCGGTGGCGTCGGACACCCGCACGGCGACGCCGAGCTCGGCCGCGGTCAGGGCGGCGAGGCCCTCCGGGTCGACCCCCGGGCAGTCGTGCGCGACGACCAGGCCGTCCACGCCGGCCGCGAGGGCGCCGGTGAGCTGGGGCATCCGGGTGCGTAACCGGCGTAGTTCGTCGAGGACGGTCTCTCTGTCGGAGCTGCCGGGTTCTGCCGCCATCAGCTGTCTCCTCTCGGCGGGGCGGTGCCGTTCAAAGGGCCTCCAGCGCATCCCTGAGCCTCTTCAGCAGCGCGATGTCGGGGTCGGTGACCGGGGGGAGCCGGGGTGGGGCGGCCGTGGTGCTCCTCGGGGCGAGGAGTCCGGCCGCCGCCAGCCGCCGTATGTCCACCAGGGTGTGGAAGGCCGGCCGGCCCAGCTCCCGGGCGATCTCCGGGGCCGTGCGGACGCCGTCCACCCGGTCCAGGACCGCCCGCTGGCGCTGGGTGACCGGCGGTGCCGCGACCGGGTCGGCGCGGATCAGCGGGGCGCCGTCCGTGGACTGGTCGGGCCAGATCCGGTACAGCAGCTCGCGGCGGCGCAGGGTCTCCCGCTCCAGTTCGGTGACGGGGACCGCCGGGAACGGGCCGGCGGCGGCCGGGGTGCCGTAGCGGAACCGGCCCGGGGTGCTGCTGGGCGCGAGCGCGAAGTACCCGGCGTCGTACAGGGCGCCGAGGCGGCACAGTTCCAGGGCGCCTCTCGGCAGCAGACCGGCGTCGAGCAGCCGGTGCACCGCGGCGGGTATGTCGTCGGTCCAGGGCCAGACCGCCGGGTCGAGCGTGCCGTGGGCCGTGAGGAGCACGTCGAGGCCGGGTGCGAGGGGGCTCTCGGCGTGCACCACTCGGCCCTCGGCCAGGTGCAGGGTGCCGTGCTCACGGACCAGGACTCCGGTGGCCCGCTCGTCGGCGAGGCGTATCAGCATCGGCGAGAGCGCGCCGGCCGCCCCGTCGTGCGGGGCCGCCCGGTCCCGGACCGGCAGCGGCGGAGGTATCTCGACCACGGTCATCCCAGCACCAGCCGCTCGGCCATCTCGCCGAGCCGGATCCGGGCGAGGGCGAGATTGCCGTCCTCGCGGGCCAGCCACAGATGCAGGAACACCGTGGCGTCGAAGGACGTGACCACGAACCGCAGCAGGTGGTAGCTGTCCCGGTTGCTGACGATCAGGTCCTCCACCGGAGGGCTCACCTCGGTGTCGTCCTCCGTGCTGAACGCCCCGTGCTCGGCGGCCAGCCGGGCCAGCTCGGCGGCCTCCGCGGCGGTGGTCTCGTGGTCACCGCCGGGCGCCTCTCCGACCGTGCCCAGGGCCAGCCCGCTCGTCCAGTCGACCAACGCGGCCCCCCGGGCACCGGGCAGTCGCATCGCTTCCAGTAGGCACTCGTCGATTCCGGGCACCGTGGCTCCCCTCCCACCGCCTGGCTCTCCGGTTGAGTGACGCAGACACTACGCAACGTGTCGACGGGAGGGATGCGTTTGGCATTTTCCAGTGGAACATGCTTGCGGCAGACTAGTGTTGGTCAACTGGGCTGCTTTTCACGCCAGTTGATCCCTCTGTTCCGGGTGCCTCAACGGCTTCCGGTGGTGCGCGGGGTGGTGAGCGCGTCGGCGTGCGCCCCTCCGGAATCGGCCACGATCTCCGCGACCGTCTGCGGATCCCGTACGACGGTGAACGCCACGCCTCCGTCGCCGTCCGGTAGGAAGCCGTAAACCCCGGGCCGGACAAGGGAGTTGTAGGAGTAGTGGGTGCCGAAGTAGTACGCCCCGGTGTCCAGCGCGGCCGCGTGGTCGCCCTGCTCCAGCGGCGGCAGCGCGCGTCCCTCGGCGAGCAGGTCGCCCGTGAAACAGGCCGGCCCCGCCACGTCCTGCACCACCGCCGGGCCCTCCTTGGGCCGTCCCTTGGCGTCGTACGCGGCGATCCTGAGCGGCCAGGTCCCCGGCACGTACACCGTCCGCGCCGCCACCTGTACGCCCGCGTGCGTCACCGCGATCCGCCGCCCGCCGGAGCTCTTGACGTACTCCACCCGGCTCACCACCGTCCCGTACCGGGCCAGCAGCGACCGCCCGAACTCCGTCACCAGCCCGTACCGCCCGTCGAACAGCCCCGGCACCGCCTCCGCGAGCAGCCGCGCGTACTGCGCGTACGTCGGCTCCGTCGTCTCCGACGCGAGGTTGACCGACAACCCGCCGCCGATGTCGAGGGTGTCGATCTGCCGCCGCCCGATCCGTGCGTTGATCTCCTCGGCCAGCGCGTACGTCTCCGCCACGCCCCGCGCCAGCAGCGACAGCGAGATCCCCTGCGAGCCGATGTGCGCGTGCAGCCGCGTCAGCCACGGCCGCTCCGCGAACGCCCGCACGACCCACTCCCGCGCCCCCTCGTCCCGCAGCCCCACCCCGAACTTCGAGGTCGCCGTCGCGGTGGAGGTGGCGCCGATGCTCCCGGCCCCGATCTGCGGGTTCACCCGGATCCCGAGCGGCGAGCGGGAGCGGGCCGAGCCCATGAGCGCGTCGATGCGCCGCAGCTCCTGCGGATTGTCCGCGTTCACGGCGATGCCCAGCGCCAGCGCCTCGCGCAGCTCCGCCTCGGTCTTCGCGGGCGCGTCGAACACCGTCCGCTCCACCGGTACCCCGGCCGCCCGCGCCAGCGCCAGCTCGCCCGCGCTGGCCACCTCGGCGCCGATGCCCTCCCCGGCCAGCAGCCGCACCACCGGCACCAGCGGGTTCGCCTTCACCGCGAAAGCGTGCAGGATCGGCGTGCCGGGCGCCGCGACCGCCTCGAACGCCTGGCGCAGCGCCGCCGCCGAGGCACGGATGCCGGTCACGTCCAGCAGGCCTACGATCGGCGCGTCCGGCCCCAGCAGTCCCTGCTCCACCGCCGCCCGCACGGCGTCGTCCCGCCGCACCACCCGCTCACCGTCATCCCTGCCCACCTCGTCGCACGCTCCTTCGCTCGTCTCGTTCTCCGCTTCGTTGTCCGCTTCGTCGTCCACCGCGACGTCCCCCGACATGTCGTCGTCCGCACCCTTAAGGCCCATAAGTCCAGCCAAACACCCGGAACGCGGCCGCGCTGGCGGACCAATGTATTGACTAGTTCTATTCAGCGGGCCAGGATGTGAATAACCGAATAACCGCAGGAACACTTCACTGGCCGTCATTCGCAAGGAGGCAGACCATGTCAGGACCCCGCCCCGTACGAGCACCGCGCGGTACGGAACTGAGCGCCCTGGGATGGCAGCAGGAAGCCGCCCTGCGGATGCTGCAGAACAACCTCGACCCCGAGGTCGCCGAGCACCCCGACAAGCTCGTCGTCTACGGCGGCACCGGCAAGGCCGCCCGCGACTGGCGTTCCTTCGACGCCATGGTCCGCACGCTGCGCACCCTCAAGCAGGACGAGACCATGCTGGTCCAGTCCGGCCGCCCGGTCGGCGTGATGCAGACCCACGAGTGGGCGCCGCGCGTCCTCATCGCCAACTCCAACCTGGTCGGCGACTGGGCCAACTGGGAGGAGTTCCGCCGTCTGGAGGCCCTCGGCCTGACCATGTACGGCCAGATGACCGCCGGCTCCTGGATCTACATCGGCACCCAGGGCATCCTCCAGGGCACCTACGAGACCTTCGCCGCCGTCGCCGCCAAGAAGTTCAACGGCACCCTCGCCGGGACCATCACCCTCACCGCCGGCCTCGGCGGCATGGGTGGCGCCCAGCCGCTCGCCGTCACCATGAACGACGGCGTCGCGATCTGTATCGACGTCGACCCGCGTGCCATCGAGCGCCGTATCGAGCACCGGTACCTCGACGTCCGCGCCGACTCGCTCGCGCACGCCCTCCAGCTCGCCGTCGAGGCTCGCGACGCCCGCCGCCCGCTCTCCATCGGCCTGCTCGGCAACGCGGCGGAGCTGCTTCCGCAGATGCTGGCCGAGGGTGCCCCCATCGACATCGTCACCGACCAGACCTCGGCGCACGACCCCCTCGCCTATCTGCCGGTGGGCATCGCCTTCGAGGACATGGCCGACGCCGCCGCCAAGGACCCGGCGGGCTTCACGACCCGCGCCCGGGAGTCCATGGCCAAGCACGTCGAGGCCATGGTCGGCTTCATGGACGCCGGTGCCGAGGTCTTCGACTACGGCAACTCGATCCGCGGCGAGGCCCAGCTCGCCGGGTACGAGCGGGCGTTCGCCTTCCCCGGCTTCGTCCCCGCCTACATCCGCCCCCTCTTCTCCGAGGGCAAGGGCCCCTTCCGCTGGGCCGCCCTGTCCGGCGAGGCCTCCGACATCGCCAAGACCGACAAGGCGATCCTCGACCTCTTCCCGGAGAACGAGTCCCTGCACCGCTGGATCAAGCTGGCCGGTGAGCGGGTCCACTTCCAGGGCCTGCCGGCGCGTATCTGCTGGCTCGGCTACGGCGAGCGGGACAAGGCCGGCGAGCGGTTCAACGACATGGTGGCGAGCGGCGAGCTGGCGGCGCCGCTGGCGATCGGCCGCGACCACCTCGACTGCGGCTCCGTGGCCTCGCCCTACCGCGAGACGGAGGCCATGCTGGACGGGTCCGACGCGATCGCCGACTGGCCGCTGCTGAACGCCATGGTGAACGTGGCCTCGGGCGCGTCCTGGGTCTCCATCCACCACGGCGGTGGGGTGGGCATGGGGCGCTCCATCCACGCGGGGCAGGTGACGGTGGCCGACGGTACGAAGCTCTCCGGCGAGAAGATCCGCCGGGTACTGACGAACGACCCCGGGATGGGCGTCATCCGGCACGTGGACGCCGGGTACGACATCGCGGAGTCGGTGGCGGCCGAGCGGGGCGTGCGGGTGCCGATGCGTGAGGGCGAGCAGGCGTGACGAAGGCACAGCCTGCGGCGGCACGGCCCGTACAGCCGGTGAGCGGTGGTGGCTCCTTCCACTCCATGTGGCGGGAGCTGCTCCCCGTCGGCCGGCATCCCGACTCCCGCGGCTACCGGCGCTTCGCCTGGACCGGGGCCGATGCCGAGTGCCGCGGCTGGTTCAAGGAGCAGGCCGAGGCGCGTGGGCTGACGTACGAGGTCGACCGGAACGGGAACCAGTGGGCCTGGCTGGGGGATCCCGCCGCCGGGGACGCCGTCGTCACCGGGTCGCATCTGGACTCCGTTCCGGACGGCGGGGCCTTCGACGGACCCCTCGGTGTCGTGTCCTCCTTCGCCGCGCTCGACGAACTCCGCAGCAGGGGGGCGGAGTTCACGAGGCCCCTCGCCATCGTCAACTTCGGTGACGAGGAGGGCGCCCGGTTCGGGCTCGCCTGTGTCGGGTCACGGCTCACCGCCGGGCAGCTCACCGTCGAGCAGGCGCACCGGCTGACCGACGGCGACGGGGTCACCCTGCCGCGGGCCATGGAGGCCGCCGGCTACGACCCCGACGCCATCGGCGCCGACCCCGAGCGGCTCGCCCGCATCGGCGCCTTCGTCGAACTGCACGTCGAGCAGGGCCGGGCACTGGACCTGAGCGGGGACCGGGTCGGCATCGCCAGTGCCATCTGGCCGCACGGACGCTGGCGGTTCGACTTCCGCGGCGAGGCCAACCACGCCGGCACCACCCGGCTGGCCGACCGGCGCGACCCCATGCTGTCGTACGCCGAGACCGTGCTCGCCGCCCGCCGCGAGGCCGAACTCGCCGGTGCCGTCGCCACCTTCGGGAAGATCGCCGTCGAGCCGAACGGCGTCAACGCCATCCCCTCCCTGGTGCGCGGCTGGCTCGACTCCCGTGCCGCCGACCAGGCCACCCTCGACACCGTCGTCGGCGGCATCGAGAAGGCGGCCCGGGAGTACGCGCAGGCGCACGGCATCGATCTCGACGTGGTCCGGGAGTCCTTCACCCCGGTCGTCGAGTTCGACCACGCCCTGCGCGACGAACTGGGCCGTGTGCTCGGCCGGGACACCGGTCTCACGGTGCCCGTCCTGGGCACCGGTGCGGGACACGACGCCGGGATCCTCTCCGGGAGCATCCCGACCGCCATGCTGTTCGTGCGCAACCCCACCGGTGTCTCGCACTCCCCGGCCGAGTTCGCGGCCGAGGACGACTGCGTGGCCGGGGTGAGCGCGCTCGCCGACGTACTGGAAGGGCTGGCCTGCGGGTGACGACACGGACGACGTACTGGTTGGAGTACGCCTGGCTGGACACGTATGTCGAGCCCGGTGTCGCCGTGGAGGTGGCGGACGGCCGGATCACCGCCGTCCGCACGGACACCCCCACCCCGCCGCCGGGGGCCGAGATCCTCCGCGGTCTCACCCTCCCCGGCCTGGCCAACGCCCACTCGCACGCCTTCCACCGCGCCCTGCGCGGCACGGTCCAGGTCGGCTCCGGGACCTTCTGGACCTGGCGCGAGCTGATGTACTCCTTCGCCGACCGGCTGACCCCGGAGACCTACCACGCGCTCGCCCGCGCGGTGTACGCCGAGATGGCGCTGGCGGGCATCGCCTGCGTCGGCGAGTTCCACTACGTCCACCACGCCCCCGGCGGCACCCCGTACGCCGACCCCAACGCCATGGGCGAGGCGCTGATCGCGGCCGCCGCCGAGGCCGGGATCCGGATCACCCTCCTCGACACCGCCTACCTCTCCTCCGGCATCCTGAGCGAGCACCGTGGCGAGCCGCCCAACGCCCACCAGCTGCGCTTCTCCGACGGCAGCGCGGAGGCCTGGGCCGAACGCTGTTCAGTTCTCAAGGAACGGGATCACGCGCGGATCGGGGCGGCCATCCACTCCGTACGGGCCGTGCCCGCCGGCCAGTTGGCGACCGTGGCCCGCTGGGCCGAGGAGCGGCGGGCCCCGCTCCATGTGCACCTGTCCGAGCAGACGGCGGAGAACGACGCCTGCCTGGCCGCCCACGGCCGCACCCCCACCCGCCTGCTCGCCGACCACGGTGTCCTCGGCCCGCGCACCACCGGCGTCCACAACACCCACCTCACCGACGAGGACATCGCGCTGCTCGGCGGCTCCGGCACCGGCACCTGCATGTGCCCGACCACCGAACGGGACCTGGCCGACGGCATCGGACCGGCCGTCGCCCTCCAGCGGGCGGGCTCGCCGCTCTCCCTCGGCTCCGACAGCCACGCCGTCATCGACCTGCTCGAAGAGGCCCGCGCGATGGAGCTGAACGAGCGGCTGCGCACCCGCACCCGGGGCCACTGGACGGCCGCGGCCCTGCTGCGCGCCGCCTCCGCCGACGGCCACGCCGCCCTCGGCTGGGAGGACGCGGGCACCATCGAGACCGGCATGCTCGCCGACCTGACGACGATCGCGCTCGACTCGGTCAGAACGGCAGGGCCGCTGCCCCGGCTGGGCGCCGAGACGGCCGTATTCGCGGCGACGGCAGCGGACGTACGGCACACGGTCGTGGGCGGACGGCACGTCGTACGAGACGGTGCGCACACCCTCGTACCCGATGCGCCGCAAGCCCTCGCGCGGGCCGTCGAAGCCCTCCGCGCCTGACGACCACCCACGAGGACACCATGAGCAGCAGCACCGTCATCACCAACATCGCCACGCTGGTCACCAACGACCCCTCCCTCGGTGACAACTCCCCTCTCGGTCTGGTCCGGGACGCGGCCGTCGTCATCGACGGCGACCGTGTCGTGTGGACCGGTGAATCCAGCAAAGCACCCGCCACTGACAACCGGGTCGACGCGGGCGGCCGGGCGGTGCTGCCGGGCTTCGTGGACTCCCACTCCCACCTGGTCTTCGCGGGCGACCGCACCCAGGAGTTCAACGCCCGGATGTCCGGCCGGTCGTACACCGCGGGCGGTATCCGCACCACCGTCGCCGCCACCCGCGCCGCGACCGACGCGGAGCTGGAGGCGAACCTCACCCACTACCTCGCGGAGGCCCTCCGCCAGGGCACCACCACCTTCGAGACGAAGTCGGGCTACGGCCTGACGGTCCAGGACGAGGCCCGGGCCCTGCGCATCGCCGCCGCCCACACCGACGAGGTGACCTACCTCGGCGCCCACATCGTCGCCCCGGACTACGCCGACGACCCGGCCGCCTACGTCTCCCTGGTCACCGGCGAGATGCTCGACGCCTGTGCCCCGTACGCCCGTTGGATCGACGTCTTCTGCGAGAAGGGCGCCTTCGACGGCGACCAGGCCCGCGCGATCCTCACGGCGGGCAAGGCGAAGGGCCTGACCCCGCGCATCCACGCCAACCAGCTCTCCTACGGCCCCGGCGTCCAGCTGGCCGTCGAACTGGACGCGGCGAGCGCCGACCACTGCACCCACCTCACGGACGCGGACGTGGACGCCCTCGCCCACAGCGCGACGGTCGCCACCCTCCTCCCGGGCGCCGAGTTCTCCACCCGCGCCGAGTGGCCGGACGCCCGCCGCCTTCTCGACGCGGGCGTGACCGTGGCCCTGTCCACGGACTGCAACCCGGGCTCCTCCTTCACCTCCTCCGTCCCCTTCTGCGTCGCCCTGGCCGTCCGGGACATGCGCATGACCCCGGACGAGGCCGTGTGGGCGGCGACGGCGGGCGGCGCGCAGGCCCTGCGGAGGGACGACATCGGCCGCCTCAGCCCGGGCGCCTACGCCGACCTGACCCTGCTGGACGCCCCCAGCCACGTCCACCTCGCCTACCGGCCCGGGGTTCCGCTGGTCGCCGGGGTGTGGCGCAGGGGCGTCCGGGCCGTCGGCTGACTCAGCTCGCCCCGGCCCGCCAGCGCTGGGCCGTGCCGTCGTCCGCCGGGTCCAGGGCCAGCTGGTCGTCGCCGTTCGGGGTGAGGGCCGTCTCGAGGGCGATCTCCGGGCGGATCTCGCCGTCGTAGACGACCGTGAAGCGCAGGTTGTCGCCGTGGTCGCCGTCCACCGACGAGCACTCCCAGATGCCCACGCCCTTGTCGACCGAACCCCGGCTGTCCAGGCAGAAGTCGGGGTCCGCGGCGGACTGCAGCACGCCCCGGTCCGCGTCGACCCGCCAGCGCTGGGTGGCGGAGGCGGAGCAGGCGGCCGTGACGACGTCGGTGCCGTTGTCGAAGTCGCCGTCCCGGACGTCCAGACAGCGGCCGGTGGCGGCGTTCACGACCTGGGCGTAGCCGGCGCCCGGGGGCGTAAGGACGGCCGACGGGGTCGGCGAGGCGGAGCGCGTCGGGGTCGGGGTCGGGCTGTGCGACGGCTTCGTGCGGGAGGGCGACGGGGAGAGGGTCGCCGTCGCGGTCACGGTCACCTGCGGGGTGGCGGGCGGTGCCGGTGTCGCGGCCGCCGGGTTCCGGGGGTGCGAGGCCGGGCGGGTCAGGAGCACCAGCAGCAGCGGTACGAGGGCCACGCCCAGTGCCGTGGAGGTCAGCAGGGCGCGGCGGGACGGGGACCGGCGTCCGCGCACCGGGCCGGGCTCGGCGGGCGCCTCCGCCAGGTTCTCCTGCCGTACGTAGGCCGTTCCGCCCCAGGGCAGCAGGCCCTCCGCCAGCGTGGTGCGCGGGCTGTCCCGGAGCGCGGTCAGGTCCTCGAACGCGGCCGTGCAGTACGGGCAGTGGGCCATGTGCGCGTGCAGGTCGGCGCTGTGCCGGGGGTTCTCCGGGCGCACCGACTCCTCGATCAGCCGGCGGAAGTCCGCGCAGCGCGGGTCGTCGGAGGCGGCCAGGCGGCTGCGCAGACAGGCCTGCGCCAGGGACTGGAGCGCGGGCTGGGTGTCGTACCGGACGTCCTCGGGGGTCAGGCCCAGGTGGGCGGCGGTCCGGGCGGGGGGTTCCTGGTCCAGTACGCCGTACCAGAGCAGGCCCTGGGTGCGGGACGGCAGGGACTGGAAGGCCGTGAGCAGGGGCGGGGCGGGCGGCTCGGGGGTGCCCGTCGAGTTCAGGACGAGGAGGAGGGTGGGATCCAGGGCGGCGGAGCGTTCGTCGTGTGCCCACTCGGCGGTCAGCCGCGCGGTCAGCAGGAGCAGATGGTGGCGCAGGGGGACGACCGGTTCGGCGCCGCGCGCGATGTCCCGGGCGGCGGTGGCGAAGGTCCCCGCGGTGAGCCGGCGGGCCGCCGCGTCACCGGTCGTGCAGAGCCGGGCGTAGCCGAGGACCGCGGGCTGGTGGCGGGCGCGCAGTTCCTGGAGGGCCGGGTAGGCGGTGGCGGCGGGCGTGCGCAGCAGTTCGGTCAGGCGTGCGTCCGGGGGTGGGTTGTCCTGGACCATCGTGCGCCCCTTCGTGCCGGCCGGCCGTGTGCCCGTCCTTGCTGACGTACCGGCCAGTTTGGAGTGTGGGTGGGGCGCGAGGGAGGCCTTTGGCGAAAAGAGACGGGCGGGAGATGACGGGCGGGAGATGACGGGCAGGAGAGACGGGCAGGAGAGAGGGGTGGGAGAGACGGGTGTGGCGGGCGACGGGGTGTGTCCGGCATACGGCCGCGGGGGGGGGGGGGGGGGGGGGGGCCCCCCCCCCCCCCCCCCCCCCCCCCCCCCCCCCTCCCCTGCCATGTCCCCTGCCGCGGTCAGTTCAGCGACACCCAGCCCTCGCCCGCCGAACTCCGCCGCGCCGCGTCGATGACACGCTGCACCAGCCAGCCGTCGCGCAACGTCGGTACGCCCGGGGCCCGGCCACCGCGCAAGGCCGGCAACCAGTCCTCCAGCATGAGGGCGAGGGCACGGATCGGAGTGGCCCGCCGGCCGCGCTGCGGGATCGCGTCCGCGTCGCCGTCTAGCGGCATCCGGTCGCTGCCGGCCACCTCCCGCAGCCCGTCGTCGCCGACCCCGCCCGCCCGCACCCGCCCCTCGAAGAGCGTGCCCTCGATGTCCAGCGCCCCCTCGCTCCCGAAGGCCTCGAAGCGGTACCGGGAGTCGGTGTGCAGGCCCATCACCGTGAGGCTGAGCGTGGCGTGCAGCCCGGACCGCATCCGCAGCAGCAGGCTCACGGTGTCGTCCGCGTCGGCCGCGAAGGAGGTGCCGTCGGGACGGACCCGCGCCGGGAGTGTGGCGCGTACGTCGGCGCACACCGCCTCCGGTTCCCCGAACAGACAGCACAGGAAGTCGATGTCGTGCGCGGCCATGCCCAGCAGATAGCCACCGCCGTGCTCAAGGCGGTACATCCACTCGGACTGGAGGGGATGGCTGGGATGCCAGTAGTCGGCGGCGATGGCGACCCGCGCGAAGTACGGGTCACCCAGCATGCCGTCCGAGACCCGCTCCCAGACGGGCAGCTTCTCCCGGGTCCAGCGGCTCTCGAAGCACACCGCGGTCGCCACACCGGCCGCCTCCGCGGCTTCCGCCATCGCGCGGGCCTCGGGCTCGTGGACGGCCACCGGCTTCTCGCACAGCACGTGCTTGCCCGCCTTCAGCGCGGTGAGCACCTGGTCGTGGTGCAGATCGGTCGGCGTACAGACGGAGATGACGTCGAGGTCGGGCCGCTGGACGAAGGCCCGCCAGTCGGTGGACACGTCAGCGATGCCCCAGCGGCGGCCCGCCTCGGCCACGCGTTCCGCTCGTCGTGCGCACAGCGCGGCGACCTCGTAGCCGCCGGCCGCTCGGAAGGCCGGCACCTGGACCATGGAACCCCAGCCGACCCCGACGATCCCGACCCTGATCGGATCACTCATGCCGTCAACTCCCGTCTTCCGCTGTCCCCTGCCATCCCCTGCCATCGCCCGTCAGAGAATCGCCGATGATTCCTTGAGCGCGACGATCTGCTCCCACTCGTAGCCGAGTTCGAGCAGCAACTCCTCGGTGTGCTGGCCGTGTTCGGGCGCGGCGCGCAGCTTGGGCGGCGTCTCGTCGAACTGCACCGGGTTGGCGGCCAGAGCGAAGGTGTTGCCGTTGCCGTCGGTGACCTGCGGCAGATAGCCGTTCGCCTTCACCTGCGGGTCGTCATGGAGTTCCAGCGAGGTCTGGAAGGTGTCCCACACGCCGCGGAATCCGTCCAGGCTCTGCTGCCAGTGCTTCAGCGGTTTGGCCCCGAAGGTGCGGCGCAGCTCGGCGACGCAGTCACGGCGATGGGTGTACCGGGCGCGGGCATCGGCGAAGCGCTCGTCCTCGACGAGATCCTGGCGGCCGACGCGGGCGCAGAACTCCGCCCAGAACCGGTCGGACTGCAGCAGGACGAGGGCGATGAACCGGTTGTCCTCGGTCCGGTAGATGCTGGTCACCGGGTTGGGCGCCTCCGCCAGGTCCATCTTCGGGATGGGCGCGTTGATGAGCTTGGACCCCACGATGTCCGGAGCGAGCTGCCAGACCGCGGCGCCGAGCAGTGAGACGTCGACGACCGAGGGCGTGCCGGTCCTCTCGCGCCGGAACAGGGCCGCGGCGATACCGCCCGCGATCGCGAAACCTCCGAAGACGTCGCCGAACGCGGGCCGCTGGGCCGGCGGGTACTCGGTGTCGTCGGAGGTCAGGTAGCCGTCGCCGATCCCGCCGCGCGCCCAGTAGGCCGCGAGGTCGTAACCGCCGCGGTCGGCATCGTCACCCCTGATGCCGTAGCCGCTGCCCCGGGCGTAGATGATCTTCGGATTGACAGCCCGGATCTGCTCCACGTCGATCCCGAGCCGCTGCCGCGAACCCGGCAGCAGATTGGTCACGAAGACATCGGCCCGCTCGACGAGTCTGTGCAGGACCTTCATTCCCTCGGGAGTGGACACATCGAGACCGATGCTGCGCTTGCCACGGTTGGGCTGCTCGATGAAGTGGTTCACGCCGTCCGCACCGGCGACGACACCGGAACTGATCAGACCCCGCTGGGGGTCTCCGGTCTCCGGATGCTCGATCTTGACCACATCGGCACCCCAGTCCGCGAGGACCGCCCCGGACGACGGGACGAAACTCCACGAGGCGAGCTCGACGACCTTGACACCTTCGAGAATGGGCTCCATCGCCTGTTCCTTTCCTGGCTCGTTGACGCGGCGGTGCTCGTCGACCGACCGGCTCCTGGGACCTGGCGCCGACCGGCTCAGCGGAAGCCGATCGTCTTGGTCTCCAGATAGCCTTCGAGCCCCTCCAGGCCGTTCTGCCGGCCGAGTCCGCTCTGCTTGTAGCCCCCGAAGGGCGCGTCCGGCCCGTAGAAGAGGCCGCCGTTCACGTTCATCGTGCCGCTGCGTACGGCACGGGCCACGCGGTCGGCCCGCTTCGCCGAGCCGGAGTAGACGCTGCCGGACAGGCCGTAGGGGCTGTCGTTGGCCAGCCGGACGGCGTCCTGGTCGTCGTCGAACGGGATGACCACGAGGACGGGCCCGAAGATCTCCTGCTGGGCGATGTCCATCCGGTTGTCGACCTCCGCGAACACCGTGGGCTGGACGTAGAAGCCCCGTGGCAGGTGTTCGGGCCGGCCTCCGCCGACCGTGACCCTGGCGCCCTCCTGCGTGCCCTTCGCGATGTACCCGAGGACCCGCTCGCGCTGCCGTGCGTTGATCAGCGGCCCGGCCAGGTTCGCCGGATCGGCCGGGTCTCCGTACGGCACCTGCTCGTACGTCGCGGTCGCGATCTCGACGGCTTCGGCGTAGCGGGTCCTCGGCACGAGCAGCCGGGTCGTCAGGGCGCAGCCCTGCCCGGCGTGCATACAGGCCACGGCGGACTGGGGGATGACCTGCGCGAAGTCCGCGTCGTCCAGGACGACCATGGCCGACTTGCCGCCCAGCTCCAGCATCGTGCGTTTCAGCGTGGCCGCGGACAGTTCGAGGATGCGCCGGCCGACCCCGGTCGAGCCGGTGAAGGAGACCATGTCGACCCTGGGGTCGGTGACCAGCCGCTCGGCGACCCGGTTGTCCGATGTGGGTACGACGTTGAAGACGCCCGGAGGCATGTCGGTACGCTCCGCTGCCAGCCTGCCCAGCCGGGTCGCGTTCCACGGCGTGTCCGGGGCCGGCTTGAGCACGACCGAGTTGCCGGCGGCCAGGGCGGGGCCGATCTTGTTGACGGCGACTTCCAGCGGGAAGTTCCACGGGACGATCGCGGCGACCACACCGACGGCTTCCTTGACCACCTTGCGATGGCTGGTCCAGCCGGCGGTCTCCGTGTCGGGGAGGTCACGCTCCCAGGCGAAGTCGCCGATCAGACCGGCCGGGTAGCGCAGCCCGTCCGAGAGCGGCCACTCCACCTGTGCCATGTGCGTGGTCAGGACCGGCGCTCCCACCTCGGCGACGATCTCGGCGCGGATCGTCTCCTTCTCCTCCTGGAGCGCCTGGTGGAGTTGTTCGAGACAGCGCGCGCGCAGTGCGTGGTCGGTAGACCAGCCGGTCTCGTCGAAGGCCCGCCGTGCCGCGGCGACGGCGCGGTCCATGTCCGCGGCCGACGCGTCCGCGGTCCGGCCGAGGACCTCTTCGGTGGCGGGATCGATGTTCTCGTACGTCGAGCCGTCGACGGCGTCCACCAGGGCGCCGTCGACGAGCATGCGCGATTCGCCGTGAGCGATGCTGGTGCGCGGTGAGGTGGATGCCGTCATGGTGGGCGGGACTCCTTCGTCATGAGCCTGGGCCGGGTACAGATCACGTACGGGTCAGGTACGGGTCAGGTACGGGTGAGCAGCAGGGTGCCGCCCAGGTCACCGCCGCCCGCGGCGACGACGCCGACTTCGGGGGAGTTCGGCACCTGGCGTTCGTCGGCGTCGCCCCGCAGCTGCAGGCAGACCTCGTGGAGATGGCCGTACCCGTGCAGGCGTCCCGCCGAGAGCTGGCCGCCTCCGGTGTTGAGCGGCAGCTGCCCGTCCCGGGCGATGCGCTTCCCGCCCTCCACGAACGGACCGGCCTCACCTCGCCCGCAGACGCCGAGGGCCTCCAGCCAGACCACCGTCAGGATGGTGAATCCGTCGTAGATCCCGGCCACGTCGATGTCGGCGGGCGTGAGATCGGTGTGCCGCCACAGGTCACGGGCCGCGTCGGCGCCGGCCATCGAGGTGAGGTCCTCGTACTGGTCCCAGTAGGGCCTGCCGCGCAGCGCGGAGCTGTGCGCGGCGATCCGCAGCGGGGGCCGGCGCAGGCCGGGTGCGGAGTCCGCGCGGGAGACGATCACGGCCGTACTCCCGTCGACCGGGATGTCGCAGTCGAACAGGCAGAGGGGGTCCGAGATCATCCGCGCGCCGAGGTACTGCTCCTCGGTGAGCGGGTCGCGGAAGACCGCCTTGGGGTTGAGCACGGCGTTGGCCCGGGTGTTCACGGCCAGGGCGCCGAGCTGCTCCCGGGTCGTGCCGTACTCGTGGAAGTGGCGCTGGGCGATGAATCCGCACCAGTTGGCGGCCGACACCGCGCCGAAGGGCACCAGCCACTCGTGCGCGCCGCCCACCCGGCCCCCGCCCCCGCCCACCACGGACGCGCGGCGGTCCGCGGTCTGGGCGGTGCTCTCCCAGAGCGTGCGGAAGCACAGCACATGGTTCGCGAGACCGGCCTTGACGGCGGCCACGGCGTTGATGACCGAGCCGAGCTGACCCGAGGACTCCATGCCCCCGGAGAACCAGTTGAGCTCCAGGCCGAGCGCGTCCTTGATGTCCCAGACGCCGACGCCGGAGAACCCGGGCGTGGCGGCGAACGCCCCCGGCCAGGTGGAGACGCCGTCGATGTCCGAGGGCCCCAGGCCCGCGTCGCCGATCGCTTCGAGCGCGGCGTCCACCGTGAGCGACAGGGGGGAGCGGCCGAGCCTGCGTCCGACGTCCGACTGCCCTATGCCACTGATCACCGCGTCTTTCGGGGGTGTCATCGGGAACCCTCCTCTGTCTCCGACGTCGTCGGGTTCGTGGTGAACAGCGGGATCCAGAACTCCTCGACCTGTTCGAACACCACCCGCACCGGCAGTCCGATCCGCACGTCGGAGGGATCGACGCCGGTGAGCCGGGTGGTGAGCCGCAGTCCGGGGTCCTCGGCGAGTTCGACGACCGCGAGGACGTACGGCACTTCCACGTCCGGCATCCACTGCTGGCGGTTGACGGTGTAGCTGTACACCGTGCCCTCGCCGGACACCGGCTGCGGGGCCACCGTGCGGGACATGCACCGCCGGCAGACCGGTTTCGGGGGATGCAGCCACAGCCCGCACTCGCCGCAGCGGTGGATCAGCAGCTCGCCGCGTTCGCCACCGGTCCAGAAGGCGAGGCTCTCGAACTGCGCGTCAGGAAGGGGGAGACCGGGCACCCGTGACACCACCAGATCCTTGGGAATAAAGATTTAACTCTTTATACTGCTTTCGGATCGGCCGGGCAATCCGTCTGCACGGTATTGAGGGCCATGGACGGCTCAGGAGAGCACGTCCAGCACGATCTCTCCCGGATCCGTGATCATGTAGTCGCTGACCCGGCTCAGGTGGTCCTGCCAGAAGACCACGGCCGTCGCGTGGTCCTGCTGCCGGACCAGCTCCACGAGCCTGACGTGGGTGCGGTGGACCGCACGGACGATCTTCTTCGAACTGCTGTCAGGGGGATGGGACTTCAGGAACGAGCGGTTGTGCAGCTCGATGATGGTGAACAGCGTGTCCAGCAGCATGAGCATGGTCTGATTGCCCGCCAGCTCCATGAGCAGCCGGTGGAAGGGGAGGTCGTACTCCTCGGCGAACCCGGCGGGGTTTCCCAGCAGCGCCTCGCCCTGGGACAGGGCTCGGTCCAGCTCGCCCAGGTCCTCTGCCGTTCGTTTTCCGGCGAGGATGCCCACCCCCGCGGCTTCCAGGTGCGAGCGGGCTTCATGGACGTCGGACAGGGTGGTGCCCCGGTACTGGAGCAGCGTCCCGGCGTAACGGCCCGCCGTGGAGGCGTCCGGCACAAGGACGTGTGCCCCGCCCCGTGCGCCTCGCCTGACCTGGATGATCCCCTCCGACTCCAGGATGCGGAAGGCTTCGCGGAGCGTCGGCCGGGAGACGCCGAACTGTTCCATCAGGGCCGTCTCCGTGGGGAGGGCGTCGCCCTCCTGGAGCGCGCCGGTCACGATCTGACGCCGAAGCTGCGCGGCGACCAACTCGCCGGCCTTCGGTACGCGTACGGCGGTTGACCTGGATGGTGTGATCACGAAGCTCCCTGTGCGTAAGACGGTCGGTCTCAGTCACTGGCGGGCAGCGGCTTTGCCCGTTTGACTTCCAGGGGGGTGCCGCCGACACCGAGCGAGCCGCCGCCCGGCTTGGTGACGAGTACTTCGAGGGTGCCGTCGGTATCGGCGTAGCGCTTGCCGAGCAGGGATCCCCCGTCCCAGCCTTCGGCCGGGCCGGAGTCCGATGCCGGCGTCGCCCCGTCCTCCAGGCGCACCATGGGGGTGCCTCCGCAGCACAGGTCGGAATCGGCCGACGGGGCGCGGATCACGATCACCTCGGTGTCGCAGACCTGACTCCGGTAGCGGCCACCGGGCTTGAGCACGGTCATGCTTCGTTCCTTTCGAAGGCGGCCACCCGGACCAGCTCGCGGCGCAGGAGCTTTCCGGTGGGCGTGTACGGGAGTTCGTCCCGGAAGACGATGAGGTCCGGCGTCTTGGAACCGCGCAGCCGTGCCCGGACCCAGTCGCGCAACGTCTCGCCGTCGACCTCGAACCCTTCGTGGACGACGACGAACGCGGCGATGCGCTCCCCCCACTCCTCGTCCGCCAGGCCCACGACGGCGGCCTCCCGCACTGCCTCGTGCCGCAGCAGGACGTCCTCCACCTCGGCAGGGGCGATGTTCTCGCCGCCGCGGATGATGGTGTCGTCCGCACGGCCCTCGATGAAGAGATAGCCGTCGCTGTCGAAGTGCGCGAGATCCCGGGTGCGGAACCAGCCGTCCTCGTCGAGCGGCGACTCGGCTCCCTTGTACTCGCCGGACACCTGCGGTCCTCGTACCCACAGTTCGCCACGGTGTCCCGGAGGCTGGGCGGTGCCGTCGAAGGCGGCGATGCGGGCCTCCACGCCCGGGACCATGAGCCCGGCCGAGTGCAGCCGGGCACGCACCGCGGGGTCGTCGGACGAGAGGGCGGCCCGATGGTCGTCCGGGCCGAGCAGGGCGATCGTCGAACTGGTCTCGGTGAGGCCGTAGGCGTTGGTGAAGCCGGTGTCCGGGAAGGCGCGCAGCGCCGCCTCCAGCACGGTGGGCGGCATCCGCGCCCCGCCGTACGCCAGTGAGCGCAGGCTCGGCACCTCGGCCGGCCCTCCGTCCAGGTGCTCCGTGAGCCGGGCCAGCATGGTCGGCACGACCATGGCCGAACTGATCCGCTCCTCGCGGACCAGCCGCAGCCAGGACTCCGGGGTGAAGCTGCTCAGATGGACGATCCGGCGCCCGGCGTAGAGGTTGCTGAGCAGCGACCCGACGCCCGCGACGTGGTACGGCGGAACGCTGACCAGGGCGGCGTCGCGCGGGTCGGCCGCGCCGAACTCCACGGTTCCCAGGACGTAGTTGACGAGATGGCGGTGGCGCAGCACGGCCGCCTTGGGCTCGGCGGTGGTGCCGCTGGTGAACAGCAGCACGGCGGGGTCGTCCTCGGACGCGCCCGGCCCGTCGGCGGCCCCCGCCGTCCGCGCCTTGTGCAGCATGTCCGCGGTGGTGATGACCTCGTGGCCGCTGCCGGCGAACACACCGGCGAAGTCCTCGTCCGCGACCACCAGAGGACGCTCGGTGCGGTCGAGCAGGCCGGTGAGGGCCTGCGCGGAGAGCCGGTAGTTCACCGGCACCAGCGGCACGCCGGCCAGCGCGGCCCCGAAGAGCAGCACCGGGAAGGCGGGCCCGTTGAGCCCGGCGAAGACCAACTCCTCGGCCTCCGCCGAGCGGACGAGGCCCGCGACACCGGCCGCGGCGTCCCGCAGCTCCGCGCGGGTCGTTCCCGTGCCGAGCGGGCCTGTCGCCACCCGGTCGGGGTCGTCCGCCGCCGCCATGTCGAGCAGCATCGCGATGTTCAACGGGGTCCCTCCACAGCGCCTCACAGCGACCAGCAACCGATTAATCAGTTAGATTTTTACACGACTAGTGAGGAGTGGCCAAGGGGGCGGCGCACACGGACGAGACCGGGCCGGCGGCAGGAGCAGGGGGGCGGGCGCCACGGAACCGGCCGTACGAAGAAGTGACGAAGAAGTGAGGGGCAGGACGCCCGAAGGTGTCCTGCCCCTGGTGATCGTGGAGCGGTGGAGGTCAGCCGAGGAGGTCGAGGACCGTCTTGGTGCCCTTCGCGTTGACGGCGTCGTCGGCGGCCGTGAGGTGACGGGCCCAGAGCTTCTCGGCTTCGTCCGCCTGGCCGGCTTCGATGAGGGCGAGGAGCTTGACGTGCGTCCGGTGTCCCTTGCGTGCCTGGGTGCGGCGGGTGGGGGAGTCAGGATCGGCGAGGACCTCCGAGGCGTTGCCCTCCCGGATGATGTGGCGCAGGATCGTGCTGAGCAGGACGAGGGTGTTGTTGCGGGAGAGCTCCACGAGGAGTGCGTGGAAGTTCTCCTGGGCGCCGAGGAGAGCCGCGGTGTCGTCGAGGGCGGCGGTCTCGGCGGCGAGCGCCTTGCGGAGTTTGGCCAGGTCGGCGGCGGTGTGCTTGGTGGCGACGATGCGGGCGCAGGCGGGTTCGATGACCGTGGCGGCGCGATAGACGTCGGCGAGGGTGGTGTCCTGGTACTCGAGGATGAGGCCGGCGTACCGTGCGGCCACATCAGGGTCGGGTGCGCTGACACGGGCGCCGCCGTGGGCACCGCGGCGGATGGTGATGAGCCCTTCGGACTCCAGGACGCGGTAGGCCTCGCGCAGCGTGGGGCGGGAGACACCGAACTGCTCCATGAGGGAGGACTCGGGCGGCAGCGCGTCATCGGGGGAGAGTTCGCCACGGATGATCTGGCGGCGCAGGGAACCGGCAATGATCTCGGCGGTCTTGGGAATGCGGACCTGGCTTCCGACCCGCAGCCGATTGGTGGCCGGGGCGGGGGTGCGCGCCGGTGCCGCGGCGGACCGGGCTGCCTCACTCATCGAAATACTCCTCAGCGGCCTACGGGGGATGCGCGTCCATTGGTGAAACTAGTTTACTTCATCCACTCATCCGTCCGCCCGGACTCCATGAGGTTCGCACTCCCGGTCGTCGGCCGTGTCACCGGCCACGCGCAGCTTTTCATTACGGCGTTACCTTGCAGAAATATTGTGCCGCCTTCGCTCGGGTGTTAGCGTCCGAGCGATCGGCGTGAACCCGGTCTGACAGTCGGGTTCGCATTGCTGGCTCTGTGATCTCGGGCGGTGCGCATGAGCGGCTCCGAAGTTCCTCACCTGATGCGCGACCTGGACTGGGGGCTGGCCACGGCCGGGACTCTGGCCGGGTCACCAGCGGTGGACGGCCTGGACCTCAGCCTGTCCTCACAGGCCCGGTACTGGGCCGATGATGTGCAGGACATCGTGGGCGCGTCCCCGGGTTCCCGGCGTACGGTGCTCGGATGGGCCCGGCTGCAACCGGACCCGGGGCGCTGGGACCGGGCCGCACTGGATCGCTGCGACCGCGCGCTCGATGCCGTACTGGAAGCCGGAATGCGGCCGGATCTGACACTGATGCACCTGGATCTCCCCGACTGGCTGGAGAGCCGGGGCGGTTGGCTCGCGCGGGAGACGTCGCTCAGGTTCGGCGAGTACGCGGCCGAGGTGGGGCGCCGGTTCGGCGACCGGGTGGACCGCTGGGTCACCACACCGTCCCTGGGCGGAATACTCGCGGACCGCATCGCCGGCATGCGTCCGCCCGGCCGGGGAGCGAGCGGCGCCGCCGGCCTGGCCGCCGTGCATCACGCGCTGCTCGCCCACGGCCTCGCCGTCCAGGCCCTCCGGGGTGCGGGGGTACGGGGCAGGATCGGCGGTTCGCTCCCGCTCATCGGCGCCTATCCCGCGACCGGTGACCCCTTCGACCGCCTCGCCCTGGAACGCTTCGAGTCCTGGGCCATGGGACTCCTCTTCGAACCGATGCTGCTGGGGCGGCACATGGTGCCGGAGGAGCCGGGCCCGTCCGTGGAGGCGACCGGCTGCGTACGGCCCGGCGACATGGAGACCATCGCCGTAGCCCAGGACTTCCTCAACCTGCTGTGGCACGCCCCCTGCCGGATAGCGGCACCCGAGAACCTCCTCCTGGTGCTGCCGGCCCTGGGGTGCTTCGAGCCGCTCAACGAGGTCAACGGTCTGCTCGTCAGGCTGGGTTTCGCGCTCAT
This sequence comes from Streptomyces sp. NPDC048254, assembly GCF_043201895.1. Taxonomy (NCBI): domain Bacteria; kingdom Bacillati; phylum Actinomycetota; class Actinomycetes; order Kitasatosporales; family Streptomycetaceae; genus Streptomyces; species Streptomyces sp. NPDC048254. The sequence goes on from NZ_JBICZJ010000010.1 coordinate 223,430, forward strand.
CCCCTTCGACGACGTGGGCACGACCTCCCTGGGCCTGCCGATCCTTCCCGAAGCGCTCGCCGACGCGGTGGCGGTCGTGCATGACCGGTACGGCGACGTCCTGCCCCCGTTGCACATCACGGACAGTGGCAAGGGCGACCGCGGTGGCGTACTGGGGTCGGCCACCGAGGCGCCGGCCGGGCGTCGGCGCCTCCTGGAGTCGAGGCTGTTCTGGCTCGCCGGCCTCATGGCGAACGGTGTCGACGTACAGGGGTACGAGTACTGGTCCGTCATGGACAACCTTGGCTGGCTGCTGGACTACGCCCTCGCGTACGGCCGGGCCGTACCCGAGACGGACCCCGGCCCCGGGCCCTCCCTGCCGTGCGCCTGGGTGTCGGCCGGTGCCTTCCGGGCGAACAGGGCCGACGTTCCGGAGCCCGTCGAGACGCCTTCGGCGCCGGGGAACGGGGCGCGGGTCCTGGCCCTCCACCGACGGTGAAGGGCGGCTGCGCCACGACGCCGAAGAGCCGCTGCGCTACGGGTGAACCAGGATCTTGACGTGCCCGCCCGCGTTGTCGGCCAACTCCGCGTAGCCCTTCGCCGGAGCGTCCTCCAGAGCGATGCGGTCGGAGACGAGTCCGTCGGGGTTGAGGCGTCCGTCGTGGATCGCGGCGATGACGGCGGGGAAGTCGGGCCCGTTGTAGCCGAAGCTGCCGGTGTAGTTGACCTCGGTGAGCATCAGCTGGTTCGGGTCGAACTCGGCCGGGCGGCCGGCGGCGACGGTGACCGCGTGTCCGCCCTTGCGGAGGGATCCGAGGAGCGCGTCGACGGCGGGCTTGCCCGCGCCGGAAGCCTCGTAGGAGGCGTCCACGCCGCCGGGGACCTCGTCGCGGATCCGGGCGACGACGTCCTCCTGGGTGGGGTCGAGCACCAGGTCGGCGCCGAGGTCCCGGGCGAGCTGTTTGCGGGCCTCGCTCACCTCGCTGACGGCGACGAAGCGTGCCCCGTGGGCCTTGGCGGCCAGCAGCAGGCCGAGGCCGATGGGGCCACCGCCGACGACGAGTGCGGTGCCGCCGTCGGCGAGACCACTACGGCGTACGGCGTGCCAGGCGACGGTCAGCGGCTCGACCAGCGCGGCGGTCTCCGCGGAGCTGCCGTCGGGCATCACATGGGCGTTGCGTGCGGGCACGACGACGTACTCGGACATGCCGCCGCCACCGCCCATGAGGCCGATGAAGCCGAAACTGTCGCAGAGGTTGTACTCGCCCCGCAGGCAGGCCGGACAGGTGCCGTCGGAGACCAGGGGCTCCACGGCCACCAGCGCACCGGCCTCGATGCCGTCGACGTCGTCCGCGACCTCCGTCACGCGGCCGGAGAACTCGTGTCCCAGGACGAAGGGGCCCTGCTCGCCGAGCACGGGGTGGACGTAGCCCGGCGGGAACGCGGGGTGGGAGTACTGATGCAGGTCCGAGCCGCAGATACCGGCCCACTCGACCCTGATCTTCACTGTGCCGGGGCGGAGCGCCGGCTCGGGAATGTCGTCGAGCCGTACGTCCCTGGGGCCGTGGAGGCGGAGCGCGCGCATGGGATGTCCTTCGGAGAGGTCTGGTCTGCCGTGCGGGCAGAATTTACTGTCGCACTGTGACAGTAACTCTTTTTCTCGGTGCTGCGATCAGGGCCAAGGTCTCGGAGAATATTGTTCTCTCATTGAGGAACGTCGGCCTCTTGGAGGAAAACCGTGAAATCCCGTGCGGATGCGGCCGTCGAGCGGGCGCTGCACGCGCGTCAGCGCGAGGCCGCCGAGGACGTCGAGCGGATTCTGGCGGCGGCGGTCGAGGTGATGGAGCGGGCGGCCCCGGCGGAGCCGCGGGTCAGTGACATCGTGATCGAGGCCGGAGTCTCGAACAAGGCGTTCTACCGCTACTTCGGCGGCAAGGACGACCTCATCCTGGCCGTCATGGAGCGTGGCATCGGGATCGTGCGGTCCTATCTGGAACACCAGATGGCGAAGGAGGAGGACCCGGCGGGCAAGGTGGCCTGGTGGATCCGGGGCTCGCTCGCGCAGTTGAGCGACGCGCGGCTGGCCAGAGTGAGCCGGGCCGTCGCGGCGCAGCTCGTCGCCACGGCCGACGTCCGGGTGGCCGACGAGGAGATCACCCGTCCGCTGCGGGATCTTCTCCTCGATCCGGTCGTGGAGTTGGGGAGCACCGACCCACGGCGGGACGCCGATGCCGTTTTCGCCGCGGTCTTCGGGACGATGCGCCGGCTCCAGGCGCTGGACGTCCGGCCGGGGCACGACGATGCCGAGCATCTCGTCGGCTTCTGTCTGAACGCCCTGGGCGCGGGCGCCGGCCGGCGGTCGGACCGGTGACCGGCATGCGCGCCGCTGGGTGCCGCGCGTACGGGCCTCCGGAGGGGTTCGGTGACCTCCGCCGGATCAGGTTGTCATCGACGTGGTCCGGCCGACGTCCGCGGTGAGCATGGTCCGCAACGCGGACTTGTCCACCTTCCCGAGTCCCCGTACCGGCAACTCGCGGACTATCTCCAGCTGTTCGGGGATCTTCTGCTCCATCAGCCCGGCCTCGCGGAAGCGGTCCGCGATATCGGCGAGCAGGGGTGCGGGGGCACCCGTGCGCAGGACGAGCACCGCACAGACGCGCTCGCCCCGCTGGGCGTCGGGCAGCCCGATGACGGCCGCCTGATCGACCGAGGGATGGTCCGACAGGAGCTGTTCGAGCTCCTGGGGTGCGATCTTCTCGCCCTTGCGGATGATGAGTTCCTTCATGCGCCCGGTGAGTTCGACGTGGCCGTCCGGGCGGAGATGGCCGCGGTCCCCGGTCCTGAACCAGCCGTCCTCGGTGAACGCCTCGGCCGTCTGCCGGCTGTCGGTGTACCCGAGGCAGACCGTCGCCCCCCGGATCTGGATCTCACCGTCGACGCCCACCGGAACGCTCTCCCCGCCGTCCATGACCCGGAGTTCGAGGCCGGGGGCGGGTCTGCCCTCGGTCTCCCGCAGCTGGTCGTCCTCGTCGTGGAGCGCCGCCACGCAGACCATGGGGGACTCCGTCATCCCGTAGCAGTGCAGGAGCCGGGCCCCCAGTTCGTCGCGGACCTCGTCGAAGAGGTGCGGAGGGCAGGGAGCGCCGCCTCCGGTGACCGCCCTCAGGGTGGGGAGAACCGGGGTCGCCGGCCGCTTGCGCTGCTCGGTGAGCAGGGCCTGGTAGAAGACGGGTCCGGCCCCGACCACCGTGGCCCGGTGCCGGCGCAGCACCTCAAGACCCTCCGTGGGGGTGAACGCCTCCAGGAGGACACACGCGCTGCCGCTCGACAGCGCGGAGGCCAGCTGGACCGGGCCGCCCACGTGCGCGACCGGAAAGGGTACGCAGCAGACCTCGTCGGCCGACTCGCCGGACCGCGTGCGTTCGGTGAGGGCGTACGCGGCGGTCAGCAGCGAACTGTCCGTGTGCAGGGCCCCCTTCGGCAGTCCGCTGGATCCGGAGGTGAAGAAGATCCATCGGACCTGGTCACCCGCCGTCGAGGCGGGAGGCAGGGCGGACACGTCGTCGAGTTCGGGAGCGACCGGCCCGATCGTGAGGACACGGGGCGCGGACGGGACGCTTCGGGCCATCTCCTCGTAGTCCGTGCCGCGCCAGGTGCCGGGCACCAGGAGCCACTCCGCTCCGCTCGCCTCGACCGCCGCGCCGGCCTCGCGCAGACGGTACTGGGCGATCACCGGGGCCTGAACGGCTCCCAGCCGTGACAGGGCGGCCATCACCAGCACGGTGCTCAAGCGGGTGGGGAGCTGCCAGGCCACTCGGCTGCCGGGCCCCACGCCGTGTGCCGCGAGGGCGGCCGCGACCCGGTCGGTCCGGTCGCGGAAGTCGGCGAACGAGAGCCGGGTGTCGTGCTCGTCGAGAAGGAATGTCCTGCCGCCCGTCAGATCAGCCCGGCGGCGTATGAGTTCGGTGAGCGAGGTGGCACGCAGCAGCCCCGCTTCATAAGAGTCCCTGTGCTGTTCCAGACCACTCGTCGTCAACGTCGTTCAGCTCCCGTCCGTGACGTCCGCCCGCTGCCAGAAAGTGACAGTAACGTCTGACGGGAGTTTGTCCAGAGTGGGCGGCTGTCCTAGCTGCACTGAACAACACAGAGCTTGTTCCGATGCTTTCGCCTGAAGGGTGATCTCGGTATCGTGCAAAATAGTGACTTTGTTGTCAGATTGGCTTGTGCGCGTGAGTGTCGCGAGAAGGAGTACCGATGAGCCTGGACCTTGAATCGGCGAACCGCACCCTGGGCGGCCTGCGCCCCTACCCGGTCGCGGTGACCACGGTCGCGGACGGCCGCGTCGGCGGCCTGATGTCGCTGTCGGCGGGTGCGGCGGCGATCGTCCCGGAGGCGCCCCGGGTGACGATCAGCCTGACGAAGTACAACCTGACCCACGACATGGTCCTGAGCTCCGGCGTCTTCGCGATGCACCTCCTGGCCAGCGACCCCGAGATCGTCGATGCCTCGCTCGCCATCCTCATGGGGCTCGGCGGCAGTTCGGGACGGGACGGGGACAAGATCGCGCCGTTCGCCACCAAGCCCGGGGTCACCGGCGCGCCGATCCTGCTCGATGCCCTGAGCTATGTGGAAGGACGCGTGGTGCACGCGCTGGACGTGGAGGAGAGCACGATCTTCGTAGCCGACGTCGTCGGAGCCGAGACCCTCCGTGCGGGGCACCGGCTGAACGTGGGCGAGGCCTGGTCCAAGCTGCCTGCGGAGTGGATCGAACAGTACGAGACGAACCATGTGCCGCAGGTGGACAGCGCGCGGCGCAACCGTGGTCTGCTGACCTGATCCGGTGGCCCGTCCGGTGTCCGCCCCGGTGGGGGCGGACACCGGACACTCAGCCGCCGGCTCGCACCAGCAGTTCGCCGAGCCGGCCGATGTCGTGGCGGAAGGCGTCCAGACTCCTGCTCGTGGGTTCGATGGTGATCCAGGTGACGCCCGCGGCCTCGTACGCGGCCAGCCGGTCGCCGACGGCCGTGGCGAACTCGTCGACGTCGCCCGAGCGCAGCAGACGGCTCTCGAAGGGCGCGAACGCCACGTCCAGCGGGGCCAGTCCGGCCGCCGACCGCTCCGTCTGCGCCGCGGCGACGAGGGTGCGCAGCTCGTCGATGCTCTCCAGAGCCGGTGTCCTGGTGATCGCCGCCATCTCGGCCGACTGGGCCATCGGCAGCCAGCCGTCCCCGAGGGTGATGGCGCGCCTGCGGGCCGCCGCGCTGTTCCCGCCGATCCAGATCGGCGGGCCGCCCTTCTGGACCGGTGCCGGCAGCATGGTGTGGCCGCGCGCGGGGAATGCGAGATCGTCGTGGTCCGTGCCCGCCCAGGCCGCCCGCATGGCCGGGATGGCGGCGTTCAGCAGCGCCCCCCGCCGGGCGAAGTCGGCGTCCAGGACCTCGAATTCGGAGCGCAGGTACCCGGCGGCCATGCCCACGATCAGCCTCCCCTGGGAGACGGTGTCGAGGCTCGCTATCGCCTTCGCGGAGAGATAGGGGTGCCGGTAGCCGGGCACCAGGACGTACGTGATCAGTTTGACGCGGCTGGTGTGCGCGGCCATGAACGTCAGTGAGACGAACGGGTCGAAGGCGTGGTGGCCCCCGTTGCCCAGCCAGGCGTCGTCCGGATAGGGATGCTCGCTCATCGACAGACCGTCGAAGCCGGCCTCTTCGACGATGCGGGCCACTTCACCCAGGTCCGAGCCCTGGATCCAGCGGTCGTAGTGCTTGACGGCTCGCATGGGGAACATCAGGTTGAATCGCATCGGTACGGCAACCTCCTTGTCGGGCAGGACAGTTGGGGATGTGTGTACGGCAGTTCATCCGTCGGAGGCCGGGTCCGAGATGCATTCGTTCGGAAGTCGGGCGCGATTTCGCCTCTCGGTGGTCGGGCGCGACTTCGCCCCTCGGTGGTCGGGCGCGATCTCATCCGCCGGAAGCCGGTCGCGCCCCGCCCAGCAGATGGCGGGCCACGACCATGCGCTGGACCTCGGACGCGCCCTCGCCCAGCCGCTTGACCCGAAGATCGCGGAACCACCGCTCCAGCGGCAGCTCCTGGGACAGCCCGAGCGCGCCGAACATCTGCACGCACCGGTCGACGACGCGGAACGCCGTCTCCGTCGCGAACACCTTGCACACAGAGGCGTCGACTTTCACGTCCTTGCCCAGGTCGGCGTTCCAGGCCGCCTGGTACATCAGCAGGCGGGCCGCCCGGATCTCGATCTCGCTGTCCGCCAGCATCCACTGGATCGCCTGCTTGTCGGCCAGACGCGAGCCGAACACCTGACGCTCCTTCACCCACTCCACCGCCGAGTCGAGCGCCGCCTGCGCGATCCCGATCGGCCCCGCCGCGTACGCGATGCGACCGCGCACCAGGAAGTCGCCGGCCAGCGCGAAGCCCTCGCCCTCCGCGCCGATGCGGTTGGCGACCGGGACGCGGGCGCCGGAGAAGTGCAGCTCGTAGGGCGAGTAGGAGGCCATGACCCCGATGGGTGTCCGGGTCAGGCCGGGCGTCTCGGTCTCCACGATGAAGCAGCTGATGCCGTCGCGGCGGCCGGGTTCACCGGTCCTGGCGTAGACGATGCCCCAGTCCGCCGTCCCGGCGTGGCTGGTCCACAGCTTCGTACCGTTGAGGACGTAGTGGTCCCCGGCGCGTTCCGCGCGGCACTGGATGGCACGGGCCGGGTCGGAGCCGCCGGAGGCCTCGCTGATGGCCGTGAACGCGCGACCCGAGGACCCCTCGACGATGGGCCGGGCGTAGCGCTCGAACTGCTCCTCGGTGGCCCGGAACAGCACACTCGGCGGGTTGCCGCCGAAGGCCCCGGCGGCCGGGAAGAACGCGCCCATCCGGCACTTGGCCGCCTCCTCCCCGACCACCACCTGGCCGAGCACGCTCAGCCCCGCGCCCCCGAACTCCACCGGGGTCTGCAGGGCCCACAGGCCGAGCGAACGGGCCTTCTCCTGAAGGGGCTTCAGCAGCTCCGGGGGCGCGCCCTCGGCGTCGTGTTCGAGCTTGTCCTCCAGCGGACGTACGTCGGACTCCATGAACCGCCGCACGGTGTCCCGCAGCATGCGGAACTCCTCCGGCAGCTCCCAGGCCCCGGTGGGGAGGAGGTCCGGGTCACCGGTGGTGTCCTCGGTCCTGTCTTCGGTCATGCGGATGCTCCTGGCGGGTCAGGTCCATGCGGCGAGGACGGCGGCGGCGTCCACCGGCTCGCGTGGGGGGACGCGGGGGACGGCGGGGGCGGTACGGGAGAAGCGGGGGGCCGGGGCGGCCTGCTGGACGCCGTCGAGCTCGACGATCGACTCGCGGGCGGCCATGTGCGGATGGGCCGCCACCTCACCGAAGGAGAGCACCGGGGTCGTACAGGCGTCGCTGTCCGCGAAGACCTCCGTCCACTCGTCGCGGGTCCGGGAGGCGAAGGTCTCGGTGAAGAGCTCGCGCAGGGCGGGCCAGCGGGAGCGGTCCCGCCGGTCGGGGAGCGCCGCCGGGTCGAGGCCGAGGCCGAGCACCAACTCGTCGTAGAAGCGGGGCTCCAGGGCGCCGACGGCCATGTGGCCGCCGTCCGAGGTCTCGTAGACGTCGTAGAAGGGTGCGCCGGTGTCGAGGCGGTTGGTGCCGCGCTCGTCGCTCCACCGGCCGCGCCCGCGCTGGGACCAGATCATCTGGGCGAGCCCGCTCGCGCCGTCGACGATGGCCGCGTCGATCACCTGGCCGAGTCCGGAGCGCTGCCGCTCGACCAGCGCGGCGAGCACGCCGAGGGCGAGGTACAGGGATCCGCCGCCGAAGTCGCCGACCAGGTTGAGGGGGACGACGGGGCGCTCGCCGGCCCGGCCGATGGAGTGCAGGACGCCGGTGAGCGCGATGTAGTTGATGTCGTGCCCCGCGGTGGCGGACAGCGGGCCGCACTGGCCCCACCCGGTCATCCGGGCGTAGACGAGCCCCGGATTGCGGGCGGAGCAGTCGTCGGGCCCGAGGCCGAGCCGCTCGGTGACACCCGGCCGGAACCCCTCGATCAGCACGTCCGCGCGGGCCGCCAGGCCGAGCACGGTCTCCCGGCCCGCGGGCGACTTGAGATCGGCCTCGATGTACCGGCGTCCGCGCAGCAGTTGGTCTCCGGGCGGATCCTCGGGTGTGCCCGGGCGCTGGACGCGTACGACGTCCGCACCGAGATCGGCCAGGAGCATCGCGGCGTGCGGTCCGGGCCCCATGCCCGCCAGCTCAAGGACCCGTGTCCCGGAGAGCGGTCCTGCCATGGGCCTCCCCTTCTTTTGGCTGCATCTGACGTTGGTATCACACAGTAAACTGCCTGATCTGTCGATGGTTGCGACAGATTACCTCTCGCGCGTCTCTAGTATCTGACGCCATGTGTACGGTAAAAACTGAAACTGCGACCCATCGACTGGAGGTCCCATGCTGGTCGGCGACATTCCCCGCCGTAACGCCCGGCGCTACCCGACGAAGACCGCGCTGGTGCACGGCGACACCCGGCTGAGCTGGGCGGCGGTGGAGGAGCGCGCCAACCGGCTGGCCACCCATCTGCTCGCGCGCGGCCTGGGCATGGGGGACCGCGTCCTCGTCATGGCTCGCAACTGCCTGGAGTGGCCCGAGATCGCCTTCGGTCTCGCCAAGGCGGGGCTCGTCCTCGTGCCGGTGAACACACGGCTCGCGCCGGACGAGGCCGCCTACGTCATGGCCGACTCGGGAGCGCGTGCCGGCATCCTCCACACCGATCAGGCGGAGACCTTCGGTGAGGTGCTGTCCGGCCTGGAGTTCCTGCTGGAGATCGGCGGCAGCGAGGCAGGCGACGACTACGAGACCGGGCTGTCCAAGGGGCGTCCGGTGGATCCCACCCCGGACGCGCTGACCGCGTCGGACATCCAGTTCATCCTCTACACCAGCGGAACGACCGGCCGCGCCAAGGGAGTCGTCCACGAGCACGGCGGCATGCTCGCGCAGGTGCTCGACACCACCATCTCCACGGACGCCCGGCACTCCGACGTGATGCTCGCGACCACGCCCTTCTTCACCGCCGGCGGTATGGTCCGTACGCTCTCCTGGCTCTATCTCGGCCAGACGATGGTCATCCACCCGCGCTTCGACCCCGAAGCCGTCCTCGACGAGATCGAGCGGAGCCGGGTGACCTTCACGACCTTCATCCCGACGATGCTCCAGCGCACGCTGCGCCTCCTTGAGGAGGGCCCTTCGCGGGACGTGTCGAGCCTGCGCAGGATCAGCTACGGATCGGCGCCGGTGCCGGTGGGCCTGGCGGCCAGGGCCATGGATCTGCTGGGCTGCGACCTCCAGCAGCGGTACGGGCTGACCGAAGCGGGCGGCCAGGTCACGATCCTCGGCCCGCGGGAGCACCGGGCGGCGGTGGCCGGGCAGGAGTCGTTGCTGACCTCCTGCGGCCGTGAGACCCCGCACGCCGAGATCCGCGTCGTCGGCAAGGACGGCGAGGAACTCCCGCCCGGAGAAGTGGGGGAGATCGTCATCCGGTGCGATTCGGCGGCGCGCGGCTACTGGAACAACCCGGAGCAGACCGCCGAGGTGTTCCGGCCCGACGGACTGCGGTCGGGTGACCTGGGCCGCCTCGACGAGGACGGCTACCTGCACATCGAGGGCCGCCGCACCGACATGATCATCTCGGGCGGGTTCAACGTCTACCCGGCCGAGCTGGAGCGCGTGATCGGCGGCCATCGGGGCGTCGACATGGTCGCCGTCGTCGGAGTACCGCACCAGGAGTGGGGCGAGACGCCAGTCGCCGTGGTGGTGCCCAAGGGGCCGGCCGACACCGGGGCGCTCCAGGAGGAGCTGCGGGCGCTGTGCCGCGAGCGCCTCGCGGGGTACAAGCAGCCCCGCTCGTTCGTCTTCCGCACCTGGGACTCCATGCCGCTGGGCCCCGCGGGCAAGGTCCTCAAGCGCGAACTGCGCGCACAACTCGTGTGACGCGCGGGAACCCACAACCGAGAGCGGAGCGGCCATGGCAAGCGCCAGGACCTTCGAACGGTTCGAACGGGACGAAGTCGAGAGCGCGTTCCGGCACTACTTCCTGACCGGCCCGGTCCGCGAGGACTGGGTCGCCTGGGGGAAGCTCTTCCTGGACGACGCCCCCTACAACGACCACTACTACGGCACCTTCCACGGGCCCGAGGAGATCGCGTACTTCCTGGACGGCACCATGTCGTTCGCGGCGCATGTGTACTCGCCCCTGGTCTGGTACAACATCGACGGCAACCAGGTCGTCTACAAGGTCGTCAACCGCGCGGACAACCCCGAGCCCGGCGGCCCGCCCATCGAGTTCCCCTCCCTCCAGGTCATCCAGTACGCGGGTGACGGCAAGTGGGCCTCGGAGGAGGACTGGTGGACGCCCCAGGAGATGAAGCTCTTCAACCAGCGCTACACCGAGGCCCGGGAGCGCGCGGGGCAGGGCGGCCCATTCCCGCTGAGCCGCAAGGACTGGGGGCAGTGGGTGGACTGGGCCCGGCCGCCGGAGGGCGCCGATCCGAAGCCGTCGTGGCTGGGCCGTGGCATCGCGCCGATCACGCACATCAAGGAGATGACCAAGGGCGTACGGCATCCGCGTCCCGGCTCCGCGCTGCGCTCCTGACCGCGTTCGGGTGCGGCGATGTTCCGGCACTCAGCGCACGCCCCGGCGCAGCCGCACCCGGTACGTGTACTGCTCGGGCAGGAAGTAACTGGTGGACTGCTCAAGCGGTTCGGACCCGGTGGTGCAGTAGAGCCGGTCGATGCGCAGCAGGGGATCGCCCGGCCGGCAGCCGAGCAGCTCCGCGGTCGGCGCGTCGGCCGCCGTGGCGGTGATGGACTGGTCGGCCTCCAGGACGGGGATCCGCAGCCGCGCCTCGATCAGCCCGATGATGGTGAACGAGCTTCGCGCCCCGGCAGTGGACAGCTCCTCGGCGTCCAGCAGGGCCTGCCCGACGTCGGGGCGCAGCCGCACGGTCGTCACACAGAACGGTGTGCCGCCGTGCAGCCGCCGGAACACCACCTCATGCACCGCGTCGGAGTCGAGCTGAAGCCGTCCCGCCGCCTCGATGTCGACGCGGCGCCGCAGTGGGCTGAGCACCTCCATGTCGGTGTCCAGGGACAGGCTCATCAGGTCTTCCACGCTGCCGAACTGCCGCAGATACCGGCTGCCGTGCTCGGTGGCGAAGGTGCCCCGGCCCGGGACGCGATGCACCATGCCCTCGGCGACCAGCTCCTGGAAGGCCCGCCGCACGGTCTGCCGGCTGACCGCGTACTGGACGGACAGCTCCGCCTCCGTCGGCAGCCGGCCTCCGTCGGCGTACCGCTGACCGAGGAGCGCCTCGCGCAGTTCCCTCGCCACGGTCTGGTATGCCGCTTCCCGCTCGCGCTCCTTGGCGGCCATCTGCTCCGGCTCTCCTCGCTGCTGTTCCCGGTGCTGTTCCCGGCGGCTGCTGACCGGACAAGTCTGCACCACAGGTCAGACAGCTCCGGCGGCGCGCAGCTCCTCGATCTGGGCGTCGGTGCGGCCGAGCTCCGACAGGATCGCCGCCGTGTGTTCCCCGGCCTCCGGGACGGGGGCCATGCGAGGCTCCACTCCACCCAGCGTGGCCGGCGGGAGGAGGGCGTCGACGGGGCCGCCGGGGGTGCCGACCCGGCGCCAGCGGTCGCGGCCGGTGAGGACCGGGTGGTCCAGCAGGTCGGAGACGGAGTTCAGCCGCGCGTTGGCCACGCCCGCCCGGTCCAGGAGCTTCACCGCCTCGCCGGTGTCCAGCTCGGCGAACCGCCGCGCGATGACGGCCTCCAGGGCATCGCGGTGGGCCACGCGCGCGGAGTTGCGGACGAACCGCTCGTCGGCCCTGAGCCCCGGATCGTCGAGTACGACCTCGCACAGCGCGGCCCATTCGCGTTCGTTCTGCACCGCGAGCAGCACTGTGCCGCCGTCGCCTGTGGTGAAGGGGCCGTACGGTGCGATCGTGGCGTGCCGGGCGCCGGTGCGCGGGGGCTGCGTGCCGCCGTACCGGGTGTAGTAGGCGGGCTGGCCCATCCACTCGGCCAGCGCCTCGAAGAGCGACACCTCCACCGGGGCGGCGTGGCCCGTGGTCGCGCGCTGGTAGAGCGAGGTGAGGATCCCGGAGTAGGCGTACATCCCGGCGGCGATGTCGGCCACCGAGATCCCCGCCTTCGCCGCCTCCTCGGGGCTGCCGGTGACCGACACGAGCCCCGTCTCGCACTGCACCAGGAGGTCGTACGCCTTCCGGTCCGCCCAGGGCCCCGAGCCGCCGTAGCCGGAGATGTCGCAGGTGATCAGCCGCGGGTGGCGCCGGGCCAGGCCGGCGCTGTCGAAGCCGAGGCGCGCGGTGGCCCCGGGGGCCAGGTTCTGCACGAAGACATCGGCCCGGCCCAGGAGTTCGTGCAGCACCGCGCGGGCGGCGGGCGTCTTGAGGTCAAGGGCCAGGGATTCCTTGGAGCGGTTGATCCAGACGAAATAGCTCGACTGTCCGTGGACGGACTCGTCGTAGCGCCGGGCGAAGTCCCCGCCCCCCGGGCGCTCCACCTTGATGACTCGCGCGCCCAGATCGGCGAGCTGGCGCGTGGCGTACGGGGCCGCCACCGCCTGCTCCAGGCTGACCACCGTGACGCCGGACAGGGGAAGCATGCGGCCACCTTTCCACAAGTTTGTACGGCCATTTTTGCCGGTGACCGTGCGACTGTCAATCAGTGTGGCATTGACATGACGGGACCCCAGGGCGAAACTGAGAGCCCATTTGGCCGTACAAATCGAGCGGCTACGAACCGAGCAGCAGAGGGGCCGGGTGCCGATGGCTGGACTGGAGGACCACTTCGCGGACTGGAAGCCGGCACCGGACACCGCCGAGGACGTGATCGGCGAGGCGCCGGCCGCGGCGCTGGCCGCCGTCCTCGACGTCCCGGAGACGGCGCCCGGCGCGGGAGATCTCCTGCCCCCGCTGTGGCACTGGCTGTACTTCCTCGACGCGCCGCCGCAGCGGGAGCTGGGGGCCGATGGGCATCCCGCACACGGCCGCTTCCTCCCCCCGATTCCCGACCGCACCCGGATGTTCGCGGGCGGCAGGCTGCGGGTCGAGCACCCTGTGGTGGTCGGCCGGCCCGCCGAGCGCCGATCCGAACTCGCGGACGTCGCGGTCAAACAGGGACGCAGCGGCGAGCTGGCCTTCGTGACCGTCCGCCACGAGGTACGGCAGCGGGGGCGTACCTGCCTGGTGGAGGAGCAGAACCTGGTGTACCGATCGGGCCGGGGCACCCGCGCCGCGCGTACGGCATCGGCCGCGCCGCCGGAAAGCCCGTCCGGCGGCTGGCAGTTGACCCTCGTCCCCGACCCCGTCCTGCTCTTCCGGTTCAGCGCGCTGACCGGGAACGCGCACCGCATCCACTACGACGAGCCGTACGCCAGGGACGTCGAGGGATACCCCGGCCTGGTCGTACACGGCCCGCTGCTCGCCGTCGCGATGCTGGAGACGGTCCGCCGCCACGCACCGCAGCGCCGGGTCGAGTCCCTGTCGTACCGCCTGCGTGCTCCGGCCTTCGCCGGGGAGCGGTTGCGGGTCGACGCCGAACCGACCGGAGCCGACGGCGATTCCGCGGTCCTCACCACCCGGGTCGCCGACACCCTGGCCGCGAGCGCTGTCGCGGAGCTGCGATGACCCACTCCCTCGAACGGATCGAGCAGACCGTGGCCGCCGCGCGGAGCCTGCTGTTCGTGCCCGGGGACCGCCCCGACCGGTTCGACAAGGCCGTGGCCAGTGGCGCCGACCTCGTGGTGCTGGACCTGGAGGACGCGGTGGCCCCGGAACGGAAGGTCGCGGCCCGGGAGTTCGTCCGGGGCTGGCTGACCGGCGCCCGCCCCGCCCTCGTACGGGTCAACGCCCACGGCACCCCCTGGTCCGCGGACGACCTGGCGATGGTCCATGCCACGGGCGCCGCGCTGATGGTGCCCAAGGCCGAGGACCCGGCACGGCTCGCCGTCCACGGCACGGTGCAGGTCCCGCTGATCGAGACCGCCCTCGGCGTGCTGCGGGCCAGGGAACTCTGCGCGGTGCCCGGCGTCGTGCGGCCGGCTTTCGGCAGCATCGACCTCGCCGCCCAGCTCGGCGTCGACCCGGGCGACCGCGAGGCGATGCACCACGCACGCGCCACGCTCGTCCTGGCCGCCGCGGCGGCCTCGGTCGCGCCGCCCGTCGACGGTGTCACGACGGCTGTGAACGATACCGGGGCGGTGCGCGACGACACCGCGTACGCGGCCCGCCTGGGCTTCTCCGGGAAGCTGTGCATCCACCCCCGGCAGGTGGCCGCGGCGCACGAGGCGCTGGCGCCGACGCCCGGACAGCTGCGCTGGGCGCGCCAGGTCGTCGAGGCCGCCGCCGGGAACGCGGTCGCCGTACTCGACGGAAACATGATCGACAAGCCAGTGGTCGACCGAGCCCGGTGGCTGCTCGTACGCGCCGGGGACCGGAGCCGGACCGAACCGGCCGCCCCGACCACCCCGTGAGGAGGCAGCAAGGTGTTGTACGGACTGGACGCCGAGGAGCGTGCCGTCGTGGCCACCGTCCGCGACTTCGTGGACAACGAAGTCCGGCCGGTCGCCAGAGAGCTGGAGCACACCAACACGTATCCCGAGGAACTCATCGACCAGATGAAGGAGTTGGGCGTCTTCGGCCTCGCGGTCCCCGAGCCGTACGGGGAGGTCCGGGTGTCCGCAGTCTGCTACGCCCAGGTCACCGAGGAACTCGCGCGCGGCTGGATGAGCCTGGCCGGCGCCATGGGCGGCCACACGGTGGTGTGCAAGCTCATCGACACCTTCGGCACCGCCGAGCAGAAGAAGACCTACCTGCCCCGGCTGGCCACCGGCGAACTGCGGGCCACCATGGCACTGACCGAACCGGGCGGCGGATCCGACCTCCAGGCGATGCGCACGCATGCCCGTCGCGACGGCGGCGACTACGTGATCAACGGCTCCAAGACCTGGATCACCAACGCCCGCCGCTCCGGCCTGGTCGCCCTGCTCTGCAAGACCGACCCGACGGCGACCCCCGCCCACCGGGGCATGAGCATCCTGCTGGTGGAGAAGGTCCCCGGCTTCACCGTCTCCAAGGATCTGCCCAAGCTCGGCTACAAGGGCGTGGAGAGCTGTGAACTCTCCTTCGACGATGCCCGCGTCCCCGCGGACGCGCTGCTGGGCGGGGAGGAAGGACACGGCTTCGCACAGATGATGAAGGGGCTGGAGACCGGCCGCATCCAGGTCGCCGCCCGCGCCACCGGCGTGGCCCGCGCCGCCCTCGACGACGCGCTGCGGTACGCCCAGGAACGGGAGAGCTTCGGCAAGCCCATCTGGCAGCACCAGTCGATCGGCAACTATCTCGCGGACATGGCGACCAAGCTGACCGCGGCCCGGCAGCTGATCCTGCACGCGGCGGCCCGGCTGGACGCGGGCGAGCGCTGCGACATGGAGGCGGGCATGGCCAAGCTCTTCGCCTCGGAGACGGCGATGGAAATCGCCCTCAACGCCTTGCGTATCCACGGTGGTTACGGCTACTCGACGGAGTTCGACATCGAGCGGTACTTCCGGGACGCGCCGCTGATGATCGTCGGCGAGGGCACCAACGAGATCCAGCGGAACGTGATCGTCCGCCAGCTCGTGGCCCGAGGTGGCCTCCAGTGAGCACCCGTACCGCGCTGAACGGAGCGCCCGTCCGGCCCTGAACTGAGTGGACGGACAGGACAGAACCGAGTGGAAGGACAGGACAGTTGGACCAGCAGCCCCCGGGTGCCCCGGGCCCCGAGTTCACCGTGCCCGTCGAGCGCGGCAAGATCCGCGAGTTCGCGGCCGCCATGCAGTCGCAGCACCCCGCCTACCAGGAACCGGACGCCGTCGTGCCGCCCACGTTCCTCGTCTCCTCCGCCTTCTGGGCGCCGGACGGCGCCCGCCCCGACACCGGATTCGACCGCAGGCGGCTGCTCCACGGCGAGCAGGAGTACGTCTTCCACGGTCCGCCGCCCCGGGCGGGGCAGGTACTGACCGCCCGCGCCCGCCTCGCCGAGCGCTATGAGAAACCCGGCAAGCGGGGCGGGACCATGAGGTTCGCCGTGATCGTCACCGAATTCCGTGATGAGAAGGGCGACTTGGTCGCCGAGCAGCGCTCGACGCTCATCGAAACGGCCAAAGCCCCCCAGCCGCAGCAGGCGAAGGAGGACGGCCAGTGACCACCACCCCCGTACAGGAGCTCACGGTCGGGACGACCGGAGAGCCGCGCACCTTCGGCCCGCTGACCCGCGCCATGTTCGTCCGCTACGCGGGCGCCTCCGGAGACTTCAACCCCATCCACTACGACGAGGAGTACGCGCGGGGAGCCGGCTTCCCCTCGGTCTTCTCCCAGGGCATGCACCAGGCCGCACTGCTGTCGACGTACGCCACCGACTGGCTGGGCGCCGAGAACGTCCGCCGCTTCCACGTCCGCTTCCGCGAGCAGGTGTGGCCAGGAGACGTGCTGACCTGCGAAGGGCGGGTCATCGGTGTCCGGCCGCAGACAGCGGACGGGACGCTTGTCACGGTCGAGCTGACCTGCACCCGGCAGACCGGCGGGGTGGCGATCGCGGGGTCGGCGGACTTCCTGGTCGGCGGCTGCGAGGCGTCCGGCGGTCGGTTCCCCTCGGCGCTCGCCCCCGGCCTCCCTCCAGCACCGGGCGGCTCCTGCTCGCCGTCGACTCGGCGATCGGCCGAGTTCCCGGCGAGCGGGCCGTAGACGCTCGTACGGGGGTGGTGCGGGTCGGGGTGCCGGCCGGTGCCGCCCCCGTTGCTGTCGGCGTGGGGGCCGTCGGTGCGGGTTCGCCGGCGCGGTGCCCGTCACGCGGTGCCCGTCGGTGCGGAACCCGTTGCACAGCAAGCGGCGGGCCCGGATCACAAGGTCCGAGGCCGCCGCTTGCTGTGCGCAGCGTGACGTCAGCCGCCGAGCCGAAGCCCCGCCGCCTGCGTACCGAAGAGGTCGCGGCCGAAGACCTGGCCGAGCCGGGTCGCGTCCCAGCGCCTGCCCTCGCCGGAGACGGTACGGGCCTCGGTCCAGCCCCGCATGAGCTGGATGTTCCCGCCGACCGCACGGATGACCTGACCGCTGACATGGCCGGCCTCCTCACTCGCGAGCCAGGCCACCACCGGGCTGCACAGCGAGGGGTCCTTGGGGTCGTACTCGCCCTCCGGACGCTCGTCCGGCTCAAGAGGAACAGGCGCCCCCGGCATGGTGGCCGACAGCCGGGTGATACCGCCGGGGCCGATGGCGTTGACCGTCACGCCCATGGAGGCCAGCTCCAGACTGAGCGTCAGGGTGAGGCCGACGATCGCCGCCTTGGCCGCCGCGTAGTTGGTCTGGCCGAAGTTGCCCAGCAGCCCGGCGCCCGAGGTGGTGTTGACGATCCGCCCGTACACCTTGCCGCTGGCACCGGACTTGGCCAGCTCGCGCCACCGCCGCGCCGCCGCGTGGCAGGTCAGCCAGGTGCCCCGGACATGCACCCGCATCACCAGGTCGAAGTCCTCGGCCGACATGTTCCAGACCGCCCGGTCACGGACGATTCCGGCGTTGTTGACGAGGATGTCGAGCCGGCCGAACTGCTCGTACGCCTGGTCCACCAGCGCGGTGGCCTGGGCTTCGTCACCGACGTCGGCGAAGTTGGGCGCCGCCTTGCCACCGCGCTCGGTGATGATGCCGGCCACCTTCTCGGCGTCCCGGCCACTGCCCTCGCCCCGCACCGAACTGCCGAGGTCGTTGACGATCACGGTCGCGCCGTGTCCGGCGAGTTCCAGGGCGTGGCCCCGCCCGATGCCGTGACCGGCGCCGGTCACGATGGCTACCTTGCCTTCGAGGAGGCGGGACATATCACTGCTCCTTGGTGTCATTGGCGTGTTCCGGCGTGTCCGGACGTACCCGGGCGGGGCGGAAGACCGGCGCGGTCACCTCGTCGGTGAGGACGCGGTAGGTGACCTCCAGCGGAATTCCGATCGCCAGGTCCTCCGGCGCGCAGTCGACGATGTTGGTCATCACCCGGGGGCCCTCGGCCAGTTCGACCACGGCGGCGACGTACGGGACCCGCTCATTGAAGGGCGGCAGGTCGTTCACGAAGACCGTCGAGTACGTGTAGAGGGTCGCTCTGCCGCTCGCCTCCACCCACTCGACGTCCTCGCTCCAGCAGGACGGGCAGAAGGGCCTCGGGTAGTGGTGGACCGCACCGCAGGCGACGCAGCGCACGACGAGGAACCTGCCCTCGCGCGCCGCGTCCCAGAACGGGCGGCTCTCCTCCTCGATGACGGGAAGCGCGCTCATCGTCACCACCCCAGGTAACGGGGAGTACGGCGTTCCTTGAACGCGGCGATCCCTTCCGCCGAGTCATGGGCGTACGACTGCAGATCCTGCAGGGCTCCCTCCAGCAGGAAGGACTCCTCGCGGTCGCCGTCCAGCGAGCGGTTGAACAGCTTCTTGGTCAGCGCGATGGCGCCGGTGGGCGCGGCGGTGAGGCGTTCGCTCAGCTCCGCCACGGCCTTCTCCAACTCCTCTGGCGGCACCACCCGGTTGACCAGGCCGAGGTCGTGGGCGTCGCGGGCGGAGAGCTTGTCACCGAGGAAGGCGAGCTCCTTGGCCTTCTGCAGACCGATGCGTCGCGGCAGCAGATACGCGCCTGCGGCGTCCACCACCAGGCCGCGCCGGACGAACGCCTCGATGAAGGTGGCCGTGTCGGCGGCCACCACCAGATCGGCGGCGAAGGCCAGATGGGCGCCCATCCCGGCGGCGGGGCCCTGGACGGCCGCGATCACCGGCTTGCCGCAGTCGAGCACGGCGGCGATCAGCCGCTGCGCGCCGCCCATGATCCGCCGCATGCCGTCGCCGACCCGTTTGGGCTCCGAAGAACCGGCGCGGATACGGGTGACATCGGCGCCGGCGCAGAAGTGCCGGCCGTTCGCGGCCAGTACGACGACCCGCGCCTCGGGGTCGGCGTCGGCCTGCTGGAGCAGCGCGATGATCCGGTCCCGGGCCTCGGGCGCGATCGCGTTGGCCGACTCGGGCCTGTTCAGGGTGATGCGGGCGATCCCGTCACCGACCTCGTGCAGTACATCGACGCCGTCGGTGCTCATCGGCGCTCTCCCTCGACGGCGACGGGGCTGAACTCGGCGTCCAGGTGCTTCAGCCCGCGGACGA
Source organism: Streptomyces sp. NPDC048254 (assembly GCF_043201895.1). Taxonomy (NCBI): domain Bacteria; kingdom Bacillati; phylum Actinomycetota; class Actinomycetes; order Kitasatosporales; family Streptomycetaceae; genus Streptomyces; species Streptomyces sp. NPDC048254. The sequence goes on from NZ_JBICZJ010000010.1 coordinate 242,650, forward strand.
AGTTGGAGCGCAGCGGCCGGGGTTCGCCGACCGCCCGGAGGTCGGGGAGCAGCCGGAAGAGCTCACGGAAGGCGATGGTGACCTCAAGGCGCGCGAGATGCGCGCCCAGGCAGAAGTGCGGACCGGGACCGCCGAAACCGATGTGGGGATTGGGGGAGCGGGTCACGTCGAAGCGGTCCGGGTCGTCGAAGACGTCCTCGTCCCGGTTGGCGGAGCAGTGCCACATGACGACCTTGTCGCCCCTCTTGAACTCCAGCTCCCCGAGGCGCACTCCGTCGGCGGCCACCGTGCGCCGCATGTGCAGGACCGGGGACGAGTAGCGCACGATCTCCTCGACGGCGGTCGGCGCCACCGCCTCGAAGTCGGCCTGCCAGCGGGCGCGTTCGGCGGGGTGCTCGGTGAGCAGCCGCAGGCCGTGGGCGATCGCGTTGCGCGTGGTCTCGTTGCCCGCGCCGACCAGAAGAATGAAGAAGGAGGCCAGTTCCTGCGGGGTGAGGACCTCTTCCCGGGTGCCGCCCGTGACCAGCGAGGTGATCAGGTCGTCGCGGGGGTCCGTGATCCTGGCCTCGGCCAACTCACTGAGCAGCTCGGCGAGTTCGTTGGCCTTCGTGGACAGGGCGGTGGCCACTCCGCGGGGGGACTGGTCGGCCACGTACTCGGGATCGCTGGCGCCGAGGACCACATTGGTGGCCTCGAAGATGAACTGCTCCTCGCTGCGCGGGATCCCCATCAGGTCGTTGACGATCCGCAGCGGCAGCAGAGCGGCGACCTCGGTCACGAAGTCGATCCGCCCGCGACCGGCGACCGAGGCGACGATCTCCCTGGTGGTCTCCTCGATGTGCGGAGCCAGACCGGAGAGCATGCGCGGCGAGAAGCCCCGCGAGACGATCCGGCGCAGCCGGGTGTGCCGGGGGTCGTCCATGCTGATGATGGACCCGAAGAACTCCCGCAGGTCGGGCGGGTTGTCGAAGATGTTCACGCCCTCGCCCGAGACGAACTCGTCGGGGCGACGGCTGACGTCGACGACGTCGGCGAACCGGGTGAGCGCGTAGAAGCCCTGTTCCCGGCGGTTGCCCCGCAGGTCGTGCTCGTGGAAGAACCGCCGCGGGTCGCTTGCACGCAGGGTGCGGAAGGCGGCGTCCACGTCGGCCGCCGGGCGGGTCCAGAAGTCCAGGTCGTCCAGCTCTATGTCGTCGGTGAAGGGCAGGGGCACGGTCTCTCCCGTGGGCGGTTGGGCATGACGGGCGTGGCGCGAGGCGCGAGGCGCGGCGACTCGGCGATGACGGCGCGGGGGCTCGCGGATGGAAGCGGGAACCGGGCGAAGGGCGCGAGGACTTGGCGAAGGACGCCGGGGCTCGGCGAAGGGCGCCAGGACTCGGTGGAGGGCGCCAAGACTCGGCGGAGGGCGCCAAGACTCGGTGGAGGGCGCCAGGACTCGGCTCAGCGATAGACCAGGACACCGCGCAGGTTCTTGCCGGCGCGCAGATCGTCGTAACCCTCGTTGACGGCCTCCAGCGGGTAGTGGCGGGTGACCATCGAGTCGAGGTCGACCTGGCCCCGGCCCCAGAGTTCGAGGATCTTGGGGATGTCGGCGCGCGGATTGCCGGATCCGTACAGCGAGCCCACCAACTGCTTCTCCGTGAGTGTGAGTTGCATCAGACTGATGTCGATCGAGGTCTCGGCGGCCGCGTGCACGTTGGTGACGACGATCCGGCCGCGCTTCGCCGTCATGGCCATGGCCTGCTGGATCAGGGCGCCCCGGCCCACGCCCATCGTGCAGATGAACTTGTCGGCGCCGCGGTTCCAGGTGGCCTCGGAGACCAGCCCTTCCGCCTCCTCCCACGAGGCGGCGACATGGGTGGCGCCGAGCTGCAGCGCGGTCTCCTTCTTCTCCGGTACGGGTTCGATGGCCACGATCACCTTGGCGCCCGCCAGCCGGGCGCCCTGGATCGCGGCGCCGCCGATGCCGCCGACCCCGGCGACCACGACGGCGTCGCCGGGACGTACGTCCGCCGCGTAGACCGCCGAACCCCAGCCGGTGACGAAGCCGCAGCCCAGCAGGCATGCCTTGTCCAGCGGGTAACCGGGGTCGATCTTGATGCAGCTCGCCTCGTTCACGACGGTGTGATGAGCGAAGGTGCCCAGCAGACAGGCCGTCGACAGATCCTCACCGTCCGCGCCGTGGTGCCGCGCGGTGCCGTCGGCGATCTGCCGTCCCTTGTAGGTGTACGCGCCGAGGTCGCACAGGCTCTGGTGGCCGGTGGAACACGACGGGCAGCGGCCGCACGAGGGGATGAACCCGAAGACCACGTGGTCGCCGGGCTTGAGCCAGGACACGTGCTTTCCGGTCTCCAGGACGACGCCCGCGCCTTCGTGGCCGCCGATGCAGGGCAGCCGGAAGGGCATGTCGCCGGTGACGATGTGCTCGTCGGAATGGCACATCCCCGAGGCGTGCAGTTCGACCAGCACCTCGGTCTCCTTGGGCGGGTCGAGCGTGATCGGCTCGATCCCCCAGGGGGTGTTGCGCTCCCGCAGCACCGCTGCCAGCGTCTCCATGGAACGGCTCTCCTTAACTCTCCCGCGTCGCGGACGTGTGCCGTCAGCTGGCGGGAAGCACGATGGACTGGAACTCGGTGTACGCGGAGATGCCCTCGGGCCCGGACTCCCGTCCGATCCCGGACCGCTTGAAGCCCCCGAACGGCGCGCACGCGTCCAGCGGAGCCGAGGAGTTGACGGCGACGACGCCGGTCCGGATACGGGTGGCGACCGCCTCGCCGCGGGCCGGGTCGGCGGTCCACACGGCGCCGGCCAGGCCGTAGTCGGAGTCGTTGGCGAGGTCCACGGCGTCCTGTTCGCCCTCGTACGGCGTGACCGTCAGGACCGGCCCGAAGATCTCCTCGCGCGCGATGACCATCTTGGGGTCGACATCGGCGAAGAGGGTCGGCTCGACGTACCAGCCCCGGTCCAGGCCCTTCGGGCGGCCGCCGCCCACCACCAGACGGGCGCCCTCGTCGCGGCCCGCCGCCAAGTAGCCCTCCACCCGCTCACGCTGACGTGCCGTCACCAGCGGCCCCAGATCGGTGGCCTGGTCGTAGGGATCGCCGACCCGCAGGGCGCCCACCACCTCGGCGAGGGCGCCGACCACCTCGTCGTACCGCTCGCGCGGCACAAGGAGACGGGACAGCGACGCGCAGACCTGGCCGCTGTTCGTCATCGCGCCGCCGACCAGCTGTCCGACGACGGCCGGCGTCAGCTCGACGTCGTCGAGCAGTACCGCGGCGGATTTGCCGCCCAGTTCGAGAGTGCAGCGGCGTACGTCGTTGCCGCACAGCTCGCCGATGCGGCGGCCGACCGCGGTGGAACCGGTGAAGCTCACCTTGTCCACGCCGGGGTGGCGCACCAGATGCTCACCGCCCGCCGCGCCCGACGGGACGATGCTCAGGACCCCTTCGGGTATCCCGGCCTCCAGCGCGGCCTCGGCCAGCAGAAAGGAATGCAGCGGCGTCTCGACCGGCGGCTTCAGGACCACCGTCGCGCCCGCCACCAGGGCCGGGGCGAGCTTGAGTGCGGAGACGAAGAGTGGGGTGTTCCACGGCACGATCGCCGCGACCACGCCCACCGGCACCTGCCGTACCCGTACGGTCGCCCCCCGCGTTCCCTTCCGGGTCTCGGACCACGGGTAGTCGGCGGCGAATCGCGCGTACGCGTCGAAGACGCCCCGCGCGATGCCGACCTGGACGAACGGCGACAGCTTGCGGGGTGTGCCGACCTCGCCGGTGAGAATGTCGGCGAACTCGTCGGCCCGGGCGCGGACCGCCGCGGCGAGCCGGGTCACCGCCTCCGCCCGCTCGGCGGGGGGCAGCGCGGGCCAGGGGCCGGAGTCGAAGGCGGTCCGGGCCGCTGTGACGGCCCGGTCCAGATCGGTGGCCGAGCCGAGAGGGACCCGCCCGATGGGTGTTTCGGTGGCGGGCGAGACCACTTCGATCGTCTCGTCGCTGTCCGGGGCGGTCCAGCGGCCCCCGACGAAGAGAAGTTCGTGGGTGAGCAAGGCAAACCTTTCGGCCGGCGCCGGGGACGGCCCACAGCCGTGTGGCGGCGCGTGCGGGCGGCTGGCAACCGGGAGCTCGAAAGCAGCCGTCAGCCATCCCTTCGTTCATCGATTCTGGCAGTCGTGTCACCAAAAGGCAATCGTCGGTGGCTGCTGTCTCGAACCGTCCTCGAACCGTCCTCGAACCGCCCGCGAACCGCCCTCAGCCGCTGTCAGGCGGCTGCGGTGAAGTGCTGGAGCAGTGGGCCGAGCAGTTCCGGAGTGCTCCCGTGCAGGATCAACTCGTCCGCCCCTGCGTCGAGATAGCCGCGCAGCCGGTCCGCGCAGGCGGCGGCCGGGCCGGCGGCGGCTGCCGTGGCGAGCCACTCGGGCGGCAACGACCCGACCACGTCGAGCAGTTCATGCCGGGTGAAGCGGTTGTCCGCGGCTCCGCGCAGGCCCGCGAGCTTCGGGTGGGTGCGGAGCTTCTCCAGCTCGGCGGTGTCCCAGCCGTTCGCCTCGGCGAGCGTCTCGCCGAAGAAGGGGATCTGGAAATAGGTGACCGCCCGGGCTCCCACGACCGCGTTCTCCTCGTCCTCGGTGAGGTCGGGGGCCGTCACGACCTCGGCGTGGATCCGTACGGCCGCCGGGTCCCGGCCCGCCTCGTCCGCCGCCCTGCGGACCAGGGCCGCCGACCTCGCGACGGCCTCCGGGGTGAGGAACGGATGCAGTATCGCCCCGTCGAAATGGCGCCCCGCCAGGGCGAGCGTCTTCGGCCCGATGGCGGCCAGCAGCACCGGTGGCACCGGCACGTCGGAGGGCAGATCACCCAGCCGCAGATGGGGGAAACGCCCGGCCGGACCGTCGTACGACACCCGCTCGCCCCGGCACAGCCGCCGGAAGATGTCGGCCGAGTCGGTCAGTACGGCGTTGCTCATCCGGGGCAGTCCTGCCGCCTTCCACATGGCGTCGGTCGAGCGCCCGACGCCGAGGGAGAAGCGGCCCCCGGTGAGCGCCTGCAAGGTCATGGCCGTGGAGGCCAGCACCGCGGGGTGGCGGACGAGGAAGTGGGTGATTCCCGAGGCGATCCGGATCCTGTCGGTGGCCTGCCCGATGGCGCCGGCCAGTACTGCCAGGTCCTTGGTGCCCCAGCGCTCGCTGATCCAGACCGTGCCGAGCCCGAGGTGCTCGGCGGTGCGGGCCTCGCCGACGGCCGGGCGGGGGTCCTGGACGCGGCCGGGCAGCACGTAGGCGCCGAGGCGGGCCGGATCAGTTGGGTCAGTGGTCTTCATGGGGAGTGAGTCTGGCATTAGTGTCACCATTTTGGGAGCCCTTCCGGGAGCAGTCCGGGAGAGCGGCCGGGGATCCTGTGTCGGGGACCCGGTCAGACGACGTGCGCCCGGCCGGAGTTCGGAGGCGGGCTCTGAAGGAGGAGCGGATGGCGGTCACCACACGACGGGACCTGGAGGCCACTCGGCGGACACTGGCCGGGTGGCTGTCCGTGCGGCTCGGGGCCGGGGCGGTGGACGTCCGGGAACTGGTGCTGCCGAAGGCGGGATTCTCCAACGAGACCGCGTACTTCGACGCGGTCTGGACCGGCCCGGACGGTGTGTCGCGCGAACACGGCTTCGTCCTGCGCATCGAGCCCACCGGCCATCAGCTCTTCGTCACACCCGACGCCTTCTTCCAGGCCAGGATGATGCGGGCACTGGCCCGACACTCGTCCGTGCCGGTGCCGCGCGTGTGGTTCGCGGAGCAGGACGTGTCGCTCCTCGGCGCCCCGTTCTACGTCATGGACAAAGTGGCCGGCCGTATCCCCTCCGACGTGCCGAGCTGGCACAAACGCGGCTGGACGGTGGACCTGACCCCGCAGGAACGCGGGCGGCTCTACGACGAGGGGCTGGCCCAGCTGGCCGCGCTGCACCGGATCGACTGGCGCGAGGGCTTCACCTTCCTCGCCCCGTCCGGCTCGCCTTCCGGGACCGCCCTGGAGGCCTACCTCGTACGTCTCGGCCAGTGGTACGAGTGGTGCGCCGACAGCCGTCATCGCGACGCCGAGGTGATCGACCGGGCGTGGGAACACGTGCGGCGGCACCGGCCGAGGGACGCCGCCGCCTGCGTGGTGTGGGGAGACGCCCGCGTCGGCAACATGATCTTCGGGGAGGATCTGTCGGTGGCGGCGCTACTGGACTGGGAGACGGCCACCGTGGGGCCGCCCGGGATCGACCTGGGGTGGTGGCTGATGTTCGAGGAGTTCCTGTGCGAGGCGCAGGGGCTGACCCGGCTCGACGGGGTCCCGGACCGGGACGCGACCGTGGCGCGCTACGAGGAACTCAGCGGTCGTCCCGCCTCCCATGTCGCGTACTACGAGATCGTCGCCGGGCTGGTACTCGCCCTGATCAACGGCCGGCTGGCGGATCTCCTCGTCGCGAGCGGCAAGGTCGGCGAGGACGTGGCGGGCGAGTATGTCACCCGGGTCACGTCCATGCTGGCCAGGCGACTGGGGTGAAAAACGAGTCTGTCAGCTCCGGGGCGTCTGACTGTCGCGTCACGGTACGCTGGCGGCGGCACACAGCGAACGCGTAGAGAGAAGCGAGGGAGTCCACCATGACCGGTGACGCAGTCACCCGGCGCGCGAGCTACGGACCGAAGAGTCCGGTGGTCGGCGAGCGGGGAACGCGCACCCGCCGACAGATCGTGGACGTCACGCTCGACCTGTTCGCCACCTGGGGGTTCCACGCGACGTCGGTGGACGACATCGCCCGGGCCGCGGGCATCTCCCGGGCGACGCTCTACCAGTACTTCGAGAGCAAGGACCAGATCTTCGTCGAGCTGATGGAGGAGTGCGGTTCGGCGCTGCTGCGGGTGGTCCGGCGGCTCGGGCCGCTGGGCCCGACGGCCGAGGGCTTCGACAACCTCCACTGGTGGCTCGGCGAGTGGGCCTGGGTCTACGACAAGTACGCCACCATGTTCGTCCAGTGGGCCCACATCGACTCCTCCGAGGCGGCCCTCGGTGAGATGGTCACCCGCTTCTCCGACGCCTACGCCGACCGGATCTCGGTCCGGCTGGAGTCCTCCGGCGTCCGTACCGCCGACCTGCGCAACACCTCGTCGGCGCTGGCGGCCCTCGTCCACCGGGTGAACTACCTCCGGCACGTGGGGGAGAACCGCGGCCTGACCGACGAGATGGTCGTGGACAGCCTCGCGGTCGTCGTCCAGCTCGCTCTCTTCCCCGGGACCCCGGCCGAGATCCTGGCCGCCCACGGACTGCAGGCCTCCGACACGGACCTGCGCTCGCTGGGGCGCCCGCCGAAACACCCGGTGCCCACTGCCGGCCGCTTCGACCACCTCAGCGTCCGCGCCCGCCGCACCGTCGACCATCTGCTGGACGCGGCCTCCCGCGCATTCGCCGCCCGCGGCTACAGCAGCGCGAACATCGATGTCGTCGTCACCGAGGCAGGCGTCGCCCGCGGCACCTTCTACAAGTACTTCCAGGACAAGCTGGACCTGCTCACGGCACTGTCCGAGGAGGCCACCGGACAACTGGGCGAGTCGGCCGAGCGATTCGCCGACATCCGTCCCGGAGAGGGTGCCGCGAACCAACTCCGCTCCTGGCTGGCGGAGTTCCTGCCGATCGAACAGCGTTACGCGGGCGTGCTCCGTGCCTGGGTCGAGCGGCAGCCGGACGACCCCACCGTTCGGGCGCTCGGCTACCAGGTGGGCGCCAGCCTGGTCGACGCCCTGGGAGCGGTGCTGGCCCAGGTCAAGCGCGCGTACCCGCTCAGCCCCGAGGTCGCCGCGCTCGTCCTGATCGCGTTGCTGGAGCGGGTCCCCGACGAGCTGGCGGCAGGGAGCCGTCCGGCGAGCGGCGAGGCGATCGTCGAGACCCTCGCGGAGTTCATCGAGCGGGGGCTGCTGGCCGGGGAGCCGATGGCTTAGTTGTTGGCTCCGGAAGTCCTTCAGAGGTTGACCAGGCCGCGAGGACGACGGAGGACCTTCCGCTCCGGTCCGGACATGCCTATGGCCGGGGCAGGACAGCCAAGGCTGTTTCGGCCATCGCGCGCAGCGAGTCGGGGCTGCTTCCGCCTTTGCCCAATGCTTCCATCCCGCGCAGCACGGCCAGCAGGAGTCCGGCAAGGCGAGTGGGGTCCTCGTCCTGCTTGATGTCGCCCGCCCGCTGCGCTCCCGCGATGCAGGAAGTGAGCAGTTCCTCGATGGCCGCGAACGTCCGGCGGGCCGTCGCTGCGACGGCCGGATCTCGCTCCGACAGCTCGGCGGTGCCCTTGGCGAGCAAGCAGCCGCGCCGACAGACGTCCGAAGCGGTGGCGTCTGCCACTGCCAGTACGTGAGCGTGCAGCCGTTCACAGGCGCCGGCGTCGGGGCCGTCGAGCGCCTGGCGCACGGCCTCGATCAGTTCGGCGCAATGGTCGTCGAAGGTGCGCAGGAACAGTTGGTGCTTGTCGCCGAAGGCGCCGTAGAGGCTGCCCTTGCCCAGACCGGTGGCCGCGGCGATGTCGTCCACCCTCGCCGCCGCGTAACCGGTGGACCAGAACTGGTCCCTGGCGGCGCGCAGGACGTCGCCTTCGTCGAAGCTTCGGGATCGTGCCATGGCTCCACCATACGCGTTCTTGACTGTCTCGTCCAGAATCGACTATGTTTCTGGACGAGGCAGTCAAGAATGGTCGGCTGCCCGTCAGGCCGTGCCACGGCTACGCGCAGCGTGAACGGCATAGTGATCTCGAAAGGATGGGTGCCATGCGCCCCATGAACGGAAAGACAGCCCTGGTCACCGGTGCCTCCAGCGGTATCGGACGGGCGATCGCGAAGCGCTTTGCCGATGACGGCGCCCGCGTCTACCTGACCGGTCGGCGCAAGGACGAACTCGAAGCCGCAGCCGAGGACGTCGGCCCCGACGCGGTCGCCGTGCCGTGCGACGTCTCGCGGGCCGCCGACCTCGACCGAGTCATGGACGTCATCCGCGGCGACGGACGGCAGCTCGACGCCGTCGTGGCCAATGCCGGCGCGGGCGACGGGGCTCTTCTCGCGGACGTCACGGAGGAGCAGTTCGACTTCGTCTTCGGTGTGAACACCAAGGGCAGCCTGCTGACCGTGCAGAAGTCGCTGCCCCTGCTCGCCCGGCCCGCGTCGGTGATCCTGCTGGCGTCCTCCACCATTCACCAGGGCGCCGACAGGATGGGCGTCTACGCCGCGTCCAAGGCAGCCGTGCGCAGCCTGGGCCGGACCTGGGCCGCGGAGCTGGCCCCACGCGGCGTGCGCGTCAACGTCATCACGCCCGGCCCCATCGCCACCCCCGCGATCGAACGCCTGGCCGGCGTGCTCGGCCAGAGCACTGAGGACTTCCACGGCGCGCTGGCCTCGCAGCTTCCGCTGCAGCGCATGGGCCGCCCCGAGGAGGTCGCAGCGCTGGCCGCATTCCTTGCCGGGCCGGAGAGTTCGTTCATCACCGGTGCCGAGCACTTCGTCGACGGCGGACAGATCCAGGTCTGACCACCGTGAGGGGATGCCGCCCGCCACGACCGCATGCGTCCGGGGAGGAACGGCCCCGAGCGGGCCGTGTCCTGTGTTCATCGGCCTCCCGTCCTCGGCCGCGATCGGATGAGGCCGTCCGGGCTCAGCCGGGGGCATCCGGGTTCAGCCGGGGTCAGATGAGAAACGCCAGCGTCGGCACGGCACCATGGCCGTTCACCAGGTGCACGGTTTTCTCCACCAGGCGTGGTCCATCCGGGCCCGTGCGGATCCGGTGGACGTACCGGCCGGCCCAGACCGTCAGCTCGTGGCGGTACTCGTGGAGCGCGAAGTTGGAGCCGATGGTCACCAAGTCGCCTTCGTGCGCGAGCACTTCCAGGTTGGACACCGTGCGCCGCATCCGCGACGGCGGGGTCTGCGCGTGCCGGGAACCGGTGTTGAGCTGGGCGATCCGGCTGCGCAGCCGGCGCCGGTTGTCGTAGATGTACGACAGGTTCCGCTGGGGGTCGTCGCCCTCGCGCATGGGGACCCAGTAACAGGCGTCGTCGTCCCACAGGGCCTCCCACTCCGAGTACCGCGACTCGTCGGCGAGGCGGGCCTCCAGGTAGATGAAGGCGGCCAGTTCGGGATCGACAGGCGTGAAGGCGGGCCGGACCGCCCCGCTCGCCTCGGCGCCGGTGTTCGCCACGGTGGTCATGCGGACGCTCCCATCACTCGGGCCCACTCGCGCCAGAAGCCGCGCTGCGGGGTCTCGGAGCTCTTGTCGTAGTTGACGGTTCCGGTCTCGTTGTCCAGGTCGCTCTCCAGGCCGCGGCTGAGCTCCAGCCACTCGGGTCCGCGGGCCGCGAGACCGCGCTGGTTGCGGAAGCCGATCTCGCCGTCGTCCGCGATCAGGAACCCGGCCGGGCCCATCGCGCCCTCGGTGCGGCGCAGTATCTTGCTGTTCAGCTCCGGGGCGCCCTTGAGGAGGGCCGGGGTGGTGTAGGCGATGGTGCGGTCGGCGGCCAGCAGGTCCACCGTCATGATGTTCATCTCGGCCAGGAAGAGGTTCGGGAAGATCAGGGTGTGCGGCGGGCCGACCACCAGGGAGTGGTGAGTGCGCTCGGGGCCGTACGCCGCCTCCATCGCGGACACGTAGGCGGGCAGCTTCTCTCGGGGGCTGCGGCCGAACCAGACGAACTCCTCGTCCAGCTTCTCGTACTCCTCGCTGTAGTCGATCTCGGAGTGGCCGCCGCCGAGGTCGCGTACCAGGACCTTCACCTTCGCGGGCTGGTGCGAGACCTTGGCCGGACGCACCGCGTCGTAGACCGACTTGTGGGTGAACAGCGCGTGGTAGCCATCGACGTTGTTCTCCATCACCATCTTCCAGTTGCAGTGCTGGAAGTGCTTCATGTGCCCGGCGCCGAGCTGGAGTTCACCGGCGGGGGACAGGGCGAGGAGCCGGTCGATGGCGCCGGTGGCCCGCCCCAGGTGCTCCAGCAGGGAGATGCCGGTGGGAGCGAGGGAGGCGAAGACGAAGCCCCGGTAGGTGTCCACACGGGCGGCGGGGGTGAGGCCGAGTTCGCCGCGCAGCGAGTCGTAGCGGTCCGCGTAGCCGTTCTTCATCGGTACGGCGACCAGCGGCCCCTCGTTGCTGAACGTCCAGCCGTGGTACGGGCACCGGAAGGAGGTGGCGTTGCCCTGGTCGGCGTTGCAGAGGCGGTTGCCGCGGTGGGGGCAGCGGTTCGCGAGGGCCCGGACCTGGCCGTCCTTGCCACGGGCGACGACGACCGGCTCCTGACCGATCAGGCGGGTGACGTAGTCGCCGGGTTCGGGGACCTCGCTGTCGTGGGCCACATAGACCCACCCCTTGCGGAAGATCTGCTCCAGTTCGCGGCGGAAGATCTCCGGTGAGGTGTAGACGGAGCCGTGGACGCGGTCGGGGCGCACCAGGGCGTCCGCGTCGAACGTTCCGGTGGACCCGGTGGACCCGGTGGACCCGGTGGACCCGGTGGTTTCGGCGGTTTCGGCGGGCGGGTTGTCGAGGGTGGTCATCAGGTGGTCTCCGGGTTGTCGGGCTCGGCGGGCACACCTGCGTCGGGTGCGCCGTCTCCGGTGGTCGGGGCCACCGCCGGGAGGACGGTGCCGCCCACGGTGCGGAAGCCGATACGGACGGGGTCCGCGATCGCCGGCGGTACGTCCACCGGTCCCTCGGTGGTCAGCACGAGGCGGTGCCCGCTGGCCAGTTCGGTATCGATCACGTGGTACGGGCGGTCGGACGGCCGGGTCAGCCGCGGCTCGCGGCGGTGCACGGTGGTCACGGCGTGGACCACACCCGCCGGCTCCACCTGCCGCCAGACGACGGAGCCGGACGCGCACCGGTCGCAGAGGTCCTGGCCGAGTTCGAGGGTCGCACCGCAGCCGCCGCAGAACGGCAGGGCCAGTACGTCCCGGGCGGCGGCCTCGTACAGCGGGGCGAGCGTGCCCGTCACGGCGGGGGCGAGCTCGTCGGCGACCAGCCAGTCCGACGTCTCCGGGCCGGATGCGGAGGTGATCGGCTCGGGCGCCTCGGATATCTCGGATGTCACAGCGGCTCCCGGTCGAGTACGAGGAAGGCGTGGTGGTCGACGCGGCCGCCGATGCCCGCCACGAAGGCGGTGGCCGCCCGGGGGACCTGCCGGTCGCCTCCGGTGCCGCGCAGCTGGACGACGGCCTCGGCGAGCGGCGTCATGCCCTGGAGGTAGAAGCCCGCCAGCTGTCCGCCGCCCGTGTTGACCGGCAGCTCGCCCCCGGGCCCCAGAGCGCCGGAGCGGGCCAGCTTCCCGGCGTGCCCCGGCTCGCAGAACCCGTACGCCTCCAGCAGGCACAGGGTGACGACGCTGAACGGGTCGTACAGCTCCAGAACGTCGACGTCCCAGCGCCGTCGGCCCGCCATGGCGAGGGCGCGGTCGGCAGCCGCCCGGAGGGCCGAGGGATCCTGGTCGAACCAGGACTCCGCCCCGGCGCGCCGGCGCCGCATGGAGTGGTGCTGCGCCATGCCGCGCACATGGACGGGCGGTGGGGCGCCGCTGTCCCGGCCGGGTGTGCCGACGACCAGGGCCACGGCGCCGTTCACCGGCCGTGCGCAGTCGTACAGTCGCAGGGGGGTGGAGACCATCCGGCTCGCGAAGTAGTCGTCGGCGGTCAGCGGGGTGCGGGCGACGGCGAGCGGATTGCCCGCCGCCCAGTCGCGTGCGGTGCGGGCCACCGCGCACAGGTCCTCCTCCGAGCCGCCGGTGAGCGCCAGGTAGCGGGAGGCCAGCAGCGCGTACGTGGGGACGGAACCGAGCACGCCCGAGGCGCGTTCGAGGCCGCGCACTCCCTCGGTGCCGCCGCTGTGCGCGTATGTGGAACCGGAACCGCCGCCGGCCCGCAGCGGCGCGTCGGCGAAGACGCACACGACGGTGCGGGCGAGACCGGCCCGTAGCGCGAGCACGGCTCGCTGGATCAGCGCGGCGGCCGTGGCCCCCTTGATCTCGACGTGTTCAAGGAGTGCGAGATCGCCGAAGCCGCCCTGGCGGGCCAGGGACACGCCCACCCGGTCCGGGCGTACGCCCTGGCTGGAGCCGACGAGGAGTCCGTCCACGTCCGCGCGGGTCAGCCCGGCGTCGGCCAGGGCGGCGGACACGGCCCGGTGCGCCAGTTCGCGGGCGGTACCGCCGGGCCGCAGGGACATCTCGGTCATGCCGAGGCCGACGATGGCCGGGTACGTCATGCGTCCTCCCTGAGACGTGCCACCAGCCGTTGGCGACTCACGCGCGGTCGTGTCACGCGTGCTCGTGTCACGCGCGGTCGTGTCACGCGTGCTCGTGTCACGCGCGGTCGTGTCACGCGTGCTCGTGTCACGCGTGCTCGTGTCACGCGTGGTCGTGTCACGCGTGCTCGTGTCACGCGTGGTCGTGTCCTCACGCGACGGCGTCCGACCGGTACTGGCCCACGCGCAGCCAGTCGGCCCGGTCCGGCTCAGTCACCTGGCAGAAGCTGGCGAGCTCCAGCGGATCGATGTGGATCGCGTCTCCGGTCTCCAGGTCCTCGACACGGAGCCGGGGGGTGTGACCGCGGTGGTCCACCGACAGCCGGACCGATGCGAACTCATTTGTCAGAACTGCATTGAGTTGCGGGAGGCCGTCCCGGTGTCCATCACTGCTCGGCATGGGGCTCCATCTGTACGGCGACCGGGACCATATCTTGGTGATCCAGCGCGCCTTCCGGGTTTCCAGCAGAATAGGGCCGGTGCGCTCGCGGGTGCTAGATCTAGACGACATTGATGTCAGATACTATCGTCCTGACCACTCAACTGGGGCCCGTGCGGGAGGCACCCCACCGCACCACGCCCCAGGTCATACGAGGTCATCAAGGGAGGACCATGAACACTCCGCCGCCTGCACAGCTCACCCACCTGGGGCTCTATGTCGACGACATGGACGCCATGGTCGGCTTCTACACCGAGCTCATGGGGATGGCGGTGAGCGACAGCGGGGAGTTCCTCGGCCGCCGCCTGACCTTCCTGAGCCGCAAGGCCGACGAACACCACCAACTGGTCCTGGTGACCGGCCGAGAGGCACCGCGGGGGACCGTGCTGCTCAGTCAGCTGTCCTTCCGCCTTGACGACGACGATCTCGGCTCGCTGCGCTGGTTCCACCGGCGGGCGCTCGAACTCGGCGCGGCCGGCATGGAGGGCCGTAACCACGGCAACAGCTGGAGCATCTACTTCGAGGACCCGGAGGGAAACCGGCTGGAGCTGTACACCCCCACGCCCTGGTACGTCAGCCAGCCCTGGCGGGTCGCGCTCGACCTCGACCGGAGCGACGAGGAGATCCGCGCGGAGACCGAGAAGCTCATCGGGGAGACCGGCACCGCCAAGCCCGTCGAGGTCTGGCAGCAGGAACTGGCCGCCCGGCTGGCCGCACAGTGATCCCGGGAGAGGGCGCCGCGATGACCGACAGGGAAACCGGACCGTACAAGGAGCCCGACCGGTACGCCGACTACCGGAGCATCTGGACCGAGCTGCGCGAGGTGCCGTTCCGGCAGGCGTGGACGGATGTCGAGGGCGTCTCGACACGCTACGTCGAGGCGGGAGACCCGGACGCCCCCGCCCTGGTCATGCTGCACGGCACCGGCGGCCACTGGGAGACCTGGGCCTCGAACCTCGGCCCGCTCTCCCGGCACTTCCGCTGCGTGGCGCTCGACATGGTGGGCAACGGCTTCTCCGACAAACCCGACTACGACTACGAGATCGACGTGTACGTCCGCCACGTCACCGGTCTCCTGGACCAACTGGGCATCGAGAAAGCCGCGTTGGCGGGCACCTCCCTCGGTTCCTGGGTCGCCGCACGCCTCGCGCTCACCCACCCGGAGCGCGTCGACGGGCTCATCCTGTGCTCCCCGGCCGGTCTCGTAGGCACCGCGAGCAACATGGCGCGCATCCGGGCCGAGCGCACCCGTGCCGTGGACGACCCCACCTGGGAGTCCATCAGGGCCATGTTCGTCAATCTCATGGCCGAGGAGCGCAACCGCATCCCGGACGTGATCGCCCTGCGCCAGGCCATCTACCGGCTCCCGGAGACGAAGGCCGTCATCGACCACGTACTCATCCTCCAGGATCAGGGCGTACGGCAGCGTAACCTGCTCACCGAGGAGGAGTGGTCCGCCCTCAAGGCACCCGCCCTGGTCGTGGCCTCCGGCGAACGCAACGAGTACCGCAGCACGGCCTACCGCGTGGCCGAACTCATCCCCGGCGCACGCCTGTTGGAGATGCCGCACGTCCGCCACTGGCCGCACTTCGAAGACCCGGCGACCTTCAACACGGTCGCCCTCGACTTCCTGCTGAGCCGATGACGGTGCCGACGACCACGGCCGCGGACCGCCCCACCGCCGACAATCTTCGCGACGCTGCCGACCGGCTGTACGAGGCCGAACGCTCCCGGACACCGATCCGCCAACTCTCCCTCCAGTACCCGGAGATGACGATCGAGGACGCGTACGCGGTCCAGCGCACGCTCGTCGACCGCAAGCTCGCCGAGGGCCGCCGTCTCATCGGACGCAAGATCGGACTGACCTCGCGGGCCATGCAGCAGGCCGTCTCGATCACCGAACCCGACTACGGCGCTCTCTTCGACGACATGCTCTTCGCGGACGGCTCCGACGTCCCCGTCGACCGGTTCGTCCGGCCCCGGGTCGAGGTCGAGCTGGCCTTCGTCCTCGGTGAGAGCCTGCGCGGCCCCGGCTGCACCCTCCTCGACGTACTGCGGGCGACGGAGTTCGTCACCCCGGCCCTCGAAATCCTCGACGCCCGCGTCCAGATGAGCGATCCGGGCACCGGTCATCTGCGCACCATCGTGGACACCATCGCCGACAACGCCGCCGACGCCGGGCTGGTGCTCGGCGGCCGGCCAGTACATCCGCTCGACGTCGACCTGCGCTGGGCTTCTGCCCTGCTGTATCGCAACGGCTCCATCGAGGAGTCCGGGGTCGCCGCGGCCGTACTGAACAACCCCGCCAACGGAGTGGCCTGGCTGGCCAACAAGCTCGCTCCGCACGACGTGGCGCTGGAAGCGGGCCAGATCATCCTCGCCGGTTCCTTCACCCGGCCGGTCCACGCCTACGACGGCGACACCTTCCAGGCCGACTACGGGCCGCTCGGCACGATCACCTGCCGGTTCCTCGGCACGGAGAGCACGGAGAGCACTCAGAGCAAGGAGAGCGCGGAGAACAAGGGGAGCGGGGAGAGTCATGCCGGCACCTGACAGCGACGGCTTCGGACGCCAACTCGCCTCCGGGCGGCCGCAGATCGGCATGTGGGTCGCCTCCGGCAGCCCCTACAACGCCGAGATCTGCGCGGGCGGCGGACTCGACTGGCTGCTCATCGACATGGAACACGCGCCGAACGACCCGCAGTCGGTGCTCGCCCAGCTCCAGGCAGTGGCCCCCTATCCGGTCGAGCCGGTCGTGCGCCCCGCGTCCGCCGACCCCGTACTGATCAAGCGGCTCCTCGACATCGGCGTACGCAACCTCCTGGTCCCCATGGTGGATTCGGCGCAGGAGGCCGAGGAGGTGGTCCGGGCGACCCGCTACCCGCCCGACGGGATCCGCGGCGTGGGCAGCGCCTTCGCCCGCGCCTCACGCTGGAACCGGGTGCCCGGATACCTTCAGAAGGCGGACGACGGCATCACCGTCCTGGTCCAGGCCGAATCCGCCCACGCGATCGACCACTTGGAGAAGATCGCGGCTGTCGACGGCGTGGACGGCGTCTTCATCGGGCCTGCCGACCTCGCCGCATCGCTCGGTCACCTCGGCAACCCCGACCACCCGGACGTGCTGAGCCGCATCGAACAGGGCATCGCCGCCATCCTCGGGCAGGGCAAGGCCGCCGGAATCAACGCCTTCGCCGAGCCCGCCGCCCGCCGCTATCTGCGACGTGGCTGCTCCTTCGTCCTCGTCGGGGCCGACGTGACCCTGCTCGCCCGGGGCACTGAGGAACTCGCCGCCCGCTACCGCACCGATACCTGAAGTCCGCTGGGGAGAGACGTGGAAGCCATCGCCATGACCATCGGCGCCGAGCAGCGCCCGGGCCGTACGACGTTCGACTCCGTCGACCCCTACCGGGGCGACCCCTGGGCGAAGGTGGCCGAGGCGACCCGGCAGGACGTCGACGATGCGGTGGCCGCGGCCCGCGCCGCCTTCGACGGGCCCTGGGGCGCACTGTCCGGCGCCGAACGCGCGCGGCTGCTGCGCCGCCTGGGCCAGGAGATCGAGGCGGCGGCCGACGAACTGGCCCTGGCCGAGACCCGCGACAACGGGAAACTACTGCGCGAGATGGACGGCCAGGTGCGCTCGCTGCCCGCCTGGTACGAGTACTACGCCGGGTTCGCCGACAAGATCGAGGGCCGGGTCGTCGACACCGGCCGCCCCGACTTCTTCGGCTACGTCAGCCGGGAACCCGTGGGCGTCGTGGCCGCCGTACTGCCGTGGAACTCGCCCCTGCTGCTGCTCACCTTCAAGCTCGCGCCCGCGCTGGCGGCCGGCTGCACGGTGGTGGCCAAGCCGTCCGAGCACGCCCCCGTCTCCATCCTCAAGTTCGCCGAGCTGTTCGAACGCGCGGGCTTCCCGCCGGGAGTGTTCAACACGGTCAGCGGCGCTTCCGGGGAGGTGGGGGAGTGGCTGGTCGGGCACCCCGGAGTAGACCGGGTCTCCTTCACCGGCTCCGAGACCACCGGCGCCGCCGTGGCCGCGGCAGCCGCTTCCCATCTGGTCCCCGCCACCCTGGAGTTGGGCGGCAAGTCGGCGAACATCGTCTTCCCGGACGCCGACCTGGAAGCCGCCGCCAACGGACTGGTCGCCGGGATCTTCGCTGCCGCCGGGCAGACCTGCATCGCCGGCTCCCGGGCGCTGATCCACGCGGACGTCTTCGACGAGGTGGTCGACCGGGTCGCCGGGCGTGCCGAGTCCATCGTCATGGGAGACCCCACCGAGAGCGCCACCGAGATGGGCCCCATCTGCTTCCCCGGCCAGCTGGAGAAGATCCGGCACTACGTCGACACCGCGCGCAAGGAAGGGGCCCTCATCCGCGCCGGCGGAGGCGACGGCGGGCACGGCGGCCTGTTCTTCCAGCCCACCCTCATCACCGGCCTGCCCCACGACTCGGTCGTGTGCCGCGAGGAGATCTTCGGCCCTGTCCTCACCGCCGTGCCCTTCGGCGACGAGGACGAGGCGGTACGGCTGGCCAACGACTCCCGCTACGGACTGGCCGCCGGCATCTGGACCGCCGACGTGCGGCGGGTCTTCCGGATGACCCGCGCGCTGAAGGTCGGCACGGTGTGGGTCAACGCGTATCGCACGCTCAACTACACAATGCCCTTCGGCGGCGTCAAGAACAGCGGATTCGGGCGCGAGAACGGCACCGAGGGACTCGGCGAGTACCTGGAAGAGAAGGCCGTCTGGATCGAGACCACCGGCCGCACCCGCGATCCCTTCGTGCTCGGCTGAGGAGAAGAGGAGGCAGGAGATGACCACGGACCGACGCCCTCCGCACCCCGGACACGGCCCGCACCACCCGACCACCCACACCCCGCCGCGCCGCCGCGGCTCACTGCGGCGCACCAGCAGCATCGACATGCTGCGCCCGGAGGGCGTCGACGGCGAACTGATCCTCTCCGGCCGGGCCCGTGACCTGCTCACCGCCCCGGACGGCCGGGCGACCGTCCTCGCGGAGGCCGCCGTGCACGCCCGGGTCGACTACGCCGGGAACTTCGCGCTCACCGAGATCCGGACCTCTCCCGAACTCCCGGGCGCGCAGGAACTGTTGGGAGCCTCGGTCTCCGCCGGATTCCGCTCCCGAGTGGGCCGCGCGCTCCCCGAGGAGCGCGCGCGGGGCACCCTGACGCACCTGCTGCTCGACGACCTGCCGGGTGCCGCCCTGGTCAGCGGGTACGCGGTCGGCGCCGGGAACGAACGGATCAGCAAACGGGACACCGGTCCGTACGCGCTGCAGCGGGCGGATGTCTGCTCCGGCTGGCGCTCGGACGGGACGATGCTGCTGGAGATCGCCCGCACCGGAACCATGCCGACGGTCCAGGGACCCCTGGCACCCGTCCTGGAACGGGACGATCCCTGGTCCTGGCACGACCTCGGCCCGCTGCCGGCCCACGGCATGCGGCGACGGCGGCGCCTGGACCTGATCGACGGCCGGCCGCTCGACCTCGACGTGTTCTACCGGGACACCCATATGAGCCCGGACGGCGTGGAGACGGTCATCCACGACTACGCGGTGAACGGCCTGATCGACCCCGCCACGCTGGAGATCCTCGCACTGCGGGCCGAGCCCCGGGCCCTGCCGTGGACCGAGTGCCCGGCCGCGGCGGCGGGCGCCGGCCGGCTCGTCGGCCGCACCGTCGAGGGCCTGCGCCGCTGGGTACGCGCCGAACTCACCGGCACGAGCACCTGCACCCACCTGAACGACGCCCTGCGGTCGGTCGAGGACGTGGACACGCTGGCCCGGATCCTGGCCAACGCCACCACCACTGCCGCCGGCACGGACAACTGAGAGGACGAGCATGGATCTCCTTCCCACCGCCGACCAGGAGGCCGTCGTCGCCTCCGCGGCCGAGTTCCTGGCCAAGGAGATGCCGATCTCCGCACTCCGTGAACGCGCCGGTGAGGCCGAGGCGTTCGACCGGACCGCGTGGCAGCGGGCCGCCCGCCTGGGCTGGTTCGGGCTCGGACTCCCGGAGGAACAAGGCGGCGTCGGGTACACGGCGGCCGAGGAGGCCCTGCTCTTCCGCGAGATCGGGCGCCACCTCGCGCCCGGCCCCTTCGTCGCCACGGTGCTCGGCGCCCATATCGCCGCCGCGGCGGGGCGGGACGATCTCGTCGAGGCCATCACCTCCGGGGAGATCGTGGTCGGCACCGCCCAGCGACGGGTCGGGGCGCGCGCCGCCACAGGCTCCGAGGGCTCGGGAGGCCCGGAGTTGGTGTCCGGCGACTTCGATCTGATCGACACGGCGGGCGCCGTGCTGGTCGCCGTCGTCGAGCCGCACGGCGCCGCGCTGCTGGAGACGGCCGCCTTCGGCATACCCCGGCAGCTGCCGCCGATCGACCCCGGCATACGACTGGCCACGGCCTCCGTGCACCGGCAGCCCGCTCTCGTCTCGGTCGGCCGCGACCGGGAACCCGCCTTCCTGCGCGGTTCGGTCCTCGTCGCGGCACTGCAGACCGGCATCGCGGAAGCCGCCCGTGACCTCGCCGTCGAACACGCCAAGAACCGCGTCCAGTTCGGCCGCCCCATCGGCGTGAACCAGGCAGTGAAACACCGCTGCGCCGACATGGCCGTACGCGCCGAGGCAGCCAGGGCCCAACTCCTCTTCGCCGCCCTCGCGCTGGCCGAGAACCGTCCGGACGCCGAGTTCCACGCCGCCGCCGCGCGCACCGTGAGCGCCGACGCGGCCATCCGCAACAGCTCCGAGAACATCCAGATCCACGGCGGCATGGGCTACACCCACGAACACGACGCCCAGCTGTACGTGAAGCGCGCCCGGGTCCTTGACCAGTTGCTGGTCTCGCCCCGCGAGACCCTCCACCTGATCAGCAGCCTGTCGGCGTCGGCCGTACGCGCGGAGGCCACGGAGCCGGCTGCCTCGGCTTCGAGTGCCGAGCCGTCCGCGCCGACCCCCGCCGGAGCCGCCCGATGAGCCGTCGCGCCGTCATCGCGGGCGTCGCCCTGTCCGACGTCGGCCGGGTCGACCACGCGACGCCGTACGCCCTGGCCGCGCAGGCCGCCCGCCGCGCCCTCGCGGACGCCGGTCTCCGTCCCTCGGACGTGGACGGTCTGGGCTCCACCTCGCTCGGCACCCTGCCTCCCGTTGACATGGCGGAGTATCTGGGCCTGCGCCCGCGCTGGATCGACTCCACCTCGGTGGGCGGCGCCTCCTGGGAGGTGATGGCCGCCCACGCCGCCGACGCCGTCGCCGCCGGACACGCCGACGTGGTCCTGCTGACCTACGGCTCGACGGCCCGCTCCGACCTGCGCCGGGGACTGCGCACCGCCAGCCTCGACTGGGGCTCGCGCGGGCCCCAGCAGTGGGAGGCCCCGTACGGGCACACGCTCATCTCCAAGTACGCCATGGCCGCGCGCCGCCATATGCACGAATTCGGCACCACCATCGAGCAGTTGGCCGAGATCGCGGTCTCCGCGCGGGCCAACGCGGCCGCCAACCCCGAGGCGTCCTTCCGCGCCCCCATCACCGTGGACGACGTGTTGTCGGGGCCGGTGATCGCCGATCCGTTCACCAAGCTCCAGTGCTGTATCCGTTCCGACGGCGGTGCGGCGGCCGTGATCGTCGCCGAGGACCGGGCCGCCGACCTGCCCAAGGCCCCTGTCCACATCCTGGGCACCGGCGAGTACGTCAGCCACATGGCGACCAGCCAATGGCCCGACTTCACCACGGGACCGGCCGCCGTGTCGGGGCCGCTCGCCTTCGAACGCGCCGGGGTGCGGCCCCAGGACATCGACGTGTGCGAGCTGTACGACGCGTTCACGTACATGCTCCTCATCACCCTTGAGGACCTCGGCTTCTGCCCCAAAGGCGAGGCGGGGGCCTTCGTTGAGAAGGGCCGGCTGAGGAACGGCGGCGAGTTGCCCACCAACACCGACGGCGGTGGACTGTCCGCCTGCCACCCCGGGCAGCGCGGCCTGTTCCTCATCGTCGAGGCGGTACGCCAGTTGCGCGGGGAGTGCGGTGAACGGCAGGTGCCCGACGCCGAGTTGGCCTGCGTGAGCGGCACCGGCGGCTGGTTCTGCTCCAGCGGCACCCTGATCCTGGGGCGTACATGAGCGTCGAGACCCTGGCCGACGCACTGGACGTGGCGGTGCTCGAACACAGCGACCACGATGCCTATGTCGAGGGCCCGCTCCGCCTCACCTTCGCGGAATGGGGGCGGGCCGCCGACGGGCTCGCCGCCGTACTCGCCGACCGCGGGGTGCGGCAGGGCGACGTGGTCGCGCTCATGCTCCCCTCGTCCATCGACTACGCGATCTGCTACGCCGCCGCCGCGCTGCTGGGCGCCGTGACCACCGGGCTGAACACCCGCCTCGGACCGGACGAGACCGGCTCGGTCATCGCCCAGTGCCGGCCCGCCCTGGTCATCCGCGACACGGACCTGGAGCTGCCGCCCCTTCCGCACGGCACCCCGGTCCTGGCCCGGCGCGAACTCGCCACCTGCTACCGGCAACCCGGCCTCGGCCGACGTCGTCGCCCGCGCGGCAGCGCCACCGACCCCGCCGCGATCATCTGGACCAGCGGGACCACCGGAGTCCCCAAAGGCGCCTGGTTCGACCACCGGGGACTCGCCGCCGCGCGGATCACCGGAGGGGTCCTGACGGCCCGGCACGACCGGCGGCTGACCGGCACCCCGTTCCCGCACGCCGGTTACATGGCCAAGCTCTGGGACCAGCTCGCCACCGGCTCCACGATCGTGGTCAGCCCCTCCCCGTGGCGGGCGTACGACATGCTTCGTCAGCTGATCGACGAGGACATCACCGTCGCGGGCGGCGTCCCTACCCAGTGGGCCAAGCTGCTCGAAGTGCCCGGGATCGACCGGGTACGGCTGCCCCGGCTGCGCCTCGGGGTGTCCGCCACGGCCCCCGCCCCGCCGGAGCTCGTCGAGCGGGTCGCCCGGACCCTCGGCTGCCCGCTCGTCGTCCGGTACGCGATGACGGAGTCGCCGAGCATCACGGGCACCGACCCGGCGGACCCGCCCGAGGTGCAGTACCGCACCGTGGGGCGACCGCAGAGCGGCGTCGAGATCGCCATCCGCGACGAGGACGGCAAGCCCCTGCCGGACGGTGAGGTGGGGCGCATCCACCTCAGGAGCCCCTGCGCGATGCGCGGTTACTGGAACGCGCCCGAACTCACCGCCGCCGCCCTGGACCCCGACGGCTGGCTGACCACCGGCGACCTCGGCCACCTCACCCCCGACGGAAACGTGACGCTGGCGGGCCGCGCCGGTGACCTCTACATCCGCGGCGGCTACAACGTCTACCCCATGGAGGTCGAGCACGTACTCGCCGGCCATCCGGCGGTCGACAGGGTCGCTGTCGTGGGCGCCACCGCACCGGTCATCGGCGAGATCGGGGTCGCCTTCGTCGTGCCCGCCGACCCGGCCCGCCCGCCGACGCTCGACGAACTGCGGGCCCTGGTCCGGGGCAGGCTGGCCGACTACAAGGCGCCCGACCGGCTGGAGGTCGTGACGGAACTGCCGCTCACACCCTTGTTGAAGACCGACAAGAGGGCACTGCGGGCCCGGGCCGAGGGGCAGTTGTGAGACGCGAGCCACCGTGCCCCGGCGTCACTGCCTCCAGGGCTGGACCTTGATGACGGCTCCGGCGTCGACCTTCAGCTGGAGGCCGGTGACATAGCGGGACTCGTCCGAGGCGAGGAAGAGCACCGCGTGGCTGACGTCGAGCGGCTCGACGTACGGAATCGGCATGGCCTGCATGGCGTGGAACGCGGGCTCGGCGTCCTCGCGGGTGGGCTGGTCGAGGTCCGGCCGGAACATGCGGTACATCGGGTCGCTCTGCAGCATGTCCGTGTTGCAGTTGGCCGGGTGCACGGCGTTGGCCCGGATCGACCGGGGGGCGAGTTGCACGGCGAGATCGTTGATGTACTGGGCGACCACCCGCTTGGCCAGGCCGTAGCCGGCGCCGCCGGGGCCACCCGCGTCCGTGTCGGTGGTGCCCGGCAGGAACGCGGCCACGGAACCGGTGGCGATGACCGAGGCACCGGCCCTGAGGTACGGCAGCGCGGCATGCACCGTGTTGAGGGTGCCGCCGAGGTTGATGTCCACCACGTCGGCGAACGCCTGCACCGGGCCCGGACCGAGCGGCGCGATCCCGGCGTTGGCGACCACGATGTGCAGGCCGCCGAGCTCGGACACGGCCTCGGCCACCAGCGCGCGCAGCCCTGCCGGGTCCCGCACGTCGGCCTGGCGGGCGATCACGCGCCGTCCCGCCTTCTCCACCTGGCGGGCCGTCTCCGCCAGGTCATCGGGAGTGGCCAGCGGATATCCGTTGCTCGCCACGTCCGCGCAGGCGTCCACGGCGATGATGTCGGCACCCTCCTCGGCGAGGCGCACCGCGTGGCTGCGGCCCTGCCCACGCGCGGCACCGGTGATGAGCGCGACTTTTCCTTCGACCCTGCCCATGTTCTCTTCCTCTCGCGACGCTCGGTCATGCGGAGTGCGTACGTACCATCGCGCCGGTCTGACGGCTTCGTCAATAATCTGTTCCGCATTCATGCTTGACGGAGCGATGTCGACTCGGAGAGCCTCGGTAGATCTGACGGCGGCGTAACTTATGGGAGGTGACCCGAGTGATCGAGGCGGATCAGTTGTGGGAGCTGGTGTCACGTCGGGCCGAGGCCACGCCGGACAAGGTGTTCGCGGTGGACGAGTACGGTGGCTCGCTCACCTTCGGCGGGCTCCGCGGCGAGGCCGAGCGGGTGGCCGCGGGACTGGCCGCCCGAGGTGTGGCGGAAGGCGTCGTCGTCTCCTGGCAGTTGCCCACCAGGCTGTCCTCGTTCGTCCTCATGGTGGCGCTGAGCCGGCTCGGGGCGGTCCAGAACCCCCTCGTGCCCATCCTGCGCAGACGAGAGGTCGAGTTCGTCTGCCGTCAGGCGCGGCCCTCGCTGCTGATCGTGCCCCGGGTGTTCCGTGGCTTCGACCACGAGGCGATGGCCCGTGGCATCGCGGCCGGGCAGCCGGGCCTCGACGTACTGGTCGCGGACGACGGTCTCCCGACCGCTGATCCGGCCCTGTTGCCGCCCCCGGTGGAGGCAGCGCCGAGCGAGGCGGCCGGACCGGTGCGCTGGTACTTCTACACCTCCGGCACCACCGCCGACCCCAAGGGCGTCAAGCACCGCGACGCCACGATCATGGCGGCTGCCCGCACCATGGACAGCGCGCTGCGCCTGGAGTTCGGTGACGTCGTCGGCTTCCTCATTCCCGCTGCCCACATCGCGGGCCCCGTGCACCTGATGTCCGCGCTGCGTACCGGCGCCGAGCTGGTCATCGCGGAGACCTTCGACCCCGCCCGGGAGATCGAGCGCCAGCGTGCACGCGGGGTGACCCATGTCGGCTCGGGAGTCCCCTTCATCCGGGCCTACCTGGCCCATCAGCGGGCCCACCCGGAGCAGGCGCCCCTGTTTCCCGACGCCAAGGCCTTCCTGAGCGGCGGGTCCGCCAAGTCCGCGGCACTGCACGAGGAGGTGCGGCGCGAGCTGGGCGGGATCGGCGTCCTCGCGGGCTACGGGCTGACCGAGTGCCCCATGCTCGCCTGGGGCTCACTGGCCGACGACGACGAGCATCTCGCCCATTCCGAGGGGCGCGGCGGGGCGGGCGTGGAGGTGGTGATCGTCACCGCGGAGGGACGGCGCGCGGAGCCCGGCGAGGAGGGTGAAGTGCGGGTACGCGGACCGCAGTTGATGGACGGATACGTCGATCCGGCGCTGGCGGCCGGCGCCTTCGACGCCGAGGGCCTGTTGCGCACCGGCGATCTGGGGCGGGTCGACAAGCAGGGGCATCTCACCATCACGGGGCGCCTCAAGGACGTGATCATCCGCAACATGGAGAACATCTCGGCGCAGGAGGTCGAGAACGCCCTCGCCACTGATCGCCGAGTGGCCGATGTGGCGGTCCTGGGGATGCCCGACGCGCGGACGGGCGAACGGGTCTGCGCGGTCGTCGTACCCGCGGATCCGGGTCTGCCGCCCACGCTGGCCGAGCTGTGCGAGCGCCTCCTGGCGACCGGCATGTCCCGGCGGAAACTGCCCGAGCAGCTGGAGATCGTCGGCGAGGTTCCGCGTAACGCGCTGGGCAAGGTGATCAGGGCCGAGCTGCGGAAGAGCCTACTGTCCCTGGCGGATTGATTCCCTGCCTCTCTCGTCAGATTGATGCTCAACAACCGCTTAGAGGTGCTATCTCAATCGGCATTTTGAGTGACACTATCGTCAGATAGAGTTAGGGTGGGGTTGCCGCGAAACCGCGGCACCACCGCTGTCCCTGTGGAGCCGCATGACCAGCCCCGGACCGTACGAGACCATCCTCTTCGACCTGCGGGATCACGTCGCGACGGTGACCTTGAACCGGCCCGAGAGCCTCAACGCGTTCAACGAGCGCATGACCGACGAGATGGCCGACGTCTGGCGCCGGATCAGGGAGGACGACGCGGTGCACGCCGTCGTCCTGCGGGCGGCCGGTGACCGCGCCTTCTGTACCGGCATGGATGTCCGCGAAGGCCCTTGGTGGACCGACCGCGGCTTCTGGTCGCAGGAGGACCCCGGCACCCGCCTCGGGCCCAAGCAACAGAAAGTCTGGAAGCCGGTCGTCGCCGCCGTCCACGGCATGGCCGCGGGCGGCGCCATGTACTTCCTCAACGAGGCCGACATCGTCATCTGCTCCGACGACGCCACCTTCTTCGACCCGCACGCCAGCGGGGGCATCGTCTCCGCCCTCGAACCGATCGGGATGCTTCAACGCGGTGTGCCCCTCGGTGACGTACTGCGCTGGGCGCTGTCCGGCAACGAGGAGCGGCTGACCGCCGACACGGCCCTGCGCCTTGGCCTGGTCACCGAGATCGTCCCCCGCGAGGACCTCTGGGATCACGCCGCGCGGCTCGCGGACGAGATCGCCGGGCGCCGCCCCGAGGCCATCCAGGGCACGGTCCGAGCCATCTGGGAATCCCTCGACCAGCCGACCTCGGTGGCCCTGCGCAACGGGCTCGTCTATCCGCGCATCGGCAATCCAGGAGGCGGGCCACGCCACAACGGCCGCAGGACCGAGCCCCGGCTGCGCTGAGCGCCGCTGCGTGCACAGCCCTCCCCGAAGAGACGACGACGCAGACGCAGCGATTCCCCCAGACGACAAGGAGAGAGCCGATGGATCTCGGCTTTTCGCCCCAGGAGACCGAGTTCCGGGACGAAGTGAGGACCTGGCTGCGGGAGAACGCCCCGCGCGAGACCAGGCCGACGGACGGCCGCGCCATGCGCGAGCACGACCTCGCCTGGCAGCGCCGCCAGTGGGACGGAGGCTGGGCCGGCATCTCCTGGCCCGAGCAGTACGGAGGCCGCGGCCTCTCCCTGATCCAACAGCTCATCTGGTACGAGGAGTACGCACTGGCCGGCCAGCCCGGCATCGACAGCTGCTTCGTGGGCCTGAACCACGCGGGGCCGACGCTGATGGCACGGGCCTCCGAACAGCACAAGGCCGCCCATCTGCGCCCCATCCTGCGCGGCGACGTCGTCTGGTGCCAGGGCTTCTCCGAGCCCGACGCCGGCTCCGACCTGGGCTCGCTCAGCACCCGGGCCGAGATCGACGGCGACGAGCTGGTGGTCACCGGCCAGAAGATCTGGACCAGCTTCGCCCATGTCGCCGACTGGCAGGAACTCCTGGTGCGCACCGGCCGGGGCGACCGCAAGCACGACGGCATCACCTGGGTCATCTGCGACATGCACAGCCCCGGCATCGAGGTACGGCCCATCCGCACGATGGACGACGGGGAAGAGTTCTGCGAGGTCTACTACGACGAGGTGCGCATTCCCCTCGCCAACGTGGTGGGTGAGCTCGGCGGCGGCTGGAGCGTGGCCATGTCCACCCTCGGCTTCGAGCGGGGCACGTCCTTCACCGCGAACCAGGTCCGGCTCGCCCGCACCGTGGAGGAACTGTACGAACTGGCCGGGCAGCGCATCGGCCCCGACGGCCGCCGCCCCGCCCTCGCGGACGACGAGTTCGCCCGGCGCCTCGCCACGGCACGGGCCGAGGTCTCCGCCCTGCGCGCCATGACGTACGCGGGCATCTCCCGCAACGCCCGGACGGCGACACCCGGCCCGGAAGGGTCGCTGATCAAGCTATACTACGCGGAAGTCGCCCGCCGGGTCTACGAGTTGGCCTTCGACCTGCTCGGCGCCGACGCGCTGCGCTTCCGCAGCCGCTGGGAGCCGGGCGGGTGGAGCGGCAACTACCTCTACTCCTTCTCCCTCTCGATCGGCGGCGGCACCTCCGAGGTCATGCGCAACATCATCGGCGACCGGGTCCTGGGGCTGCCGCGATGACCACCGAGACGACTGATCCCACTGATCCCACTGATCCCGCGGAGGCCACTGATTCCACGGAGGCCGCCGAGCCGCAGCCGCTGCACCGGGCCGTGATCCGCTTCGCGGGCGACTCCGGCGACGGCATGCAGCTGACGGGCGACCGGTTCACCTCCGACGCGGCGGCCCTCGGCAACGACCTCGCGACCCTGCCCAACTTCCCCGCCGAGATCCGCGCCCCCCAGGGCACCATCCCCGGCGTCTCCAGCTTCCAGGTCCACTTCGCCGACTACGACATCCTCACCCCCGGCGACCGTCCTGACGTCCTGGTGGCGATGAACCCCGCCGCGCTGAAGGCCAACCTGGCGGACCTGCCCTCCGGCGGCACCCT
Organism: Streptomyces sp. NPDC048254; assembly: GCF_043201895.1. Taxonomy (NCBI): domain Bacteria; kingdom Bacillati; phylum Actinomycetota; class Actinomycetes; order Kitasatosporales; family Streptomycetaceae; genus Streptomyces; species Streptomyces sp. NPDC048254. The sequence goes on from NZ_JBICZJ010000010.1 coordinate 271,151, forward strand.
CATCGTCAACACCGACGCCTTCACCACCCGCAACCTGACCAAGGTCGGATACGACACCTCGCCGCTGGACGACGACACCCTGGCCGGCTATCAGGTGCACGCGGTCGCCATGACCTCGCTCACCCTCGGCGCCCTGTCCGAGACCGAGGTCGGGAAGAAGGACGCCGAGCGGGCGAAGAACATGTTCGCGCTGGGCCTGGTGTCCTGGATGTACGGCCGCGCCACGGACGGCACCGAACAGTTCCTGCGGGAGAAGTTCGCCAGAAGGCCGGATCTCGCGGACGCCAACATCCTTGCCTTCCGGGCGGGTTGGAACTACGGCGAGACCACCGAGGCCTTCGCCGTCTCGTACGAGGTCGCGCCCGCCGGTCTGCCGCAGGGCACCTACCGGCAGATCACCGGCAACACCGCGCTCGCGTACGGGATCGTCGCGGCCGGCCAGTGCTCAGGGCTGCCGGTCCTGCTCGGCACGTACCCCATCACCCCGGCCAGCGACATCCTGCACGAGCTGTCCAAGCACAAGAACTTCGGGGTCACGACCTTCCAGGCCGAGGACGAGATCGCCGGCATCGGCGCGGCGCTCGGCGCCTCCTACGGCGGGGCGCTGGGGGTGACCACCACGTCGGGGCCCGGCATCGCGCTCAAGTCCGAGACGATCGGGCTCGCGGTGATGACCGAACTCCCGCTGCTCGTCATCGACGTGCAGCGCGGCGGCCCGTCCACCGGTCTGCCCACCAAGACCGAGCAGGCCGACCTCCTCCAGGCCATGCACGGCCGCAACGGGGAGTCCCCGGTGGCCGTGCTCGCCCCGCGCTCGCCCGCGGACTGCTTCGACACCGCGCTGGAGGCCGCCCGGATTGCGCTGACCTACCGCACCCCGGTACTGCTCCTCTCGGACGGCGCGATCGCCAACGGCTCCGAGCCCTGGCGCATCCCGGACGCCGCCACCCTGCCCGACCTGACGCCCGAGTTCGCCGACGCCGCCAACGCCCCCGACGGATCAGGTGAGTTCTGGCCCTACCTGCGCGACCCCGAGACCCTCGCCCGCCCCTGGGCGGTACCCGGCACCCCCGGTCTCGCCCACCGCATCGGCGGCCTGGAGAAGTCCGACGGCCGGGGCGACATCTCCTACGACCCCGACAACCACGACCGGATGGTACGGCTGCGGCAGGCCAAGATCGACGGAATCCGGGTACCGGACACAGAGCTTGACGATCCGTCAGGCATCGCCGACGTCCTGGTCGTCGGCTGGGGCTCCACTTACGGACCCATCGGCGCCGCCGCACGCCGCGTCCGGCAGGCCGGCCTGAAGGTCGCCCATGCCCATCTGCGTCACCTCAACCCGCTCCCGGCGGACCTCGGCGAAGTCCTCGGCCGCTACCGGCATGTGGTCGTGCCGGAGATGAACCTCGGCCAGCTCGCGTCCCTGCTGCGGGCCAGGTACCTGGTGGACGTGGAGAGTTACTCGAAGGTCGCCGGGCTGCCCTTCCTGGCCGAGGAACTGGCGAGCGTGCTGACCCGCATCATCAAGGAGGGGTCCTCGTGACCGTGACCGACCTCGGCCTGCCCACCGTGGGCGGACTGGACGGCGTACCCACCGACAGCGCGCGCCAGTCGGCCAAGGACTACAAGTCCGACCAGGAAGTGCGCTGGTGCCCCGGCTGCGGCGACTACGCGGTCCTCGCGGCCGTGCAGGCCTTCCTGCCCAAACTCGGACTCAAGCGCGAGAACATCGCGTTCGTCTCCGGCATCGGCTGCTCGTCCCGCTTCCCGTACTACCTGGACACCTACGGCTTCCACTCCATCCACGGACGCGCCCCGGCGATCGCCTCCGGTCTTGCCGTGGCCCGGCCCGACCTGAGTGTCTGGGTGGTGACCGGCGACGGCGACGCGCTGTCCATCGGCGGCAACCACCTCATCCACACCCTGCGCCGCAACGTCAACCTCAAGATCCTGCTCTTCAACAACCGGATCTACGGCCTCACCAAGGGCCAGTACAGCCCGACTTCGGAGGTCGGCAAGGTCACCAGGTCGACACCGATGGGCTCGCTCGACGCGCCCTTCAACCCGGTCTCGCTCGCCCTGGGCGCCGAGGCCACCTTCGTCGCCCGGGCGCTGGACTCGGACCGCAAGCAGCTCACCGAGGTGCTCGCCGCAGCGGCGGCCCATCGCGGCAGCGCGCTCGTGGAGATCTACCAGAACTGCCCGATCTTCAACGACGGCGCCTTCGACCTGCTCAAGGAGCCCGGGGAGCGCGAGCAGCACCTCATCGGGCTGCGGCACGGCGAACCCGTCCGCTTCGGCCGCGACAACGAATGGGCCGTGGTCCGGGGCCGGTACGCCGGTCTGCGCGTGGCCCGCGCGGACGAGGTGAGCGAGGACGACATCGTCGTGCACGACACCACCGTGGACGACCCCTCGTACGCCTTCGCCCTCTCCCGGCTGACCGGCTCCGACCTCAATCACACCGTCACCGGCATCTTCCGCTCCGTGGCCCGGCCGACCTACGACGACCAGGCCAGGCGACAGGTCACCGAGGAGCGGAAGGCGCGCCCGGTCGGCCTTCAGGCGCTCCTCGACGGCCAGGACACCTGGACCGTTGGCGCGGGGCCGACGCCATGAGCGAACTGCGTATCGACTCAGAGATGTGCGTCGGTCACGGCCGCTGCTTCGACATCGCACCGGACCTGTTCGCCGACGACGAGGACGGCTACGGGACGGTGACCGTCCCCCGCCCCGAGGGCCGGCAGCTCACCGATGCCCGACTCGCCGCCCGATCCTGTCCCGAGCAGGCGGTTCTGCTCACCTGACGCCGACAGCCCGACGCCGAGAGAAGGCCTGATGACTCTGTACGACATTCCGCTGCGCACCCTGTCCGGTGAACCGACCACGCTCGACTCCTACAAAGGCACGGCCGTCCTGGTGGTGAACGTCGCCTCCAAGTGCGGCCTCACGCCGCAGTACGCCGCTCTGGAGCGCCTGCAACAGCAGTACGGCGACCGGGGGTTCACCGTCCTCGGCGTACCGTGCAACCAGTTCCACGGGCAGGAGCCGGGCAGCGCCGAGGACATCCAGACCTTCTGCTCGGCGACGTACGGTGTCACCTTCCCGCTGCTTGAGAAGACCGACGTCAACGGCGAGAACCGGCACCCGCTGTACGGCGAGCTGACGAAGATCGCCGACGCCGAGGGCGAGGCGGGTGACATCAAGTGGAACTTCGAGAAGTTCCTGATCTCCCCGCAGGGCGAGCCCGTCGCCCGCTTCCGGCCGCTGGTCGACCCGGAAGCCGCGGAGGTCGTCGAGGCCATCGAGGGGCAGCTGCAAGCCTGAACGCGCCTGGCCGGCTCCCTGTCTGTCGCACGGGCGGGGAGCCCGCAGGTCATCCGCGGGTCGTCCACGCGCCGACCATGGCGACGAGATCCTCCACGGCGGCGGACAGCAGGGCCCGGCCGGTCTCGGCCGAGGCGCCGGCCGGATCACCGAGCACGCCGTTGGCGCTCACCGCGCGCACTCCGGACTCGCGCAGGGCGGGCAGCAGTTCCGCCAGCGGGCCGACGGCTCCGGCCTCGGCCAGGTCCTGCCGTACCCGGCCGGGCGTCAGCGCGAGCTGCACGGAGGTCTCGGTGCGCCCGGCGTGCGCGTCACCGCGCCAACGCGGGGACCAGGACAGCACGTCGCGCCCTTCCCGCCGGAGCCGCTGCACGGCCTGGCGCAGCGGTTCGAGGTTGCCGCCGTGGCCGTTCACGAACAGCAGTCGGCCGAACGACGCCGATGCCGAACGCCCGAGCTCAAGGAGCACCAGCTCCAGGGCCTGTTGGCCGATGGACAGGGTCCCCGGGAAGTCCGCGTGCTCACCGCTGGAGCCGTAGGGGACGGCGGGCCCGACCAGGACGTCGTCGCGCCGCAGGGCCAGTTCACCGGCCAGCGCGACGGCGACATCGGTGTCCGTCGACAGCGGCAGGTGCGGACCGTGCTGCTCGGTCGCCCCCAGCGGCACCGCGAGGATCGCCGAGCGCAGGCGCCCGGCGTCCTGCCAGGTCAGGTCGGACAGCGCGGTCATCGGGGCGTGTCCCGTGGGGTGTCCGCCAGGGCCGATGCGTCCAGGTAACCGCGCTCCCGGAGGAAGTCCAGGAGCGCGTCGGCGGCCTTGACCGCGTCCACGGGACCGATCGACTCCGGTGCGTGATGCGGGGCCTGCACACCGGTCAGCGCCCGCAGCCGGTCACGCGGCGCGGTTCCGTCCGGGGGCGCCACGACGCGGGTACGGGGGCGGGCGGGCCGTGGCGGTCCGGCCGTCACAGTCCCCGTCGACGACGTCCGACCGTCTGCCGACGCGATGGACTCCACCGGAGCCCGCGCCGCGCGGAGCACCGCGGGCAGCGCGGCCCTGCGCAGTCGTACGCCCGCGGCCTCGACCGAGCACACCGCACCCGGCGGCACGCGCAGCACTTCTCGCCGGCCACCGTCGAGACGCCGCTCCCCGACCAGCGCCCCGTCAGCCTCCCGCAGTTCCAGACGGGTCAGGCCCAACGCCTGCGCCGCGCCCAGTTCGTGGGCGAGGAACGCGGGCAGCGCTCCGGTCCCGCCATCGGCCGACCCGTCCCCGCACAGCACCAGGCGGACGGACGACAGCGGCCTGGCGGCCGAGGCGATCGCCTGGGCGCGGGCATGGTCGTCCGCCGTCGGGTCCGCTGCCTCCGGTGCCTCGACACGCACGGTTGCGGCCCCGAGCGCCGCCGCGATCCGCAACGCCTCCTCGATCTCCGGGCCGCCGATGCCGATGACGTGCACCCGGGCCGACCAGGCGTCCGCGAGCCGCAGGCCGTACTCCAGCGCCGCCGCGTCCGCGTCGGTCAGCACCGGGTTTCCGGCGCGGTGGGAGACAGCTCCGCTCAACGGGTCGACGTCAGAGGCTGGTTCGGCAGGGCGCACACACACCAGGACGGTTTCCACCGGCATCGCTCCTCCTCATCGCTGTTGTGGTCGCTGTCGTCATCCGTGCCGGAAGACGACACCGTGACCGCCGTCCGGATACGTCCACGTGATCGCGCCTTCGGCGTCGCACACCTGGTAGCAGGTGCCGCACTCGAAGCACTGCTCGTAGTTGAAGAGGATTCCGCCGTCGGCCGTGGGCGCGAACAGGTCGGCGGGGCAAGCCGTGACGCACGCGCGCGTGGTGCACGACCGGCACACCTCGGAGTCGACGCTGATGTGCGCCCGCTCGCCGACCCGGAACTCGACGGTCGACATACGGTCCTCGAAGGCGATGTCCGCCCACCGCGCGCTGTCGGGGGTGCTCAACGGAACACCCGCGCCGCGCGGATCGCGTCGGCGGCCAGGTCGCGAAGCCGCACGTCGTGACGGCGGGCGGCCTGCCGCAGGAGGGAGACCAGACCGGGTTTGGGGCGCGGGTTGTCCACGGCGAAGACTCCTTCGGCGAGATCGGTCATGAGGCCGGGATAGCGGTGCTGGACACGCTCGGAGAGGACGAGCGCCGGGGCGCGGCGCAGCCGTTTGTGGTCGGCCAGCACGAAGGAGCGCTCCAGGCGGCTCCGATAACCGGAAAGGCCGCGCGCGCTGGTGTCGCCCGCGTCGAGCGCACTCGCGGCCGCCTGCCCGGCGGCAAGTCCCGAGCCGATGGCGAAGTTGACTCCTTCGAGCCAGATGCCCGCGGCCAGGCACATCCCCGCGGCGTCCCCGGCGACGAGCAGCCCGTCGGCGGCGAGCTGTGGCATGTGGTCGTATCCGCCCTCGGGGATGAGGTGCGCGCCGTACTCCTTCAGCGTCGCGCCCTCGATGTACGGGGCGATCGACGGGTGCTCCTTGAGGTCGGCGATGAGCTCCTCGGGCCGGAGCTTCGCCGCGGCCAATTGCGGCAGGGACAGCACGACACCGAGCGCGACGGTCTCGGCGTTGGTGTACAGGAACCCACCGCCCGGAATGCCGCGTGTGCAGCCCAGGATCTCGATGTCCACGCCTTCGTTACCGCGCACCCCGATGCGAGCACTGCAGCTCCACCCCGTCGAAGCCGCCCGCCGCGCAGTGTTCGGCCACGCGCGCGTACCCGGCCACGATCTCGCGGATCTCGTGCGTCTCGACCGCCTTGGGCACCTCGCGGAACAGCGGGTCCGGCACGGGACTCGGCGCCCACACCGGCAGCCGGGTGTACATCCCCGACGCCTGGCCGCCGTTGTGGTTGAGCTGGCGAGGATCGGCACCCCGTGCGCGTGCACCGCGTCCGTGATCCGCCGGTAGCCGGGAATCACCGCCGGGTTGAAGCCGTGGATGAGTTTCTCGTACGGCCAGTCGGTCGGGTGGGTCGAGTGCTCCTCGGTGATGACGAGACCGGCGCCGCCGGCCGCGCGGGCGGCGTAGTAGGCGGCGTGCTGCTCACTGGGGAGGCCGTCCGCCGCGTAGTTGGTCAGGTGCGCGGAGAATACGATGCGGTTGCGCACGGTCAGCGGGCCGAGACGCAGCGGGCTGAACAGGTGGCGGTAGCGGGTGGGTTGGCGGCTCATCGGCTGTGACTCCTGACGGAGGCGACCGCCGGTATGGACGCCTTCGACGCGGCCCTGCCGACGGGTACGGGCGGCGCGTGGCCGGTGCCCGAGACGATCCGCAGCGCGAGGCGGCGCCCTTCGAGTACCGCTTCCAACACGGTGCGCGGTGCCACGCAGTCCCCGGCGCGCGATGTTCCGGGCTTGGCCAGGTGGTACAGCGTCTCTTCGGGCAGCCGGTGCCCGCAGTCGACGACCGCGACGCACGGCACCTCTCGCGTCCCGCCTGTCCAGATGTCCTCAAGGACCACGCGGTCGGCGCGCAGCTCACGCAGCCGGGCACGCAACTCCCGTCGTACCTGGGCTCGTTGCAGGCGCACGTTGGCATCGGAGAGGTCCCCGGTCCGCGCCAGCTGCACCCCGGCGACCTGGTCCTGGGTGACCAGATGAACCTGCCGGCCGGTGCCGGCGAGCCACTCGGCGACCGCCACCCCGATCGGCCCGCCCACCGGATCGTCCACGACAACCGGGCCGTCGGGCGGCAGGGTCCCCGGCCCGCCCGAGAGGAGGACGGACACGTCCAGCACGGAGACGGATCGCGGCGCGTCCGGCAGGGAGGCGGATTCCGGCGTGTCTGGCACGGGGACGTGTTCCGGAGAGTGCAGGGCGGAGACGGGTTCCGGTGCGTCCGGCAGGAAGGCGGGTTCCGGCGTGTCTGGCACGGGGACGGGTTCCGGTGCGTCCGGCAGGAAGGCGGGTTCCGGCGTGTCTGGCACGGGGACGGGTTCCGGAGAGTTCAGGGCGGAGACAGGCTTCGGCGTGTCCCGCACGGCGACGGGCTCCAGCGCCTCCGGCACCCCGGCAGCGGCCCAGGCACGCCGTGCGGGACGCGAGCCGGTGGCCACCACCACCCGCTCACCCCTGTCCTCGGCATCCGCCAACTCGGTCGGTCCGATCTCCGTCCCTGTGAGGATCCGCGCACCCAGCCGTACGCACTCGTCCTCCAGCCAGTCGGCCAGCAGCACGAGCCGTTCCCGCGCCGCGCCTCCCACCGCGGCGGCGCGCAGCATGCCGCCCGCGCGCTCGGCCCGCTCTGCGACCCGGACTTGGTGCCCCAGGGACGCGAGTACCCGGGCGCACTCAAGACCAGCGGGACCGCCGCCGACGATCAGCACGGGTTGAGCGCCCGCCGACGCGTGCGGCCTCGGGGCGTGTTCCGGCTCCGTCTCGTGTCCGCTGCCCGGCTCACCGATGCACGAGACGACCGGGTTGCGGTTGTCCCGGACCTGGCACGCCTGGTTGCACAGCACGCACGGCCGGATGCGCTCCGGCGTACCCGCCCGGACCAGTTCGACCAGGCGTGGTTCGGCGATCTGCGCCCGGGTCATCTCGACCAGGTCCGCCGCACCGTCCGCCAGGGCGGCGTGGGCGGCGGGCACCTCGGTCACACTCCCTTGCAGCACCACCGGAACCCGCCCGCCCGCAGCCTTCCGCATGGCCCGGCACAGTTCCAGGTTGAACTGCGGCTCGGTATGGCCGTCCGGCCGGTACGCCGAGGTCGCGAACGGGCCACCGCGTACGACCACCAGCAGATCCAGTACGCCCGCCAGCTCCGCCACCTGCTCAGCGGCCTGCTCCGGCGTTACTCCCGCCCACGGGGCCAGCTCGTCGCAGGACAGCCGCAGCGCCAGCACCCGGCCGGCACCGATCACCTCCCGTACGGCGGCGACGACCTCACGCGTCAGGCGGAGCCGGTCCGTTCCATAACCGTCCTGGCGCTGATTGGTGAGGCCGGAGTGGAACTGCCGCAGCAGCGCGAACACCCCGGCGTCCAGCTCCACCCCGTCGAGACCGGCACGGACCGTGCGGCGAGCGGCCCCGGCGAAACCGGCGACCACGGCGTCGAGCTGCTCCTGCTCCATCTCGGCGGGCAGCTCACGGCTCGCCGCGTCGGCGAAGGGGGAGGGAGCCCACAGCACGGACTGCGAGTAGGCGCTCGACCCCTGTCCGCCCGCGTGTCCCAGCGAGGCGAGGACGAGTGCGCCGTGCCGGTGGCAGGCCTCGCCGACCTCGGCCCAGCCCTGCTCGCAGCGCGCGGCCAGCGGGGCCCGCTCGTAGGGGTGGTCGTCGTCGGTGACCGACGCGGTCTCTGTCACCACGATGCCCGCGCCGCCCGCTGCCCGCCGCTCGTAGTAGGCGGTATGGCGCTGCGTCAGCTCGCGCTGGGTGGTGCCGAGGTTGGTCGGGTGCGGGCCGAAGAGCACCCGGGACGGCGCCCGGCGTCCGGCCAGGGTGATGCCGTCGGTCAGCAGTGTCACAACCGGCTCCGCATCACGTCAGACGCACCCACGGAGATCCCGGCGAGCGGGCTGTCGTCGCACGGCTTTGCGGGCGGACGGTCGAGGGGAGTGGTTCCGGTCGGCGATCGGTCGGCGGACGCGTGCCCGGTCGGCGCGGGTCCGACTCCTGCCGGCGGGCGGCGACCGATGCTTACTGGGACGGGCCGTGCGGGCCGGGACGCCCGAGAGTGTCCCTGCGCCGCCCGTGAGTGGTCCTGCGACGCCCGTGAGTGGTCCTGCGACGGCCGAGGCGTCTGCCCGGCCCCGACTCCGGCCAGAGCGGTTTCCCCGAACCCTCGTACGCACTCGGGGTCTGGCCCGTCCAGCGGCAGGCCGGTGAAGAACTTCGCCGCCATGCAGCCACCCTGGCAGGCGTCGAAGTGCCCGCAGGACGTGCACGTCCCGGCGGACTGCGGCTCCCGCAGCGAGGCGAACAGCTCCGACTCCCGCCACACCGAGGTGAACCCGCCTGGCTCACGGACATTGCCGGCCCTGAAGGTGTCGTGGATGGCGAACGGGCAGGCGTACACGTCTCCGACGGGGTCGATGAGGCACACCACCCGGCCCGCGCCACAGAGGTTCAGGCCTGGCAGGGTCTCGCCGTAGGCGGACAGATGGAAGAAGGAGTCGCCCGTGAGCACCTGCTCGCCGTGCGCCACCAGCCAGTCGTACAGCTGCCGTTGCTGTTCCGGCAGTGGATGCAACTCGTCCCAGGTGTCGGCGCCGCGTCCCGAGGGGCGCAGCCGGGTGAGCCTCAACTGCGCGCCGAAGCGGTCGGCGAGATCCTTGAACGCGTCGAGCTGGCCGACGTTGTGCCGGGTCGCCACCACGGAGAGCTTGAAGCCGTGGAACCCCGCAGCCGCCAGATTCTCCATGGCGCGGATCGCGGTGTCGTACGAACCGGCCCCGCGTACCGCGTCGTTGACCTCGGCCGTGGCACCGTCCAAGGAGATCTGTACATCGACGTAGTCGCTCGCGGCCAGGCGCCGGGCGACCTCGGTGGTGATCCGCACGCCGTTCGTCGAGAACTTCACCCCGACGCGGTGCGCGGTGGCGTAGTCGACGAGCTCCCAGAAGTCCGGCCGCACAGTGGGCTCACCGCCGCCGATGTTGACGTAGAAGACCTGCATGCGCTCCAGTTCGTCGATCACCGCAAGGCACTCGGCGGTGGTCAGTTCGCGTGGATCGCGGCGGCCGGAGCTGGACAGGCAGTGCACGCAGGCGAGGTTGCAGGCGTACGTCAGCTCCCAGGTCAGGCAGATCGGGGCGTCGAGCCCCTCACGGAAGTGCTCCACCAGACGGGTCACGGGGCTTTTCCTCCCTCCAACTCGCGCTCGGGCGAGGTGAATTCGGGCTCGTCGCGCGGGACGATCATGTGGGTGCGGGCGAGCGTCGCCAGGGCCCGGCCGAACGCGGGGAGGCGGGCCCGGTCGATGCCCGCCTCGGCGCAGGCGGCGCGGGCGCTGGGCTGTCCGTCCAGGGCGCGCACCACCCGCAGCAGATCGGGGTCCTTGAGGAAGGACAGTCGGCGCGTGCCGAAGTGGTACAGCAGGGCGCCGAAGGGCTCGGGGCGCACTGCCACTTGCGGGTGCAGCGACCAGGGTCGCCGCAGGTCGAAACCGGCGGGTTCGGTCATGACAGCGGCGGCGCTCAGTAGACGCCGCACATGCCGTCGATGGACACGTCCTCCACGAGCAGATCCTCCTCGTCGAGTCCGTCGAGTCCGTCGAGTCCGTCGAGTCCGTCGAGTCCGTCGAGCCCATTGAGTCCGTCGGGCCCATCGAGTTCGGCCTCGTCGAGTGTGGCGGGGGTGGCGGTGTCGGTACTCATCGAGGTTCCTTCCGACGGACGGCTTTTGGCACCGGATGCCGTAAACAGTAAGTGATACTAGTGTCAGATGAGAAGAGGGCGAAGCGCATCCAGGGAAACGGCAGCCTGGGGCGATCCTCGGCCACCTCGCGGGCCGGCCGGCGACGATTGCCACAATGGACGTGGTGTGTGCGGCGGTGCCGAGGCTCGTCGGTCAGGTGATTCTTGGCGCCGCCCTCGCGGCGTACGAGGTATGGCTGGACCACGAAGGGGCGGACCTCCCGGTCCTGCTGGAGGCCGCTCTGAAGGAGCTGGGCAACGGCTTCGCCGCAGGCGCTCAGGGGTGAGCGGGCCGATCGGGATCCTCCTTCGTGCCGCCACCGAGGCGGAGCCTCCGGCCTTGGCCCTTTGCCGAGACGCCATCGTCAGATATCCACCACAGACGACCCCGCAGTGGAGCTGCGGTGCGCTCGTGCAGACAGCCTCGCCAGACGCCGAGGCCGTACGCCGCGTCGTCGAGCAGCTTGAGCGTCACCCACGGCACCGCGCCAAGACCGCTATCGCTGCCGCTGCGGCGGTAGGCCAGCACGGCCGGAGCGACCGCGGCCGCCGCGAGCGGCAGTCTCAGTCTCGGCACCGCCGCGGCGACGGGCAGGGCGAGTGGCAGCCAAGCCCGCAGCAGGGTGCGGCCGAGCAGTTCGCCCGCCATCAGGGTGCCGCCGCCGGCCAGTCGCGTGGCGAGTGGCCAGGGCCGGTCGTTCCAGGCGGAGAACTTGCGGGCGAGCGCCGCGGTGCTACCGGCGGCCACCACCGCCCCCGCCACCGGATGCCGCGTCAGTGTCAGCCCCCAGGCCAGCGCGCTCCAGCCGGACATCGACACCGCGGGCAGCCGCCCCGGGTGGCGCAGGGCCAGCGGGGCGGCCGAACTGCCGTAGTCCACCCGCCGGGAGAACCAGTCGCCGGGCCGCGTCCGGTGCTCGTGCCGCACGGTCGCCGCAGGCTCGTAACGGACCCGGTGCCCGTCGGCCGCGAGCCGCCACACCAGGTCCACATCCTCGCCGACGCGCATGTCCGCGTCGAAGCCCGCGCCGACCGCGGCCCGCCGCACCACCAAGGCCGCACTCGGCACGTACGGCACCGCGGCCTGCGGCCGTACGACACTTTCTTGCGGCCCCATGTCCAAGGGTGAGTGTTCTGCCTCGTATGCCGCAATGAACGAGGCCAGGCCGGTGATGCGGGTCATGCCGGTGGCGCGGGCGGTGCCTGCTGCTTTCGTTGCTCCCGTGGCGGAGGAGCCCGGGTGGAGCGCGACGATGCGTGGTGCCACTGCCGCCACCGCCGGATCCGAGAAGTGCGGCAACAGGGCTGCCAGCCAGTCGGGGTCGGGCACGCAGTCCGAATCGACGAAGGCGACCAACTCGGTGGAGGCCAGCTCCAGTCCAGTGTTGCGTGCGGCGGCTGGCCCTCGATTGGTCCGGTGCCGGACCAACTCGGCTCCCGCGGCGGACGCCACCCGCGCGACCGCCTCCGGCTCCAGCGACCCGTCGTCGACCACGAGCACCCGCATGTGGCCGTCCTGCGCTGTCAACCCCGCCAGACACCGGGTGAGTTGGAGAGCTCGATCCCGTACGGGGATCACGACCGTCACCTCGGGTGCGGGGCCGACAACCGGCACCGGCACCGGATGCAGCATCCCGGCGTCGACGAGCCGCCGGGCCAGCAGGCCCGGAGCCCGCCCGCCGCCCACCGGCTTCCCGGAGATCCATCCGTCGACCAACGGGGCCGCGCGTTCGGAGAGCCGGATCAGGCGATAGGGGGCGCCGCCGAGCAGGACCCGGCCGTCCTGGAGGACGGCGAGGCCGGGGTCGGCGCGCAGCCGGAAGGTGGAAGGCAGCGGAGGAACATCGTCGTTCGTCAAGGATTCTCCCGATCGCCAAGAGCTCGCCGGAACTCGGTGAAGCTCGGTGAAACTCGATGGCCTGTCAATCAGTTTAATTGTTCATCTATCATCGGGGGAAGTGCCCCGCAGGTGTCCGGCACCTGGCGCCCACCGGAGGAGGCCGTATGAGCGAGACAGGAACGGACGGATCGAAGGAAGCGGAAGGGCAGACGGGAGTCGTCACCGGAGCGGCGCGTGGCATTGGCGCCGCCACCGCGCGCATCCTGGCGCGGAGTGGCTGGTCGCTGGTCCTCGTGGACGCGTGCCGTGACGATCCAGCCCTCGCCTACCCCATGCCCGCCGAGAAGGACCTTGAGGCCGTGGCGGACGAGTGCCGTGCGGCCGGAGCAACCGACGTCCGGGTGTGTGTGGCCGACGCGGCCGACCGCAAGTTCCCCGCCCGGCTCGCCGACGCACTCGACGGCCGAACGCCCACCGCCGCCGCGGCGGTGGCCGGAGCCATCCACGGAGCCCCCGCCTGGCAGACACCCGACGAGGTGTGGGACAGCATGCTGAGCGCCAACCTGCACTCCGTGCGACGGCTCGCGGAGGCTACCGTCCCGGCCATGACGAGGGCCGGATACGGACGCTTCGTCGCCGTCTCCTCCGCCGCCGGACTGCGGGCGATGCTGCGCCTGGGGGCGTACTCCGCCGCCAAGGCGGCCGTGATCGGGTACGTCCGCTCCCTGGCCGCCGACCTCGCAGGCACCGGCGTCACCGCCAACGCCGTGTGCCCCGGATCCACCCGGGGCGAGATGCTGCGCGCCAGCGCCGCCGTCTATGGCATGGACGACCCCGAGGAGCTCGGGGGCAGCAACTCGTCCATCGTCTCCTCGAACCGCGGGAGGTGGCGGAGGCCATCGCCTGGCTCTGCGGGCCAGGGGCGTCGGCCACGACCGGCGCGATCATGCCGGTCGACGGTGGCCTCACCAGCTGACCGGAAGGCCGCTCCGACGCCCGACGCCAGCCCCCGATGACCGAAGGAAGCCCGTCGCATGACAAGCCCCGCCGCACAGCCTCCCGTATCTCCCGTACCCCCCTTGTCTCCCGTATCCCCGTCGTCTCCTGTATCTCCCGGAGCGGGCACCGCCGCCCGCCCGCAGCGCCCCCTGCCCCCGGTCGAACTCGTCCGCCCCGGACTGTGGAGCGTGCCTGTGCCGCTCCCCAACACATCTCTGCGCTACGTCCTCGTCTACGTCTTCGAGACGCCGGCCGGGCCGTACCTCGTGGACGCGGGGTGGGACAACGACGAGGCGTACGACGCCCTGTCCGCCGGACTCGTCGCCCTCGGCAGCCGTATCGAGGACATACGCGGCGTCCTGGTGACGCACGTGCACCCCGACCACTACGGGCTCGCCCACCGGATCCGCGAGGCGTCCGGTGCCTGGGTGTCGCTGCACCCGGCCGACGCCGCGGTGATCCCGCAGTTCGAGGGCAGCGAACCGTCCCCCGCGTTCTACGGACTGCTGCGCCGCGCCGGTGCGCCGACGTCGGCGATCGACGAACAGCGCACCGCCCTGCGGATGCTCGCGTCCCGCGAGATCCCGAGGCCCGACCTGCTGATCGAGGACGGCGAACGGCCGGACGTTCCGGGATGGGACCTCACCTCCGTCTGGACCCCCGGCCACACCCCCGGGCACCTCTGCTTCTGGGAGCCGCGCCACCGGTTGCTGCTCTCCGGCGACCATGTGCTGCCGCGCATCACTCCCAACGTCCCACCGCCGGCGGACGAGGACGGGGATACGCTCGGCGACTTCCTGGAGTCCCTCGACCGCCTGGCCGAACGCGACGCCCTGGAGGTGCTGCCGGCGCACGAGCACCGGTTCACCGATCTCGGCGGTCGCCTCGCGCAGTTGGCGGGGCACCATGATCGGCGATTCGCCGAGGTGCTGACCGCCCTCGGGGAGGGCCGCGAAGTGGCCTGGGACGTCGCGGAGCGGATGAGCTGGTCCCGGCCCTGGCAGGAGATGGACCTGCTCGCCCGACGGGCGGCGGTGGGAGAGGCGTTCGCTCACCTGCGCGCGCTGGCCCGACGCGGCCTGGTCATCGAGAAGTCCGGGGACGCCGTCCGCTGGAGTCCGGCGGACGGTGTCGGGTCCGGGGCGTAGAGCTCTCCACACAGGCTTTCGGTAAGAGACAGGACGGAGACAGGACGGAGACACTGCGGATACAGGCTGTCAGATACTGTGATAAGTGACTGCTTGAATCATGCCTCTGCCCTGATGCACTATGTGGAGCCAGTGTCAGAATTGCCGGGTCGGCCGGGCGTAGCTCGCGCCCGGCCGATTGCCTGTGGAAATGGAGGGCCCATGCCGAAGCTGCCCGAGGCCGGAGTGAAGGGAACCTGGGCGCCGGCCCGACCGGATGTGGCTTCGCCGGCTCCTGCCGTCCACACGGTGCTGGATCTCCTCGAACTGACGGAGACCGAACCGGATGTCTACCGTGCCTCGTTGGTGTACGACGACGACCAGTACCCGCTGTACGGAGGGCAGGTGGCGGCGCAGGCCCTGCTGGCAGCAGGCCGCACCGTGCCGCAGGAACGCGTTCCGCACTCCCTGCACGGCTACTTTCTGCGCGGCGGATCCTCGGCCCGGCCTACGGTGTTCCGCGTGGAGCGGGACCGTGACGGGCGGTCCTTCTCCGCCCGTCGCGTGGTCGCGCTTCAGGACGGTGCGGTCATCTTCACCATGTCGGCGTCGTTCTCGGTGGCCGAGGCGGGCGTTGACGTCGAAGCCGACCCGGACCCCGAACTTCCGCCCCTCGCAGACCTTCCCGACCTGCCGCTGGACCGGTTGCTGTCGTTCGAGGCAAGGCTCCCGGCGCAGCCCCGCCCCGGCCTGGACGATCTGCCCACCCGCTTCTGGACCCGCTGCACCGCCCGTCTGCCGGACTCGCCGCTCCTGCACGCCTGCGTACTGACCTATCTGTCGGACTTCTCCACCGGCCTCGCCCCGCTGGAGGACGGCACGTCCGCCACCGGGGCGAGCCTGGACCACGCGGTGTGGTTCCACCGCGACATCCGGATGGACGACTGGGTGCTCATGGATCTCGTACCGCACACCGCCGCCGGAGCGCGCGGATGGTACACCGGCGCCGTACACCGCTCCGACGGCGTGCGGGTGGCGAGCCTGGCCCAGGAGGCACTCTTCCGCAAGCGCCGATGACGCGCCGCGAGCCGGGCTCGGCGGTAAGTCCACGGATCCTGAAGGATCCTGGTTCTTGAGGGGGTGTGGGACAAGGCGGAACAGGATCCCGGTTCGATCCGTCTGCCGAGGTGGGGCAAGGTCGTGCCGTCGGAGGGCGTGGTGCCCTGGGCCGTGGTCGACCCGGAGGGTGCGCCGGTAGAGACCGTTCGGCGGTACACGAGCGCGCAGACCGGGCTGACACTCGCAGGGAGCCCTGCGGACGGCGGCGACATACTCCGGAAGGGGCAAGACCCTAGGCGGGTCGGCCTCCGGCACGTTCCCACTGGGCCTCGTCCCACTCGACATATTCGAGCTGGACGCCACCAGGCATCTTGGCGGTCAGGTTCCTCCCGGTCGGAACGGCCTGCGGTCCGCGCACGATCTGTGCTCCCGTCTGGATAAGACGTACCTGGCACTCATCGAGGTCGTCCACGATCAGTGTCGCCGCTGTCGCCGTGTACGGCTCCAGTGACCGCTCGTCCCCCGCCACTACCAGAACCTGGCCGACGGCGGCCAGCTCCAAGCCGTTCGGCATCGTGAAGCGACTTGTGATCGGCTCATCGGCAACGGTGCTGAGCGGTGCCAGTACCGCATCCAAATCGGTGGCGTAGACGCGTGCGTAGGTGCGAAGGATGCGCATGCTTACCAGCAAGGCGCGATGAGCCATGGCTATTCCGCGCTCCACCCACGACGAGCACGCACGTCAACGAAGGCCCCCGCCTCGCCCCTCACTGATCGCCCTCGGCGGGCCAGGGGCGCGCGAGGAGAAGACCTGGGGCGTTTTCCGCCTCCGCTGGCTTCGTGGGGCGAAGACGGTCGTCGCGGTATGACGAGGGTGGGCCGCTGATCGCCACGAGGGCCGGGTCGTCGCCGAGGCCGGCGCCTGGCCCGCCCTACGGCGTCTTTCTGTCGAGGGAGGTTGGAGTGCCGCAGTGCTCGTTGCCGTCGGTCAGGTCGTCTCGCACCAGAACAAGGAGCTGCGTCAGCTGCGAGCGCTGGGAGTCGTTCAGCGAGCGGAAGAGGTCGTCTTCCATCTCCCGCTGGGCGGCCGCCGCGGCTCGCAGCCGCTGCTGCCCCGCTTCGGTCAGCACAACCAGGTGACGGCGCCGATCGCGGGGATCGCGCGTGCGCGCCACCAGACCGTCGGTCTCCAGTGGGTTGAGTTGCGTGACGAGCACGCTGGCCGCGGTGTCCGTCTCGACAGCCAGGTCGGTCTGCGCCAAAGGGCCACGATCGTGGAGCAGCCCGAGGATGTGGAACTGCCGTGGCGTGAGGTCATTGGCGGTGTGTGCGTCCCTGAGGCGACGCATGGCCTCGTGCCCCAGCAGGGCGAGCAGGAGGCCGGGGCTGTTGCGGTGCTCGTCGAGCAGCGCCGGGCCGGAGGTGGTCGAGGTGGACGAGATCACCCATTCACTTTAGCAGTGTAGATCATGTAGGTTGCTACATGAATCACGCGTATGAATGAAAGGACGTCGCCGACTACTACCGGCGGCTGCGCCCGGGGCGACTGGTGATCGCAGCCGCCTCAGGCGCCCTGGGTGCCGGCAGACCGTCTTGGCCCTCCAGGTCGTGCTCCTCCCCCTTGAACGCCGCTCGCCGGGAGACCCGGTCCCGGTGCGACTGTCACTGTCCTGAACGTTCCTCAAGGCTCCTCAAGATTCCTCAGGCGAGACAGATCGCTTTGGTTCCGTGCGGTGCGGTGAGCTTCCCTCCCTTGATCTGGGCGTACCAGCCGCAGGCGGCGACCGTGGCGGGCTTCCCCTCGTGGTAGGTGGTCGGCGGGATCATCCCGTCGAGGGTGTCCTTCGCCGGCCGGGCCAGCAGGCCCTTGATGACGTCCGCGGAGGTGGGCGGCGCGGAGGTCGCCTCGGCCAGTGCCTTGCCGAACATCACCGCGGACGCCCAGCCCGCCGTCGCGCTGGTGTTCAGCGGGGAGTCGGGGGAGTAGACGCTCATCGTCTCCCGGAACTGCTTCGCCGCGGCATCGTCGGCGAACCAGTCGAACGAGTCATTGGCCAGGTACGCACCCTCGTAGGCCGGGTTCTCCGCCACGTCCGGCTGGTAGCTCTGGCCGGGAATCATGAACAGCGGCTTGTAGCCCTGCTTGGCGCAGTCGGAGACGAAGCGGTTCGTCACCTCCTGCGAGGTCGCGGTGATGACCGCCTCGACACCCTTGCCACGCAGGCTCAGGCACTGGGAGGTGTAGCTGGGCGCGGAGGCGGAGATGGCGAGGCCCGCGGCGAACGTCACCCCAGACTTGGGAGCGGCCGACTTCACCAGGGAGAACAGGTTCTGGCACGCGGGAACCTCGGCGCAGCCGATCGCGCCGACCTTGTCGTGACCGGCGAGCTTCGCCGCGTTCGTCCACAGGGCGACGTAGTTGGCCCCGGTCTGGGCCGTCGGGAAGAACAGCGGGTTCGTCTCGAAGGCGGTGCTGTTGGAGGAGCCGCCCAGCACGGGAATCCCCTTGCCGGCCGCGTACTTCTCCCACACCGACTCAAGACCGGCCTCGTGGCTGCCGACGAGTGCGATCACCTTGTCCTGCTCGACCAGACTCTTGACGGCGGCCAGGGACTTGGCCGGGTCCGCCTGGTCGTCCTTGACGACGACCTTGACCGGATGGCCGTTGATCCCGCCGTTGTCGTTCGTCCACTGTGCCCACGCCGACACCGCGTCCGGCGACGACTTGGACGTCGCGCCGGCGAACCCGCTGAAGTGGCCGACGCTCCCGATGACGATCGGCGTTCCCTTCGGCGCCGCCACCTTCGGGCGCGCCTTGGCGCTCGATCCCTGGCCGTCACCGCCTCCGCAGGCCGACGCGAGCAGCATCACCGCGACCGCCGCGCCGCTCATCCGCAGCGCAGACCTTCCTCGTATGACTGGCATGACCTCTCCTGTTCTCCGCCGGACCGTGGCGCGACCCGAATGCGGGCACGCCTGATGAACCCCCTGATGAACCGCCTGATGAACGCCATGCGCTGGTACGCGTGCCGGGCGCCCGGTCAGTGAGAGACCGACGCCGCACCGAGGTAGTGCTCGAAGATGTCCTCGCGGATTCCGGCGGGCTCGCCGTCGTACGCGATACTCCCCTTCGCGAGGACGCAGACCCGGTCGGCCGCCGCCAGCGCCCTGTCGACGTACTGCTCGACGAGGAGGAGGGAGGCGCCCTCCTGGATGATCTTCGCGAGGAACTCGTAGATCTGGTCGACGACGACCGGTGCGAGCCCCATCGACACCTCGTCGACGAGGACCAGACGCGGTTCGTCGAGATAGCCGCGGACCACGGACAGCATCTGCTGCTGGCCACCGGAGAGTTCGCCCGCCCGCTGGTTCAACTTCCCTCCCAGTGCGGGGAAGTGCTCCACGGCCCGCTCGACCGCGGCCCGGTCCTGCCGTTTCCAGGTGTGCAGCATCAGGTTCTCCCGCACGGTGAGGGACGGATACACGCCACGGCCCTCCGGGATGTGGCACAGCCCCTGCCGAGCGCGCAGGTGCGGCCGGGTGCCGGTGACTTCCTTGCCGTCGAACCGGATATGTCCCGCGGTCGGCCGCAGCAGCCCGGAGATCACCCGCAGCAGAGTCGTCTTGCCCGCGCCGTTGGGTCCCAGGAGTGCCACGACACTGCTCCGCGGCACGGTGAGGGACACATCGCGCAGGACACCGAGTCCGCCGTACCCGGCCTCGATCCCACGCACTTCCAGCAGCGGCGGTTCGTCCGTGGTCCGTTCGTCCGCTGCCGGTTCGTACGCCGCCGGTTCGCCGTGGTCGTCCTGGCCGGTGACCCTCGTACTGGCCGTCACCGTCCCACCTCCTCGGTGCCTGCCTGCTGGGGCAGTTCGGTGGACGAGCCCAGAGCGGACGAGCCCAGAGCGGACGAGCCCAGATAGGCCGCCCGCACGATGTCGCTGGTGGCGACCTCGGCTGGAGTGCCCTCGAAGATCGGCACCCCGAAGTCGAGGACGTACAGGTAGTCGCACACGTCCATCACCAGCGCCATGTCGTGCTCGATGATCAGTACGCCGATGGTCCGGTCCCGCACCGTCTCCCGCAGTACCTCGCCGAAGCGCGCGGTCTCGATCCGGTTCAGCCCCGAGGACGGTTCGTCGAGCAGCAGAGTGTCGAAGGGGCCCGCCAGGCAGCGGGCCAGCTCGACCAGGCGGCGCTGCCCGGTGGAGAGCCCGCCGACCGGCTGGTCGAGGAGGACTGTCAGTCCGCAGGTCTCCGCCGCCGTGGCGACCGCCTCGGCGATGGCCAGCCGGTCGGCCGGATTGCCGGCGAGGTGCCGCCACGGCCACGCGCCGGCCAACGACGCCTCGCGGCCGAGGGCGATGTTCTCCCGCACCGTCATCGAGTCGAAGAGCTCCATGCGCTGGAAGGTGCGGCCCAGACCTCGGCGGGCGCGGGTCGCGGGGCTGAGGCGGGCGAGGTCGCGCCCGTGCAGGTGCACGGAGCCGCTCGACGGCCGCACCAGTCCGCTGCACACGTTGAACGTGGTCGTCTTTCCCGCGCCGTTGGGTCCGATGAGGCCGGTGATACGGCCCTTGGGAGCCGACAGGGAGAAGTCCCTGACAGCCACGCTGCCACCGAACCGGACGGTCAGCGCCTCGATCCGTACGCCGCTGGACGGGTCGGCCTCGTGGGGTGGGCCGCCCGCGTCGGTATCGCTCAGCTGCTTGACCGGTACTGTCAGATCCGCGTCACGTTCCGTGCCGATCAGTGCTTCCGCGGATTCCGTTGACGGCCCGGGGACTCCGGGGCGCGCTCGACCGCCGATCCGGTCCAGGAAGCGACGCAGTGCCGGAATCGGCTGCGGGCCGCCCGTCAGCGACACCAGTACCGCCGACACTCCGAAGACGAGGTTCAGCCAGTACGTGGTGTTCTCGTCGCTGATGTACGCGCCCGGGAGGGTCATCGCCGCGGCCGCGAAGAACGCGTACCAGGGTTCGCCACCGAGCGCGAGAACGAGGACGGCCACCAGGACGAGCGAGGAGAACGAGGAGAACGAACTGCCGTTCACCGCTGAGATCGCGCCGCCGTACAGGCCTCCGTAGACGGCCGCCATGAACGCGGAGACACAGAAGACCAGCACGCGCGTCGTGTTGACGCTCGTACCGTGGGTCGCGAGGGCCGTGGGGGAGTCGTCGAGCCCGCGCAGCAGCCGGCCGAGCCGACTGTGATGGATGAGGACGACCGCGACCGACGCGAGCAGCACGAAGACGAGGACGAGGTAGTAGTAGCCGCGGTCGCCGCCGAAGAGATCCCCTCCTGGCCGTGGCACGGTACGCCCGTCCGGACTGGAACCGAACAGCACGTTCAGCGGATAGCCCATCTGCTCCAGCGCGATACCGAACCCGAAGGTCGCGAGCGCCAGGAAGACCCCGGACACCCTGATCGCCGGGATCGCGATGAAGGCGCCCACCGGCACGGCGACCAGCCCGGCGAGCAGCAGAGCGACCAGCCAGGGCAGCCCGAGTCCGCCCGAGAAGTGGGCCATCGACGCCGCTCCGACCGCGGCGAACGCCATATGGGAGAGCGAGACCAGACCTGCTGTCCGGATCAGCAGCCCGAGCGAGAGGAAGAGGACGACCTTCGTGAGGGCGTCCGTGTAGGTGGGCAGGCGGGCGCCGCTCACCAGGAACGGGACCAGGACGAGGACGACGACGAGTACCGCGCCGCCGCCGAACTGGACGCGGCCCGGCGTCCGCCACTGGCTCGCGACGACGGGACGGGTGATGAGGCGCATGTCGGTGAGGCGCCGGCGCGGGGCCAGCACCAGTACGGCGAACAGCACCAGGAAGGGCACGCTGGGGGGCAACCCGGTGAGCAGGGCGTTCGGATGGGTCACCGATCCGTACCGGGTGAGAATCGAGGCGAGGACACCGACGACGATTCCGCCGGCGTACGCGAGTGGCAGACTGGAGAACAGGCCGAACGCGGCAGCGCCGAAAGCCTGCACCACGAGCAGGGTCAGCAGCAGTGCGTCCAGACTGAGACTCGGCGCCAGCAGCACCCCAGCCATGCACGCGAAGGTCGAGCCGATGATCCACGCCCACCGCCGGACCGCGACCGGGTTCGTGCCCGCGGTGTCGAGCAGTTCGGGATTGTCCACGACTCCCCGCATCGCGAGGCCCAGCCTGGCGAACCGGAAGAAGAGGGAGAGCGCGGCGGTCGAGACGAGCGCGATCAGGGCGATGATGACGCGGTCCCAGCTCACCGCGGCATCCGCGAGGGTGAAGGCGTTCGACGTGGGCAGGTAGGTGGGGAACGTCTGGCTCTGGGATCCGAACTTCGCGGTGAAGAACCCCTGGACCGCGAGAACCAGGCCGACTGTGGCGACGACCTTGTGGACGGTCCGCGCATCGGCGAGGCGGCGCGCCATCAGCTCCAGGAGCAGCCCGAGTGCCGGCCCCAGGATGCCCACGGAGACGAACGCCGCCCAGCCCCACGGCACGCCGTGGTTCACATGGAGTGTGTAGTAGGCGTACGCGGCGGTGGTGGCGACCGCTCCGTGGCCGAAGTTGAGAATCCCGGACGTCTTGTAGGTCAGGACCAGGCCCGTCGCGGCAAGGCCGTAGACCGATCCCGAGGCGATGCCGATGATGACGAACGGCAGAAGATCGTTCATCGCGCCACCCCGCTGTCAGCAGGGCCCTGGGTGGTGAGCGGGCACGTCGGTGTGACCATCTCAGACTCCTTCGTCTGAAGGCGTGAGGGGACGGTGCCGAGATCGGCGCGCGAGGTGGAGAAACCAGTGATGCGCGGCCGCGGCTGCTGGGCCGCAGCGGGCGGCTGTGTGTCGGTGGACGCTACTAAGGAGATGGCCGGAAGGGAACCCTTAGTCGACACTTCTGTCAGAACTGGGGTGCATCGGGCAGTCTCGCCGTAGGCGGCGTGCGGGATGCCGTCCCGACTTCCGCTGTCGCGGGCCTAGGCAGCGCTCCTCTATATAGTGCAATAATAAATCTAGAAGACCTGATGTGGTGTCGACGTCTGGTGTCGACGTGTGGTTTCGACCGGGCGGATCCTGGAGGGGTCGTGAATCTGGCAGGCAGCGTTGCTCTGGTGACCGGTGGTGCCGGCGGGCTGGGGGAGGCCGCGGTGCGCAGGGTCGCTGCCGCGGGCGCTTCCGTGGTGATCGCCGACCTCGCCGACGACCGGGCCGAGAAGTTGGCGGCCGAGCTGGGCCCCGGCGCTCGCTATGTACGGACCGATGTGACCGACGAGGCCAGCGTTGCCCAAGCGGTGGGAGAGGCCAAGAAGTTGGGCGTCTTCCGCTACGCGGTGGTCGCCCATGGCGGCTTCGGGGTCGCGGAGAAGGTCGTGGGCAGGGACGGCAGTCCCGCCGGGCTCGCGGGCTTCACGAAGACGATCGACCTGTACCTGACGGGAACCTTCAACGTGCTGCGGATCGCGGCGGCGGCGATCGCCGAGAGCGAGCCGGACGCGGACGGGCAGCGCGGAGCGGTCGTGGCCACCGCCAGCATCGCCGCCTTCGAGGGGCAGATCGGCCAGATCGCCTACGCGGCGGCCAAGGCGGGGGTGGTCGGCATGACCCTCGTCGCCGCACGGGACCTCGGCTCGCTCGGGATCCGGGCCGTCACGGTCGCGCCTGGGACCATGCGGACTCCGATCATGGAGTCCGTGGGGGACGAGGCGCTGGCCAGGTTCGCCGCCAACATCCCCAATCCGCGACGGCTCGGAAAGCCCGAGGAGTATGCCGCGCTCGTGCAGCACATCCTCGAGAACACCTACCTGAACGGCGAGACCATCCGCCTCGACGGAGCCCAGCGCTTCAACCCGAGGTAGTGAGGTCACCCCGAGGCAACGGGGCAATTCGGCCGACCACTCGCCCACCCAGTCAGATATTCGAACTCCATCGGACGGACGGCCGGTCACCCGAGAACGACGCTTGAAGGAGCCAGCAATGCCGCTGCAACCCTGGATGAAACTCATCTCCGTCGACGACCACCTGATCGAGCACCCGATGGTCTGGCAGGACCGCCTGTCGGCCAGGCACAGGGAACGCGCCCCGCGCATCGTGGAGACACCGCGCGACGGCCTCCCGGCGGTGCAGTCCTGGCTCTACGAGGACCGGCCCTACCCCTACATAGGCCTCAACGCCGTGGCGGGCAAGAAGCCCGAGGAGTACGGCATCGACCCGGTCCGCTACGACGAGATGATCCCCGGGTGCTACGACCCCAAGGCGCGCGTCGCGGACATGGACATCGACGGAGTGGAGGCGATGATGTGCTTCCCTTCCTTCCCAGGGTTCTGCGGCACGGTGTTCATGAAGGGGGATGACAAGGAACTGTCGCTGCAGTGCGTCCAGGCGTACAACGACTTCGTCCTCGACGAGTGGAGTGCCGCCGCACCCGGCCGGCTCATCCCCGTCGTGATCCTCCCGCTGTGGGACGCGCAGCTGTCGGTGCGGGAGATCCACCGCACCGCGGCCAAGGGCGCCAAGGCGATCTCGTTCCCCGATCTGCCGCACGCACTCGGACTCCCGTCCATGCACACCGACTACTGGGACCCGGTGCTCTCGGCGGCCGAGGAGACGGGCCTGCCTCTGTGCCAGCACTTCGGCAGCGGCGGCGCGACGTCGGTTCCCCAGGTCGCGTCGGACGCGCCGTTCGCCGTGATGATCAACCTGATGGGCGCCAACAGCATGCACGCCACCGCCGACTGGCTGTTCTCCCCGGCGCTGCACAAGCACCCGAAGCTCAAGATCGGCCTCTCCGAGGGCGGCATCGGCTGGATTCCGTACATCGTCCAGCGGGCCGACTACGTGTGGCGCAAGCACCGTTCCTACCAGAACATCAACCAGGACGTGAAGCCGTCGGAGCTGTTCCAGAAGCACTTCCACGGGTGCTTCATCGAGGACGACTTCGGGGTCGACAACCGTCATGCCATCGGTGTCGACCGGATCACCTGGGAGTGCGACTACCCGCACTCGGACTCGTTCTGGCCGGCGAGCCGCAAGCGCGCGGCCGAGGCGTTCGCGAACGTACCGGACGACGAGGTCCACAAGATGGTGGAGCTCAACGCCCGACGGTTCTACAACCTGCCGGACGCCGCCCCCGCGCCGCGTGCCGCGACCGTGAGCTGAGGGCCCGTCATGGACCGGATCGAGCAGTTGCCGCTGGACGACTGGAACGACCAGGACCTCCTGACCCGCGACGAGGCGGCTGAGCGCCTCCGGCAGGAGATCCAGGTGGTCACCGGCGAGCTGGCCCAACTGCGCGGGGCCGCCCCTGACCGGACCACCGCGGCCGGCGTCGAGCTTCTCGACAGGCGGCTGACGGCGATGAAGGCGGCGCTTTCAGAGCTGGACGGCGGCTGAGGGAAACAAGTGACCGGGAGGTCCTGAACGCGGGAGACGCCGGCCGAGGAGCAGGTGTACCCGCGCAAGACGGTCAGTGTCCTGCCGGCGGACCAGGTGGCCTCGCCCTCGCCGGATGGCGCCCGGTGGCCACGACCGTGAGCTGCGGGCGCTGATGGCGGTCAGATGAGGCTGCACGGTCTCGGCATCCCGGACGAGTACGGGGTTGCCGGCTCCGGTCGGCCGGTCTTGTCCCGTCGAACTCGGTGTGGTCTTCCCGGAGATGGGCGCTCCTGCACCGGCAACTTCTTGACGGAGGAGGAGGTGCTCCGCGCGGCGGGAGTCACCGGCCTGTCCGGACACCGCGTGGCGGAGCGGGAGGAGGACCTGGACCTCGGCTTCTTCCTGCCCGACGCCCCGCTGCCCCACAGCTGTCGTCAGTGATGCCCCGCTGCCGTGACAAAGGACGGTCTTCATGCGGCATGATCTCGAATTCCGCAGCATCCCCCGGATGGTGCGTGCCGCCGTCGAGCGCTTCGGCGACGCGGAGGCGCTGGCCGACCTCGACACCGGGCGGCGCTGGTCGTTCACGGACGTCGGCCAGGCCATGACGGAGGCCGTCAGGGCGGTTGTCGCGCTGGGTGTCCGGCCTGGCGACCGGGTCGCCGTCTGGGGCCCGAACTGCCCGGAATGGATCTTCGCGGCGCTGGGGATCCAGGGTGCGGGCGGCATCCTGGTGCCGCTCAACACCCGCTTCAAGGCGGAGGAAGCCGGCTACATCCTGGCGAAGAGCGGCGCCTGCGTCGTGTTCACCGTGTCGGACTTCCTGGGCACCGACTTCACCGGCATGCTGCCCGACTCGGTGACGACGACCATCGTCATGCGCGGTTCCGCCAAGGGCGACGCGCTCGGCTGGGCGGACTTCCTGGCGCTGGGGAAGACGGTCCCGGCCGAAGCGGCGGACCGTGCCATCGACGCGCTGTCGCCGGACGACCCCTCGGACATCATGTTCACCTCGGGAACGACCGGTAGATCCAAGGGAGTTGTGCTCACCCACGGGCAGTCCCTGAGGGCGTACGGCTGGCTGTCCGGGGTGTTCACCTTCGCACCGGGCGACCGTTACCTGATCATCCCGCCGTTCTTCCACACGCTCGGCTACAAGGCGGGCTGGATGGCCTGCCTGCTGCGGGGGGTCACGATCCTGCCGCAGCTCACCTTCGACGTCGACCAGGTGCTGGAGCGGATCGCCCGCGAGAAGGTGTCC
Organism: Streptomyces sp. NPDC048254; assembly: GCF_043201895.1. Classification (NCBI taxonomy): domain Bacteria; kingdom Bacillati; phylum Actinomycetota; class Actinomycetes; order Kitasatosporales; family Streptomycetaceae; genus Streptomyces; species Streptomyces sp. NPDC048254. The sequence continues at coordinate 297,503 of NZ_JBICZJ010000010.1, forward strand.
ATCGTGCTCGGGCCGCCCACCCTGTTCGAGGACCTGATGCGGCACCCGCAGCGGGGGCGCCACGACCTGTCCTCGCTCCGCTTCACCGTGCCGACGGCGACCACCGTGCCGGCCGAACTGGTCCGCCGGTTGGGTTCGGAGCTGGGCTTCGACCTCGTGCTGACCGCGTACGGGCTGACCGAGTCGACCTCGCTGGTGAGCAGTTGCCACCCCGGGGACGACGCCGAGGATGTCGCCGGGTCGGTGGGCAGACCCGCGCTGGACCTCGAAGTGATCGTGGCGGACGAGGCCGGCCGGGCCCTCCCCGTGGGGGAGCGGGGCGAGGTACTGGTCCGCGGCTACACGGTGACCAGCGGGTACTGGGACGAACCCGGCGAGACCGCGAAGGCCGTCGATCCGGACGGCTGGCTGCACACCGGCGACATCGGCCGCTTCAACGAACGCGGCTTCCTCGCGATCGTCGACCGCAAGAAGGACATGTTCATCGCCGGGGGATTCAACGCCTACCCGGCCGAGATCGAGCAGATCCTCGCCGCTCATCCCGGCGTCGCCGAGGTGGCGGTGGTCGGCATGCCGGACGACCGCCTCGGGGAGGTGGCCGTGGCCTTCGTCGTCCGGGGCGACGCGGAGTTGACCGAGCGGAAGCTCATCGGCTGGGCGCGCGAGCGGATGGCGAACTTCAAGGTGCCGCGCCACGTCGAATTCATCGACGCCATGCCCCGCAACGCGAGCATGAAGGTGGACAAGGGATCGCTGCGGAAGCGACGGCTGAGCTGAGCAGCCGACGCGGATCGGCCGCGGTTCGATGCGCAAGGAGCGGTCAGACGTGACAAGCACTGGCCCGCAATCGTGCCGTGCGGTGCCGGTGAGGGCGCCCGTCAGCGTCTCGCCGCCCGTACGGCCCTGCCCCACCCACGCAGTCCCCGAGTCGCGAACTCGTAGGACACCCTCAGGAAAGCAGGGCCGCATGACCGGTCGACAAGGGCCGCTGCACGGCGTACGCGTCGTCGAACTCGCCGGCATCGGCCCTGTCCCCATGGCGGGCCTGCTCCTCGCCGAGCTCGGCGCCGACGTCGTACGCGTCGACCGTCCCGTGCCGCAGCCGCTGCCCGACCTGCTGGTCCGCGGCAAGCGCGCGGTCGTCATCGACCTCAAGCACCCACGCGGCGCCGAAGCCGTCCTCGGCCTGGCCGAGAAGGCCGATGTCCTGTTGGAGGGCTACCGCCCGGGTGTCACCGAACGGCTCGGCATCGGCCCCGACGACGCGCTGCGCCGCAACCCCGCGCTGGTCTACGGACGCATGACCGGCTGGGGCCAGGAAGGGCCGCGCGCCTCAACGGCCGGCCACGACATCAACTACATCTCCGTCACCGGGGCGTTGGCCGCCATCGGGCGCGCCGACGGTCCGCCGCAGGTGCCGCTCAACCTCGTGGGTGACTTCGGCGGCGGCTCCCTCTACCTCGTCACCGGCGTGCTCGCCGCGCTGCACCATGCCCGCGCCACCGGCGAGGGTCAGGTCGTCGACGCGGCCATCGTGGACGGCGTTTCGCACCTCAGTGCCATGATCTGGGCCGAGCGTCACCACCAGGGCTGGCACGACGAGCGAGGCACCAACCTCCTCGACACGGGCGCCCCCTTCTACGACGTGTACGCCACGGCCGACGGCGGCTGGTACGCGGTCGGCGCACTGGAACCGCAGTTCTACGCCCGCCTCGTGGAGCTCATCACGCTTCCCGAGTGGGCCGGACGTCAGCATGACCGCGCCGCCTGGCCACGTATGCGAGAAGCGTTCGCCGCCGCCTTCGCCACCCGCACCCGCGCCGAATGGGACCAGGTCTTCGACGGCACGGATGCCTGCGCGTCCCCTGTCCTCACCTGGGCCGAGGCCGAGAACGACGACCACCTGAGGGCCCGTTCCGTCCATGCGCGCGCGGACGGCCACACCGTGCCGGCGCCCGCGCCGCGCTTCTCGCACACTCCCACCGAGGTCGCGCAGCCGGGTGGGGTGTGGGGCGAAGGAGGCCGGAATGTGCTGCGCGACTGGGGAGTCGAGAGTGCGGCGGATCTGGTGGCCGGCGGTGCGGTGGCCGACGACACGAGGGACGGCGCATGACGTGCACACATGGTCCGCCCTCCGCTACCGCCGGTCTGCCCAAGTGGTACGGCATTCGAGGGACGACCCCTCCGGAACGTACGGTGCCACAGGGCGTGACCGGGTGTCCTCGGACAGGGGCAGGCGTCCGACCTCGGGGGTTGCGGTGCTCGGCAGATAAGCTGAGGTCATGCCGTCCGCCCGCCGTACCGCCCGCCAGAGCGACCTACTGGAGCGCTTGGTCGCACTGCTGGCGGCGGAGGGCTTTGCCTCGTTCACGCTCGACGATCTGGCCCAGCGGCTCCGCTGCTCGAAGACGACGCTCTACCAGCTCGCCGGAAGCAAGCAGGACCTGGTGAAGGAAGCGGTCAAGCACTACTTCCGCTCCGCGGCCGAGGTCGTCGAGAAGCAGGTGGCAGGCACCACTGCGCCGTCCAGCCGCGTACTGGTCTATCTGAACACCGTGGCCGAGCAGCTCAGGCCGCTGTCCCGGCGGTTCCTCGACGACATGGCGGACTTCCAGCCTGCTCGCGAGGTGTACGAGGCCAACACCCGGCTCGCCGCCGACCGGGTACGACAGCTGATCACCGAGGGCGTCGCGGAAGGCGCCTTCCGTGACGTGCACGCCGCGTTCGTCGGTGAGGTCGCCGCTGCCACCATGCAGCAGATCCAGCGTGGCGAGGTGGCCGCGCGCACCGGTCTGAGCGACTCCGAGGCCTATGCCGAACTGGCATCGCTGATCGTGCACGCCGTCTCGTCCTGACGCGCTGCCGACTCGCTCCTCCCGCCCCCCGGATCCGCCCCGTCCGGGCCGCTGATTCGTCCTGACCGGCGCGGCTACAGGGCGCCCTGTGAGTGTACGCTGAATGATACTGTCGTACTCTCTTCAGTATCATCGTGGAGGAGCCCGGATGCCCGCCACCCGCACACTGGCCACACGCGAAGCGGCCGACCTCATCGAACTGACCCGCTCGCTGGCGGTGAACGAGCTCTCCCCCAAGGCAGCCGAGGCGGAGGCCGACGAGACGTTCCCGCGCGAGGTCTTCCGCATGCTCGGCCGCGCCGGACTGCTCGGACTGCCGTACCCCGAGGAGTACGGCGGCGGCGGTCAGCCGTACGAGGTCTACCTGCAGGTGCTGGAGGAGGTCGCGGCCGTCTGGTCCAGCGTCGCGGTCGGCATCTCCGTGCACGCGCTCTCCTGCTTCGGCCTCGCCGCCTACGGCACCGCGGAGCAGAAGGAGAAGTGGCTCCCCGGCATGCTCGGCGGCGAGCTGCTCGGCGCGTACTGCCTCTCCGAGCCGCACGCCGGCTCCGACCCTGCCGCCATGCGTACCCGTGCCGTCCGGGACGGTGACCACTATGTGCTCAACGGCGCCAAGGCCTGGACCACACACGGGGGTTACGCGGACTTCTACACGGTCATGGCCCGCACCTCGGACGACCGGTCGCACGGCATCTCGTGCTTCCTCGTGCAGGCGGACACCCCCGGCCTTGCCGCCGACCCGCCCGAGCGGAAAATGGGCCTGACCGGTTCGGCCACCGCCACCATGCACCTGGACGACGTACGCGTTCCCGTCGGCCACCGTCTCGGCGAGGAGGGCCAGGGACTGCGGGTCGCTCTCGCCGGCCTTGACTCCGGTCGGCTCGGCATCGCCGCGGTCGCCACCGGACTGGCCCAGGGCGCCTTCGACCTCGCGCTTCGCTACGCCCAGGAACGCGAGGCCTTCGGCAAGCCGATCATCGAGCATCAGGGGCTGGCGTTCGTCCTGGCCGACATGGGTGCCGCGATCGAGTCCGCCCGGGCCACCACGCTGTCCGCTGCCCGGCTGAAGGACCAGGGCCTGCCGTTCACCCGTGAGGCGTCCATCGCCAAACTGGTCGCCACCGACAACGCCATGCGGGTGACCACCGACGCCGTGCAGGTGCTCGGCGGTTACGGCTACACCCGTGACTTCCCCGTCGAGCGCTACATGCGCGAGGCCAAGGTCATGCAAATCTTCGAAGGCACCAACCAGATCCAGCGCATGGTCATCAGCCGGGCGCTGAGCCGGCCCGCCAAGGGCACCATCACCGTGCTCAGCGAGAACTGACGCAGCTCGACAACACCGCCGCCCTTGTCACCGGCGGTGCGTCCGGCCTCGGTGCGGCGACCGCGAAAGCCCTCGCCGAACAGGGCGCGGCGGTCTTCGCCCTGGGCCTCCCGGCGAGCATCGACCAGGCCTCGCCGAGCCGGTCGTCCGGCATCCAGGCCACCGCGACGTCGGTGACAGCGAACTGATCGCCCGGGTCCACGGACACATGGCGAAATTCGACATGCCACCCCGCGTCGAGTTCGTCGACGCATTGCCTCGCAACGCGAGCATGGAGATGGGGGCGGACAAGGACCAGCCGCGTGCGCGGCTGGTGCGCTGCCCGCGGCACGGAGCGCCGTCGTCGCGGCAGCGCTCCGTGCCGACCGAGGCTATGAGTCCTGTGCCTGGCCACCGAGCTGGGTCCGACTGCGACGGGTGACGGCGATGCGCCGTTGTTCCAGGCCGGCGAAGTCCGGTTGCTGCGCCCGGGCAATGGTTGTCTCGATGTCCAGCGAGGAGCCGATCACACTCAGGGCACCCTCGGTGTAGATGCGCTTGAGCTCGCCCATGGGTTGCCCAGGGACCTCGGCCACCGCGGCAGCCAACTCGACCGCCCTGCCCCGCAGACGGTCGTGCGGCACCACCTCGGTCACCAGGCCGATCCGCTCGGCTCGGTGTGCGTCGACCACGTCGCCGGTCATCGACATCCGGCGCGCGTGCGCCGGGCCGACGAGCTGTGGCAGCCGTGCCGTCAGCCCGCCTCCCGGCAGCACGCCCACCCGCACATGGGTGTCGGCGAACGCCGCCTGCTCCGACGCGATGAGGAAGTCGCATCCGAGTGCGAGCTCCAGGCCTCCGGTGAAGGCGGCGCCGTTGACCGCGCCGATGACCGGCTTGCGCACCCGTGCGACCTGACCCACGCAGTTCTCCTCGTCGAAGCGGCGGAAGTACGCCGCTCCCTCGTCGGCAGCCTGTTTGAGATCGACGCCCGCGCAGAACGCGGGGTCGGCACCGGTCAGCACCACCGCGCGCACCGTCTCTTCGTCGTCCACGGACAGCAGTGCCCGGTACAGGGCGCTGATGAGCCCGCCGCTCAGGGCGTTGCGCGCCCGCGGACGGTTGAGGGTCAGTACCCGGACGGCGCCCACGTCCTCGACGAGCAACTCGTCGCTCACGCCGGTACAGCCGTCCGCGTGGCGTCGACCAGTTCGGCGAACACCGCCGGATCGGTGGGGGAGAAGGTGTACAGGGGGGCTCGTGTGAACACGTCGCCGTATCGGCGCACCAGCTCGCGGCCCGCCCAGGCCGGGTCACCCACGATGGCGAAGGCGTGCAGCATCTCGTCGGTGATCAGGCCGCCCATCTCCGCCCACCGGCCCGCCTTCGACAAGGCGTGCAGCTCGTCGCCGAGCGCATCCCATCCGTGCAGGGCGAGGACCGGGCGGTAGGCCGGCGTGGATCCGTAGAACGCGATCTGGCCGCGGACCGCGTCCGCCGCGGCCTTGATGTCCTCCTCCGTCCGTCCGACGGCGACGAAGGGCGATCCGACGATCTCGAATCCATCGAGGTCCCGTCCGCGGCCGCGGACCAGGGCGGGCAGAGTCACCTCGCGCAGATACCTCTCGGTGGTGAAGGCATGGCACAGAAACCCGTCGGCGACCTCGCCGGCCACCTTGGTCATCGTCTCGCCGACTCCTGCCAGCAGCACGGGCGGCGCTCCGTGGCCGTGCGGCTCGGGTGTGAACATCGGTGTCATCAACGTGTGTTGGTAGAAGTCCCCCTTGAAATCCAGCGGGAAGCCGTCGTGCCAGCACGCCCAGATCGCCCGCAGGGCGAGGACGTATTCACGCATGCGCGGCGCGGGATGGGACCACGGCATGCTGAACCGGCGGGTGATGTGCGGCTTGATCTGGCTCCCGAGTCCGAGCAGGAAGCGGCCGCCCGACAGGCTCTGCAGGTCGTTGGCCAGCACGGCCGTGGTCATGGGACTGCGGGCGAACGACACCGCGATGGAGGTGCCCAGGGCGATGCGCTCGGAGACCGTCGCTGCGAGGCCGAGGCTCAGGAACGGGTCGTGCTTGAGCTCGCTCGCCCAGATGCCGTCGAATCCTTCGCGCTCGGCTCGTACGGCGGTCTCCCGCGGATCGAGTCCGCCGGACGTGGCCACGATGTCGATCTTCATATCGCTCCTTGTGCGTGCTTCCGGACCGCAGAGCCCGACTGGTTCGGTCCGGCCGAGGGGTAGGTGAGGAGTACCTCGTTATCGTATAAATAAGTTAACCAAATTCCTCAAGCTGCGGAAGGTCGCCGATCGTCATGAACTCAAGCGTCACGGTTGCCGATACAGAGGATCAGCGGGCACTCGTAGGAGCCGTCAGCGGGCTTCTGGCCAGGCAGTGGGGTGAGGGCGCCGCGCACAAGGCCATCGGTGATCCGAGTGCGGTCAGTGAGCGCCCGCTGTGGCTCGCGCTCGCCGGACTCGGCGTCGCCGGTCTGCCGGTCGCCGAGTCCTCGGGCGGCTCGGGCGGCGGATGGGCGGACCTCGCGGTGGCGCTCGAAGTGCTCGGCGGCGCGCTCGCCCCGGTGCCCGCTGTCGCCGTCGCGGGGGCGCTGGGGGCCCTGGGCACCCTGGACGACGGGCCTGTCGCCGGTCTGCTGCCGGGCATCTGCGAAGGGGCCACCATACCGACCGTCGCCTGGACGCGAGGGGAGGGGATGTGGGGCGCCGAAGGGGAGTTCCGTGCCGAGCCCGCGTCCGCGTCGGAGGCCGCGTCCGCGCCTGAGCCCGCGTCCGCGTCGGACAGTGTCCGGGTTTCGGGCACGGCGAACCTGGTGTTGTCCCCGGAGGCCGACCTCGTGCTGGTGCGCGCCGAGAGTGAGCTGGGGCCGGTGCTTGTCGCGGTGCGTACGGCCCAGCACGGGGTGCGGATCCGGCGCCTGGACGGTCTCGATCTGCTCCGCCCGGTGGGGGCACTCACCCTCGACGAGGCCGACGGCACCGTGCTCGCCCGCGGCGAGCCCGCCACGGCCGCGGTGCGCATGAGTCTCGTCACCGCAGGCGCGGCACTGGCCTCGGAACTGGTCGGTGTGGCCGCCCACTGCCTGTACGCGGCGGTGGCCTACGCCGGGCAGCGGGAGCAGTTCGGCCGCCCGATCGGCGGCTTCCAGGCGGTCAAGCACAAGTGCGCCGACATGCTCACCCGCGTCGAGCTGGCCAGGGCCGCCGCCCGTAATGCGGTCGAGCTGCTCGACGCGGGCGCATCCGCCGACGACCTGGACGACGCCGTGGCCCTGGCCCTGCTCAAGGCCGCCGAGGCCGGCAGACATGTCACCGCCGACTACATCCAGATCCTCGGCGGCATGGGATTCACCTGGGAGCAGGACGCCCACCTCTACTACCGGCGGGCCGGTGCCGCGGCGCCTCTGTTCGGCGGGGTCACCGCGCACCTGGACCGGCTCGACCCCACTCGGCCGCGCGCCGGTACCGAAGGGTCGGTCCCCGCCGAGTACCCGGAGGGAACCCCGGCGGCGGAACTCGCCGCCCGGGTCGTCGAGTTGTTGCCCCTTCACCAGGAGAAGTGGGGCGATGACGACGCGTTTCCCGCGCGCCTCGACTGGCAGCGGCGGCTGCACGCCGCGGGCTGGATCGCCCCGCAGTGGCCCGCCGAATTCGGCGGACGCGGCCTGGGTATCGTCGACCAGGTGGACTGCGACCAGGTCCTGGCCGAACTGCGCGCCCCCGCCCTGGCCGGCGTCCTCGGGGTCAACAACGTCGCCCCCACCCTGATGCACTACGGCACTGAGGACCAGCAGCGGCATCTGTTCGGCATCCAGTCCGGCACCGAGGTGTGGTGCCAGGGTTTCTCCGAGCCCGGCTCCGGGAGCGATCTGGCCAGCCTCCGCACCCGGGCCGTCCTCGACGGCGACGAGTTCGTCATCAACGGCCAGAAGACCTGGACCTCGGAGGGCATGGAGGCCACCCACTGCCTGCTCCTCGCCCGCACCGACCCCCAGGCCAAGCCCCACCAGGGAATCTCCGCGCTGCTCGTCCCCATGGACACCCCGGGCATCACTCGCCGTCCCATCACCCAGATCACCGGCGAGGGCGGCTTCGCCGAGGTCTTCTTCGACGACGTCCGCATACCCCGCGGCGCCCTGCTCGGCCCGCTCCACCAGGGCTGGAAGGTCACCATGACCACCCTCGGATTCGAACGCTCGGGCGTCATCATGCTGGCCGGCCGCCTGGAACAGACCGTACGCGACCTGGTCACCGCCCTGGACGGCCGCGAACTCGACCCCCACGTCCGAGCGGACCTCACCCACCGTCTCGCCGACGCCCGTACGCTCCGCCTCCTCGGCCGGCGCGCCCTCGGCCGTATCGCCGCCGGCGGCACTCCCGGTCCCGAGCACTCCGTCATCAAGCTCGCCTGGAGCACCACCATGCAGTCGGTCGGCGCCACCCACCTGGCCGCGCTGGGCCTCGACGCCGTCACCACGGGTCGCGGCAGGCGGGCTCACCACGACTACCTGATGTCCCGCAGTGCCACCATCGCGGGCGGCACCACCGAGATCATGCGCAACATCCTCGCCGAACGCGTCCTGGGCATGCCCAAGTAGCCGTAGTCCGGGGGCCGCGTTGACATCCCCTATCTTCTAAATAAGCTAACCGATTGTGTCGGCGTGAACGGTCGACGGAGACAGCCGGTGGGGCAATCGCCCCCGTGGCGCGAAGGAGCGTTGCTGTGTCGGAGGACCAGATTCTGTACCGGACAGTCGGTGCCGTGGCCGTCATCACTCTCAATCGCCCGCAGGCCGCCAACGCGCAGTCGCTGGCGTTCCTGGACGACCTGGACGCGGCGTGGAGCAGGGCGGAGGAGGACGACGACGTCCGCGTGGTGCTGCTCAACGCCAACGGGAAGCACTTCTCGGCGGGGCACGACCTGTCGGGCGTGGACCAGGCTCCGCCGAGCCTCGGCCGGATGTACGCGCAGGAAGCGAAGAGGTATCTGGGCTACTCGCTGAAGTGGCGCAACGTTCCCAAGCCGACCATCGCGGCGGTCCAGGGCGCGTGTATCGCGGCCGGACTCATGCTGTGCTGGCCGTGCGACCTGATCATCGCGGCCGACAACGCCTACTTCTCCGATCCGGTGGTCAACATGGGGATAGGCGGTGTGGAGTACCACGGCCACACCTGGGAGTTGGGGGCGCGCAAGGCGAAGGAGCTGCTGTTCACCGGCCGGCGGGTGAGTGCGCAGGACGCGGAGCGCATCGGCATGGTCAACAGCGTCGTGCCGTTGGACCGGCTGCAGCAGGAGGCGCTGGACCTGGCCGAGGAGATCGCCCAGAAGGATCCCTTCGCGCTGCGCCAGGCCAAGCGTGCGGTGAACCAGACGCTCGACGTGCAGGGCTTCCAGACCGCCCTGCAGGCGGTCTTCGACGTGCACCAGACCGGTCACGGGCACTGGTACAGCCTGCTCGGCTTCCCGGCCATGGCGGGGCTGGACAGCATGAAGAAGGCGAGTCGGCCGGCGGTCGGGGAAGGCTGACCAGGCCGAGGGGTCGTACCGGATCTAGCTAAATTGGTTAACTGTATACGTGTTAGGATGTCTGATCTACGTCGATGGGGAGGGCTTCCCCCTGAGAGAGGTGCCCATGGGGTCCAGCGGCGAAGTACTGATGCGGCATCAGCGTTCCGTCGCGGTGATCACGCTCAACCGCCCGGAAGTGCTCAATGCCATGACACGGCCGATGGCCGAGGCGTACGCCCGCGCGCTGCGGGACGCGGACGCCGACCCAGGGGTGCGGGCTGTCGTCGTGACCGGTGCGGGCCGCGGTTTCTGCGCCGGGGCCGACCTGGGCGTGTTGAATGAGGGCGCCGACGCCGTCCGGAGGTTTCTGCCGGACTCCAAGGACCTGCCGGACCTCGCACTGCGCCTGCGCAAGCCGGTGGTCGCCGCGGTGAGCGGCCCGGTCGTCGGGATCGGTTTCGCCTACATGCTGGGCAGCGACATCCGCTTCGCCTCCCGTGAGACGCGGATCAGCACAAGCTTCGCCCGGCTGGGCCTGGTCGCGGAGTACGGACTCTCCTGGCTGCTGCCCCGGGTCGTCGGAACGCCCTGGGCGCTGGAGCTGCTGTTGTCCGGCCGGACGATCGACGCCGAGGAGGCTGCCCGGATCGGCCTGGTCCACCGTGTCACCGAGCCCGGCGAGGTCCTCTCCGAGGCGGTGGACTACGCCGCCGACCTGGCAGCCGGCTGTTCGCCGTCCTCGCTGGCCGCGATCAAGGCGCAGGTGTACGCGGACCTCGCGCGACCGCGGGAGGAAGCCCTCGCCCGCACTCTGGAACTGATGGACGCCTCCTTCGACGGACCCGATCTGGCCGAGGCCCTCCTGGCCCGTCGGCAGAAGCGTCCGCCGGCATTTCAGCCGTTGCGCTGAAGCGCCGGGACGGCCCGTCGACGCCGGGGGGCCGCTCACCTACGGGCCACGCCCGAGTGGCCGGGACAACCACTCTTCTATGGGAGGCCTGATGGACTTCGCATTCAGCGACGAGCAGGAGGAGTTGCGTGACACCGTCCGTTCCTTCCTCGGACGCCGGTCCACGCCGGCCGACGTGCGGCGGCTGATGGCGGACGCACGTGGCTACGACGAGGAGACCTGGCGCCTGATGGCCGGGCAGCTCGGGCTCCAGGGACTCGCACTGCCGGAGGAGTACGGCGGTAGCGGCTTCGGCCTGGTCGAACTGGGTGTGGTCATGGAGGAGATGGGACGCGCGCTGCTGTGCGGGCCCTTTCTCTCCTCGGCGGTGCTGGCCGCTCAAGCGGTGCTGGCCAGTGCCGACCGGCAGGCATGCAAGGACCTGCTGCCAGGTATCGCCTCGGGTGAGACCGTGGCCACCCTCGCCGTCACCGAGCAGTCCGGGCACTGGACAGCGGACGGGATCGCGCTGAGCGCAGAGCACACGGCAGGCGAGTGGCGGCTCACGGGCCGCAAGTACTACGTGCCCGACGGCCACGTGGCGGACCTCGTCCTGGTCGCCGCCCGGACCGCCCAGGGGGTGAGCCTCTTTGCCGTCGACGCAAACGCCCCGGGGCTGACCCGGGAAGCGCTTCCGACGCTCGACCTGACCCGTAAACAGGCCATGCTCGACTTCCAGGTGGTGCCGGCGCGGCTGCTGGGTGCGGACGGGGCCGCTTGGCCGGCCTTGCGGCGCGCGTTGGACATCGCCGTCATCGCCCTGGCCGTCGAGCAGGTGGGCGGGGCCTTCGCGGCGCTCGACATGGCGGTGGACTACGCCAAGACCCGGGTGCAGTTCGGCCGGGTCATCGGCTCCTTCCAGGCGGTCAAGCACCAGTGCGCCGACATGCTGGTCGCGGCCGAGTCCGCGCGCGCGACCGCGCACCATGCGCTCTGGGCCGCCGCCACCGATGCGCCTGACCTGCGGGTCGTCGCGAGTGGGGCGAAGGCCTACTGCTCCGAGGCGTTCACACGGTGCGCCGAGGCGAATGTGCAGATCCACGGCGGCATCGGCTTCACCTGGGAACACTCCGCCCATCTCTATCTCAAGCGGGCCAAGAGCGCCGAGATCTTTCTCGGCGCCCCGCGAGAACACCGCGAACTCCTGGCGCAGGCAGCGGGTTTCTGACCGAGTCGAGGCGGCGGTGCAAGCGCTGACGATCGACCTCGCCCTGTTGAGGCCGCCGTACGACGTGGTGAGAACCGAGCGCCTCTGCCATGAGGGAAGACCACGACGCTGAGGATCGGACTGGCCGGCTGGTCAGTCCGATCCCCAGCGTCGCTGTCCCGTTTGCCCGGTGCGTCAGCCGCGTTCGGCCAGCGCGGACGCGGGCCGCTCGACCAGTTCGACGACCACGCCGTCGGGGTCCCTCAGGAAAAGCACCGTCAAACCACCCAGCTTCGTGCCCACAAGCGGGATCCACAGCGGCTCACCGCGTTGCCCGTCCGGCAGCTGGCTCAGGGCGACGTGTGCCGCCGTCACATCCGCCGAGGCCAGCGCGATGCGGTAGAGGCCTTGGGTGTTGGCCTGGTCGGGCACAGTGCCGAAAGCGGCGGGCCGGTGCCATTGGACGAGTTCGAGGGTGAAGGTCGGATCCTGCCGGAGCCCGATCGAGGCGGTGGACACCTCGACCTCTCCGGTCGGCACGGCCTCGACGCCGCGCAGTCGTCGGCGGGCGGGCGGCGCGACCGTGGTGAAACCGAGTCCCGCGTACCACTCCAGAGAACGCTGGATGTCGGTGCAGTTGATACGGAGGTGCGACAGCCGAGGCCGGGCAGGGGCCGTCACGCCCCGGGCGGCTTCCACGAGCTCCACGGTGACGCCGTCGAGGTCGGTGACTCGCAGCCCCCTGGGCTGCTGTCCACGGACCGGCAGCGTACCCGGGCCCATCGGCCCCGGGTGGGCCAAGTACGTGAGCCGGTCCTCGCACGCCGAGACGTCCGGCACCTGGAAGCCCATGGCGGACAGGCCGAGCTGCCAGGGTTGGGGCGCCGGCCTGCGCCGCACCGGGGGGGAGTCCCACTGCACCAGTTCCACGGCGGCCGCGACGCGTGGTCCGCGCGCGTCGTACAGGAACCAGGTGTCGGTGTCCGTGGTGCCTTCGATCCCGAGCGCGGCACCGTCGGCCTGGGGATTGCGCGAGCGCATACGGCGGGTGAGACCCAGCACACCGGCGTAGAAGTCGTGCGCCGCGGCGACGCCGGTGGTGTTGAGGTTGCAGTGCAGGATGCCGTGTGCGAGGCCGGGACGCGAGAGGGAGGTCGTGGACGAGGACACGGGTGTGGTGGTCATGCTGGGGTCCCTCCTGTCTGGGGGGCCGCGGAAGGGGCGGCACCCTCGGGGGCCTGGGGCAGGGGAGCGAACGCGGGCGCTCGCCGCTCGACGAAACTGGCCACGCCCTCGCGGAAGTCCTCCTGCCCGGCGAACTCCGCCATCGCGCTGACCGACCGGTCGAAGGCGGTGCCGAAATCGCTGTCCAGGTCGGCGTTCACCTGGTGCCGGATCATCGCCATCGCGCGCGGCGAGCAGTTGCGTGCCAGGTCGCGGGCGTAGGCCTGGGCGGCAGGCAGCAGCTGCGCGGGTTCCTCGACGCGGCTCACGACACCGAGCCGCAACGCCTCGTCGGCGTCGAAGGTTCGGCCCGACAACAGCAGGTCGAGTGCGTTCTCGGCGCCGATCGAGCGGGGGAGCAGCCAGGAAATACCCCGCTCGGCGGGCAGCCCGCGCCGGGCGAAGGAGGTCGCGAAGCGTGCCCCGCGGGCGGCGAAGCGGATGTCGCACAGCAGCGCCTGGATCAGGCCGACGCCCGCGCACCCACCGTTGATCGCGGCGATCATCGGCTTGGGAATGCCGCGCGGGTGGTGGTGCGGTCTGCGGTCGGCCAGGTCCAGCGGCGTGTCGGCGAGGGATTCGAGCCGCTGCATGTCCACGCCAGGGCAGAAGGAGGCGCCTGCTCCGGTCACCACGACGGCGCGCACGCCGCTGTCGGCGGCGGCGTCGTCCAGGGCGGCGAAATAGCGGTTCTCGAGTGCGGGGGTCCAGCTGTTGCGGCGTTCGGGCCGGTTGAGGGTGAGCGTGAGCACGCCGTCGTCGTCGAGGTCCCACAGCACCAGATCGTCGTCGTTCACCCTGCCTCCCCTGGCCGTGCTCCACTTCGCGTCCGCTGCGGAAGGGCGCCCGCTCCGTTCGCCACCGGAGTCCGTCCCGGGGCACCCCCGCCCCACTGCGCGGCCCCCCGCCCCGCGCCGCGGCTCAGCGGCCCGTTCACGACGCCTCCGTTCCGACCAGCACAGCGGCCCGGGGAACGTCTCCGCTCGCGGCGATGGCGGCACCGATACCGCGCTGCAGGGCACGCCATTCGCCGTACAGGCAGTCGAGAGAACGGCCCCGGCGGACGTACCGGTGGAACTCGTGCTCCCAGGTGAAGCCGATCGCGCCCAGGACCTGGTGGCCGCCGCGGACCGCCTCCGCGTGCGCGCGGGCGGAGACGGCGCACGCCAGGTCCGCGGAGACGGCGTCCTGTTCGCGCCACGCGGCGCCGACCGCGGAGCGGCCGGCCTCGACGACCACCGCGACCGAGGCGAGCAGATGCTTGACGGCCTGGAAGGAGCCGATGGGCTGCCCGAACTGCGTGCGGACCCGCGCGTGTTCGACGGGGAGGACGAGCATCCGCGACGCCATTCCGAGCAGCTCGTGGGCCTTCGCCCGCCGGGCGGCGGTCAGTGCGCGGCGCCAGCCGTCGGCGCCGGACGCCCCGGGTTCCAGCGCGGCGCGCGGAATGCGGCCGGTCACCCGTGACCAGCCGAGCGTCGCGTCGAGGCCGCGTACCGGGGTGACGGTCAGACCGGTGGTGGCGGCGTCCAGTGAGGCCCACGCCACCGCCGTCCCGTCCGCGACGGGCAGCACATAACGGCTGGGTGCGCCTGCCCGGTCCAGCAGCATGCCGTCGACCTCGACCAGGTCGCCGGCGACCGGACGGCCCACCGCGCCCGTCTCCCCGACGGGGTGCAGGACGGCCGTGCCGGTGTCGGTTTCGCCGCCGTACAGCACGGCCAGCACCACCTCGTCGAGCGCGTCGCCCGTGCCGCGTGTTTCTCCCAGGCTCTCGAACAGCGCGGCCACGGCCACCTCGGGCTCCTCGGCAAGGAGTTCCGGCCAGCCGAGGTCGCGCAGGCGGTCGCGGGACACCAACGGGTCTTCGGCCACCACCCGGTGGACCGTTGCCCGCAGTTCCGCGGCGATGCCGTCGGACATCATGCCCCCTTCGGTAGACCGAGCACCCGCTCGGCGACGATCGTGCGCTGGATCTCGGCCGCGCCGCCGTAGACGCTAGCGGCTCGCGAGAAGAACCACTGCTCGCGATCCGTCACCGAGTCGGTGTCGTCGCCGAGTACGAACCGCTCCCCGGCGAGGTCGACCACCGCGTCAAGGACGCTCTGCTCGGTGGTGGACAGCAGCAGTTTGTCGATGGAGATCTCAGGCCCTGGAGTCTCACCCGCGGCGAGCCGCCGCACGGTGCGCCCGCACCGCACCCGCAGCGCGGTCAGGTCGGCGTACGCGGCACCGATGGCGTCGGCGTGGGCGGACGCCCGGGCCGGTCCTGCCCGCCGGACGGCCTCCTGCAGCTTGTGGTAGAGGAACCCCTGGCGCTGCCATGCGTACATGCCCCGCTCCCACTGGAGCAGCGACATCGCGATCTTCCAGCCCTGCCCCGGCTCCCCGATGATCCGGTCGGCGGGCACGCGTACGTCGTCGAAGAAGATCTCCGCGAAGTGGTTGCGGCCGGTGCTGGCCATCGTCGGACGCACGGTCACACCCGGCGCGTCCAGATCGACCAGGAACATCGCCATCCCGCGGTGACCGGGCTCGCCGGTGCGCAACAGCACCACCGTCCGCGACGCACACGGGCCCATGCTGCTCCACAGCTTCTGGCCGTTGACGACCCAGCCGCCGTCGACCGGCTCGGCCCTGGTGCGGATCGCGGCCATGTCGCTGCCGGCCTCGGGCTCGGAGAACGCCTGGCACCAGATCTCGTCGCCGCGTACGCACGGTCCCCAGTACCGCCGGGCCAGGTGCGGTGCGAAGGTGTGGAGGGCGGGGCCGAGGGTCTCCAGCGTCAGCATCGCCTCGGGGGCGCGTACTCCGGACGACCACAGCGTGTCGTAGACGACGCCGCGCAACACCGCGGAGCCGCCGAGTCCTCCGACCTCCTCGGGCCAGCCCCAACGGGTCCAGCCCGCGTCCCACAGCGCCTGTTGCGCGGGACGCTCGAACTCGACCAGGTCTTCCAGGGACTCCGGCTCGGGTTCGCGCAGCGGTTTCAGTTCCGCCGCGTGGGCGCACCAGGCCGCCAGGTCGCGGGCCAGTTGCGACGGTGGCGGGATGCTCCCCATCACTCACCTCCGGTCGTGGTTGCGGTCGCCGGGGCGGCGGACCAGGCGTTGGTCAGTGCCGTGCGGCGCTGGGCGCGGTCGAGGCCGCGCAGATCCATCACGTCGTTCTCCGTGACGACGATGTCGATGTCGTGCGACGGAGTGCTGACCGGCGCGGCGAGGGCATCGACGAGGGTCGGGTGCCCGGCGTGTCGCGTGGGCAGGGCCAGCACGCTCAGGCCGCCCGGGGCGAGGGCGGCCGCGAACATGTAGTCCGGCTGTCCGCCGATCCCGGCGACCACCGAACCCCGGACGGACTCGACGTTGACCTGCCCGGCGGGGTCGATCTGCAGGGCCGTGTTGACCGCCACCAGCGGCGGGGCGGCCACGAGGCGGGCGGGGTCGTGGGTGAACTCCACCGGATGCAGCAGCGGCTGCCCGTCGGCCCAGGCGTACAGCTCCTCGCTGCCGGCCAGGTAGGGCGCGACCGGCGTACCGAGCAGCAGGCCACGTCGCTCCAGCTGCATGACCGCGTCGGTGATGATCCCGGTGTCGATGCGGACCGGCCTGCGCAGGGCTCGCAGCAGCGCGGTGCCGATCCCGCCGGGGCCGAACTGCAGCCGCGCCCCCGCGGGGATCAGCGCGGCGACCCGCTCGGCGATGGCAAGCTGCACGTCCGACGGCTCTGGCCAGGGGACCCGGCCGGGGGCGCCGGGCGCGACGTCGAGCGGGACGACGCGCTCCGCCGGCAGTGGCGGCCCGGCGTCGCAGCACGGACTCTTCTCCTGTACGACGCCGGCCACCGTCGCCCCGGCGTCGACCGCCGCCCGCATCCACGACACTTCGGTGGTGAAGCGGTAACTGCCGCCGACGACCGGTGCCACGGGCGCGATCAGCAGGTCGGGACGGACGATGTCGTGCAGCAGCGCCGGTACGGTGCCCAGCCGTGCGGGAACGTAACGTATGGCCCCCGAGTCGATCGCCTTGCGCAGGCCGTAGCCGCCCATGACGGCGCGGACGTCGCCGAACGCCTCCGGATCGAGCCCGTCCGGGGCGATCGGGCACCAGCCGAGGAACAGCCGCACACCACCGACCCGCGCGGCGGCCGCCGTGAGTTCGGTGAGCACCGTGCCCCGGGGCATTCCGACGCCGTCCGCGAGCGCGACCGTGGAGCCGGGCCTCACCAGTTTCGCCAGCGGCGTCACGGGCGGCCGCCTTCCCCACCGCTACGTGCCATGGCCTCACCCATGGTCGACGCCGAGGATGGTGACCGCGGAGACGGCGGTCGGTCCGCCGATGTTGTGGGCAAGACCGACGCGCGCGCCGTCCACCTGGTTGGCGGCCTCGCCGCGCAACTGCTCGAACAGTTCCACGCACTGGGCCACACCGGTGGCGCCCGGCGGATGCCCCTTGGCTTTGAGCCCTCCGCTCGGGTTGACCGGTATCGGGCCACCCACGCTGGTGGCTTCGGCCTCGACCAGCTTGTAGGCGCCGAGACGGTCGGCGAAGCCGAGGTCCTCGTAGCTGATCATCTCGACCCCGGTGAAGCAGTCGTGGACCTCTGCCACGTCGATGTCCGCGGGGGTGAGTCCGGCCATGCCGAACGCCTGCCGGGCCGCGCGCACCGTTGCCGGGAAGGTGGTCATGTCCTTCTTGTGCTGGTGCATCACCCGGTCCAGGCCAAGACCCACACCGCGAACCCACACCGGCCGGTCGGTGTAGCGATCGGCCACCTCCTCGCCCACCACAAGGAGTGCGGCGGCGCCGTCGCTCTGCGGTGTGCAGTCGTACAGGCCGAAGGGATCCACGACCATGGGGGCGTCCAGCGCCTGCTCCACGGTGATCTCGAAGCGTAGCTGCGCCTTGGGGTTGTTCACCGCGTGCCGGTGGTTCTTCACGGCCACCATGGCCATGTGCTCGCGGGTGGCCGGCGACTCGTGCAGGTACCGGGCGACGTGCAGGGCGAAGTTCGCGGGCGCGATCAGGCCCAGCGGGTAGTCCCAGGCCATGTCCCGGGTCATGCCCGCCCATTCCCAGAACGTCGACCGGGCGGAGGACTCGCGGACCTTGTCCCCGCCGACCACCAAAGCCACGTCGACGTAACCGGACGCCACCGCGAACGTGGCGTTGCGCAGTGCGTCGTTGCCGGTCGCGCAGGCGTTCTCGACCCGGGTCACCGGTACGTCGTCCAGTCCGCAGGCATCCGCGAGGATGCCCGAGGGGAAGCCGTCCGTGGTGCTCAGTTCACCGAACCAGGCGGCCTGGATGTCCGAGCGGTCGAAACCCTTGTCCACCGAGCGCTCGCACTCGGTGACCGCCATCGGCAGCAGGTCCTTGATGCCGAGGCCGAAGTGCTCGGCGAACGGGGTCATCCCCGCGCCCACCAGTGCGACCCTCCTCATCGGGCCACCTCCGCACGGTCCGACGGGCCATCCGGCCAGAAGGCGTACCCGTAGTCGGGCACGCCCGCCCGCACCGCGACGCGGCGCAGGGTCATCCGCCCGGTGTCACCGATGGACACCGAACCCGCCTCCGCGGCCGTGGTCTTGGCCAGCACGCGTACGTCCGAGCCGTCCAGCTGGACCACGGCGAGGCTGTACGGCGTCGGCAGTCCGGGAACCGGTGTGCGCACGGTGACCGCGGTGTACACCTCTGCCCGGCGCGGCAGGGGAACCGATTCCCAACGGGATTCGGCGCCGCACTCCCGGCAGCGGTACCGCGGGGGATGGGCGAGGGTTCCGCAGCCCTCGCAACGGGCGGCCTCCCAGCGCACCTTCGGCTCGAAGGCTCGCTCGTAGGCCGCGAGCGAGATGGGGATCTCCGGCCCCGGAGCGGCCTTCGAGACCGGGAGCGGACGTGCCTCGGGCTCCAGCCGCTGTACCGAGGCGGTCGCGTTCGAGGCCGCCTCGACCATCGACGCCGTGACCGTCGCTTCCTCCACGGCGACGAGGACGCCCGGCGCCTTCCGCTCGGCCAGCGCGGCGAGCGCGAAGAACGTCGCGCTCGAACCGAGGCTGGGCAGCCGCGGCGGCTCGCCCTCACACAGCGCGCGGCCCTGCCCGTACGGCACACCGGCGACCGCGGCGGGCCTGCCTTCCGGGAGGGTCCGCTCCAGGGATGCCTTCAGGCCCCGTTCGCGCAGCAGGCGGGGGTCGCCGTACCGGTACGTGATGCCGTCCGCGGAGCGGGCCTGGACGGGCAGGCTCCGTGAGATCCGGCCCACCGGCCGCAGATGGAGTCCACTGGTCGACACGACCACGGCGCCGGCGCCGGCCGGGTCCAGGTCGGCGCCGACCACGAGCGTCTGTGGTCGCGCGGACAGGACGGCGTCCAGTGCGGCAGGTGCCCCGCCGACCCGCTCGACCACCTCGACGTCCGCAGGCAGGCCGAGGCCCGCAAGCAGCGCCGCGCCGTTGCCGCCTTCGAGCAACGGCAGGTCGCGGGTCACCAGGACCACGCGCTCCACCGAGCCGTGCCCGGCCTTCTCCAGCGCGGCACGCCCGGCTTCGACCGCCATGGTGACGGCGTCCTCATCACTGCCGGGCACGCGCCGGCCGGAGTCCTCCCAGGGCGGGAGGTAGGTGCTGATGGTGCTGATCTGCGTCATCACCGGGACCTTTCCATCACGTTCCATCACGTTCCATCACGTCGCTCCACGTCGATGTCGCGGTACGGGATTCAGCGGCGGGTAAGCGACGGGATGCCGCCGGGGGTCACGCCGAACACGGTGCGCAGCCCGGCGTCGATCTCCTCGGCGGACAGGCGCCCACCGCCGGCTGAGGAGTGGCTGCCGAGCAGGGTCCAGGACTGGGTGCGGTGCACCGTCCCGCCGTCGACACGCAGGACGGCGCCGGTCAGCCAGTCCGACGCCTCCGAGACGAGCCACGCGACGACAGGTGAGGAGTTCTCCGGGGCCATCGGGTCCCAGTCGGCAGGCGGGGTGTATTCGGTCAGCGCGGAGCCGGCGGTCATCCGGGTGAAGGCCACGGGGGAGACGGCGTTGGCGGTGACTCCGTAGCGGCCCATCTCCATGCCGGTGATCATGGTGAGGTTGGCGATGCCGGCCTTGGCCGCGCCGTATGCGGCCTGGCCGACCTGTCCGGCCAGCCCCGTACCCGACGTGGTGTTGACGATGCGTCCGGAGACCTCGCTGCCCGCCTTGACGACCGCGCGCCAGTGCGCGCACGCGTGGTGGGTCAGGGCGAAGGTGCCCTTGAGGTGGACGGCCAGGACTTGGTCGAGATCCGCCTCCTGCATCGTGGTGATCATCCCGTCGCGCAGGATCCCGGCGTTGTTGACGACACCGTCCAGGTGGCCGAACTCCTCCACCACCCGCTCGATGAGCCGCCCGATCCCGTCCCAGTCGGTCACTGACGTCGAGTCCGGGATCGCGGTCCCGCCGAGCTTCCTGATCTCCGTCACGACCTCCTCGGCAGGCGACTCACCGACGGTGTCCCCGTGCAGCCCGACCCCGAGATCGTTGACGACCACGGTGGCGCCGTGGCTCGCGAGTTCCAGGCAGTGTGCGCGCCCGATCCCCCGGCCGCCGCCCGTCACGACGACCACACGCCCGTCCAGCATCCCTGCCACCGCGAACCTCCATGTCCACAACCGAAAGCAGCTTATTGAGATTAATGTTTAAGCTACTTCTCGTCCAGCCCTGGCGTCCGTCTCGTCCCGCAGTCGCGGCTGTCTGTACATGAAGTGCAATCAGGTAGATGATCGTGTGCATTCGATTGGAGGTCCGGCCCATGCTTCGGCGCGCGCCACTGCACTACCCCGACCGCCCGCTGACCCACTTCCTGCGGGACGCCGCGGACCGCCACCCCGAGTGGGTGGCGCTGGACCACGGTGCCCACACACTCACGTTTCGGGAGCTCGACGGCCTGAGCAACTCCTTCGCGCGCGCCTGCACCGGCTTCGGGCTCGAGGCCGGCCGGCGCGCCGCCGTGGTCATGCACAACCGCCTTGAGTGGCTGCCTGCCTCGTACGGCTTCCTGGACACCGGCGCCTCCGTCGCACTGCCGAACCCCTCGTGGACCGAACACGAGATGGCGTACGCCCTGTCGCTGACCCGTCCACGGCTGGTCGTCGCCGACGCCGCGGCCGCGGTGACCGTGGAGCGCTCCGGCTACCGACCCGAGGTGCGGATCTGCGTGGACGCGGATGCGCCGGAGGGCTGGCTGTCCTTCTGGGACCTGGTACACAACCATCCCGGGACGCGCCTTCCCGAGCTTGCCGGGGATCTGGCCACGCTGGAGTCCTTCCTGGTCTTCAGCTCGGGCACCACCGGAATGCCCAAGGCCGTCCGGCACAGCCACCGCTCCCTCACGGCTGCCAGCATCGCCTGGAAGGCCTCGTGCGTGCTGACCGAGAAGGACCGGCTGCAGTTCTTCCTGCCGCTGGGCAGCGTGTACGGGATCAGCACCAGCACGGCGGCGATAGCCGCGGGCGCCCGCACCACACTCTTCCCGCGCTTCGACCTGCACACCGTGCTGCGGCACATCGAACGCGAGCGGGTCACCGTCGGGTTCGGCGCCGCCCCGGTGGCGGTGGCCATGGCAGGCGAACCCGACCTGGAGAAGTACGACCTGTCCTCGCTGCGCTACTTCGTCTGGGCGGCCACCGCGGGACTGACGGAAGTGGCCGACCAGATCACCGCCCGCTCCGGCGTGCGTTTCCTGCACGCCTACGGATGCAGCGAATCGCCGGACATGTTCTGCAACGTGGTCGCCCGGCCGGAGACCTGGCGGATGGACTCACCCGGCATCGCGGCCCCGGACCTGTCGCTGCGCATCGTCCGCTCCGGCACCGAGGAGGACGTGCAGCCGGGGGAGGAGGGCGAGATCACGGTCAACGCGCCGTACCGCATGCTCGGTTACCTGCCGGAGGAGGCCAACGAGGGGATCTTCCTCTCCGACGGCCACTACCGTACGGGCGACGTCGGACGGCTTGAGGACGGCGGCTGGCTGCGGATCACCGGCCGCACCAAGGAGATGATCAAGGTGTCCGGCTTCGCCGTGGCGCCGGTCGAGATCGAGAACATCCTCTACCAGGTCAGCGGCGTCGCGGACTGCGCCGTCTACCGCGTCCCCGATCCGCGTACCGGAGAGGCCCCTTGGGCCGCGGTCGTCCGTACGCCGGGCAGCGAGATCGGCGAGCAGGAGCTGCTCGACGCGGTCGCCCGGAGCCTGGCCCGCTACAAGCACCTCAAGGGCGTGCGCTTCGTCGACGCCATCCCTCGGAACCCGGCGGGCAAGGTGCTGCGGCGCCTGCTGGAGGATGCCGCGGCAGACGGCACCCCTGAACAGGAGACCAGCAATGCCTGAGGCACCTGACGCACCGTTTCTGCACCACGGCCGGTTCTTCGAGGACATCGAGCCCGGCCTGCGCTTCCGTACCAGCGCCCGCACCGTCAGCGAAACCGACCTGGTGATGTTCGTCGGCCTGGCCGGCCTGACCGAGAACCTGTTCCTGGACGCCCGGGTCGGCAGCGCCGGCGACGGAGCGCGCGGACGGCTGGTGCCCGGCGCGCTGACCTTCGCCCTGGCCGAGGGGCTCGTCTTCCAGACCAACGCCATCCAGCGCACGGGCCTGGCTTTCCTGGGCATGGAACTGGCCGCACGCGGTCCGGTGTACGTCGGGGACACCCTCTACGTGGTGGTCGAGATCGAGAAGACCCGGCTGACCAGCAAGGGCGACCGGGGTGTGGTGACCGAGCGGAACCAGGTGGTCAACCAGCTCGGCGAGGTGGTCCTCGAGTACTCGCCCTCGCGGATGATCCGCGGCCGGGCCGCCGCGACGGGCGAGGACGAGTGACCGGGACACCTGGCCGTCAAGTGAGGAGCGAAACCCCGTGAAGCTGGAACACCTCTCGGTCGAGCACGACGGGCCGGTCGCGGTCGTCACGCTCGACAAGCCCCCCGTCAACGCGCTGGACGACCGGACGTACGCCGAACTCACCCACGTCTTCGGCACCATCGCCGATGACCGGAGCACCCGTGCCGTGGTGCTGGCCGCCGCCGGCCGGGTCTTCTGCGCGGGCGCGGACGTCCGTGCCTCGGAGCGGCGGCTGGGCGCGGAAGGGATCTCCACGGAGCGGCCGCCTGCCCAGCAGATCGACCCGGGGCTCGCCCCCCGCGAGTGCTTCCGCGCCATCCGCCACTGCCCGGTGCCGGTGGTCGCCGCCGTCGGCGGCGCGGCGATCGGTGCGGGGCTGGCCATGATCAGCCAGTGCGACGTGATCGTCGCCTCCACGCTTGCCCGGTTCGGGATGACCGAGATCAAGGTGGGCGTCCTCGGCGGGTACGCGCACCTCCAGCGGCTGGTCGGCCCGTACAAGGCGCGGAAGATGTACCTCACCGGTGAACTCGTCGGTGCCGAGGAGCTGTACCGGCTCGGGTCCGTGGAGTGCGTCACCGAGCCGGCGGACCTGCTGGGCGAGGCACGGCGGCTCGCGGCCGAGTTCGCCGAGAAGAGCCCGATCGCGGTCCGCCTGGCCAAGGACGTGATCCTGCGGACCGAAGACCTTCCGGTGGAGCAGGCCTACCCCGTCGAACAGGACTACACCGCGCGCCTGTCCCGGTTCGAGGACGCGAAGGAAGCGCGCCGGGCCTTCCTGGAGAAGCGCGATCCGGTGTTCCGCTGGTCGTAGCGCGCACGCCCCGCCGACCAGGCACCCCATTCCACACCATCAGAAGAGGGCCACATGACCTACGACCTTCCCCCGGAGCTGCTCGTCGAGTCCGACGACGCCGTGCGCATCGTGACGTTCAACAACCCCGGCCAGCTCAACGCCTTCAGCGACCCGCTGCATGACGCGATGATCGACGTCTGGTCCCAGCTGGCGAAGGATCCCGAGTGCCGCGCCGTGGTGCTGACCGGTGCCGGACGGGCCTTCAGCGCGGGCGGCAACATCCCCGGTTTCATCCGCGACTTCGAGGACCCGGAGCACCGGCGGGCCTCGCTGCGTGCGGCGCGGCGGCTGGTGGACGAGATGCTCGCCTTCCACATCCCGGTGATCGCGGCGGTGAACGGTCCGGCCGTCGGACTCGGCTGCAGCGTCGCCACGCTCTGCGACATCGTGCTGATGGCGGACGGTGCGTATCTGGCCGACACGCACGTCAGCATCGGGCTGGTCGCGGGCGACGGCGGGGCCATGTCGTGGCCGCTGATGACCAGCATCCTCAAGGCCAAGGAGTACCTGTTCACGGGCGACCGTATCCCCGCGGAGCAGGCCGTCGCCCTCGGCCTGGCGAACCGGGTCGTGCCCGGGGACACGCTCCTGGCGGAGGCCAGGGCGCTGGCCCACCGCATCGCCGCGCAGCCCCCGCAGGCCGTGCAGGAGACCAAGCGCGCGGTGAACCTGCACCTTCAGCAGGCCGCGAACCTGGTGCTGCCGTACGCGCTGGCCGCGGAGGGCGAGTCGTTCGGCACCGACGACATCCGCAAGACGATCGAGAAGTTCCGCTCACGCTGACACGGCTGGATGACAAGGCTCTGCCCCCACCGGACTCCGGTGGGGGCAGAGCCTTGTCACAGGGAAGCCGGCGCAGGTCAGACCGGCAGCGCCGAGCCCGCGGTGATGAGCGGGTAGAGCTGGTCGGCGCCGAGCGAGGTCACGGCGTCGCCGAGGCGGGTGCTCCACGTCCGCTCGTCGCCGTACTCGCACCGCCAGGCCCGCAGCCGCCTGGTGGCGTGGTGCAGCGGGTACTCCTGGGTCACGCCCATCGCTCCATGGGCCTGGTGGGCGGCGCGTACGGCGGTGTGCACGGCCTGGTTGGCCAGGAGCTTGGCGGCAGCGATCTCGAACCTCCCGCCACCGAGCTCCGTCCGGCGGACCGCCGTGGCGGCCGCAAGGCCGACCGCGGCAGTCTCCTGGACAACGGTCACCACGAGCTGCTGCACCGCCTGGAACCGTGCCACGGGACGTCCGAACTGCTCACGCTCACGCGTGTAACGGACCGTCAGCTCGCATACCCGCTGCAGCGCGCCCGCCATCAGAACGGCGCGGGCCAGCGCACCGCGATACAGCAGCGCCTCCCGGTCCACGGCGGCCGGCGCGAGCACACTCGGCACGGCCCCGTCGAACGACACGGTGTCACGCGGCTCACCCGCGAGATCGACCACCTTCGTCACCTGTGCCGAATCGCCCGGCACGGCGGCGACCCGCAGGTCGCCGTCGGTCTGCAGCAGTGCCACGACCTGCCCCGCCGAACGCGCCCAGGGGACGCGGTGGGCGGTGCCGTACAGCCTGCCGTGCTCAAGGCGCAGCGTGTCCTCGGCGCGACCCGGGACGACCGTGAGCGGTGTCTGCGGCACCTGTACGCCCGCGCCGGCCAGCAGCCAGCCCGCGAGCAGTCCGGTCTCCGCCAGGGGCAGCGGCAGCGCGTGGGCGCCGGCCGCCCGCAGCACCTCCGACGCGTCCGAGAGGGTGCCACCCTGGCCGCCGGCCCGCTCCGGCAGCCCGATCCACGGCAGCCCCAGCTCGGCGGTCGCCGACCACATCTCGGGCGCCCAGCCCGCCTCCTCGGCCTTGGCCAGCGCGGGGCCGTCGCAGAGCGACCCGAAGAGGCGGTCGACGGTCTCGCTCAGCATGGTGTCGGTCATGCGGTCAGCCCCTTCATCACCACGGAACGCAGAACCTCTGTCGTGCCGCCACGGAGTGTGTACGACGGGGCCGCCAGTACGGACGTCACCAACAGCCGCTCGAAGAGCGAGGCGGACTGCGGCGAGGGTTCGAGATCGGCGAGGCGCTCGATCGCCGCGAGCACGTCCTGCTCGAAGCGGGTACCCATCTCCTTGACCAGGGCGGCGTCCACCGCGGCGTTCTCACCGGCGTCGAGCCGGCGCGCCACACCCAGCGACATGCCGCGCAGGCACCACCAGCGGGCGACGGCCTCCCCGAACAGCTGGGCCACTCCAGCGGGCAGCGGCCGCCCCTCGGCCTGCAGTTCGCGCAGGAACTGCTCGGCGACGATGTACGTCGACAACCAGCGTTCAGGACCGCCGCGTTCGTACGCCAGCTCCGAGCCGCTCTGCGCCCACCCGCTTCCGGGCTCGCCAAGGAGCAGGTCGTCAGGTACGAAGACGTCCCTGAGTGCGACCTCGTTGAAGTCCGAGGTCCCGTCCAGGAACGGAATGCCCTTGACCTGGACGCCGTCGCCACGCAGGTCGATGATCAGCTGGCTCAGGCCGCGATGGCGGTCCGCCTCCTCGGTGGTACGGCACAGGGTGATGAGCCAGTCGTTGCGGTGCGCGCCGGTCGTCCAGACCTTGGTGCCGTTCACCAGCCAGCCCCCGTCGACCCGCTCCGCGCGGGTCTTGACCGAGGCCAGGTCGCTGCCGGCGTCCGGCTCGCTCATGCCGATGGAGAAGGCCAGTTCGCCGCGGCAGATCCCGGGCAGGAAGCGCGTCTTCTGCTCCTCGGTGCCGAAGCGGTTGATCACCGGCCCGCTCTGCCGGTCCGCGATCCAGTGGTGACCGGTGGGGGCGCCCCAGCGCAGGAGTTCCTCGGTGACCACGAAGCGCTCGACCACCGAGCGGTCACCGCCGCCATAACGCCTGGGCAGGGCCATACCCAGCCAGCCGCGGGTCGCGAGCTTCTTGGAGAACTCCGGGTCGGGGGCGGCGTTCATACCCAGGCCGGGAACGTACGTACCGCGGGGCAGCTCCTCCCGCAGGAACTCGCGCACGTGCTGCTGCAGTGCCAGCTCGTGCTCGTTGAGGTCGACGGGTTCGAACCGTGACCAGATGGCGCGCTGGACGCTCACTCGCGTGGCCTCCGTGTCGGTCAGAGGGGGATGCGTTCGTGGTCTTCCAGACTAGCATGTTTAGTAGTTAAATAATTGCACTAGAGAGCTGGTGGGAGAGAGGAGCCCCTCATGCGGGCCGCGGTTCTGTACGGCGCCCAGGACGTGCGGGTCGAGCACGAGATCGACGAGCCCTCCCCAGGCGATGGCGAGGTGCTGCTGCGCCCGCTGTACAACGGGATCTGCGGCTCTGACCTCCACTTCTGGCAGGAGGGGCCGCGGCACGGAGTCAAGCCGCCGATCATTCTCGGGCACGAGTTCTCCGCGGAGGTCGTCGGCGCCGGCCCGGGTGTCGACCAAAGCCGCCTTCCTCCGGGAGTCCTGGTGGCGGTCGAACCCATGTGGACCTGCGGGACGTGCCCTTCGTGTCGTCGAGGCGCGTACAACGTGTGCCGCCGCGCGGTCTGGCACGGCCTGTCCGGTAAGGGGGGAGGCATGTCCGGGCTGACCGTGGTGCGCGCCGGGATGGTGCACCGGCTTCCCGAGACCGTCGACGCGCTCCAGGGGGCGCTCGTCGAACCCGTCTCGGTGGCACACCACGGAGTGACCCGCAGCCGCGTGCGTCCTGGCGAGGTCGCACTCGTCCTGGGCGCGGGCCCCATCGGGGTGGCCGCCGTGCTGGACCTGCGGGCCCGCGGTGTGGAGCGGATCGTGGTGTCCGAGCCCGCGGCCCGGCGCCGAGCGGCCGTCACCGCGGCGGTCACGGCCGTCGGCGGGGGCGACGTGCACGTGCTCGACCCCCAGGAGGTGGACCTGGTCGACGCGGTGAGGGCTGTGACCGCAGGGGAGGGCGCCGGTGTGGTGATCGACGCGGCCGGCGTGGAGCCCGCGTTCCATACGGGCCTCGCCGCCGCAGCACCCGGCGGGCGGATGGTCGTCATCGCCTCCTACACCAAGCCGGTGACCTATGACCCGGTCGAGACGTTCTTCGGCGAGATCGACATCATCGCCTCCTGCGGGTATCGCGGTGACTTTCCCGAAGTCATCGAGTTGATGGCCAAGGGCGCCTACCCCATGGATGGTTGGGTCCGGCACATCGGGCTGGACTGCGTCCCGGACGGCTTCCACCGGCTCCATGCGGGGCTGGAGATGAAGCTCCTGGTGGATGTGCAGGGCACTTGACGGACAAGGTGGGTGTTCTTGCTGCCCTGCGGTGACAACTGTGGAATAATTAGATAGATAAATTCAACATTGCTGGCCGGGTTGGGTAAGGCGAGGAGTGCTGCGGATGCGGGTGTTCACGGACGCCGACGATCTCGTCGCGGCGAGCGGAAGCGAACTGGGAGTGAGCGCGTGGCTGCTGATCAGCCAGGACCGCGTCAGCCGGTTCGCCGATGCCACAGGGGACCACCAGTGGATCCACGTCGACACCGAACGTGCCAAGGACGGCCCGTTCGGCGCGACCATCGCGCACGGCTATCTGACCCTGTCCCTCATCCCCGCACTCGCAGCGGAGAACTACCGCGTCGAGGGAGCCCGGATGGGGATCAACTACGGACTCGACAAGGTGCGGTTCATCACCCCGGTGCGGGTCGGCTCGCGGGTACGGGCGCACACCGAACTGCTGAAGGCGGAGGCCCTGGCGGACGCGGGCGTGCAGGCGGTGTGGCGGACCACGATCGAGATCGAAGGGGTCGAGCGGCCCGCCTGCGTCGCCGACAGCGTCACCCGGCACCACTTCTGAACCAGCGCCGCGACGGCGGGTGGACGCCGGATCCGTGGGTGGCCATCCGTGCCCACTCGAACTGCTGTGAACGCAGTGCCATGTGTTTCTTGCCGGGTCGAAGAAGGAGGCAGCCAATGACAGGCGCCGTGCGGATCGATTTCACCGGCCGTGTCGCGCTGGTGACGGGGGGCGGATACGGCATGGGCCGCGCGTCCGCCCTCCGCTTCGCGGAGTGCGGGGCCGCAGTGGTCGTCGCGGACATCGACCAGTCGAAAGCGGCCGAGACGGTCGAGCTCATCCGGGAAGCGGGCGGCAAGGCCGAGTCCGTCCACGTCGACGTCGGATACGCCGAGGGCGTCCGCGAGATGGTCGATTTCACCGTGGCCACCTTCGGCGGTCTGGACTACGCCCACAACAACGCCGGCATCGTGGAGACGATGGACCTGGTTGTCGACTACTCCGAGGATCTGTGGGAACGCGTGCTGCGCACGAACCTCACCAGTGTCTTCCTCTGCCTGAAGTACGAGATACCGCGGATGCTCGAACGCGGTGGCGGCGCGATCGTCAACGTCGCCTCGGAGTCGACCTACAAGGGCAACGTGGCCGACATCGGCTATACCGCCAGCAAGCACGGCGTGGTCGGGCTCACGGCATCAGCGGGACTGGCCTACGCCAAGCACAACATCAGGGTCAACGCGATCGCCCCCGGCAACGTCGACACCGGCATCATCGAGCGGGCACGTCAGTATCTGACTCCGCGGCAGATCCGGCACCTGGAGACGGTGCAGCCCGTGGGCAGGTTGATCAGGCCCGAGGAGATCGCCGAGCTGGTCGTGTGGCTGTGCTCGGACGCCGCGGCGCTCCTCAACGCCGCGAAGATCGCCGCCGACACGGGATGGCACGTCGCCTGACCGTCTCCCCGGTCCGTGGCTGCGACTGCTCAGCGCGCCGGCACCCCGGACAGGCCGGCTCACGGTGCTCGGGTGAGCCTGCTGCCCGAGCCCGGTGCCGCCGCCCCGAAGTGCGACAAGGGCCAAGCCGAGAGGAGTCGCCGGAGCGGGGTGCGACCGGCCGGTGCGTCCCCATCGCGGTGTCCCGCTCGCCCCGGCGGCTTCTACGCTGCCGGCGGACGGACGCGCCGCGCATGGGTCGTGGCGCTCGATGTGGACCGTCTGGCTCGTCGGCCGGACGGGGAAGGCGTGGCGGCGAGGGGAGCGCCCGGCCGTGGAGAGCCGCGGGCAGCACGCGCCGAGTACGGCGACCTGGTCAGCGCCGTACCGGCGGTACCGGCCCGCCCGCCGCTGCTGTCAGCCGTGCCCGGCGGGACGTCAGCACATCGTCAGCGCCCCGCCGGTCATGTACGCCCGACAGCTCAGGTGTTGAGCTGCACCGCGAGGCTTCGAACCCGGTCCGTGGCTGCTTCGAGGCTCGCCTGGGCGCGCCCCGCCAGCCGCGCCATCGCCGGCACCCGTCGGACGGCCGTCAGATCCGCGGTGACGATGGTGACGTCCATCCCCATCGACGTGCCCAGGATCTGCACGATGGGCGGGATGGTGTGGTCCTTGTCCGCGTCGGGCGTGCCAGGGCCGTACTCCAGCCCGCGGCTGGAGATCACGACCACCGGCTTTCCGGCCAGCGGTTGGTCTTTCGTGTCGTAGGGCACGGTCGTGCCGAGTACGTGCACGTGGTCCAGCCAGGCCTTCAGAGTCGACGGGATGGACCAGTTGTACATCGGCGCCCCGATGACGACGGCATCGGCGGCTTCGAGCTCCGCCAGGAGCTCGTCCTGCAGCTGTTCCGCCGAGGGGTCGGGGCGTTCGTCCTCGGTGCGCAACCGCCGGGCGTAGTGCAGGGCGGCATCGGGGAGATGGGGCAGTGGTGAGACGTGCAGATCTCGCTCGATGACGGAATGCCGCGGGCCCAGTCCCCGCCAGGTGTCGGCAAAGACTCCCGTCAGCTGTCGAGAGGTCGACGACGTGAGATCGGCGGAAGAGTCCAGGCGAAGGAGTGCCGGCACTGGTGAATACTCCTCGGATCGTTCACTTGTGAGAGTTGGCGTTGAATTGGTGTTCT
The DNA here is from genome assembly GCF_043201895.1 of Streptomyces sp. NPDC048254. Taxonomy (NCBI): domain Bacteria; kingdom Bacillati; phylum Actinomycetota; class Actinomycetes; order Kitasatosporales; family Streptomycetaceae; genus Streptomyces; species Streptomyces sp. NPDC048254. The sequence continues at coordinate 328,106 of NZ_JBICZJ010000010.1, forward strand.
TATTCAACGATAGGGTACGGATTCGCGGCTCCAGCATCGGCGAGAGGCGTGGCCGTGGACCGGTCGGCGTCGAGTACGGCCTGGCGCAGGCGTTCGCGCTGGACTTTGCCCATGGCGGTGCGGGGGATCACGGGTATGGCCGTCAGCCGCTCGGGGGTCTTGTAGCGGGCGAGCCCCGCGCTCCGGCAGTGGTCTGCCAGATCGCTCAGAGTGGGCGGCTCAGTGTCGGGGGCGGGGATCACCACCGCGCAGCAGATCTCGCCGTGCCGGGGGTGGGGCAGGGCGATGACGGCGACATCGGCGATTGCGGGGTGGGTGGCGAGCACGGCTTCGACTTCGGCGACCGAGATGTTCTCGCCGTTGCGGACCACGATCTCCTTGAGACGGCCGGTGAAGACGACCAGGCCGCGCTCGTCCAGGACGGCGAGATCTCCGGTGCGAACGAATCCCAGCTCGTCCACGGCGTCGGTGGACTCGGCGTCGAGGTAGCCGGAGAACGCCTGCGGTCCGCGCAGCCGGAGCTCGCCTGCCTGGCCGCGGGGCACCTCCGTGCCGTCGGGGCCGACGATGCGGACGGTGACACCGGAGGCGGGCAGCCACGCGGAGGTGGCCTGGGCGGCGAGGTCGCTGGGCCGCGGGAAGCCGGCGATGGGGAACTCGGTCAGCCCGTAGCCGTTGACGATGCCGAGTCCGCCCAGAGAGGTGCGCACGGCCCCGGCCAGGTCGGGTGCGATGGGCGCGCCGCCGCCGGTGCACAGGCGCAGGCGGGGGAAGAGCGGCTCGGGGCCGTGCGCGCGCTGGGCGGCGATGTAGGCGTGGAAGAACGGGGTGGCACTGCCCAGCAGGGTCGCCCCCTGGTCGGCCATGGTGAACGGGGTGGTGGCAGCGTCGAACGTGTCGAGCACGACCAGGCGGGCTCCCGTGCGCAGGGCGGTCAGCAGCCAGGCGACCCCACCGATGTGCGGGTAGGGGTAGGCCATCGGGAAGACGTCCTCGGGGCCGATGCCGAGCTGCTCGACCATGGCGTTCGACGAGGCGAACACGGAGGCGTCGGTGTGACGGACCGCCTTGGGGCGGGCGGTACTGCCGGAGGTCGTGAAGACCCAGCGGGGCCCGTCGTGGGCAGGCATCGGGGGCAGGCCGGGCGAAGCGGCCTGCGGGAGCGCGAGGCCGCCGGCGGGCGTCTCGGTGTGATCGCAGGTCAGCACCGTCAGTCCCGGTCCGCCCAGGGCGCGTACGGTCGCCGCGTGCTCGAAACCCCGCCACCGGGTGGGCACTACCGCGAACTCGGGCCGGAACTGCTCGTTCAGGGCGCGCAGTTCGGCTTCCCGCGCCACCGTGATCAGCGGGTTCTGCACCGCGCCCAACCGGGCCAGGGCCACACTCAGCAGCACGCTCTCCACCGTGGTCGGCAGCTGCCACATCACCCGCGTGCCCTCGCCCACCCCATGGGCGGCGAGGCCCGCGGCCACGCTTTCCGCGGCGTCGCGGAAGGCTGCCGCCGACAGCGCCCGCCCGCGGTTGTCACTGATCAGGACCCGGTCGGGTGTGCGCCCGGCCCGCCAGGTGACCAGGTCCCACAGCCGCTGCGGCAGCGAGACCGCCGCGGCGCTCACCGGAGGCTTCCGGCGCGCGCGGTCCACCGGCCGTAGGGGATGTGGTCCGGGGTCTCCCGGAAACCGCGCATCCGGCCGGTGCCGCCCGGGTCCACGCGCCACACGTCGACCCTGGGAATCACCAGCGGCTCGCCGCGGCAGGAGCCCTCATCGTGGGCCACCACCACGGCTTCGTCTCCGGTCGCCGCCTGCCCGTGCGCCGGCCACTCCATCGTGTCCTGCGCATTCCGCAACTCGCACCTCCGGCGGACAGAGAATTCCGGCGCCCATCTCTCGATTGACACGGCGACCCGACCCTTTCAGACTTCGGATTTTCCGATCCGACGAGCGTAATTTCAACCGCGGCTCCATCCGCATGTCAATAGCCGCGTAGCGGGCAACGGAGGAGGGCCGGAGTAATTCGCCGAATAATTCGTGGTCCCCTCGTACACCCGCTCAGAGCGCGAGGGGCACGAAGAGCCTGACGAACTCGTCGCGCACAGCGGTGTAGGGCCGGTCCAGGCGGCGGCGGCCCCGCATCTCCACGCAGCGCAGGGTGACCGCGTGGATGGCGAAGGCGTCGCGTTCGGGCTCGGCGCCCGGCAGGCTTCCGTCGGCCCGGCCCCGGGCCAGGGCGTCCACCAGGATGGCGCGGTGTCGGGCGTAGATGTCCTCGAGCGCCTCCGCGATGCCGGCCACGAGACCTACCTCGGGGGCCATGAAGGTGCGTCCCTCGCGGGCCCGGGGCTCCTCCCAGCCGATCGACAGGAACTTCTCGATCCAGGCGACGACGGCTGTGCGGCCGTCGTCGGCGCCGTCGACCGCGGCCTGCAGGCCCTGGCGGACGAGCTCGCCGGCCTCGTGCTGCATGGCCAGCACGAGCGTGTCCTTGGAGCGGAAGTGGCAGTAGAAGACGCGCCGGTTGACCCCGGCCTCCCGCAGGATGTCCTCGACCGACGTGCTACCGCCGCCGTCGCGGCCGATCAGCCGGTGCGCGGCCCGCATGATCAGCGCACGCTCCCGCTCGCCGCGCTCCGGCAACTCGGCCACTGCCGAGCCCGCCCGGGCCTCCGGGCCTGGCAATTCGTTCATCAGCATCCTCCCGATCCCCTCATGGTCGCACACCGCCGACACGATCGGCACCAGGTTGGGAATGTCATTCCCTAACCACTCGATGTTGGGCCCGGGTCTTGTTTGGGAATGGTGTTCCCATCTACTGTGCGAAGTGCGGGCCGTGCGGTTCGGGAGGCCGTCCCGCGGTTTTTCGCGCCCGCCATTCACATGGAGGTCGAAACGATGAAACTGCACGGACTGGATCTGGAGCTGACAGGGTGGTTCCAGGTGGCGTGGTCCGGGGACATCGGCCCGGACCAGGTCGTCCCCCTGCGCTACTTCGGGCGGGATTTGGTGGCGTACCGAGGCAAGGACGGCGTGGTGCGGGTGCACGACCGGTACTGCCGCCACCTGGGTGCGAGCCTGGCGCACGGCGGGTGCGTGGTCGACGAGGGCATCCAGTGCCCCTTCCACGGCTGGGTCTGGGCGCCCGACGGGCACAACGTGTCCATCCCGTACCAGAGCCGGCCCAACAAGGGGCGCAAGCTGGGTGCTTGGCCCGTGGTGGAGCGCAACGAATCGATCTACGTCTGGTTCGACCACGCGGGCCGCGAACCGTACTGGGAGGTGCCCGAGGCGCTCAAGAACACCCCGCACGCCGCCGTCCGGGACTTCCACCCGGCCTGGCCCGACGGGCGTGAGCACTACCGCGACCTGCGGGCCCACCCGCAGATGGTGGTGGAGAACGCGGTCGACCCGCACCATTTCTGCTTCGTCCACCACACACCGATCAGTCCGATCGTGCTCGAAGAGAAGGTCGAAGGCCCCACCTGGTGGGCCCGCGTCGGCTTCGGCCGCCGCTGGCGGGACCACGCCTACGACGAGGCCGGTCTGCTGAGCAGGGACAGCGCCAACACCATCGAACTGTTGTGGTCCGGGATGGGTGTGAGCGTCAACGTGGAGCACACCCGCGACGGGGTGCGGGTCATCACCATCAACATCACCCCCGTCGAGGACGGGAAGACCGAACTGTTCGCCACGTACTGGGTGGACCGCGTCGACGGCGACGAGGCTGACGGCTCCTACCAACGCCGGCTGGACGAGGCGAAACTCGCACTGCCCGACGACATCAACATCTGGAACAACCAGATCTTCCTCGACCCGCCGTCTCTGGCCACCGAGGAGGCCAGCGGCTTCCGCCGCATCCGCCGGTGGACCCGGCAGTTCTTCCCCGGCGACGGCACGAACAACGGCCCCACCGGCCTGGACGCTCCCCGAGCCCCCGGCGTCGAAAAGCTCGAAGCCAATCCCTCCTGAACGGCGGTCGTGCCGAAGCACCGTAAGGGGCTCCGGCCCGACTTGGCATATGCAGACCGGGCCCGAATTCGTCAGGCCCGGTCGCACTGCGCACACACGGTCAGATGCCCAGGCGGTGCAGCAGTCGCTCGTGGTACTCGACCGGTCCGCCGAGCAGCAGCTGGGAGGACTTGGCTCGCCTGAAGTACAGGTGGGCCGGGTGTTCCCAGGTGAAGCCGATGCCGCCGTGCACCTGGATGTTCTCCATGGCGCAGAACATGTACGCGCGCGAGCCGCAGGCGTGCGCGGTGGCCGACGCGACCGGGAACCCGGCAGCGCCTTCGGCGTGCAGCCGGGCGGCCTCCCGGGCGGCGGCTTCGGCGAGTTCGACCTGGACCAGCATGTCGGCGCACTTGTGCTTGACGGCCTGGAACGATCCGATGGCGCGGCCGAACTGATACCGGGTGCGGGCGTACTCGGCCGCGGAGTCCAGGCATCGGCGGGCGCCGCCGGCCTGTTCGGCGGCCAGCATGGTCGCGACGATGTCCAGTACCGCGGGCAGCAAGGTGTCGCCGTCACCCTCGCCGCCCACGAGTACGGCTGGTGCGGCGTCAAGGGAGACCGTGGCCAGCGCGCGCGTCTCGTCCCGCACGGGCATCTGCCGAGTGCGTACGCCGGCGGCGGACGGCTCGACCGCGAACAGGGACAGGCCGACGCCGGTGCGCGCGAGGACCAGCAGCAGGTCGGCGGTCGTGCCGTCGAGCACGAAACTCTTGGTACCGGTGAGCGCCCAGGCAGCGGGACCGTTCCCCGGTTCGGCGCGGGTGGTGATGGTCTGAGGCCGCCACGATCCGGAGTCCTCGGCGGCGGCCAGGGTGGCGGTGCGCCGTCCGGCGGCGATCTCGGGCAGGTACCGGGCGCAGGCGTCGTCATCTCCCCAGGCCAGCAGGGTCTGGGTGGCCAGTACGGCGGTGGAGAGCAGCGGGGCGCACAGCAGTGCGCGCCCGGCTTCCTCCAGTACGGTGCCGAGCTCCATCAGGCCGAAACCGTCGCCGCCGTACTCCTCGGGCACGGCCAGTGCGGTCAGCCGCAGCTGGTCGCAGAGCAGGTCCCATACCTGCCGGTCGAAGCGGGGCTCGGCTCCCAGCAGCTTGCGCACGGCCGCCTCGGAGGACTTCGCCTCGAAGAAGTCACGCACCGCGGTGCGCAGTTCGGCCAGTTCCTGGTCGGAGGAGACCTGCCCGAGAAGGTGGCCTGTGGTGCCGGTCATACGGCGTCTCCCTCCCCGCCGGAGCGGCGGAGCTCGCGGAACGGCGAGCGGTTGTCGATCCCGGGTTCCTTGGGCAGGCCGAGTACGCGTTCGGCGAGGATGTTCTTCATGATCTCCTCGGTGCCGCCGAGGATGCGCAGGGCCGGCGTGGCGAGCAGCAGTTCGGTCCACCCGTAGGTGCCCCAGTGCCCGTTGTCGGCGATGGCCCGCGGTCCCAGAACGTCTGCGGCGAAGTGCGCGGCCCGGGTGAGATTCTGCGCGTACATGAGCTTGGACACCGACATCTCGGGCCCGGGTGTCACGCCGGAGCGCATCCGCCGCAGGGCGCGGACGTTGAGGTGTTCGGTGGCGAGGGTGTCGGCCAGGAGCTCGGCCAGGCGGCCGCGCAGTGCGCCGTCCTGCGCCGTGCCGGTGGCGTGCAGCAGTGCGGCCAGTCGCTCCGGTGACTGTGCGGTGGCGGCCGGTCCGGCCCCCTCGCTGCCGACGGTGGCGCGTTCGTTCATCAACGTGGTGAGCGCGACCGTCCAGCCGCCGTTGACCTCGCCGAGGCGGTGGTCGTCGGGGATGCGGACGTCCGTGAGGAAGACCTCGTTGAAGTCGGCCCCGCCGGACATCTGACGCAGCGGGCGGACCTCGACTCCGGGAGTGTCCATGGGTACCAGGAAAGCGGTGATGCCGCGGTGCTTGGGTGCGTCGGGGTCGGTACGGGTCAGGACGAGGCCGATCTGGCTGTGGTGGGCCACGGAGGTCCACACCTTCTGACCGTTGACGACCCACTCGTCACCGTCACGGACCGCGCGGGTGGACAGGCCGGCGAGGTCCGATCCGGCGCCGGGCTCGCTGAACAGCTGGCAGGCGATCGCGTCACCGCGGTACATCGCGGGCAGCCAGCGGTCCTTGATGTGCTGTTGGGCGTGGGCGAGGATGGTCGGGCCGATCATGCCGAGGCCGACGACGCTCAACGTGCCGGTGTCGGGCACGTCGTACTCGGCCTCGACGGCGTCGTACGCCATGTCGTGCACCGGGGTCAGGCCGCGTCCGCCGTACTCGGGCGGTCCGGTGATCCAGCCGAAGCCGTGCTCGAACCGGGTCCGCTGCCATTCCCGAGCCTGCCGGACCTTGGACTGTTCGACCTCCGGTGGGTCGGCGCTGAAGTAGGCCAACCGGTCGTCGCCCTCACCCCACACGAATGCTGTGCTCTCACGTGGCCGGCCGGCATGTGCGTCGAGGAATCGACGCACCTCGGAGGCGAACTCGGGTATGTCGTCCGGTGCGGACTGATCGGACATGGGGTCTGTGCTCCTCGCTCTGGGTGCGGCATCTCCTCTAATTATCTATATTATTGCTCTGATTCTGTCGAGAGCGCGGCCTGGCCTCCGGCTGCGGGCTCCCGGCCGTGCCGCATGCGCAGGCTGCCGACGAAGGCGACCGCCGCGGCTGCCGCCATCCCCAGGCCGAGGTAGCGGTAACCGGCGTCCGCGTAGACCGTGCGGCCTTCCGGGGTGGTGCTGCCGAGCACGTTCAGACCGAGCACGAGTGTGGCCACCACCGGCGCGGCGCCGGAGGTGAAGGCGGAGTTCACCGACTGCAGTCCGCCCGCGACCCCGGTGAGCTCCGCGGGGACGGCCTCGATGACGAGGTTGATCGTGCCGGGGAAGTAGAAGCCCATACTGACGCCGAACAGCAGTCCGGCGATGACGTACTCCCAGAGGTGGCCGTGCGCCAGCGCGAGGAACAGGGATGCCGCGATGCCTGTGGCGCCGGACAGAAGAACCACGAGACGCGGCGAACGGTGTTGGCACAGGAAGCCTCCGAGGGGTGCGCACACCAGGGCGCCGACGCCCGTGCTCATGACGGTCAGGCCTGCCTGGAACGCGGAGAATCCGAGCCCGTAGTGGGTGCCGGGCAGGCGGGTGCTCTCCACCATCTGCGGGATCAGATAGCCCGAGGCGGCGAACGGAACCGAGCCGAAGAACCCGACCAGGAGCGAGGTTCGCAACCGGGGCCCGACCAGCATGTTCAGATCGATCGCAGGCTCGCGGACGCGACTCTCCACCGCTACGAAGGCGGCGGCCGCGAGCGCGGTGACGGCCAGCGGGAGCCACGCCCGGTACGACGACCAGCCCGCGCTTCCGCCCTGGCTCACGCCGAGGAGCAGCAGGCCGAGGCTGAGCGTGAGCAGAAGGGAGCCCGGAACGTCGACGCTGCGCCTGACTCGCTGCTCGGCGGCGGGAAGGATCGACCACAGGAGCGGTGCGAGTACCGCCATGTAGATCAGGCAGAGCCAGAAGACCGACCGGTAGCCGAACGCACCCAGCAGGGCACCGCTGACCGTCGGTCCGATCAGGAGGGCCAGGCCGGTCCCGCTCGTGCTCACACCGACCGCGACGGGGACCATGCGCGCGGGAAGGTGGCTGCGGAGGAAGGCGAAGTGCACCCCGGTCAGTGCCATCACGGGCGCCTGCAGGACGCGCGCCGTGATCAGCGCCGCGTACGAGGACGTCACGGCCCCGAGGAGCGAGCCGATCAGGAAGAGCGCGATCACCGTCATGTACAGCTTCCTGAAGCCGTAGGCGTCGGCAAGTTTCCCGGCCAGTGGCATCAGGGCGCTGCCGACCAGAAAGGTGACCGTCACCACCCAGGGCAGCTCTGCGGGGCCGAACGGTGGGGACATGTAGTGCAGTGCGTTGGTGAACATGATGGCGGTGAAGGTGACGAGCTGCAGCAGTAGGAAGATCGTCACCACCACCAGCACATAGTGTGCGGTGGACCTCTCGCCGGACTCGGCCGCTCTGGTCGTGTTCACGGAGGCGGTGTCGCTGTGTACGTCGGTCATGGTGTCTCCGGTTCATCGACTGCGGAGCATGAGCGGTACGGGTGCACTACAGGGCAGGCGGTGTCATCTCCCGCGGTCTGCCGGCCTGATGGCCTCTTCGTCGGAGCCGAGCGGTGAGCCCGAGGGCTCCTTCCGTGCTGTCTCCCGGGACGTGGACGACGCGCCATGTCACGGCGTGGCGTCAGGCACGGTCGGCTCCGGTGTCGAGTCGGTGCGGCCCGGTGGGCAGGGTTCGCCGCATCGCGAGTCGATGAATAAGATAAATCTTTGCTCTATATCCGGGAAGGGGTTCGACAACTGTCTTCGAAGGCCGGTGTGCCACCCGGGCCGCGGGTGAACCTGTCGCGGTGCCGGATGATGGTGACGGGTGGTGCGCACAGCCTGCGCCTCACCGTACGGTTGCTGGCGGTGATGGCCCGTGTGGACGAGGTCGTCGCGGCCTGGTCCTGAAGGAGCGGTCTGGCGTGGGTAAGCGGCTGAGGCGGTATGGGTGGGTGCCCGTACCGCCTCAGCCGCGGGTGTTGCTGCCGTCAGGCGGAAGCCGGAGCCGGCTCCGGGTTGGGGTTCTTGATCGGCAGGCCGAGGAGGCGGCGGGCGTTGTCCCCCAAGAAGTCGCGGGTGCGGCGCTCGTCCATGCCTTCGGCGTACTTGAAGTAGCCCTTCGGTTCGGTGAGGCCTTCCGGGTGCGGGTAGTCCGAGCCGAAGAGCACCTTGTCCCAGCCGACCCAGTCGACGACGTCGGAGACGTTGCCCTCCCAGAACGGGCTGACCCAGATGTTGCGACGGAATACCTCCACCGGGTGCTCCTGGAAGGCCTGCGGCATCTTGGTATGGACACCTTCGAGGTCGTCGAGCAGCGGCTTGATCCATGAACTGCCGTTCTCCACACTGGCGATCCGCAGTTTCGGGAAGCGGGTCAGCGTGCCGTGGCAGATCAGGCTCGCCAGCATGTCGGAGATCTCCCGGTGGCCCAGGACCGTCCAGCGGAACGCGCTCATGTCCATGAAGTTGTTGGTGCCCGGCGGCTCCCACCGGTTGATGTATCCGTCCAGCGGAGGCTGGCTGGCGTGCAGGACCACCGGGATGCCGGCGTCCTCGACGTCCTTCCAGAACGGGTCGAACTCCGGCAGCGCGGGGGAGCGCCAGCCCCGCAGGCCCTTCACCGGCGCCGGCTTGATCAGTACCACCTTGGCGCCGTTCTCCACGACGTGACTCAGCTCGCGGCGCGCGTCGTCCACCAGCGCGCAGCTGATCACCGGTGTCATGAACAGCCGGTCCTGGTGGACGTAGCCCCAGGTCTCCAGCATCCACTGGTTCAGCGCGTGGATCATCGCGACCACCAGCTCCGGGTCCTCCGCGGCGGAGTGTTCCACGAGGTTGGCGAGGGTGGGGTACACCATTGCCTGGTCGACGCCTTGCGCGTCGAGCACCTCCAGTCGCGGGCCCGGCTCGCGGAACGCCGGGAGCGCGTCGATCGCGGCGCCCTGCATCTCGCGCAGGCTCAGCCCCTCGGGGTTCTGGCCGGAGTAGAACTTCTCGTGGGCGCCCGGGGCGGCCACCTTGTCGAACGTCGGGTTCGGGATGAACTCGGTGATCTTGCCGAGGATCGCGATCCGGGTGCGGCGGCCGACCGATACGAACTCAACCGCCTTCTGGTACTTCTCCGGGAGATGCCGCTTGAGGGCGTCCGGTGTCTCGTACATATGGCTGTCGCCGTCAAAGATCGGCACATCGGTGAACTGGGTCACGGACTCGGCCTCCAAAACACTTCAGGGTTCGGTCGCCACTCCACGATATAGCTAAATAATTATGCCATCAAGGTTCAAGAGCGCGCCATCGCCCTCATCTGCTCTCCCGTTCAGTCACTCGACGGCAGGGGACGGGCTTGCTGTGATTCCCATGGTGTGCCGCCGACGGCCGGGGCAGCCGGGCGCCGGCCCGGCTGACGAGCGCGTGCACGTCGCCATCGCCGCGGGTGCGGCGGGGCCTGGAGTGAGATTGCGAAGCCGCAGGTCGGCCTCAGCCGCTTGGGGTGACCGATGTCGGGCGCACTGCGGCGGCAGTCCCATACGCTGCACGACCGGGGTCAGGTCCTGGTCGACCTGACGGTGGCCATCACCCCGGGTACCACGTGCATGCGCGACGTCCGCCTGCTGGAGCACCAACGTGCGGTCATCGGACCGGTCGCTTCCTTCCCCACCGTCTGGCGGGCCCAAAGAGGTCGACGAAAGGGCTCGGCGCAGGATCGAACGCGCCCGTGCCGCAGTGCGCCGCCACCTACAAAGGCTCCTGGGACCACCACGTGTTCCTGGCCATGTGCGACAACACCGGCAAGGAACTCGCGCAGTTGCCGCACTTCAGGGCAACGTGACCGCCGACGACTGGCGTCGACATCGACCTGCTGGACGCCTCGCCCTACGAGCTGAGCATAGGGATGCGGTATCAGACGTTCGCCACCGACAACCGCCTCGGCAGGCCCAGTTCCTGGATGCCCGCCACCGCAACCACGTCCGCGTGGAGCCCGGGATCCGCGACCGGAAAGCCTCCGGGATGCGGCTGCTGCCCGACACTCACGTCTCCGACAGGCTGGGGGGCCGCGCGAGCCTGGCCGCCCACGCGGGCGCCTTCCGGGCGGCGGGCGGGTCAGGGGAGCTGCGGGCGGGGGCAGAGCGGCTCGTAGGGCTCCTCGGGGAGGTACGTCTGCCAGTCGGCCCGGGAGAGGCCGGCGTCACCGGTACGGCGGCAGACTGCTGCGACGAGTTGGCGTGGGGCGATCGGGTAGCTCTGCAGGGGCACATGGGCGCTGGTGGCGAGCAGGGTGTCGTCGCCCGGGCCGAAGGCGATGGAGTTGATCGCGTCGCCGGGGGTCGGCAGGTCCTGGCCCACCTGCTCCAGGGCGGTGGTGTCCCACAACTGCAGGGTGCCCGCCTGCCCGGCGGCGGCCAACAGGTGTCCGTCATGGGAGAAAGCCAGCGCCAGTACGGGCTCCGGTACGCCGTGTTGACTGCCGGTGAAGGTGCCCGCATACGTTCCGAGCCGGTGCTGGGCCGCGCCGTTCCAGATGGTGATGCGTCCCTCCATGTCCCCCACGGCCAGGTAGCGTCCGTCGCCGCTGAAGGCGAGCGCGGTGATGGCGCTGCCCTGGTTGAGGATCCGCGTGGTGACCGGCCCGGCGGGCACGGGGGCCAGCTGTTCGAAGGAGGTGGCGAGAAACCTTCCGTCCGGGCGGAGTGCCAACGTGATTCCGGAGATCCCGGAGAGGGCGCCGATACGTACGCGGCGGCGGGTGTCCCACCGCTCCGTGGTGTACACCGCCGTCGGGTCCCCGCCGTCGGGTTCCCGACCGACGAGCAGGATCCTGCCGCCCGGGCCGAGAGCGATCCCGAGCGACGGCAGACCGGGAAGGTCCAGCCTGGTGGCACGCCGGGCCGACACGTCGTACACGACGTACGGCTGGGCCGCGGTGTGCAGATCGCTGCCGATACCGAAGGCGAAGGCACGGCTGTCCGGGCTGAACGCCAGGTTCGGGCTGTGGTCGGATTCGTCCGCCTGACCTGACAAGGGCGGTGGCAACGGCAAGGTGGTCTCGTTGAGGACGCGTCCGTGGCGCAGGTCGGTGAGGACGAAACGGAACCCGTCGGCCTTGCGCTGGGCGGTGCCGAGCAGGGAGCCGTTCGGGCTGAGGAGGCTGTCGTCCAGGCGAGAGGTGTGCCAGTCGGCATCCACCGTCGCACCCACGTCCAGCGAGCGGACGGTCGCGTTGTCCAGGAAGCGCAGCAGGTGGCTGCTCGGATCCCACCTGAGTTGGCCGGCCGTCTCGTCGGCCAGCGGGTAGCGGGCCACTGGGGCGTGCGGCTCGCCGAGCCGCCAGATCAGGATCTGGTCGCCGGCCCCGGCGGCCATGAACTGTCCGTCCGGGCTGTAGGCGATCTCGTCGAGCCCGTCCTGCAGCAGTGTCTGGTGCTCTGTCCGGTCGGCGATGGACCAGATCCGCACCCCGCTGCTCGAGGTGGCCGCCAGTTCGCGGCCGTCCGGGCTGAACGCGAGACCGCCGTCGGTGCACTCGGCCTGCCCGCTGTCCCAGGGGCCGGTGAGCCGCTGCTGCCGCTTGACGTCCCACAGCTGGGGCGGCTGCCCTTCCGAGCAGACCGCCACCATGCGATCGCCCGGGCCGACGACGGCGACCGGAGCACCGGTCGTGGGTCGCCCGAGCAGCGTCCGCCCGCTGGTCGCATCGCGCAGCTCGGCCCAGGGGGTGGTGCTGCCCGCCTGCTCCACGACGAGGGTCCGTCCGCTGGGTCCGAAGCCCTCGACCGTGGCGTCCTTTCCCAGCGCGGCCCCGGTCGGCCGCCCGGTGGCCAGGTCCCACAGGCGTGTGCCCTGGTAGGTGCCGAGGGCGAGGGTCCGGGCGTCGGGGCTGAGGGTGGGAACGGCCGTGGTGCCCGGATAGGCACCCGGATAGCTGAACCGTGAGATTCGGTGCCGGGTGGCGACGTCCCAGCTCTGCACGGTGCTGCTGGTCACGCTGATCAGCGTGCGGCCGTCCGCACTGAGCAGGCGGCTGGTGTCGGGATCGGTTCCGGGATCGGTGAAGGCGTCCTGCTCTCGCTGCGCCCAGGCGCCGAGCAGCGCGGAACGGGACTCGGCGATGTCGGCGGTCCGCCAGGCGGCGACGCCGAGCAGCATGGCCTGCCGGGGATTGGTGACGCGCTGGTTGGCCGCGGCCGAGGCAACCCGCCGGGCCAGCGCCGAAGTTCGTTCGCGCGTGGCGGTGCTGTTCTGCTGCCAGGCGACCAGACCGGCGCCCGCTGCCAGGACCAGCAGTGCGGTGAGGGCCGCGCCGAGGATCCGCAGCCGACGTGGAAGACCGGGTTGGAGCGGACGGTGCGCATCAGCGGTGCGAAGTTGAGCTGCGCCTTGGTCCGCGGCGGCACGTTCAGCGTGTCCGTCTGTGTCCAGGTGGTCGCTTTGCTGTAGGACCAGGTGTGCTGGTAGCTGGCGGTCGCCTCGACCGACAGCACGTCCTTGAGGATGCCCCACTCGACGCTGATCGAGCCGCCGACGCTGTTGGTCGTGGTGCTGGTCTTGGTGATGCTCTTGGTGATCGCCTCGGACTGGGTGACCCGGTAGCCGCAGTTCATCACCAGATTGCTGATCTGCGTCTGCGGGCCGGCCCAGGTCCAGGAGGACGCCTGCGGGTAGCTGCAGTAGCCGGAGAACTGCTCCTCCCACGCCGGGGCGCTCACGCGTGTCTGCCAGTCGGCCCTGATGTTGTCGGGCCTGATTGCCCCGGTGCGGGTGTCGAAGAACCAGGAGTGCACGCCGGTGTTGCCCGTGCACAGGGACATAAGCAGCCTGTTGGTGTCCCACGACTCGGTCCCGCGGATGTCGGTGTCCGCGCTGGCGGGGGCGGCCAGTGCCACCACCGAGGTCAGGCTGGCGGCCAGGCCGATGGCAACCATCGCCGCCTTCTTGGTTTTGCGCACGTCGGTAGTCCTTGCGTCCTAGGGGTGTGTCCCCATGCGGGTGACAGGTCCGAGCGTGGAGGCGCCAGGATTTGTCTCACAGCCCGCTCATGGCGCGAAACAATCGAGTGTCCGTCGTGCGGTGGATGCTTCCCTTGTGACTGGACACCTGGAGACTGGGACATGAGAGGGGGGCTTTTGCAACTTCCCTGGCAGGGCGGTCTGGGCGCCGCAGCGTCTGTGCAGCCGCCCTCCACATGGTCCCCGCCGTCCGTCAGTCGGCCGCGGTTGCCGGGACCGGTTCGCGGGGGAGTCCCAGGACGGTCTCGGCGATGATGTTCCGCTGGACCTCCGAGGTGCCGGCGTAGATGGTGCCGGCCAGCGCGTTGAGGTAGGTGGTCGTCCAGGAACCGGTCGAGTCGAAGGGGGCGCCCGGATCGTCGGTGCGCAGTGTGCGCAGTGGTCCTCTGCCCTGGGGGACCTGGCCCGCCGGTCCGAGGATGTCCAGCGCGAGTGTGGTGACGTCCTGGTGGTACTCGCTCCAGAAGAGTTTGAGGACGGAGGACTCCGGTCCGGGTGGGTTGCCCTTGAGGTAGCCGGTGAGTACCCGGTGGCCGAGGTGGCGCATGCTTTCGACACGGCAGTGGCAATCGGCGAGACGCTGGCGGATCACCGGATCGTTCGACAGGTCGCGGCTGCGGGCGAGTTCGATGAGACGGTCGAGTTCGGCGCGAAAGGCGATGGGCATGGTGGCCGCTTCTTCGCCGCGCTCGAAGCCCAGGAGTGACTTCGTCACCTTCCAGCCGCCGTGGACGGGTCCGACGACGTGGTCGGCGGATGCCTTGGCGTTGTCGAAGAAGACCTCGCAGAAGTCGCTGTCGCCGTTCATCATCCTGATGGGACGGACCTCCACTCCGGGCTGGTCGATGGGCACGAGGAGGAAGGAGATCCCGCGGTGTTTGGGCGCTGACGGGTCGGTGCGGGCGAGGGCGAAGATCCAGTTCGCACGGTGGGCCTGCGAGGTCCAGATCTTCTGGCCGTTGAGGACCCACTGGTCCCCCTCGCGCACCGCCCGGGTCCGTAGGGCGGCCAGATCAGAGCCGGCCTCGGGTTCGGAGAAGCCCTGGCACCAGATGTGCTCGTTGCTCAGGATGCGTGGAACGAAGTAGCGCTTCTGCTCCTCGGTGCCCCACATCAGCAGGATGTTGCCGATCATCTTGATGCTGACCATGTCGTTCATGCCCCCGTTGGGCACGCCCGCGCGCATCAACTCCTCCACCAGGACGACCTGGTGGAGCTTGGACAGTCCCTGTCCTCCGTACTCGGTGGGCCAGGTGAGCCCCAGCAGGCCGCGGCGGTGCAAGGTGGCACGCCACGCCTCGGAGAAGTCCAGAGCGTCCTGGCGGTCGGCGATCGATCCGATGCCGGCCCAGTCGAGGGGAAGCTCCTCGGCGAGTATCTGACGGACGCGCTCTCGGAAGGACTCCGCCTCTGGTGGATAGTTCATGTCCACTGTGCCCAGTTCTCCCTTGAGAGGTGGCCCGCACGGAACTGTATAGTAGAATAGTTTAACTATAAGGGGGAGGGTGGCGGCGCGCCAGGTGTGCACCGTCGAGGTGGTCATGGCGCGGGCTTGGCCCATGCCCCGGGTCTGATGTGCGGCGGGGCGAGCCGTGGTCGTCGCGGGCCTGCGTGGAGGGCTCGGCAGCGGCTCACGAACGACGAAAGGCTCCGGACAGGCAGCCAATCACGCTGCCCGGAGCCTGCACCAGCCGATCAAGGTCGGTAGACCGGGAAGAGGTCAGTCGAGCAGGTCCAGCAGCGTCTTGGCACCTGCGGCGTTGACTGCGTCGTCCGCGGCAGTGATGTGGCGATGCCAGAGCTTCTCGGCTTCGTCCGCCTTGCCTGCCGCGATGAGGTCGACGAGCTTGGCGTGGGTGCGATGTGCCTTGCGGCTCTGGCTCTTCTGGAGCTCGGACTCCACAGCACCGGCCAGGTGCGCGGCGTTGGCGCGGTCGACGATGTGGCGCAGCATGCCGCTGAGCAGGTTGAGCGTCTGGTTCCCGGCGAGCTCGACGACAAGTGCGTGGAACGCGTCCTGGGCCTCGACCCGTGCCATGGGGTCGTTGAGCGCGGCCTTCTCGGCCGCGACCACCTCGCGGAGCCGGGCGAGGCCCGCTGCGGTGTGTTTTCGGCCCGTGCCGGTGGGCAGGACCGTGGTCAGGCAGCGGAGCTGTCGCCGCTGTCAACCTGGCTTCCGTCGCTGTCAACTTGGCTTCCGCCGATGTCGACCTGGCTGTCGGCCGGCTACTCCTCCGGCCGGTAACACAGCTTGAGCAGCAGGGCGGCGTTCGCTGTCCCCAGGCCGACGGCGAGCAGGGCGGGCTTGAGCCCTGAGGTTCGACGCCGCAGGAGCTTGTCGACCGAGTAGCGCCCGCTGCCCAGTGCGGCGAGTGCGATCGCGGTACCGCCGACGACGGCGGTGTACTCCCAGCCGCCCTTGAAGACGAAGAAGCCTTTGCCGCGGTGGTCGGTGCGGGCGGCTACTGTCATCAGGCCGACGGCAGCGGCCTCGGGCAGGGGAGACGCTGCGCCGAGTGCGAGCCCCACTCCGGCTGCCATTTCCGTGCCCGCGGCCAATCGGGCGTGCAGCCCGGCGGGTTCCAGGCCGAGGGACCTGAACCATCCGGTGGTGCCCTGAAGGCCGCCGGGTCCGTTGACCTTGTTGTATCCGTGCGTGAACAGCATCCCGCCCAGCGTCGCGCGCAGCAGGAGCGCCGCGACATCGTGCCCTCGGGCTGGTTGATCGTCGGCTGCCACTGGGTTGCCTCCTGGATCTCGTCCTGTTGAGTGGGCCGTACCAACTGGGCCGTGCCACGGCCTGCGTGGGGTGCCCGCACTGCCGATGCTCAGCCGAGGATGCGGGACACCGTAGTGTCCCAATACCGGTCCCGCACCGACTTCTTGTGTAGCTTCCCGTCATCCATGCGCGGCAGCTTCGGATCGAAGTCGACCGATCGTGGACACTTGTAGTGCGCGAGCCGTTCGCGGCACCAGGAGAGCAACTCGGCAGCGAGCTCTGGGCCGACCTCTGCCCATTGTTCTGGTTGGACCACCGCCTTGACCTGCTCGCCGAACTCGGAATC
Organism: Streptomyces sp. NPDC048254; assembly: GCF_043201895.1. NCBI lineage: Bacteria > Bacillati > Actinomycetota > Actinomycetes > Kitasatosporales > Streptomycetaceae > Streptomyces > Streptomyces sp. NPDC048254. The sequence goes on from NZ_JBICZJ010000010.1 coordinate 344,767, forward strand.
GGGGATGCCGAAGACCGCTGCGTCAGCCACCGCGGGGTGCTGTACGAGGAGGTTCTCGGATTCCTGCGGGTAGATGTTGACCCCGCCGGAAACGATCGTGAAGCTGCGTCGGTCGCACAGATACAGATAGCCATCTGCGTCGAGATGGCCGACGTCGCCGAGGGTGCGCCAGTCGCGGTGATCGGGATGGGCGAGGGAGGCGGATGCCCCGGGGGCGCCGTGGTAGCGCACCGTGACGCCGGGCGCGTCGAAGTAGATGGTGCCCGTCTGCCCGGCCGGCAGCTCCTGCCCTGCTTCGTCGCAGATGTGGATGGTGCCGTAGGTGGCGCGCCCGACGGATCCGCGGTGCCGCAACCACTCGTGGCTGTCGATGGCGGTGGTGCCGATGTTCTCGCTGCCGGAGTAGTACTCGTGCAGGATCGGCCCCCACCAGCTGATCATCGCTTCTTTGATCCCGACCGGACACGGGGCGGCGGCGTGCACGGCGATCCGGTGGCTGGTCAGGTCGAACCCGGCGCGCTCGCCCGGCCCCAGCCTGAGCATGCGGACGAACATCGTCGGCACCCACTGTGAGCAGGTGACCTGGTAGGTCTCGATCGCCCGCAGTGCGCCGACGGGGTCGAAGCTCTCCATGCACACCACTGTGCCGCCGAGGCACTGCGCGACCTGTGACACCCGCAGCGGTGCCGCGTGGTGCAACGGCGCGGGCGAGAGGAACACGGTGTCCTCGGACATGCCGAACGTGGCCCGTGTCCCGGGATACATCGCCGGGTCGCCCTCTTCGACGCTGTGCTCGGGGAGCGGAGTCAGAATCCCCTTGGGCCGACCCGTGGTGCCCGAGGAGTAGAACATGAAGGCGCCGCGTGACGCGTCAGCGAGCGGACTCGTCGGCCAATTGCCCTTCTCCGCAGCCCAGTCCGCGCAGTCGGGGGCAGGGCCGTCCAAGCACAGCATGTCCGGGCCGTCGGGGATCTGCCCGACGGCCTCGCCGGCCACAGCGGCCAGTGCCTGGCTGGTGATCAGGGCCTTGGCTCCGCAGTCGCGGATGATGTGGGCGGCCTCGGCCGCGGTGAGCCTGGTGTTGACCGGTGTGACGTAGAGACCGGAGTTCAGCCCGGCCCACAGGGCTTCGAAGTACTCGACGCGGTTCTCCGCGAGGATCGCCATGTGATCGCCGCGCCGGAGCCCCGCAGCCCGCAGTGCGTGTGCGATGCGGTTCGCTCCGGCGTAGAGCTGGGAGTAGCTCCGGCGCTCGCCGGTACCTGCCATGACGACGGCCGTGCGGTCCGGGGTGGTACGAGCGTGTGTTCCGAGATACATCAAGCCCCCATCTGACAGGCACGGCCGATCGGTGGCCGACGGATGTCGTCGTGGTGCCGGAGAGCGAAGCCACCAGGATGCGGGGCCGGACGGACAGTACGGCGTCCAGCGCGGCCACGGCCGCCGCCTCCGGTGCGGCGCGTCCCGCCTCGACGGCCGTGGTGACGGCGTCCTCGTCCCCGCGGGGAAGCCGTAGCCCGACGTCCTCCCTGGGCGGGAGACAGGTGCCGATGCTGCGGATGTGCGTCGCCGTCACAGGTCCCCTTTCGGTCCGGTTCTTCGCCCCGGCGCCCAGACGCCCGATCTGAGAGTTTATTAATTTAACCATTTGGCTGTGGCGGTATCCAGGGGTGCGACCACCCCGCCAGGTGGCGGCACCCGGACCAGGCAAAACCCGCCGTCTGGCGATGGCCGCCGCATGGGGGTGCGTACCAGCATGAAGAGGTCCCCCCACGGACATGCCCCCATCCATCCGCCTTGGGTTCAGCTGTCCTTCTGATCCTCTTGATCATCGAGGCGTCACCGGAAAGAGGAAGCAACAAGATGCTCGTAGAAGTCGATGTGCCGAAGTGTGTGGCCTCGGGGCAGTGCGTTCTGATCGCTCCTGAGGTCTTCGATCAGCGGGATGACGACGGCATGGTCGTACTCCTCGAGGAGCGGCCGGCGGCCGAACTGCAGGACGGGGTACGGGAGTCGGCCATGGTCTGCCCGGCTGCCGCGATCCGTCTGGTGGATGCGTGAGGCGCGTTGCCGTCGGCGGGGCCTCGGCGGCAGGTCTCGCCGCCGCGGAGAGTTGCGCGGGGAGAACTTCGGCGGCGGCGCCATCGCCCTGACACCGCGGGCCGGAGCGTCGCACTGGCCGGCGGTGGCGCCATAACCCTGATCACGGCGGGCCGGAGCGTCGCACTGGCCGGCGGCGGTCAGGTGGCCGTATGGCGGTCCGGTCTGGCCGTCGCGACTGGGGGCGTTCCGCCGCAGGTGATCCGCGCCTGGCGTGCGGCGATCGCGGCCGGTGTCCCGTGGTACGACGCCGCGCGGGGTGTGCGGCCGCGCAGGGTGCCGGACCTCGCCAAGGCGTGGCAGTTTCTGCCACCCATGTATGGCAGTTTCTGCCACCCCCTGTTAGCGTCGAAGCTCGGACGCACCTCCGGAGGTCGCGTTCGACCCCACCATCCGGATCCCGTTCCGATCCCCACATCCCGTCGCCGTCCTCCGTTTCTCCTGAAGGAGCACTGGTCATGAGCCGCACATCCGTCACGAGCCCCGTCGTCATCGAGGCCGCCATCACCCCGCTGCGCAAGGGGGAGCCGCTGCAGACGAGCGAGGAACTCGTCCACGAGGCCACCGAGTCGCTGGCCGCCGGTGCCGCGATCGTCCACCACCACCACGACTTCCGGCAGACCCGGGAGGGCGCCGTCGAGCAGGTCGTCCACGTCGAGAGCGAGATCCTCAAGACCTACCCGGAGGCCTTCGTCTACAACGACTACCTCCGCGGTGAGAAGATCATGGAGGAGAAGAACGCCCACCTGCCGGCGCTCGCCGAGGCGGGCGTACTGACGATGGCCGCGCTCGACCCGGGCCTGACGCAGTTCGGCATGCTCGGCGAGAACGGTCTTCCGTCGATCCACGTGCAGGGCGGTGCCGACTACGCCTCCGCGCACGAGGTCGTCGAGTTCGCCCGGAAGACGGGCACCCCGCTCAGCCTCGGCGTGTACGACCCGAGCAACCTGCGCTGGATCCTCGCCTACGCGGCCAAGGGCCTGTTCCCGGCCGGATCGATGATCAAGCTCTACTTCGGCGGCGAGTACCAGCTCGGCGGCGACAAATGGCCGACCGCCGGATTCGGTCTGCCCGCCACCAACCAGGCCCTCGACATGTACCTCTCCATGATGGAGGGCTGCGGCCTCCCCTGGATCGTCAGCATCCAGGGCGGTGTCCTGCTCGACTCCGAGATCGCCCAGCACGCTCTGGAGCTCGGCGGCCACCTGCGGGTCGGCGTCGAGGACACCGCGGGCGCCACCCCGATGTCCAACCGCGAGACCGTCGAGGCCGCCGTCGCGCTCGCCGACAAGGTCGGCCGCCCGGTGGCGACCGGCGCCGAGGCGCACGCCGTACTCAAGGGCGGTGCGGCGTGACGGTCCTGCCCGAGGTCCGCCTCTGGGTGGGCGAGAAGAAGCTGCCGACCGGCTCCGGAGGTGTGTTCGACCACGTCAACCCGGCGACCGGACAGGTACAGGCACAGATCCCGCTGGCCGGTTCCGCCGAGGTCGCGGACGCCGTCGAAGCGGCGGCCGAGGCCTTCAGGGTCTGGCGCGGACTCCGCCCCGACCAGCGCCGCGACCTCCTGCTGCGGCTGGGCGACCTGATCCGCGAGAACCAGCCCGAGCTCACCCGGATCGCCGCCCTGGAGAACGGCACTCCCGTGATCGGCGGTCCGCACTACGTGAAGCTGGCCGCCAACTGGCTGACCTACTACGCGGGTTGGGCCGACAAGCTGCAGGGGTCGGTCGCCGGATCGTTCGTCCAGGGCACCGACTTCGCCTACAGCCAGCCCGAGCCGTACGGCGTGGTCGGCGCGATCATCACCTGGAACGTGCCGCTCGCCTCGCTGTGCATGAAGGTCGTCCCGGCGCTCGCCGCGGGCAACACCGTCGTCGTCAAGCCGTCCGAACTCACCCCGTTCACCGCGGAGATGTTCGCGCGCCTCGCCGAGGAGGCGGGCATACCCGCCGGCGTGATCACCGTCGTACCCGGCACCGCCGATGCCGGTCAGGCCCTGGTGGCTCACCCCAAGGTGCAGAAGATCTCCTTCACCGGCGGCCCCGCCACCGCCCGCAAGATCCTGGCGACCTGTGCCGAGCATCTCAAGCCGTCCGTCATGGAGTTGGGCGGCAAGTCCGCCAACATCATCTTCGCCGACGCCGACCTGGAGAAGGCGGCCTCCGAGGCCGTCAGGATGGGGCTGTCCGCGCTGAGCGGCCAGGCCTGCATCCTCGGCTCGCGCGTCCTGGTCCAGGACAGTGTGTACGAGGAGGTGGTGGCCAAGCTCGTGACGGCCGCCGAATCGCTGCCGATCGGCGACCCGTCGAACCCCGGCGTGCTGTTCGGGCCGGTCATCAACACCGCCGCCCGCGACCGGATCCTCTCCCTGGTCGACGGAGCCCGCGCCGACGGCTCCGGCCGGCTGGTCACGGGCGGGAACCCGATCCGCGGCGATCTCGCGGCGGGCAGTTTCATCGAGCCGACCATCTTCGCCGATGTCGATCCGGACAGCGGCCTGGCCCAGAACGAGGTGTTCGGCCCGGTCATCTCCGTCATCAGGTTCTCGACCGAGGACGAGGCGGTGGAGATCGCCAACGGCACGGACTTCGGACTGGCCGCGTACCTCCACTCCCGCGACGTCACCCGCGTGCACGCCGTCGCCGACCGCCTGGAGGCGGGCACGGTCTACGTCAACGGCGCCGCCGTCGTCCAGCCCTGGAGCCCCTTCGGCGGACAGGGCGAGAGCGGGTTCGGCCGCGAGGGCGGCTACCAGGGCATCGCCGAGTTCATCCGCCCCAAGACCGTCGCCATCGCGCCCCTGCGCTGACCCGCGCCAGAACCCCGGGCTCCGGCTGCACACGGAGACCTGGACGGGCCCTGGGCCCCGGACCGCACCGGGTCCCCGGGGCCGCCAGCAGCCACGAGTACAACGGAGTACACCACCATGAGCCTCACCACCTCCCTCGCGGGCCGCCGTGCCCTCGTGACCGGCGCCGGTTCCGGCATCGGCCGCGCCACCGCCCTCCTCCTCGCCCGCCAAGGCGTCCAAGTGGTCGTCGCCGACCTCGACGCCCAGCGTGCCGAGACCGTCGCCAAGGAGATCCACCAGATCGAGGACGGCGGCGCCACCGTACTCACCTGCGTGGGCGACCTGAGCGACCAGGCCGTCGTCGACCGGGCGGTCGCCACCGCCGTCGACGGCTTCGGCGGGCTCGACATCCTGGTCAACAACGCAGGGGTCTACGACATGATGTCCGCGGCCGGCGATGTCAGCGACGCCGAGTGGGAGCGGATCATCCGGATCAACCTCACCGCGCCGTTCCTGATGACCCGCGCCGCGCTTCCGCACCTGCTGGCCAGTGGCCGGGGCGCCATCGTCAACACCACCTCCGAGGCCGGTCTGCGCGGCAGCGCGGCCGGCACCGCCTACACCGTCTCCAAGCACGGACTGGTCGGACTCACCCGGTCCACCGCGGTGATGTACCGGGACAAGGGGCTGCGGGTCAACGCCGTCGCACCCGGCGGCGTCGCCACGAACCTGGTCACCGAGATGAAGGTCGACCCGGCCGCCCTCGGCCCCGGCACCGTCAGCGGTTACGCCAAGCTCAACGCGGGCCGCCTGGGCGAGGCCGACGAGGTCGCCGCCGCGATCGTCTTCCTGGCCTCCGACGCGGGAAGCAACATCAACGGAGTGGTCCTGCCCGTCGACAACGGCTGGGCCGCGGTCTGAGCCACACCCCGAAACGAGTCGAGCCCGGCGTTCCGCCACGCCGGGCTCGACTCTTCGCGTTACGTCGCTCTGCGTCAGGACTCCGCCTCGGATTCCGCCTCGGACTCCGCCGGTGTGAAGAGGGAGGGGCCCACCAGTTCCAGGGCGGTGGCGAACATCCTCGTGGGGTCTTCGTCGCCGCCCGTGTCGTCGTACGCCTGCGTCGACAGCCGGATCGCGGCGGCGACCACCGCACCGGCCAGCGCGGCCCGGTAGGAGCGCGGGCCGATACCCAGCCGCTCGGCGATGACCCGGGACCACAGCAGCTCGCTGTCGGTGATGACCTGCAGCCATTGGGCGCGGAACGCCTCGGACTCCCGCAGGATGCCGTGCAGAGCGCGCAGTTGCTCGACGTGGGTGGCGGCCCAGGACCCAGACCAGGCGTGCACCAGAGCGGTGGACAGCGGCTCGTCGACCGGGCGTCCGGCCACCTCCGCGGCGATCCGCTCGGAGCCCGCCGCGAGGAAGGGCCGTACGACGTCCTCCTTGCGCGGGAAGTAGCGGTAGAAGGAGCGCTCCGAGATGCCGGCGTGCGCGGCGAGCTCCCTGATGGTGAAGGAGCTGCTGCCGTGGTCGATGAAGAGCTCGACGGCGGCCCTGGAGGCGTCCAGCATCGTCCGCTCCTTCTCCTCCTTCACCTCCCGTGCCGTACGCGTCTGCACGTCCACCTCTGCTTCCGTGTCCCGTTCCTGGCCCGACGCTAACAGGCGCATGGCAGTATCTGCCATGCGCCTGCGGTTGGTGTGGTGCCCGGTGGTCCTACCAGGCCACCGGGAGCCGGTCGAGGCCGTAGACGAGCGCGTCCTTGCGGAACGGAACCTCCTCGAACGGCACCGCGAGTCGCAGGCCGGGCAGCGTGCGCAGCAGGGTGGGCAGCGCCACCTGGAGTTCCACGCGGGCCAGCGCCTGGCCGATGCACTGGTGGATGCCGTAACCGAAGGCGAGATGGCCCAGGGTGCCACGGTCGATGTCGAATTCGTCGGGGGAGTCGGGGAAGAAGGCCGTGTCCCGGTTGCCCGCGGGCAGGCTGATGATCAGGCCTTCACCGGCCCGCACGGGCTGGCCGCCGATGACGATGTCCTCCGTGGCCACCCGCGTGATCGGGTTCTCCAGGATGGTCAGGTAGCGCAGCAGCTCCTCGACCGTGTTGGCGATCAGCTTGGGGTCGTCGGTGTCTCGGACGCGGGCGAGCTGGTCGGGGTGGCGGAGCAGGACCAGCGTGCCGAGCGCGATCATGTTGGCGGTCGTCTCGTGTCCGGCGAAGAGCAGGAGCATGGCCATGCTCGCCACCTCGTCGCGGGTGAGCTCCCCCCTGGCGACCTGCTCGGTGATCAGACCGCTGAGGATGTCGTCGCCGGGGTCGCGCTCCTTCGCCGCGGTCAGTTCTCGCAGATAGCCGAAGAGCGCCGCCCCGGCGGCCTTGGTCTCCTCGACCGTGGCCTCACTGCTGATGATGGTGGCGCTGTTCTTCTGGAAGACCTCGTGGTCCTCGTACGGCACGCCCAGCAGCATGGAGATCACCAGCGAGGGCACCGGGAGCGCGAAGTCCTGGACCAGGTCGGCGGGGCCCGGCTCGGCGGTCATCTTCTCGATGAGGTCGTCGACCACTTCCTGGATCCGCGGGCGCAGCGCCTCCACCCGTTTGACCATGAAGTTCTTGGTGACCATCCGGCGCAGCCGGGCGTGCTCGGGATCGTCCATGCGGATGAAGGTCGTGGACAGCGGGGTGCCGGCGTCCTGCCCCGCGTGGACCCTGGGCATTCCCGGGTTCGCGGAGTCGGCGCTGATCCGCGGGTCGCTCATGGCGACCCGGATGTCCTCGTACCGCGTCACGGCCCAGGCGGTCCTGCCGTCCCACAGGCTCACCTTCTGCAGGCCCTGAGTGGCACGCCAGTCGGCGTACTCGGCGGGCGGGGAGAAGGGACAGCCGGTGCCGCTGCCGCGGACCCCGGGAAAATGGGGGAGGGCGCTGCTCGTCATGGGGAGCTCCCGTCTGCTCAGGAATAGGGGCGGACGCGGAGCGCTCCGCGCCGGGAGTCTCCGGGCGGTGGCCGAGCGGCTCGCTCACGCGCCGCGCACACCCTCATGGTGGTTCGCCGGGCCCGGCCGCCACGACCGCGAACTGGCGGGAACATGGCGCCCGTGGCCCGCCGCCTGGCGGGTGATTAGGGTGATGACGTGCGAGTACTGGGAGCCGGGACGGGCGTCATGGACGTGGTGTCGTACTTCGACGAACTCGTTCGGGACCGGGCCGAGCTCCCTGAACTGCTGCGGGCAGCCGCGCTGTTCACAGGCTGCCCGGTCGGGTTCGAAGCGCCGGACAGTGGCGAGTGCGTACAGGCCGAACCCGGCGCCGAGGGCGATACGCATCCGGTCGAAGGGCCGCCCGCTGCCGCCGGAGTCGCGCCGCTGGGGCGCCCGGGCACCGGCGGTCGAGCGGGCCGTGTGTGGCTGGTGCGTGACGGTGATCCGGACCCCCTGGACGAGACCGTCCTGGGACGGCTCGCGCTCGCCGCCGAACTGGCGCTGGAGCGCGCCGAGCGCTCCGTACCGGGCATCGACGACCCGGAGAGCCTGATCCGCCTTGCCCTTGCCCCTGCCGCCGACTCCACCGCGCGGGCGCGGGCTCTGGAGCTGCTCGGCTTCGACCCCGCGCGCCCGATCCGGGTCTTCGCCGCTTTCGCCGAGGACGCCGACGGTGGTGAGAGGGAGAGCGAGAGCGAGGGTGATGACGACGGCAGGTCCGACACCGAATCCGGCGCATCGGTGGCCCAGGAGCTGAGGGCACTGGGGCTGTCCGCCCGCTGGGCCCGGATGGGCCCTCTCGTCGCGGTCCTGTCCGCGGTCGCGCCGGGTGAACGGCTGCCCGGAGGTGACTTTCCGCTCCGTCTGGGCATCGGGACCGCCGTGCCGGGGCGGCTCGTCGCCGATTCCTGGGTCGCCGCCCGCATCGCCCTGCGGTTCTCCGTCACCGATGCCCGGCGTGGCCGGGTGACGTCCTGGGAGAGCCTCGGCGTGCTGGCTCTGCTCGCCGAGCACATTCCCGATGACGCCATCGATGCCCAGCCGGACGTACAGGCCCTGGAGCGGCTGGTGGCGCAGCCGCGCGGCCAGGAGGTCATCGACTCGGTGGAGGCGCTGTGCCGCGAGAGGTCACTGCGCCGCGCCGCCGCCAAGATGCACCTCCACCACAGCTCGATGGCCGCCCGTGTCGCCCGCGCCGAGACGGTCATGAACCTCAGCCTGGACAGCGAATCCGGCCGCCTCCGCGCCGAGTTCGCGCTGCTTCTGTTCCGGCTGCGCGGGCACGCCTGACCACCCACGGGGCGCCGTCCACCAACGTCCCTTCACCCATGAACCGCCACTTCGTCGCGGTGTCGCGGCAGGCTGGGCGCAACCCCCACAGCCTGTGACCTGTATCACTCAGGGGCGGTTCGCCGACCTGGCGAGGGAGCAGTACAGTCGGAACTGAACTTAGTTAGGTGACTGAGGCAACCGCATTGCTCCGGCTCCTGACCGGTGTCGCCCCTGGAAGGGGCTTGACGGAGGTAACCCCCATGGAAATTGCGATCGATTTTGGCAAGTGCTGCGGCGCGGGCCAGTGCGTGCTCGCCGCCCCGGAGGTCTTCGACCAGCGGGACGAGGACGGCATCGTCGTCCTGCTCGACGAGAACCCGCCCGAGGAGCAGTACGAGAACGTGCGCCAGGCCGCCGCCGTCTGTCCCGCGGCCGCGATCGAGGTGCGCGCATGAGTTCCCCGGCACGGATCGCCGTCGTCGGCGCCTCCGCGGCCGGCCTGAGCGTGGTGGAAGGCCTGCGCCGCGCGGGCTACGCGGGCCGGGTGACGCTGATCGGCGAGGAGAAGCACCTCCCGTACGACCGGCCGCCGCTGTCCAAGCAGCTGCTCTCCGGTGAGTGGGACGTCGCCCGGCTTCAGCTGCGCGACGGCGAGGCGATCGAGGCGCTCGACCTGGACCTGCGGCTGGGCGTCGCGGCCGTGGCCCTGGACACCCGCAACCGCGAGGTCGCCCTGGTCGACGGCAGCCGGGTCGGCTACGACGCGCTGGTGGTCGCCACCGGCGCGGCGGCCCGTCGGCTGCCGGGTACCGAGGGGGTGGCCGGCGTGCATGTGCTGCGCACCCTGGAGGACGCCCTCGCCTTCCGTGAGGCACTGCGCACGCGACCCCGCCTGGCGATCGTGGGATCGGGTTTCGTCGGCGCCGAAGCGGCAGCGGTGGCCCGGGAGCTGGGCGCCGAGGTCACCATGGTCACCGACGTCGCGGTGCCGCTCGCCGACGCGCTCGGCCCCGAGCTCGGGCGGATGCTCTCGGAAGTCCACCTCGAACACGGCGTGAGCATCGTGGCGGGGATGCTGGTCAAGGAGATCCTCGCCGAGAACGGCCGGGCCGCCGGCGTCCGGCTCGCGGACGGCCGCGTGATCGAGGCGGACGAGGTCCTGGTCGGCATCGGCGCCCGGCCCGGCACCGCGTGGCTGGAAGGCAGCGGCATCGCGGTGGGCAACGGGGTGGAGTGCGACTCCACGCTGTACGCCGGGAGCGGAGTCTGGGCGGCCGGAGACGTCGCCTGCTGGCTGCACCCGCGCACCGGTGAGCCGACCCGGATCGAGCACCGGACCAACGCCGCCGAACAGGGCCTGGCCGTCGCCCGCAACATCCTGGCCGCACCCGGCGAGGCGACCCCCTTCGACCCGGTGCCGTACGTCTGGTCCGACCAGTACGACCTGAAGATCCAGATCTACGGCCGTACCCGCGGCGCGGACGAGGTGCGCATCGTCGAGGGCACCGTCGAGGACCGCAAGCTCGTCGCGCTCTACGGCAAGGACGGCCGGGTGTGCGGCGTCGTCGGCGTCAACCTGCCCCGTGCGACCCGCGGTTACCGCGCACTGATCGCCGAGGCGGCCGAGTGGGACCAGGCCGTCGACACCGCTCTCATCGGAAGGACCGCGTGATGACGAACACCCAGGCGCTCAGGGCCGGAGTCGTCGGCCTCGGCATGATCGGCGGGGGAGTCGCCGTCAGTCTCGCCCGCAGCGGGCGCGTCCCGGCGGTCTACGACATCAGGCCGGACGCCTCCGACAAGCTGGACGGCGTACCCGCCCCGCTCGCCTCCCCGGCCGACGTGGCCCAGGCCTCCGACGTGGTGATGGTCGCGGTGGTCAACGCCGCCCAGGCCCGCACGGTCATCGCCGGCGACGACGGCCTGCTGTCGGGCGCCCACCCGGGCCTGACGATCGTGCTGCAGTCCACCGTCGCCCTGCCCGTCGTCCACGAACTGGCCGAGCTGTGCGCCAAGGAGGAGGTCGGCTTCCTCGACTGCGGCGTCACCCCCGGCGACAAGGCCGCCGAGCACGGCATGGTCGCCATCATCGGCGGCGAACAGTCCGTGGTCGACCACGCCCGGCCCGTGCTGGACGACTGGGCCAAGAAGGTCGTGCACTGCGGCCCGCTGGGCGCCGGGATGGCCACCAAGATCGCCCGCAATGTCGTCACCTACGGAACCTGGCGCACCGTCACCGAGGCCGCCGCGCTGGCCGCCGCCGCGGGGGTCGAACCGGCGAGGCTGGCCGAGGTGATCGACACCGCCGACCCCGAGGGCCGGACCCTGCTCCAGCTGCTGCGCATGCGCGGCGCCGACGGCACCCTGCCCGAGCCCGTCGCCCGGCAGATCGAGCCGCTCATGACCAAGGACCTGGACGCCGCCCGCGACCTGGCCGCCACGCTCGGCGTCGACACCCCCCTCGTCGACGTCACCCGCGCGGAGGCCGAACGCACCCTCGGGCTGGACGCCGGGCCGGCCCCGTCGGCCGCCGACGCGGACCCGCTGCAGCGCGGCCTGGCGATGATGGACACGGTCTACGGACCGGGGTTCAGCACGACCATGCCGGAGCAGTTGGACCCGTACACCAGCGAAACCGTGGAGCACCTGTTCGGCGACATCTGGAGCCGTCCGGGCCTGTCCGTCCGCGACCGCCGGCTGCTGGTGATGGGCGCCACCGCCGCCCTCGGCCGCGCGGACCTCATGCAGATCCAGGTCCAAGGCGCCCTCATCAACGAGGAACTGACGACGGATCAGCTCAGCGAAGTGGTCCTGCATCTCGCCTTCTACGTCGGCTGGGGCAACGCCACTTCCGCCCACCGCGGCATCTCCGCCGCCGTCTCCGCACACAGCACCGCCGCACAGAGCACCGCCGCACACAGCACCGCCGCACAGAGCACCGCCAAGGAGTCCCGATGAGCGACACCGTAGTGAGCCAGCCCGTCACCCGCGACCCGAGCCGTCCGCTGGACCCGCCCGCGGAGTTCACCCAGCTGCGCGAGGACCAGCCGATCCTCCGGGTGCGTTTCCCCAACGGGACGACCGGCTGGCTGGTCACCCGCTTCGAGGAGGGCAGCCAGGTCTTCAACGACCCGCGGCTGAGCGCGAAGCGCAACCGCCACGACACTCCCGAGGGCGAGGAGCCCGAAGACCACGAGAACGCGCCCTTCGACGTGGGGTTCGTCTTCATGGACGAGCCCGAACACGGCACCTACCGCCGCCTGTTGACAGCCCGCTTCACGCCCAAGGCCGTGCAGACCAAGCTCCAGCCGTACCTCGACAAGATCGTCGACGAGCACCTCGACGCCATCGCCGCCGGACCCGAGACCTTCGACTTCGTCCAGGCGATGTCGCTGCCGATCCCCTGCCTGATGATCTGCGAGCTGCTCGGCGTCCCGTACGAGGACCGCGACGGCTTCCACCACGCCACCGTGGACATGATGGACATGGGCAAGACCAAGGAGGAGCGCGACAAGGGCGCGCACTGGCTGGTCGACTACATCACCCACCTGGTCGCGGACAAACGCAGCACCGGCGACACCACCGGCATCCTCGCCGAGCTGATCAACAAAGCCGACGGCGAGGACTCGATCCTGACCGAGCGGCAGCTGATCGGCCTCGGCGTCCTGCTGCTCTTCGCCGGGCACGACACCACCGCCGCCATGATGGGACTGTCCACGCTGACCCTGCTCACCCACCCGGAGGAGCGGCAGAAGCTGCTGGACCAGCCCGCGAAGGTGGGTCCCGCGATCGAGGAGCTGATGCGGTACCTGACCATCGTGCAGTTCGGTCTCGGCCGGGTGGCGCTGGAGGACCTGGAGATCGGCGGTGCGCAGATCAAGAAGGGCGAACTGGTGGTGGTGGCGATGAACGCCGCCAACCGCGACCCCCGCGCCTTCGAGAACCCCGACACCCTCGACATCGACCGCAAGATGGTCCGCCACATGGGCTTCGGCTACGGCGTCCACGCCTGCCTGGGACAGAACGTCGCGCGCGCCGAGCTGAGGACCGTCCTGCCCAAGCTCTTCGAGCGCTTCCCGAACCTGCGGCTCGCCACCCCGCTGGAAGAGGTCCCGATGGACTTCACCGGAACCAACTACGGCGTCCGCAAACTGATGGTCACCCGCTGAGCACTCGGCTGGAAGTCCGGCATGTCGCCTGCGGGTGCGTCGTGACTGGTCGCTCCCCGACTCTCGGCTTCGCTCGAGCGGGGGCCCCATCGCGGCGGAGCCGCATATCGATGACGCCCCGCGCCCCTTTGGGGTGCTGCCGAAACCGCACTGGACTTCGCCAGAGCGCCCTAGGGGCCCGGAGCCGCACAGGCGGACGGGGTGGCGGCGTGTGCACGGCGCACGCGGCCACCCCGAGGCTCTGTTCTACGCGCCGGAGTCGCCGGCCGCTCTGTGCGTGATCTGCACGGCCCTGTCCTTCGTGGTGTTCCGGCAACTGATCCGGGAGGTGCGCCTGTCGATGGCGAGTGTCCTCACCCCCGTGAACCCGCGGTGGCGCCGACCGCCGGAGCGGCGTTCCTGGACGAGCCGCTGACGGCCGCCCGGAATGACCAGCGGGACAGCATCACAGAGAACAGACCGCCGGGGACCGTATCCGTACGGACCCCGGTAACCGTACGAGGTGACTGGCGTCGCGGGACCACAGGGACAGGGGGAGCCTTCCAGCCGGTGCACGGCTCGGGACATCGGCGCCGGGCAGAGCGGTCGGCACCGCCCGACCGGTCGGCTGAGCATGAGGTCCCGAAGAAGGTGATTCGGGTGGGGCGTGAGTCAGCCGAGGAGAAGATGCGCGGCGTGCAACGCGGCCAGGACGTAGCCGTGTGTGCCGGCGCCGACGATCACGGCGTCGGCCACCGCCGAGATGTAGGAGTGGTGCCGGAACTCCTCGCGCCTGTGCACGTTGGTGATGTGGAGTTCGACGGTCGGCAGGGCGACGGCGGCGATCGCGTCCCGGAGCGCGACGGAGGTGTGCGTGAACGCGGCGGGGTTGATGACGATCGCGCCGCACTCGGTGCGCGCGGCATGAATCGCGTCGACCAGCACGCCTTCGTGGTTGCTCTGCACGAAGCGCGCGGTCAGGCCGTGTGCGGACAGCGTCTTGGCCACGGTCTCCTCGACCTCGCGCAGCGTGGTGGAACCGTACTTGTCGGGCTCGCGCACGCCGAGCAGATTGAGGTTGGGGCCGTTGAGGAACAGGACGGTCCGGCCGGGGTCGTCGTCGGTGGTGGCGTCGAACATGTGCAACTCCTTCATCAGTACGGGTATGCGGGTCGGGTGGGCAGGGCGTTTCCCGGTGCGTGGGCAGGAGCATCCGTGCCAGGTGGTGGGGACATCCGCACGTGCCGGCCAGGCGGCCCCTGACGCACTCGAATGCCTCGCCCGTCCCGGAACGCGCACCTGCCCGTGCGGCCCGGAGGCGCAGGCCACGGGCTGCCACCGCCCGGCGCAGCCCGACCCTCGACCGGCACGCGGCCCGCATCGGCCGCCTTCCCGCCGGTGGTCGACCAGCGGGTGACGGCGATGTCCGTACCCGCGCCGACGAGGCCGACGCAGACGCTTGCATGCCGTGCGGTTCGCCCGTCATGCTTCACCGATGTGTCCCGCTGAACGGAACATTCCTGACTCCGGTGTCGCGCGGGTCGCCGCCGTGCTCGGAGCCTTCGACGCGCTTCATACCGAGCTTAGGGTGTCGGAGATCGCCCGCCGGGCCGGCCTGCCGAAGTCCACGACCTCCCGCCTGGTGCACGACCTCGTCGGCTACGGGTTCCTGGAGCGCGACAGGAACGATGGCGCGCTCCTGCATATGGGAACGCGCCTTTTCGAGTTCGGCGAGCTGGCCTCCCGGCACCGCAATCTGCGTGCGATCGCCCTGCCGTACATGGCCGATCTGCGCGAGGCGACCCGGCAGACGGTGCATCTGGCCGTGCTGGACGGCACCGAGGTGGTCTACGTCGAGATCCTGCGGAGCAAGGACGCCCCGAGGATGGGATCGCGGGTGGGCGGCCGGCTGCCCGCGCACGCCGCGGCTGTGGGCAAGGTGCTCCTCGCCTTCGGTGACGCGGAGGCCGTCGACGCGGTCTGCGCTCATGGGCTCGCACCGGTGGGCCCGCGCACCATCACCGCGCCCGGCCTGTTCCGGCGTGAGCTGGAACGGATCCGGGGCGCGGGAGTCGCCTACGAGAACGAGGAGACCGGCCCCGGGGTGGGGTGTGTCGCGACCGTGATCCTCGGGGTCGAGGACCGGCCCGTCGCGGCGATGTCCATCTCGGGCTGGAGCGGGCGGCTGAACCTGCGCCGGGTGGGCCCCGCCGTGCGCACGGCGGGGCTGGCCATAAGCCGTGAGCTGCGGGGCCCGAGCCCCTCCATGGGCGAGAGCTGAGCAGGCTCCCATGGGGTGTCCGCTGATGACGTCCCCTTCCTGGCGTCCGGTCCGTGAGGTGCCACGTCACGGGAGGACTGTCCTCCCGTGACGAGGAGCGGGCAAGCTGGACGATCCGCTGAGCGGAACAATCCGGAGGCGAAGCCACTCGATTTTGTTCCGCTCAGCGGATCACATGCTTGCCCGGGTGGTGCCCGGCGCAACATGCTGCGAGGAGATCGCCCGTCACCCGAGGAAAGAGCCGCAGATGGACAAAGCCACGCACGCCGTGGTCGCGAAGGAACTGCTGGCCGCGCGGCGCACCCGCGAGCCCATCGATCCGGTCGCCCTGACCCATCCGGGGCTGACCGTCGACGACGCCTACGCGATCCAGCTGGAGCAGGTCCGCACCTGGACCGAGGACGGGCAGCGTATCCAGGGCCACAAGGTCGGGCTCACCTCGGCGGCCATGCAGCGCCAGCTCGGCGTGGACCAGCCCGACTACGGGCACCTGATGGAGTCCATGTTCCATCTGGAGGGCCTGCCGATCGCACTGGACGAGTTCATCAGCCCCAAGGTCGAGCCGGAGATCGCCTTCGTACTCAAACGGCCGCTGACCGGGCCGGGCGTGAACGCCGCGCAGGCGCTGTCGGCGGTCGACTATGTCCTGCCGGCCCTGGAGCTCATCGACTCCCGCATCCGGGACTGGAGGATCGGCCTGATCGACACGGTCGCGGACAACGCGTCGGCGGGCGGCGTGGTGCTCGGCAGCCGCCCCGTCCCGGTGGACGCGGTCGATCTGCGGCTGTCCGGCTGCGTACTGACCCGGCGCGGCGAGGTCGTCGGCACCGGCGCCGGCGGCGCCGTCCTCGGCTCACCGCTGAACGCCCTGGTGTGGCTGGCCAACACGGTGGGCCGGCTCGGAGTCACCTTGGAGCCGGGCCATGTCATCCTGCCCGGCTCGGTCTGCGCCGCCGTGCCCGTAGCCGGTGGCGACTCCGTCACCGCGGCCTTCGGTGGCCTGGGCACCGTCACCGCCCGATTCGCCCACGTCCTGGAAACACGCGGCCAAGGAACAGGGGAGGACGCATGACCGCCACCGCCGCCATCGTCGGGCCGGGCAACATCGGCACGGACCTGATGGTCAAGCTGCTGCGCAACGAGCACATCGACGTCCGGTACATGGTCGGGGTCGACCCCGCCTCCGACGGCCTGGCCCGCGCCGAGAAGCTCGGCGTCGAAGCCAGCGCCTCAGGCGTGGACTGGCTGCTCGGCCGGCCGGAACTGCCCGACCTGGTCTTCGAGGCCACCTCCGCCAAGGCGCATCTGGCCAACGCCGCCCGCTACGCCGAGGCCGGGATCACCGCCATCGACCTGACCCCCGCCGCGGCCGGTCCCTTCGTCTGCCCGGTGGTGAACCTCACCGAGCACGAGGCCGCCCCGAACGTCAACATGATCACCTGCGGCGGGCAGGCCACCATCCCCATCGTGGCCGCCGTCTCCCGGGTCGTGCCCGTGCCGTACGCCGAGATCGTCGCCTCCATCGCCTCCCGCTCGGCCGGTCCCGGCACCCGCGCCAACATCGACGAGTTCACCGAGACCACCTCCCACGCGATCGAGACCGTCGGCGGCGCCGGACGCGGCAAGGCGATCATCATCCTCAACCCCGTCGATCCCCCGATGATCATGCGCGACACGGTGTACTGCGCCATCCCCGCCGACGCCGACCGCGACGCCATCACCGAGTCCATCCACCGGATGGCCGAGGAGGTACGGGTCTACGTACCCGGCTACCAGATGCGCTCCGAGCCGCAGTTCGACGACCCGCGCCCCGGATGGAAGGGGCAGGCCCGGGTCGCGGTCTTCCTCGAAGTCCGCGGCAACGGCGACTACCTGCCGCCGTGGGCAGGCAACCTCGACATCATGACCGCCGCCGCCGTCCGCGTCGGCGAACTCATCAGCCGGCGACAGAAGGCGGTGACCCGATGACCACGGACCCGATCTCCAGCACGACCGCGGACCTCCGACCGGCCGTACGCATCACCGACACCACGCTGCGCGACGGCTCTCACGCCGTGGCCCACCAGTTCACCGTGGAGCAGGTACGGGCCGTGACCCGCGCCCTGGACGACGCGGGTGTGACGGTCATCGAGGTCACCCACGGCGACGGCCTCGCCGGGTCGTCCTTCAACTACGGCTTCTCGCATACCGACGAGATCGAGCTCGTCAAGGCGGCCGTCGCCGAAGCCCGCCAGGCCCGTATCGCCGTCCTGTTGCTGCCCGGCCTCGGCACCGTCGAGGACCTGCACCGGGCCCACGACGCGGGCGCCGGCATCGTACGGGTGGCGACCCACTGCACCGAGGCCGATGTCTCCGTCCAGCACTTCGGGGCCGCCCGCGAACTGGGTATGGAGACCGTCGGGTTCCTGATGCTCTCGCACCGGGTCGGCCCCGACGCGCTGGCGAAGCAGGCAAGGATCATGGCCGACGCCGGATGCCAGTGCGTGTACGTCGTCGACTCCGCGGGCTGGCTGCTGCCCACCGACGTCACCGACCGCGTGTCGGCGCTGGCCGCCGAGCTCGGAGACGACGCCCAGATCGGCTTCCACGGGCACCAGAACCTCTCGCTCGGCGTCGCGAACTCGATCGCCGCGTACGAGGCGGGCGCCCGCCAGATCGACGGCAGTCTGTGCGCGCTGGGCGCCGGCGCCGGCAACTCGCCGACCGAGCTGCTCGCCACCGTCTTCGAACGGATGCGGATCCCCATCGGCCTGGACGTGGACGGCGTACTGCGCGCCGCGCACGAGGTGCTCACCCCGCTGATTCCCCGGCTGCCCATCGCCGACCGCCCGGCCATCGAACAGGGCAGGCACGGCGTCTACTCCTCGTTCCTGCTGCACGCGCAGCGCGCTGCCGAGCGTTACGGGGTGCCCGCCCACGCCATCCTGCGCGCGGTCGGCGAGGCCGGGTACGTCGGCGGCCAGGAAGACATGATCATCGACGTGGCGATCGACCTCTCCACCCGCGCCACGACCTCGGAAGGCGTACCCGCATGACCGACTGGACCATCGACCGCGCCGCGACAGAACTGCTCGGCCGGGAGGCCGACCGCAGGGACGGCGGCCGGATCACCGACGAATGGCCCGGCCTCGACCTGCCGACCGCCTACCAGGTGCAGGACGCGCTGCTGCAGCGCAAGGTCGACTCCGGCGAGAAGACCGTCGGCGTCAAGCTCGGCCTCACCTCCCGCGCCAAGCAGCAGCGGATGGGCATCGACTCCCCGCTCACCGCCTGGCTCACCGACGCGATGGTGCTCCCGGAAGGCGTCCCGGTCCCGATGGGCGAGCTCATCCACCCGCGCGTCGAGCCCGAGATCGTCTTCGTCATGGGGGAGCGGCTGGAGGGGCCCGGGGTGACCGCCGCGACCGCGCTCGCCGCCGTCCGGAGCGTGCACGCGGGCTTCGAGGTCATCGACAGCCGCTTCACCGACTTCAAGTTCACCCTCCCCGACGTGGTCGCCGACAACGCCTCGTCGTCACGCTTCGTCGTCAGCGGCACCGGCCTGCCGCCCGAGGGCCTCGACCTCGCGCTGGAGGCCTGCCTGCTCGGCATCGACGGCGAGATCACCGACTCCGCGACCGGCGCCGCCGTACAGGGTCACCCAGCCGAGGCACTCGCGCTGGCGGCGAACTCCCTCGGCCGGCGCGGCATCGCCATCGAGCCCGGCTGGATCGTGCTCACCGGCGGCCTCACCGACGCCGTCTTCGTCGAGCCCGGACGGGAGATCAGCGCCGAGTTCACCCACCTCGGAACGTTGCGGGTGGTCGGGGCCTGACATGCCACTCGTAGAGATCAGCATCGTCGCCGGACGGTCCCCGGAGAAGATCCGCGACCTCATCCACCAGGTGCACGCCGCCGTACGGGACTCCCTGGACGCGCCCGACGCGGCCATCCGGGTCCTCGTACGCGAGATCCCGCCGGAGCACTGGGCGGCGGGCGACATCACCAAGGCCGAACAGGCCGAACAGGAGGCATCCCATGAGCGATGAGCGCCCCGAGAGCATCGACGACTTCCGGGCGACGTACGAACGGATGCTGGGCTTCGTGCCGCCGCGCGTGGCCTCCCGTTTCGAGGCGTCCGAGAAGGACAACCCGGAACTGCTGCTGGCGCAGGAACGACTGCGCAACATGGTCATGTATCCGGAGACGCTGGACCAGAAGACCGTCCAGCTGGTGCTCTTCGGCATCCTGCACGCCAAGCTCAGTGATGCCGCCAAGCTGCACGGCCTCGCCGCGCTACGGGCCGGTGCCAGCTGGGACGAGCTGCGCGCCGTCATCGACCTGGCGTTCCTGTTCACCGGATTCTCCGCGGTCAACCGCGGCCCCCAGGTGCTGGCCGACATCGCGGAGCTGGAGAAGAAGGCGAAGGAGAACGAGCGTGACTGAGCCGCTGTACGAGCTGGCCCACCTGGGCCACGCCGAGCTGCTGACCCCCGTGTACGACCAGAGCCTGGCCTTCTTCACCGAGGTCTACGGCCTCGACCTGGTGCACGAGTTCGGCGGCAGCGCCTATCTGCGCGCCTGGGGCGACCACGACCTGACGACCCTGAAACTGACCGCCGCCGACCGG
The DNA here is from genome assembly GCF_043201895.1 of Streptomyces sp. NPDC048254. Classification (NCBI taxonomy): domain Bacteria; kingdom Bacillati; phylum Actinomycetota; class Actinomycetes; order Kitasatosporales; family Streptomycetaceae; genus Streptomyces; species Streptomyces sp. NPDC048254. The sequence goes on from NZ_JBICZJ010000010.1 coordinate 364,953, forward strand.
GCCGGCCTCGGCCATGTCGCCTGGCGCGCGGTGAGCCCGCAGGCCCTGACCCGCCGGGTCGCCGCCCTGGAGGAACGCGGCACCGAAGGGGAGTGGATCGACGGGGACTTCGGGCACGGCAAGGCGTACTCCTTCGTCGCCCCGAGCGGCCAGCGTATGGAGCTCTACTACGAGACCGAGAAGTACCGTGCCCCGGCGGGCAAGGCCTCGTACCTGCCCAACCAGCCCCAGTCCTCCGTCACCCGGGGCGTGGGCGCGGCGCGCATCGATCACATCAACGTCCTCGCGGACGACGTACCGGGCACGCGCGCGTTCATGTGTGACACCCTGGGCTTCAAGCTCCGCGAACACCTCATCCCGCCCGGCCAGCCCGAGGTCGGCGCCTGGCTCAGTCTGATGAACAAGGCCCACGACCTCGCCATCACCCGCGAGCCGGCCCCCGGCGTCACCGGGCGGCTGCACCACCTCGCGTACGCCGTCGAGAACCGTGAGGACGTGCTCCGCGCCGCCGACATCTTCTGCGAGCTGGGCGTCGAGATCGAGTTCGGCCCGGCCAAGCACTCGCGCACCCAGGGCTTCTTCCTCTATGTCCTGGAGCCGGGCGGCAACAGGATCGAGGTGTTCTCCGGCGGCTTCCACATCTTCGCCCCCGACTGGGAGCCGGTCACCTGGACCACCGAGGGTCAGGGCCGCTCCACCGCCTGGGGCCTGGACGTGCCGCCGAGCTTCCACTCCCACGCCACCCCGGTCGTGCCATGACGCGGGAGCTGACCGCGAGTTTCGTGACCCTCTCCGGCGCGGGCTTCGCCCAGCCCGCGCGGGTGCCGTTCGCGGAACGCTGCCGCGCGGCTGCCGCCGCGGGTTTCACCGGCATCGGCCTGCACACCGACGACTACCGGCTGATGCGGGCCGACGGGGCGAGTGACGCCTCCCTCCGCGCGGTGCTCGGTACGCACGGACTCGCCCTGAACGAGATCGAGTTCCTGAGCGGCTGGGCCACAGCCGGCACAGGTGGCGCTGACACCGTCGCCGTCGTCGGCGCGCTCGGCGAGGCGTTCCGGCCGCATCACGTCACAGCGGGCGAGTTCACCGCGGACGACCTCGACATCGACGCCGCGGGTGCCCGGCTCCGTACGATCTGCGACGACGTCGCCGCGTACGGGCTGCGCGTCGCGGTCGAGGCGTTCCCCTGGTCCGGGCTGAAGGACGTGGCCACCGCCCGTGCGGTGGTGGAGGCCTCGGGCGCCGCCAACGCCGGGCTGATGATCGACGTCTGGCACTTCTACAACTCCCGCTCCAGCCTGGCCGACCTCGACGGTCTGCCGCCCGACCGGATCGTGGCCGTCCAGCTCAACGACGGCCGCGTCGTGGACGGCGACTTCCTCATTGAGGCGCGACAGGGGCGCCTGCTGCCCGGCGACGGTGAACTGGACGTCCAGGGCCTGCTGTTGGGCCTGCACGAACGCGGCTTCCGCGGCCCGTACTGCGTCGAGGTCAACTACCCCGGCTACCGGGATCTCCCGGTCGACGAGATGGCGGCCCAGGCCTTCACCACGGCGTCCAAGGCCCTGGAGGCGCTTCCCGCACACTGAACGCGGCACGGCCACGAGCGGCACTGTGCGCTGCAGAGCGCAGCCCCAGGTCGGTGACCTGGGGCTGTTCGGCTGTCCTGGTATCACGAAAGAGGTGGCTGGAACCGCTGAGCCCGGCGCACGTGCGACGGCCGCGCCGGAGCGCGGATCCGCACGATGACGTGTCGGCCGGCGGTCAGCGGACGGCTTCCGGAACGGACGCTCGGACGAGGCATGGGAGCGGTACGGCCCGCTGCCACCGGGCCAGGGTTCCGACCCGGGCCTGGCAGCAGCGGACGCGGCACTCGAGCTGCTGCGGCCAGGCAGCGCCGCACGGTCACCCACCCTGCACTACGTGCGCGATCCGTCGGTCGAGCGGATCGCCGCCGAGACCGGCCTGTTCACCGGCGGGGCCAAGACCTGTCCGGTTCGGGGCCGGCCCGGGCTCGCCGGTCATCAGGGGGCAGTGCCACCGGGCAGGCCCGCCCAGAGGAGGCGGCGTTCGCGGCGGGGGTCGTACACGATCCGGGGCCGGTCGTCCAGGATCACCGTGGCGCGGTCCCGCGGCTCGTAGCGGGGCCAGTCGAGGCCGTCGGGGAGCCCGCCGGGGGCGCCGGTGTGCAGGAAGGCCCGCACCGCTCGGTGCAGCCGCGCGGCGACGGCGAGGTCGGCCGGGCCCATGGGCGGGGCGGGCGGCAGGCCGGCCAGGTTGTTGAAGGCGGGCGGGTGGGCCCAGAGGCAGCGGTTGTCGGCGCCGTGGGTCGCGCCGAGCCGGTCGTACGGGGGCAGGCCGGGCACATGGTCGAAGCGGCTGAACCAGACCTGGCCGCCGGCCGCGTGCTGGGCCTCGGCCAGCCGGATGGCCGGGATCAGCCACATCGTGTCGTCCAGCAGGTCGAGTCGAGGGTCCCGGTCGGCTTCGGCGACAGTCGCGTAGGCGTGGGAGAGCGTGGCCCAGGTCTTCTCGCCGAGGGTTGCCCGCCCGGCCGCGTCCGTTCCGGCCAGGACGGGGGCCGGGGGAGGCCCCAGGAAGATGTCCATTTCGTGGCTGACGTGGCTGATCCACACCGGGAGGTGCCGGGCCGCACCGCTTGAGACCGCAGCCAGCGGCGCCCTGGGCAGCACGGCGCCGTCCACCACGGGGCAGAAGCCGTCGCCGCGCAGCACCTCGTCGCCCGCGGTGGCCACGACGTGCGCCGCCGCGTCCCGCAGCGCCCGGACCGGCACGTCGGCCAGCTGGTCGACGGTCGTGTCCAGAGCGGTGAGCAGTCGGTCGACGACCTCGGCGTTCTGGTCCGGGGTGTGGACGTTGCGAGCGGCGCCGCTGAGCACCAGGGCCTGGTGGAACAGTCCACGGGCGGCCGGGACCGCCAACAGGGTGGTGGTGAGCATGCCGCCGGCCGACTGGCCGGAGAGCGTCACCCGGCCGGCGTCGCCGCCGAACGAGGCGATGTTCCCCCGCACCCACTCCAGGGCCGCGACCAGGTCACGCAGCGCGGGGTTGGCGGTGTCGGCCATAGCGACGTGCCCCAGGTCCATGAAGCCGAGCGGGCCGAGCCGGTAGTTGACGGTCACCACGACCGCGTCGCACACCTCGGACAGCCATGCGCCGTCGTAGAGGCTGCCGCTGCCGTGCAGGAACGCGCCGCCGTGGATCCAGAACAGAACCGGCCTGGGCGCGGCCGGCTCGGCCGGGGCCCAGACATTGAGGGTGAGGCAGTCCTCCTCGCCCTCGACGTCCTGGCCGGAGGCGCGGGAGGCCGGGGTGAACTGGACCGCCTGCGGGCCGTAGCGGGCGGCGTCCCGCACCGCCGTCCAGGGTTTGACAGGAGCCGGCGGCCGGAAGCGCAGCTCTCCGGTGGGTGGCGCGGCGTAGGGGATGCTCTTCCAGGAGAGGACCGGGCAGCCCTCCGCGGTGCCTCTGACGGGCCCTGTCAAGGTCTCCACGTGCATCCCTGGCATGAGCCCCACCTCTTCGTGGCCGAGCAATGTACGTACTGGTTCGTTATGTGTAGCGGCAGGGCGACTCCGGGGCAAGAGGTGGGCCGTGACGAATAAATTTCGGTCGGATGTCTTGACGTGAGCCGGAAACGACCCGCACAGTCCCCTATTAACTTCCTAGTACGTTAATTGGCTGCCATCCCCACCAGCCAACCGGCGAGTCCGCTCGACACGGCATCCCCGTAAGCGAGTTGTGAAGTCGTCCGCCGCGTTCGTCCCCCCTCTGTCCCCGCTCACCCCGGCCGTTCCCGCAACGGGAGCACTCGCGGTACTCAAAGAGGAGCACACGTGACCGCTCGTTCGCTCGATGACACCTCGGAATCGAAGGTTCCACGCAGTGGGCACCGAAAGGCGGCCTTGGCCGCATGGATCGGCAGCGCCCTGGAGTACTACGACTTCTTCATCTACGGCAGCGCCGCCGCGCTGGTCTTCCCCAGGGTCTTCTTCGACCCGGGCGACCCGGCCACCGCGACGCTGATCTCGATGGCGACCTTCGGTGTGGCCTACGCGGCCCGCCCCATCGGCGCCATCTTCCTCGGGCACTTCGGGGACAGGATCGGCCGCAAGAAGATCATGATCCTCACGCTCTTCATGATGGGCCTGTCGACCCTCCTGATCGGTTGCCTGCCCACCTACGCCCAGGTCGGCACGCTGGCCCCCGTCCTGCTCGTGGTGCTGCGCTTCCTCCAGGGGTTGTCCGCCGCGGGTGAGCAGTCCAGCGCCAGTTCCCTGACGCTCGAACACGCGCCGGAGAACCAACGCGGCTACTTCACCAGCTTCACCCTCAACGGGACTCAGTTCGGCCTGATCATCTCCACTCTGGTCTTCATCCCGATCGCCTCCCTCCCCGAGCACCAACTCCTCACCTGGGGCTGGCGTATCCCGTTCCTGCTGAGCGCGCTCGTGACCGTGACCGCGTACTTCATCCGGCGAAACCTGCAGGAGGCACCCGCCTTCGAGGAGATCTCGGAGCGCGCCGAGGTGGCCAAGCTGCCGGTGATCGAACTCCTCCGGGACCACTGGGCCGACATGCTGAGGGTGGCTGCGGCGGCGCTCATCGCGTCGGTGAGCACGATCGGCGGGGTCTGGGTGCTGTCCTTCTCCACCGGCGCCGTCGGCCTCGACCGCACCACCATGCTGTGGGTCAGCGTCTTCGCCAACCTGGTGGCCCTGATCGCGCTCCCGCTGTGGGCCAAACTCTCCGACCGCATCGGCCGCAAGCCCGTCTTCCTCATCGGCTCCATCGGCAGCGCCGTCATGATCTTCGTCTTCCTGGGAGCGGTGGCGTCGAAGAGCTACCCGCTGATCTTCCTGGCCGGCGCCGCCACCATGGGCCTGGTGTACAGCGCCTCCAACGGCATCTGGCCCTCGCTCTACGCCGAGATGTTCAGCACCCGGGTCCGTCTGTCGGGCATGGCCATCAGCACCCAGGTCGGCTTCGCCATCACCGGGTTCGCCGTCACCTACGCGGCACAGCTCTCCGGCTCCGACGGCAAGAACTGGGTCGCCGTCGGGATCCTCACCGCCTCGATGTGCGTCGTCAGCTCGATCGCCGTGCTGACCGCCCGCGAGACCTACAACGTGCCCACCGCCGAACTCGGCATGAAGCCGGGCATGCGCCCGGCCGAGACCGCCGAGCGCGAGGCGGCGGCAGCCTGACCCTGTCCCCGTCCCCGCCGCGCCTGCGGCCGTCCGCCCCCGTACGGACGGCCGCAGGCGCACAACCTCCGATTACCGGAAGGAACCCCGCGATCACTGTGACCTCCTCCACCGTGACCCCCTCCACCGTGAGTTCCTCCTGTCTCACAGGGCTGATCGGCGCCGGTATCGGCCCTTCGCTCAGCCCCGCCCTGCACGAGCGGGAAGCGGACCGGCACGGCCTGCGGCTGGTCTACCGCATCATCGACATCGACGAACTGGCGCTGCCGGCCACGGCCGTCGGCGAACTGCTGAGGTCCGCCCGCACCCTGGGATTCGACGGCCTCAACATCACCCACCCCTGCAAACAGCTCGTGATCGGGCACCTGGACGAACTCGCGCCCGAGGCGGCGGAGATCGGCGCCGTCAACACCGTCGTCTTCCGGGCCGGGCGCGCCATCGGGCACAACACCGACGGCACCGGCTTCGCCCAGTCCTTCGCGCGCGGACTGCCCGACGTACCGACCGGTTCGGTCCTGCAGCTCGGGGCGGGCGGGGCCGGGGCCGCCGTCGCCCACGCGCTGCTCACCGTCGGGGTCGACCGGCTCGTCCTCGTGGACGCCGACCAGTCCCGCGCGACCGCCCTCGCCGCCGCTCTCCACCGCACCTTCGGGCCCGGCCGGGTGAACACCGCGCCGCTGCCGGACCTGGCGGCCGAGCTGGCCCGCGTCGACGGCCTGGTCCACGCCACCCCCACCGGCATGGCGGGCCACCCGGGGCTGCCGTTCCCCGCCGAGCTGCTGCACCCACGGCTGTGGGTGGCCGAGGTCGTCTACCGCCCGCTGGAGACCGAACTGCTGCACACGGCACGCGCCCTCGGCTGCCGCACCCTCGACGGCGGTGGCATGGCCGTCTTCCAGGCCGCCGACGCCTTCCGGCTGTTCACCGGCTGCGAGCCGCACACCGATCGTATGCTCGAAGATCTCGCCGACCTCGTCGGCAGTCCCACCCGGTGAGGAACCTCATGCCAGCTTCCGTCCCCCCGCAGCCACTGACACGGACAGAGGGACAGCCCGCTGCCAGACGTACCCGTGACGCCACCCGGACCCAGGCCGAGATCATCGAGGCCGCGACGGAGGAGTTCGCGCGCATCGGCTATTCCGGCGCCCGCATCGACGACATCGCCGACCGCACCCGGACCACCAAACGTATGATCTACTACTATTTCGGCAGCAAGGAGCAGCTGTTCACGGCCGTGCTGGAGCGGGCGTACGCCGGCATCCGGCACAGCGAGCAGGAACTCGACGTCGAGCATCTCGACCCGGTGTCCGCGATCCGTCGGCTGGCCGGTCTCACCTTCGACCACCACGAGGCGCACCCGGACTTCATGCGTCTCGTCAGCATCGAGAACATCCACCAGGCCGAGCACATCGCCGCCTCGCCGGCACTGCGTTCGCTCAACGCGCCGGTGATAGCCATCATCGACCGGATCCTCCGCGCGGGCCGCGAACAGGGCGTCTTCACCGCCGAAGTGGACGCCGTCGATCTGCACATGATGATCAGCGCGTTCTGCTGCTTCCGGATCACGAACCGGCACACGTTCGGCGCCCTCTTCGGACGGGACCTCATCGCACCGGACCGCCGCGATCACTACCGGACCCTGCTGGGCGACATGGTCATCGCCTACCTGACGACCGGCGAACAGGACGCCGTCGGGTAGGGAGTGCCACCGTCATGGTCGGCCGGTCATCCGTGCTCAGGACGCGCTTGCCGCGCGGCGTCGCCGCCTCCCGGCGACGAAGTTCGCGGGCCGGCACGCGTCGCACACGCCGGCCGGTACGAAGACCCTGCCCGGGTTGTGCGGGAAGGCCGGGGACGACGCCCGCCCGCGTCGGCGTGCCGGGACCGCATCACCGCGCGGAACCGCGAAGCCCTTGGCACCCTCGCGGCGACGACCCGTAGGCGCATGCCTTAGGCGGGCCGGCACCGCGTACCGCGTACCGCGTACCGCGCAGGACAGTGCCAGGCCTCGCCCCAGCCTGTGGTTCTGCCCGAGGCGGGCCGTGTCCCGCATGCCTGGGGCGGGCCGGCACCGCGCACCGCGCAGGACAGTGCCAGGCCTCGTCCCAGCCTGTGGTTCCGCCCGAGTCGGGCCGTGTTCAGCTGCTGTCGCGGGCGCCTCTGCGGCGCAGGGCGATGAAGCCGCCCGCGATGGCGAGGACGCCGGTGGCGGCTGCGGCGGCGATGCCGCCCGCGCCGGTGGCAGCCAGATCCTCGCCCCGGCCGCCCTGCGGCTGGACTCCGCCGGAGGCGTCGGCGGTGGGGGTCGCGGTGGCCGTCGCGGCGCCGGTGTCGGAGGAGGACGTCGTGCTGGACGTACTCGCGGAGGGAGTCGGTGTGGTGGCGGAGACGATCGCCTTGGGCCTGGTGAAGGCCAGGGTGCCGAAGCCGAGGTGGTCGAGGCCGCCGCCGGTTCCGTAGTCACCGCCGCCGCCCTCGGGCCTGACCTTGGCGGCCATGGCGCTCACGTACGGCGCGTCGAGGCCGCGGCGGTTGACGTAGTGGTTGTAGAGGCTCTCCCAGATCGGGCGCACCCCGCCGCGGCCGCTCTCGGACGCCTTCGTGAGGGTCTGAGACCCCGACCACACGCCGGGGGCGCCGTAGTTCCAGGTCCAGGAGGTGAAGGGGACGTCGTGGCCCAGGTTCCACTTGGCGGCGTACTCGGCGCCCTTGAGGACGCGGTTGTCGTCGTAGCCGTACAGGTCGATGCCCTGGTTCCACGCCATCTCGCAGATGGTGCCCAGCAGGCCCACGCTCAGCAGGGCATGCCCTTGGTCGCGGCCGACCTCCACCAACTGCCCGAGACCACCGGGGAGGATGTACGGGATGGCGTTCTTGACGGAGCCCATGCCCTTGCCGGACTTGAAGTACGTGACCGCCTCGTCGACCTTGGCCTGGTCGTCGCAGAGAATGCCGACGGCCAGTACGCACGCCACGCTCAGCAGGTCCCAGCTGCTCCAGTAGTTGGAGTCGTACGCACCGTTGTGCTTGGCGAGGAAGTCGCTGCTCATCGGGTAGAAGATGTTGAGCATCATCTTCTTGAACCGGGCCAGGTCGAAGCCGTCGTAGTCGCGCATGATCTCCGCGGCGTTCGCGAACTGGTAGCCCTGGATACCCGCCGCGATGAACCGGTCGCCGCTGCCGTCGAGCGTGGTCATTTTGGCCGACCAGGCGTTGAGGATGTCGCGGGCGGCGTCCGCGTGGGCGGTGTCGCCGGTGACCTTCCAGCGCAGGGCGTTCTGGTAGGCGGCGTGGATGTCGAAGGCGAGGGTGGTGACGTTGTCACCGTCGGCGCCGCGGATCACCGTCGCGAGCGGGTTCGGCTTCCAGGTGCTCGCACCGCGCGGGTTCGCCGCCAGCTTGGCGTAGCCCTCCTTCCAGAGCCCGACGCCCGCCTTCACCTTCGCCGCCATGCGGTCGAAGTCGGCCTGCGTGTGCAGCATTCCCGGATGCGCGAACGCGGCGCTCGCCTTGGCGGGGGCGGCCAGAGCGGGAACGGCTCCGGCACCGACGGCGGCTGCCCCGATGCCGGCCGCTCCGGCTGCTCCCGCGACCCGCAGCACGCTGCGCCGGCTCATCATCGGTCGGCTGTTGTCCTGGCTCACTGACACTGATTGGCTCCCGTCGGATTTCGGTCGTACGCACAGGAGACGTGCGGGCCGATCGCGGATAACAGAACCGCTGCAGGGAATCTCAAACTCCTCTGGCACACTGCACCCTCTGGCACATCAGCATCAGGCGTTCGTAGACGAGTTGGGGCGGGACAAGGTGGGACGGGTGCCCTCGCAGGACATGCGGGAACGGCCGGACGTCGCGGTGGTCGTGGCGGCGCGGGCCGGTGAGCCGCAGGCATTGGAGCACCTCGTACGGGGCTGTCTGCCGTTGGTCTACAACATCGTCGGGCGGGCCCTCGACGGTCACAGCGACGTCGACGACGTGGTCCAGGACACGATGTTGCGGGCCCTGGACGGGCTGCCGGGCCTGGAGGAACCGGAGCGGTTCCGTTCCTGGCTGGTCGCCATCGCCGTACGGCAGGTCCGCGACCGGTGGCGCAGCCGGCAGGGCCGGCCGCAGGCGGCCCTGCTGGAGGAGGCCGTCCAGGAGGCGGCCCCGGAGGCCGACTTCGCCGATCTGGCGATTCTGCGCCTGGCGCTGTCGGGGCAGCGGCGCGAGGCGGTGGAGGCGACCCGCTGGCTGGAGGACGAGGAGCGTGAGGTGCTCTCGCTGTGGTGGCTGGAGGCCGCCGGGGAGTTGTCCCGCGCCGAACTGGCGGCGGCCTGCGAACTCGCGCCGCAGCATGCCGCGGTACGGGTGCAGCGGGTCAAGGAACGGCTCGAGTCCGCGCGGGCCGTGCTGCGCGCCCTGGCCGCCTCGCCGCGCTGTGCGGAGTTGGAGGCACAGCTGACCTCCTGGGACGGCCGGCCGTCCGCACGGTGGCGCAAGCGGCTGGCGCGCCATGTCCGCGAGTGCCCGCAGTGCCTGTTGAACACCTCCGAGCTGGTGCCGGCGGAGGGGCTGCTGGGCGGCTTCGCGCTGGTCCCGGTGCCGATCGGCCTGGCGGGGCTGCTGCTGGCCAGGTCGATACCCTCGGCCTCGGCCGGCGCGGCGGCGGGTGGGGCCGCGCACGCTCCCGACAGCGTGGGCCGGGTGGCACACCTGCTGGGCAAGTTGGCGGCCAAGCCGGTGGCGACGGTGACGGCAGGGGCCGTGGCCCTCGCGGGCGGTGGCGCCCTGTACGCCTACACGCGGTCCGACACGCCCGTACGACCCCCCGCGGCCCAGGTGCAGGCCCAGTCCCCGGCATCGCCCGCCGCCTCGTCGGCACCGCCGGCCCCGACCACGTCCGCCACCCCGAAGCCGACGTCGACGACCGCCTCAACGCTTGTGGGGAGCCACGCCCTGCAATCGGTCGACCAGTCCGGCCGCTATGTGAGCGAAGCCGGCAGTCTCGGCGTCCTCGGTCCGGTCGCCGCCACCAGTCCCGGGCTCACGAAGCAGGAGGCCACCTTCCGATTCGTCGCCGGGCTGGCCGATTCCCACTGCTACTCGCTCAGGGACGCCTCGGGCAGGTACCTGCGCCACTACGCCTTCCGCATCCGGCTGGATGCCGACGACGGATCGGCCGTCTTCCGGAAGGACGCCACCTTCTGCGCCCGGCCCGGCTCCGCCGACGGGTCGGTCTCCCTGGAGTCGTACAACTACCCCGGCCGCTACCTTCGCCACCGCGCCAACCTCGAACTGTGGCTCGACCCCGCTCAGAACACCGCCGCGTTCCGCGCCAGCCGTTCCTTCACCGTCGTCGCGCCCTGGACCTGATCCGCCAGCCTGTCACCGCCGACGGGGGCGCACGTGGTGGACCGATGTCCCGTGCGCCGTGAAGGCCGCGCGTACGAACCCGTCCGGCAGGGGCGTGCTGTCCACCGCGACGGGCCGGCCCTCGCTGTCCGTCACCCGCAGGAGGCGCCCGCCGGTGGGGGCGGTCACCGTGTAAGGGCCCGGGTCGGTGAGGGTCAGTCGGGCATCGGTGAGTGCGCCGTCCTGCCAGTCGAGGTCCACGCCGACGCCGCCCCGGGCCCGCAGGCCCCGGACACTGCCGCCCGGCCAGGCGGACGGCAGCGCGGGCAGCAGCCGCAGTTCGCCGGTGTGGCTCTGCAGGAGCAGTTCGGCGACGGCGGCCGTGGCACCGAAGTTGCCGTCGATCTGGAACAGCTCCGGCGGGTGCAGGTCGAAGAGGTTGTCCGCAGTGGAGCCCGCCAGGAGGGCGCGGATACTGCGCTGGGCGAGGTCTCCGTCGCCGAGCCTGGCGGCGAGCGCGGCGACCCAGGCGAGGCTCCAGCCGGTGCCCCCGCCGCCGTGCGCGAGGCGCTGGTCGAGGGCCGCGCGGGCGGCGGCGAACAACTCCGGCGTGCCCTCGGCGTCGATCAGTGAACCGGGGTAGAGGCCGTAGAGGTGGGAGAGATGGCGGTGCCCGAGGTCCTCGGGCTCGACGTCCTCCCACCACTCGGGCAACGGCTCCCCAGCCACGTGTGCCACCGGGCGCAGCCGTTCGCGGGCGGTGCGCAGCGAGCCCTCGATCTCGTCGTGCAGGCCCAACTCCTCTATCGCCGCGAGGCAGTTCCCGAAGAGTTCTGCGGCGAGCCAGAGGTCCATCGTGCTCGCCGCACTGGTGGCGACCAGTGATCCGTCGGCTGCCCGGAAGCGGTGCTCGGGTGAGGTGGAGGGGCAGGTGACGAGTCGTCCGTCGGTGTCCTCGACGAGGAAGTCCAGGAGGAAGACGGCGGCCTGCCGCATCGCCGGGTACGCACGCTCGGCGAGGAAGCGGCGATCGGAGGTGAACCGGTAGTGCTCCCAGAGATGGGCGCACAGCCACGCCGCTCCCATCGGCCAGTTGGCCCAACTCGGGCTGCCCTGCACCGGATTGGCGCTGCGCCAGATGTCGACGTTGTGGTGCGCGGTCCAACCCCGGCAGCGGTAGTAGGCGTGCGCGGTGCGCCGGCCTGCCTCGGCGAGGTCCTCGACCAGGTCGAAGAGCGGCTCGTGGCATTCCGGCAGGCCGGTGGTCTCGGCGTGCCAGTAGTTCATCTGGAGGTTGATGTTGGTGGTCCAGTTGGACTGCCAGGGTGGCTGGACGGTGGTGTTCCAGATGCCCTGGAGATTGGCCGGCTGGGAGCCGGGACGGGAGGAGGCGATGAGCAGGTAGCGGCCGTACGCGAAGTGCAGTGCGGTCAGGCCCGGGTCGTCGGTGCCCGCTCTGACGGCGGCGAGACGTTCGTCGGTCGGCAGGTCGTCGCGGGCCGGGTCGTGATCGAGGTGCAGGTCGGTCCTTCCCTGCAGGGCCCGGTGGTCGGCGGTGTGCTCGGCGCGCAACCGCTCGTACGGAAGGGCGCAGGCGGTCTCCAACTGCCGCACGACTTCGCTGCCCAGGCCGGACTCCGGGCCGAGCGGGGCGCGGTTCCACCCCTGGTAGCCGGTGGTGGCGGCGACGAGCAGGGTGGCGGTCGTCGCTCCGGTGACGCGCAGGCTTCCGTCCGAAGCGCGCTCGACGGTGCCGTCCCGGTCGGTCTGGACTTGCAGTGCCGCGGCGAATCCGGTCCCCGCGTCGGGCGAGTACGTGACGGCGGCGGGGCCGGTGGCCTCGAACTGCACGTGCGCCGGGGCACGGCCCGTGATGACCGAGCCCGGCGCCGATCCCGGGTGTGCCGAGTGAAGGCGGGCCGTGAAGGACAGCGCCGCCGGGCGGTCACAGCTCAGCCGTACCGCGAGCACACCCGCGACCGCCGACACGAACAGTTCGCGGGTGTGGCGTACGCCGTCGACGGTGTACGCGACCTTGCCGATGCTTTCGGCAAGGTCCAACTCCCGCCGGTACCCGGTGACTTCATCGCCGTGGTCCAGGTCGAACAACAGGGCACCCAGTGGCTGGTACGCCTGCGTGAACGGACCCTGCATCCGCGTGGCCAGCTCCTCGGCCCGCACATGGTCGCGGTCACGGAGCACCGCCTCGCGCAGGGCGGGAAGGTGCTCGGCGGCCCCGTAGTCGTTGTGGTCTCCCGGACCCCCGGACCAGAGGGTGTCGGCGTTGAGGTCGATCCGTTCCCGCACGACGCGCCCGGGCACCATCGCGCCCAGGGACCCGTTGCCCAGCGGCAGCGCCGCGAGGAAGTTCTCCGCGGGCTGCCGGTACCAGAGCGTCAGCACGGGCGGAAGCCGAGCGTCAGCGTCACCGGGCGGGCGTCGAGCTGGAACTGGGGCTGGGTGCGGGGACCGCAGGCGCCGCTGCCGATGCCATGGTGCGCGGCGTCGAGGTTGACGTACACACGGTCGCGGGGGCGCAGGTCGCTGGTGTGCTGTGCGGCGTCGAGGTCCTCGCTGGTCCAGCGGCGCACGGTGAGATCGGTGTACGGGTGCCCGGTGACGGTCAGCCCGACGCCGTCCGGGCCGGTGAGGCGGGCGTGGCGCACCTGGCGCCGGTTGCCGTTCTCCTGCGGCAGGACGTACGGCGTCTGGAGGTCGTCGACGGCGGCGCTGAAGTGCCCGACGCGGACTGCGGCGGTGGTGTCGGCGTACGCCTCACCGGGGCCGAGCCCGAACCAGTCGACCGTCTCGATGTCCCGCGGGAGCGCCATGCGGACACCGATGCGGGGGAGCGGGCAGGGCCAGGTGCCCACGGGCTCGGTGGTCAGGGTGAGCCGGAGCAGGCCGGGGTCCTCGGCGTCGGAGGACCAGTGGAAGACCGTGCGCATGGCGAAGTCGGCGCCCGCGGGAGCGGTGCGGGTGATGACCTCCAGGCCGCCGTCGTGGGGGCGGAGTCCGACCAGCCGGTGTTCCAGGCGGTCGAGGCCCGCCTTGCGCCAGGCCTCCGCGAGGGGGCCGTTCCAGGTGCGGAGGTCGTTGTCGATGGGGGCACGCCACAAGTCGAGGCGGGGGCCGTCGACTTCGAGGGCGCCCAGCGCGGTCAGCGTGCCGGATACGGCGTCGAAGACCGCCGGTCCGAGGGCGTACGTGCCGTCGGCGAGGACCGGGACCACTGGCCGGACGACCGGTGGGGCTTCCGGTGCGGGGCCCACGACGGCAGCCTGGTCCCAGGCGATCTCGTGGCCGGCCGGCGCCCACGATTCGTCCTCCGCGAGTTCCGCGGCGACCGTGACCCAGCGCTCCTCGCCGTCCTCCAGGGGCGCGTCGCAGAGCTTGGTGAGCGCCTCGGGCCAGAGCAGTTCCCCGTCGGCGCCCGCGGGCACCGGCTGTACCACCAGCTCCCCGTCCCCGCGCGGCTGTCCGTCGTCCTCGACCGACCAGCGGAACCGCAGACCGGCGGTGTCCAGGGTGAGCAGCAGATTCCGGACGCGTACCGTCCTCGACGTGGTGTCGACGGTGATCCGCACCGGCTCCACGGCCTTCTTGTACTCCGTGAGGCCGGGGGAGGGGGTGCGGTCGGCGAAGACCAGTCCGTCGCAGCAGAAGTTGTCGTCGTGCACCGGCTCGCCGAAGTCGCCGCCGTACGCGAAGTGTTCGCGGCCCTCCGGGGTCCGGCGCCGGACGCCGTGGTCGATCCACTCCCAGACGAAGCCGCCGTGCAGCCGGGGGTGGGCCTCGAAGAGTTCCTGGTACTCGCTCAGACCGCCCGGGCCGTTGCCCATGGCGTGTGCGTATTCGCAGAGGATGACCGGCAGCCCGCGGCGTCGCGCGTCCAGCGCCGGGTCCTCGGCGACCGCTTCCTGGCCCCGCCCCAGGAGACCCACCTGTCCGTGGTCGGCGTACATCAGGCTGAAGACGTCGGTGTACGGGCAGTCGTAGTCGCCCTCGTAGTGGACGAGCCGGTCCGGGTCGCGGTCCTTCGCCCAGGCGGCCATGGCCGCGAGATTGGTGCCGGTGCCCGCCTCGTTGCCGAGCGACCACATGACCACGCTGGGGTGGTTCTTGTCGCGCTCGACCATGCGGCGCATCCGGTCCAGATACGCCTCGCGCCAGCGCGGGTCGTCGCTCGGATTGCTCTCCCAGCCGACCAGTCCGAAGCCGTGCGTCTCCAGGTCGCACTCGTCGACGACCCACAGCCCGTACCTGTCGCACAGGTCGAGGAACGCGGAGTCCGGCGGATAGTGGCTGGTCCGGACGGAGTTGATGTTGTGGCGCTTCATCAGCAGGACGTCCGTGAGCATGTCCTCGTGGCTGAGGGTGCGCCCCGTGTCGGGGTGCCATTCGTGGCGGTTGACGCCGCGGAAGAGCAGCGGCCGCCCGTTGGCGAGGATGACGCCGTCCACCACCTCGATGCGGCGGAAGCCGATCCGAAGGGGGATCCGCTCGCCCTCGGTCACCAACTCGCCCTCGTAGAGGTGTGGTTGCTCGGCGGACCAGGGTACGACGCCGGGGGCGGGGTGCGGTCCCGCCGGGTCGGCGTCGACGATGCCCAGGGCGGGGACGGTCAGCAGGGCCGGGCCTTTGGTCCCTACGGAGAGGGTGCCGTCGCCGGTGTGGTGGTCGTAGTCGGCGTGCACGAAGAAGTCGGTCAGCGCGCCGACCGGGCGGGAGACCAGCGTGACGGGGCGGAAGATCCCCGACAGCCACCACATGTCCTGGTCCTCGAGGTAGCTGCCGGACGACCACTGGTGCACCCGGACCGCGAGGACGTTGCGGCCCGGCCGCAGGGCGTCGGTGACGTCGAACTCGGTGGGCAGACGGCTGCCCTTGCCGTCGCCGAGCAGGGTGCCGTTGAGCCAGACGGCGAAGCAGGAGTCGACGCCCTCGAAGCGCAACAGGGTGCGGCCCTCCGGCCAGTCGCCGGGGAGGAGGAACGCGCGGCGGTACTCGCCGGTCGGGTTGGCGTCCGGTACGTGCGGTGGATCCACCGGGAACGGATAGACCTGGTTGGTGTACGCGGGCGGGCCGAAGCGCGGCTCGCCCGGCAGACCCTCCATCTGCCAGCAGGACGGCACCGGAATCGTGTCCCAGGCGCTGTCGTCGAACCCGGCTTCCTGGAAACCCTCGACGACCTGCGGCAGCCCCGCGGCCAGCTGGAAGCGCCAGGGTCCGGTCAGATCCAGTACGGGGGCGTCGGAGGTGAAGGCGGCACGGGGCTGCTCGCGGCCGCGGCCCGGCGAGAAACTCTCCAGGTAGTCGTGTGCGGTGGGCTCACTCATCACAGCAGGTGCCTTCTTTCGGGCAGGGGACGGTGCGCGCTTTCCGGCAGTACGGGGATGGGGAGCGCGTGGGCATGGCGGCGCGCGCCGGGCGGAGAGGGACCGACGCGTGGGGTTTCCGGGCCGGGCAGCGCTCTCGACGCCGCACCGGAAGTCAGTGGATGCCGGGCGCTGCTGAACTCGCGCGGGGTACGACTTCGGGCCGCAGGAGGGTCAGGGAGGGGGCCGTGGGCCTGCTGTTGGCGATTCCTCGCCACAGCAGCTCGGTGGCCTCCCTGGCCATCTGCCGCTTGGGCAGGGCCACCGTGGTCAGGGGCGGATGGGCGTGTGCCGCCTGGGGGATGTCGTCGATGCCGACGACCGAGATGTCCTCCGGCACCCGAAGTCCCTGGTGCCGGCAGACTTCCATCACCCCCAGGGCGATGGCGTCGGTGGAGGTGAACACGGCTGTCACGGGCGCCGTCGTACGCAGTCGCGGCAGGGCTCGCAGCGCCGCCTCGTAGCCGGACTCGGGTGTCGCTCCCGGGGCTGTGAACACCAGGTCGTCAGGAACCACGATCCCTTTCTCGGCGAAGGCCCGCCGGACGCCGGCCACCCGGACACGGTGCGCCGGGAGGTCCGCGATCACCGCCACCCGTCGGTGGCCGAGCTCCCGGAGGTGCAGCCCGGCCAGATACCCGGCCTTCTCGTAGTCGATGGTGACCACGGGCAGCGCGTCCGGAGGATCGATCTCCCAGGCGCACAGAACGACCGGCAATTCCAACTCGCTCTGCGGGGACAGCTGTTCGCCCAACTCGAAGTCGCCGGCCACCAGAAGCGCGTCCACCGACCGGTTGGAGAGGGTGGCCAGGTGACGTCGGGCGCGGTCCCCGTCGCCCCGGGTCGTGGCCAGCAACAGGTGATAACCGCGCTCCTCCAGCAGCATCTCCACCTCCTCCACCACCTCCGAGTAGAACGGGTTGGCGATGGTGGGCACGATGAAGCCGATGGTCATGGTGGTGCCCGTGGACAGGCTCCGGGCCACCAGATTGGGCGTGTAACCCAGTTCAGCGATGGCGGCCTCGACTCTCGCCCTGGTCTCGGGGCTGACGACCGCGCGCCCCCGGACCACGTTGGAGACGGTCTGCTTGGTGACGCCGGCGCGCTTCGCGACGTCGGCCATGGTGACCACGGGGCGGATCCACCTCTCGTTTGACCGGTAAAACTGCCTGGTGTTCTGGATTCTTACAGCGGCCCGGGAGGCCGGTCAAGGCGCCTTGTGGACCCTTCCGGAGCCTTCTGGGCGCGGCAGAAACCGGTTGTGCGCGACCTCTTGACGCTCCCGACACGCGTAGTTAACGTCACTCGGCAACGGCATTTGACCGGTCAAAAACCGTGCTGTGTACGACTTCTGATCATTCATTGAGCGAGGCGGAGCCGATCTCGACGGCCCTCGGTTCCGGCATCCCCCACGGCAGTCAGGCGGGAACTCCGCACGCCCCTCCACGGCCGCGCGCTGCCCGCTCCCCGTCACCTCACGTCACGTCACGTCAAAGAAGTCCTGCGAAGAAGCCGGAAAGGCAGGAAGCAGTCATGCGGTCCACATCTGGTGCTCCGATGTCACGGCGTCGGTTCCTCACCACCTCCACCGGTGTCGCCGCCGCGGCCACCGCGGGCGGTCTGCTCTCGGGCTGTGCCGGCTCGGTGTCCTCGGGCGGTTCCGGTGGCAAGACCACCCTGACCATCATGTCGAGCGGTACCGAGCTGGGCACGGCCGCGGAGATCAAGGCGGCCGAGAAGGCGCTCGGCATGAATCTCAAGATGGTCAAGTACGACCTGACCCGCCTGACGGCCATGCTCACCAGCGGCAACGCACCCGACCTCGTGCGCGCCGAGGGCTCGGACGCCCCCTACCTCGCCTCGCACAGCGTCGCGCAGGACCTGGACGACCGCTTCGCCAAGAGCACGGTCCTCAAGGTCGGCGACCTGGATCCCGTCAACGACATATGGCGCTGGGACGGGAAGCAGCAGGGCAGCGGCCCGCGCTACGGGATGGCGAAGGACTGGTCCCAGAGCTACATGCTCTGGTACAACACCGCGCTGTTCGACAAGGCCGACGAGCCCTACCTCAGTGACACCCAGCCGCTGACCTACGACAAGCTGCTCGACGTGGGCAGGCGCCTCGCGCAGAACGGCAAGAAGTCCAAGGTGTACGGCCTTGGCATGGCCGGCAACTTCGAGACCTTCATGATCCTCACCACCGAGGCCGGCGGACAGCTCTTCAACGAGGACTACTCCGCCGTCGACTTCACCACCTCCGAGGCCCGCTCCGCGCTGAGCTGGTACCTCGAACTCGCCAAGTCCGGCATCGCCCCCACGATCGCCACCCCGGACCCCAACGGCTGGGACTGGCCCACCTTCCAGGCCGGCCGCATGGCGATCTCCACCTCGGGCTACTGGTTCGGCGGCATGGTCGTCACCGACAAGAAGATCGCCGCCACCGCGCGTCTGGCGCCCGCCCCACAGTTCGGCAGCAAGCGGATCAGCACCGGCTACACCGGGACCGGCCTGTGGATGCCCAAGGCCGGCAAGAACAAGGACGCGGCCTGGGAAGCGATGGAGTACTTCCTCGGCGGCGCACCCGCCAAGAAGCGCGCCGAGTCCGGTGCCGGCCTCCCCGCGCTGAAGTCCCTGCGCTCCCTTCTGCCGAAGAGCGAGGGCTTCCAGAAGCAGGCGTACGCGGTGCAGGAGAAGGAACTGTCGTACTTCGAGGTCCTGCCCTTCACCCCGTACGTCCGCAAGGACGCCGTCGACGCCGTGATCAACCAGGTGCTGCCCGCGGCGATCAAGGGCAAAGTGCCCGTGAGCAAGCTGGCGGACCAGCTGAACGAGGGGATCAACAAGCAGCTCGCCAACGGCAAGAAGCTGATCAAGTGAGTGCCGGTCACGTGAGCGCTGATCGGGCGAGTGCTGATGCAGTACGTACGAGCCGGCTCGCCGAGTCGCCCGCGAAGCCGTCCCGGCCTTCGCGGGTGCCGTCCGGCCGACCGCGCGTCCGCCTCGGCGCCCGCGGTCGCCAGCAGGAACGTGCCTTCTGGCTCAGCGTCACCCCATGGCTGCTCGGCTTCCTCGGCCTGACCCTGTATCCGCTGGGGTACGCGCTGTGGCTGAGTCTGACCGACTCCGACGGCATCTCGCCGCACACCCATTTCATCGGCCTGGACAACTACAGGGAACTGCTCTCGGACCCGGTCACCCGGGACACGCTGGTCCGCACGGGGATCTTCGTCGCGGCCGTCGTACCGACCGGCATCATCGCCGGGCTAGCCCTCGCGGTGCTGATCAACCGTCCGATACGGGGACGGGGCGTCTACCGCACCCTGCTCTACCTGCCCGCGGTGTTCCCCCCGGTAGGCGCTGCAATGGCCTTCAAGATGCTTTTCGACCGTGACACCGGCGCGGCCAACGGGATCCTCGGCTTCTTCGGCGGGGGCCCGGTCACCTGGCTGGCCGATCCCTACGCCCGGTACGTGCTGCTCATGCTGACGCTCTGGGGCTGCGGCAACGCCATGATCATCTCGCTGGCCGGTCTGCAGGACATGCCCAAGGAGCTGCTTGAGGCCGCTCGCATCGACGGTGCGAACTCCTGGCAGTCGTTCCGGCGGATCACCCTCCCGCTCCTTTCGCCCGTGATCTTCTTCCAGGTCATCACCGGCGTCATCGGCGCACTGCAGAGCATCATGCCGATGCTGCTCGCGGCGAACCCCAGCCCCGCGGCGGTCACGTCGGTGCCGCAGGGCAACTACCTGTACATGATCAACGTGTTCGCGCAGTACCTCGCCAACGGCCGTTTCGGCTACGCGTCCGCGCTGCTGTGGGTGCTGTTCGCCGTGATCCTCGTCGTCACCGCGCTGATCTTCAAAGTGAGTTCCGGTGCGGTGTTCTACAACTTCGAGCCGGAGACCAAGAAATGATCCTCGCTCGTCGCACCGGCCTCTACCTCGTTCTCATCGCACTGGTCGCGCTGTTCGTCAGCCCGTTCGGCTGGCTCGTCATCACCGCCTTCAAGGACAGCTCGGAGATGGCCGCCTACCCGGTGCACTGGCTGCCCGAGAAATGGCAGTTCGGGAACTTCTCCAAGGCCCTGACCTTCTTCAACTACCTTGGTTACGCCCGGAACTCACTGGTCATCGCAAGTATCTACTCGGTGCTGATCACCCTCAGTTCGGCCTGGGCCGGCTTCGGATTCGCCCGGCTGGCAGCCCGGGGCAAGCGGCTGGTCTTCGGCGTCCTGCTGTCCACGATGATGATGCCGGCGATGATCACTCTCATCCCCACCTACATCATCTTCGCCAGGCTCGGGATGATCGACACCTACTGGCCCTGGGTTCTCTGGGGGCTGGCCGGAGCGCCCTACCTGATCTTCCTGTTCCGGCAGTTCTTCGCCCACATGCCCCGGGAGCTGGAGGAGGCCGCGATCGTCGACGGATGCGGCTACGGCCGGATCTTCTGGCGGATCTTCCTGCCGCAGTCCTGGCCGGTGCTCGCCACCAGCATGCTGCTGTCGTTCACCTGGGTCTGGGGTGACTACATCGCCCCGTCCCTGCTGCTGAGCACGGACCACACCACGCTGGCCGTCGCCGTGGCCACCCAGTACGTCAACGAGAGCAGCCAGACGCCGATCAACAACCTCATGGCGGCGGGCTCGGTCCTCTACATCCTCCCCGTCCTGTTGCTCTTCTTCGTCCTCCAACGCGGCTTCGTCACCGGGGTCTCCACCTCGGGGCTGAAGTAACGGAGCCTGAGGCAAGGTCACGTGAAGTAACGGCACCTGAAGCACGGGCACTTGACGTAACGGCACGTGAAGCAACGACACATGTAGCAACGGCCCCCTCCTAGATCCCCAAGGACGCAGCATGTCTTCGCCCTCCGCTGCCCGTTTCACCCTCAACCCCGCCTTCGGTATCGGGGCCGTCCATCCACGGCTGTACGGCTCATTCGTCGAGCATCTGGGCCGCTGCGTGTACAGCGGTCTCTACGAGCCCGGACACCCCGACGCCGACGAGAGGGGCCTACGGGAGGACGTCCTCGCGCTCATCCGCGAACTCGGCGTCACCACGGTCCGCTACCCGGGCGGCAACTTCGTCTCCGGTTACCGCTGGGAGGACGGCGTCGGCCCGGTCGAGCGGCGGCCGCGACGCCTGGAGCCGGCCTGGCGCTCCACCGAGACCAACGAGTTCGGCCTCGCGGAGTTCATGGACTTCTGCGCCAAGGCGGACATCGAGCCGATGATGGCCGTCAACCTCGGCACGCGCGGTGTGGAGGACGCCGGCCGGCTCCTCGACTACGCGAACCACCCGGGCGGCACCGAGCTGTCCGACCTGCGGGCCGCGCACGGGAACAAGGAACCGTTCGGTATCCGTATGTGGTGCCTGGGCAACGAGGTGGACGGCCCCTGGCAGATCGGACACAAGAGCGCGGAGGAGTACGGGCAGGTCGCCCGCGAGACCGCCAACCTCATGAAGATGATCGACCCCGGCCTCGAACTGGTCGTCGCCGGTTCCTCCAGCTTCGCGATGCCCACCTTCGGCACCTGGGAGTCGACGGTCCTGACCGAGTGCTACGACAAGGTCGACCACGTCTCGCTGCACGCCTACTTCGAGATGAAGGGCGAGCACCCCGACCGCGACTCGTTCCTCGCCTCGGCCGTGGAGATGGAGCGCTACATCGAGGCGGCGGTCGCCACCTGCGACCATGTCGGCGCCACACTCAAGTCCCAGAAGAAGATGATGATCTCCTTCGACGAGTGGAACGTCTGGCACAGCGAGCCTCCGTCGCCGCCCGCGTCTCGCCCCGAGGACGACTGGCCGCAGGCTCCGCGGCTCCTGGAGAACAGCTACACGCTCACGGACGCCGTGCTCGTCGGCTCACTGATGATCGCCCTGCTGCGCCACGCCGACCGGGTCACCTCCGCCTCCCTCGCCCAGCTGGTCAACGTCATCGCCCCGATCATGACCGAGCCGGGCGGCCCCTCCTGGCGGCAGACCACCTTCTTCCCCTTCGCCCAGGCGTCGAAGTACGGCCGTGGCCGGGTGCTGCGCGTCGAGGTGGACAGCCCGACGCACACCACCGGGCGCTTCGGCGAGGT
The DNA here is from genome assembly GCF_043201895.1 of Streptomyces sp. NPDC048254. NCBI lineage: Bacteria > Bacillati > Actinomycetota > Actinomycetes > Kitasatosporales > Streptomycetaceae > Streptomyces > Streptomyces sp. NPDC048254. The sequence goes on from NZ_JBICZJ010000010.1 coordinate 386,984, forward strand.
CGACCTGCTGCACGCCACGGCCACCCACGACGAGCAGGCCGGCACGATCACCGTCTTCGCCGTCAACCGCAGCCTGACCCGGGAACTCCCGCTCGAAGTGGACCTCCGCGGTCTCGGCGCAGTCCGGGTCGTCGAGCATCTGCTGCTCACCGGCGACGACCCCGACGCCCGCAACACCCTGACGGACCCCGAACGGGTCGCTCCCCGCACGGTCGACGCCAGCGGCGTCACCGGTGACGTGCTGACCTCCACGCTGCCTCCGCTGTCCTGGAACGTCATCCGTCTGGCCCCCGTCGGCGCCAACGCCCGTGCCACCGCCCAGAGTTGAGAAGGAGACCCCGGATCCATGACTGTCTTCACCGCTCAGGACGGCGCTCTGGAACGGCGCGCCCCGCACGAGGTCCTCGTCATCGAACCCTGGGGCCCGCACGCGGTACGGGTCCGTGCCCGAGCCCTCCGGAACCTGGACGACACCATCGCCGGCCGTAGCCTGGACGGCAGCAGCGTCACCCACACCGACGAGGGCGGCACCGTAGAGGGAATCGACGCAACGCTGCCCGGGGCCCTCGACATCCCTCCGCCCGACTCCACCGCCACGGCGACAGCGCACCCGGACGGCACCGCCCGGCTCGTCAACGGCCGTCTCACCGTCGAGGCCGACCAGGACGGCAAGCTGCGCTTCCTGCACACCGCGACCGGCCGCGAACTCCTCGCCGACAAGCGCCCGTACACCTGGTACCCGGAGCCGCGCACGTTCGCACCGCTCGGCGGCATCGGCGTCTACCGCATCGAGCAGAGCTTCGAGGCGTACGACGACGAGCGCATCCACGGCCTCGGCCAGCATCTGCATGGCCGCCTCGACCAGAAGGGCCTGGTGATTGACCTGGTCCAGGGCAACACCATCGTCGCCATCCCCTTCCTGCACTCCTCCCGCGGCTACGGCCTGCTGTGGAACAACCCCGCGACGGGCCGGGTCGAACTGGGCGGTGACACCACCCGCTGGGTCGCGGACGAAGCACGCCAGCTCGACTACTGGATCACCGCGGGCGACACCCCCGCCGAGATCATGCGGGCGTACGCGGACGTCACCGGGCATCCACCCCTGGTGCCCGACTGGGCCACGGGATTCTGGCAGTCGAAGCTGCGCTACCGCGCCCAGGACGAACTCCTCGCCGTGGCACGGGAGTACAAGCGGCGAGGACTGCCACTGGCCACGATCATCTGTGACTTCTTCCACTGGACCCATATGGGCGACTGGGACTTCGACCGGACCGACTGGCCCGATCCCGAGGGCATGGTCAAGGAGTTGGAGGCTCTCGGCGTCAAGCTCGCCGTGTCCGTCTGGCCCACGGTGGAGCCCGGAAGCGACAACTACGAGGCCCTGCACACCGCCGGACACCTGGTCGGCGACAGCCAGGGTGGCCTGCTCACCTTCCCCTGGCCCGCCCGCGGCCACGGCGCCGACCATCAGCCGATGACGTACCTCGACGCGACGGATCCCGGCGCCCGCCGCCTTCTCTGGGAGCAGCTGCGCGAGCACTACCGGGCCCTCGGCGTCGCCGCATTCTGGCTGGACGCCTGCGAACCCGACCTGACCCCGGAACTGGCCGCCCGAGCGGTCTACGCGGCGGGCCCCGGCGTCCAGGTCGGCACCCTGTACGGACTGATGCAGGCGCGGGCCGTCGCCGAAGGGCTCGCGGACGACGGCGACGACCGCCCGTTCAGCCTGATCCGCTCCGCCTGGGCCGGCAGCCAGCGCCACGGCGCCGCCCTGTGGTCCGGCGATATCCGCCCCACCTTCGAGTCCCTGGCCCAGCAGGTGCGGGCCGGTCTGAACGTCGCGATGAGCGGCATCCCCTGGTGGAACACGGACATCGGCGGCTTCGGCGGCGGCGACCCCACCGACCCGTCTTACCAGGAGGTCATGGTCCGCTGGTTCCAGTACGGCACCTTCAGCCCGGTCATGCGGCTGCACGGCGACCGACAGCCCAGCTGGCCCACCTTCTCCGCAGACATGACCGGCGGGCCGAACGAGGTCTGGTCGTACGGACAGGAGGCGTATCCGATCCTGTGCGCGCATCTGCACCTCCGCGAGCGCCTGCGCCCCTATCTCCTCGAACTCTCCGAGACCACGCACCGCACCGGCGCCCCCGTCATGCGCCCGCTGTTCTTCGACTTCCCGGACGACGAACACGCCTGGAGCGTCGACGACCAGTTCCTGCTCGGCCCCGATGTCCTCGTCGCCCCGGTCACCGAGGCGGGCGCCCGCCGCCGCATCGTCTACCTGCCGGCCGACGCACACTGGACCGACACCGCCACCGGCGAACTCCACGAGGGCGGTACGACCTTGGACGTGCCGGCACCGCTGGAGCGCATCCCGGTCTTCGTCCGCCGAGGCGCCGCCGTGGCAGCCGCGTTCACCGGGAACGCCGGATGAGAACCCGCGCGACGCGCGCCCCCGCGACCGGACGAATCAGGTCCGGCTCACCTTCCCTGAGAACGACTGGCGCGACTGGTACTTCGCCGACTGGTACTTCCGCGACTGGTACTTCCGCGACGAGGGGCCCGCCGAGGTCGCCCAGCGTGTCGCCGCGAACGTCGACGACCTGGGCATCGCAGCGGATGAGAGCGCGGGGCCCCTGTGTCTCGCCCTCGGCGGCACGGCCGTCTCCAGCGTCGTCGTCGGCATGCGCGGCGTCGGGAACGTCGAGCGGAACGCGGTGGCCGGCGACGCACCGCCACTGACCGCCGAGCGGTTCGCCGTCCTGGCCGAGCGTAGCCGGCCGCACTTCCACAGCTGACATTCGCCGCCGCCCCGGTCTGTCCGCCCAGCACCGAGAAGGAGCCTCCAGCAGTGACCTCGCCCCTCGCCCCCGCCGCCCCGCTCTTCCGGGACCCGGTCCACGACGGCGCCGCCGACCCGACCCTGATCCGCGACCGGGAGTCCGGCGACTGGTGGATGTTCTACACCGCCCGCCGGGCGAACCTGGCCACCGAGGGTTTCGGCTGGGTGCACGGCACCGACATCGGCATCGCCACCAGCGCGGACGGCGGCCGCACCTGGACCTACCGCGGCATAGCCCAGGGCCTGGCTCACGAGCCGGGCCGCAACACCTACTGGGCGCCCGAGGTCCTGTGGCACGACGGCAGTTACCACATGTACGTCTCCTACGTCCCCGGAGTGCCCACCGACTGGGACGCCGACCGGCACATCCTGCACCACACCTCCCGGGACCTAGTGAGCTGGCGGTTCGAGTCGGTGCTGAAGCTGTCCGGCAACCGGGTCATCGACGCCTGCGTATGGCCGCTGCCCGACGGGAGTTGGCGCATGTGGCACAAGGACGAGGCCGACGGGAACCGCATCCACGCGGCGGACTCGCCGAACCTGTTCGACTGGCGGCCCATCGGCCGCGCACTGGACGACCAGGCGCAGGAGGGACCCAACGTCTTTTGGCACCAGGGCAGTTACTGGATGGTCACCGACTTCTGGTCGGGGCTGCCGGTCTACCGCTCCGACGACCTGACCCACTGGGCGCGGCAGGACCAGCCGCTCCTGGCGGGCAAGGGCCTGCGCCCCGGTGACGACGGAGACGGCCACCACGCGTTCGCGCTCTCCCAAGGCGAGGACGACGCGTACCTCTTCTACTTCACACACTCCGCCGACGGGCAGCGCTCCTGCGTCCAGGTCGCCCCGCTGGCGGTGCGCGAAGGCCGACTGCGCTGCGATCGCGACGCGGCGTTCGACCTGCGACTGCGAGCGGACCGCACGCCCGCTCTCCGGGGCGGCGACCTGCCGTCCTGGGGGCACCCCCGGCGGTAGCCGGGGGAGGACCCGCACGACCTCGACCGCACGACCTCGACCGCAGGGCAAAGGAGCCCGACGTGACAGAAAGAGCCGCACCACCACCGAAAGGCACCACTCGCCGCAACGTACTCAAAGCCGCCGCGGGTGTCGGCGCCGCCGCCCTGGCGGGCCCGCTCCTCACCGCGGGCCCGGCCTCGGCCGCGAGCCTGACCCACCCCGGAATGCTGCACGCCCAGGACGACTTCGACCGCATGGCCGCCAAGGTCGGTGCCGCCGCGCAGCCCTGGCAGGACAGCTGGGCGCTGCTGATCGCCAACGCCCACTCGCTGTCCACCTACACGGCAAACCCGCAGTCGGTCATCTACCGGGGCGACGGCAGCGTCGAGAACTACCCCGTCCTGTACAACGACGTCGCCGCCGCCTACCAGAACGCGCTGCGCTGGAAGATCCAGGGCGCCGGCGAGCACGGCAACGCCGCCCGCGACATCCTCAACGCCTGGTCGTCCACGCTCACCGAGATCTCCGGAAGCGCCGACCGCTTCCTGGCCGCCGGGATCTACGGCTACGAACTCGCCAACGCCGCCGAGATCATGCGCGGCTACAGCGGCTTCGACCTCACCGGGTCCCAGAACCTCATGCGGAACGCTTTCTACCCGCTCAGCAGCGGCTTCCTGGCCACCCACAACGGCGCCTACGACAGCAACTACTGGGCGAGCTGGGACCTGTGCAACATCGCCTGCGTCCTGGCCACCGGCATTCTCTGCGACGACCAGGCCAAGGTCGATGAGGCCGTCACGTACTTCAAGTCCGGTGTGGGGATGGGCTCCATCGAGAACGCCATCCCCTACCTGTACGACGACCAGGGCCTGGCGCAGTGGGTGGAGAGCGGCCGCGACCAGGGCCACTCCATGCTGGGCATCGGCTTGATGGCCACCATCTGTGAGATGGCCTGGCACCAGGGCTACGACCTGTACGGCTACGACAGCAACCGGTTCATGAAGGCGTGCGAGTACGTCGCCCGCTACAACCTCGGCGAGGACGTGCCGTTCACCGACTGGACCTGGCACTACGGCGCGCCCGGCGTGTGGGAGGGCTGGCAGACCTTCACCGCGCCGGCCACCGACAGCAGGGGCCAGGTCCGTCCCATCTGGGCGCAGATCCACAACCACTACGCGGTGCGCAAGGGCCTGTTCGTGCCCAACACGGCCGCGTACGCCAAGATCGTCGAGCCCGAGGGCGGGGGAGGTGACTACGGCTCGACGAGCGGCGGCTACGACCACCTGGGCCTGACCCAGCTGACCTCCACCGAACAGACCCGCTCCACCCTGCCCACCGGTGTCACCCGCTCCCTCCAGTCGGTCAACTACCCGACGTACTACGCGTCGTATGGCACCGACAGCCTGGGCGCCCTGACCCAGGTCACCTCCAGCAGCTCGTCGACGCTCAAGCAGGAGGCCAGCTACACGATCGTGGCCGGCCTCGCCGACTCGGCGGGCTACTCCCTCCGGGCGTCCGACGGCCGCTATCTGCGCCACTACGCCTTCCGCGTCGAGCTGGGCACCAGCGACGGCACGGACACCTTCAACGAGGACGCCACCTTCTACGCACTGGCCGGCTCCACGAGCGGATCGGTGCGCCTGGTGTCCCACAACTACCCGGGTCGCTGCATCCGCCACCGGAACTACGAGCTGTGGGTCGACACCTACGACCTCGTCTCCGGCACCTTCCCGGCGGACAGCTCCTTCGTCCCCGTCACCGCCTGGGCCTGATCGCACAACCCGGCCCATCACCCGGCCGCCGCCCGTGCCTCCCCACGGGCGGCGGCCTCCCAGAAAGGGGTACCCCCGACATGAGCCTCCCCGAATCCCGCATGTCACGCCGGACGCTGCTGCACGCCGCGGGTGCCGTAGCCGTCGCCGGCTACGTGTCGAGCCTGGCGAGCCCCGCGCAGGCGGCGGACGCATCGGCCTCCGCCAACCGAGTGGCGACCTACCCCATCCCCGACGACATCGCCGCGAACGACAGCTTCGCCGTGAAGGTGAGAACCCCGGGCGGCACCTGGAAGGCAGTCGACGTCTACCGCGCGAGGTTCATGACCATCGATCCGAAGACGGGAAGCGGCAGCACGCAGAACTCGTCCATGGCGTACTTCGACTTCTCGGGCGAGGTCCAGGTCCAGGTCACCTACACCCAGGACACCGTCAAGAAGGCCAGGATCCGCCCTGCCTCGTACGACATCGCACACAAGCTGGACAAGAGCAGCGGCACCCTGACCTTCAGCCTCACCGGACCGCGCAACCTGTCCATCGAGTTCAACGACGACCGCTTCGACAATCTCCAGCTGTTCGCGGGAGCGATCGACACCAACCCGCCCAGCGAGGACGACCCGGACGTCCTCTACTTCGGCCCCGGCGTCCACGCACCCTCCGACGGCAAGGTCATCGTGCCCAGCGGCAAGACCGTCTACCTGGCCGGCGGCGCGGTGCTCAAGGCGCGCGTCGTCTTCGACCACGTCCAGAACGCCAAACTGCTCGGCCGGGGCCTGGTCTACGAGGCACCCAACGGCGGCGCCTGCGGCGTCGACTACTGCGAGAACATCGAGATCGACGGCGTCACGATGATGCTCCCCTGGGGCCACTCCATCAGCGCCGGACAGACCAAGAACCTCACCATCCGCAACCTCCGCTCGATGTCCGCGACGGGCTGGGGCGACGGCATCGACCTGTTCTGCTGCCAGGACGTGGTGATCGACGGCGTGTTCATGCGCAACTCTGACGACTGCGTCGCCGTCTACAACCACCGCTGGGACTACGTCGGCGACAGCGGCAACATCGTCGTCAAGAACTCCACCCTGTGGGCCGACGTGGCGCACCCGGTCAACATCGGCACGCACGGCAACACCGACAACCCCGAGACCATCGAGAACCTCACCTTCAAGAACATCGACATCCTCGACCATCGCGAACCACAACTCGACTACCAGGGCTGCTTCGCACTCAACGCCGGAGACAGCAACCTCATCCGCAACGTCCGCATCGAGGACGTCCGGGTGGAGGACTTCCGCTGGGGACAGCTGATCAACATGCGGGTGATGTTCAACAAGTCGTACAACACCTCCGCCGGCCGCGGCATCGAGATGGTCTACGTCAAGGACCTCACCTACACCGGGACCCACGCCTCCACCTCGCACATGGTGGGATACGACGCGGACCACGGCATCAAGGACGTGACCTTCGAGAACCTCGTCATCAACGGCGCCGTCGTCTCCGACACCGACGGGCACGCCTCCTGGTACAAGACCTCGGACTTCGTCCCGATGTACACCAACGAGCACGTCACCAACCTGAAGTTCGTCGACTCCGGGGCCTCGCTCACCGCCGTGCTGCCCGCGATCAGCAGCGCGGACTCCGCCACCGCGAACGCCGGCTCCGACTTCAGCTACACCATCGAGGCATCCAACCACCCCTACACCTTCGCGGCCACCGGCCTGCCGGACGGCCTGACCGTGAACAAGTCCACCGGAGCCATCACCGGGAAGCCGACGGCCACCGGCACCTCGTCCGTCGAGCTCAGCGCCACCAACGCCGTCGGCACCGGCACCCAGACCCTCACCCTGGTGGTGGGCTGACATGGCGAGAGTGACGGGACGTTTCAGCCGTCGGTCGTTCCTGGGCGGCACCGGGACCATGACCGCAGCCGCGATCGCCGCGACCGGTCCCACCACACTCCTCGCGGCGGGCACGGCGCACGCCGAGATACCCGTGCAGGACGGGGCCGCCGGCTTCACCTTCGCCCACCCGGGGATCCTGCACACCCAGGAGGACCTGGACCGGATGAGAACCGCGGTCGCGGCCAAGGAGGAGCCGGTCTACTCGGGATACCGGGCCGTGGCGGCGGACGGCCGGTCCTCCTACGACTACACGGCGGCGAACACCGGCCAGATCACCACCTGGGGACGCGGCCCGTACAACTATCAGGACCAGGCGCCGAACGACGCCGCTGCCGCGTACCAGAACGCCCTGATGTGGTACATCACGCAGGACGTCCGGTACGCGGACAAGGCGCGGGACATCATCGACATCTGGTCGAGGACCCTGGAGGGTATCACCGGCGCGGACGGCGAACTCGGGGCGTCCCTGCAGGGGTTCAAGTTCGTCAACGCGGCCGAGATCCTGCGCCACACCGGCTACGACGGCTGGGCGGACGCGGACATCGCGCGGTGCGAGAAGTCCCTCAAGGACGTCTGGTACAAGGCGCAGTCCGGCTACGCCCTGTTCGCCAACGGCGGCTGGGACGCCGGAATCATCCAGACCGTCCTGGGCATCGCCGTCTTCTGCGACGACCGCGTGATGTTCGAGGACGCGGTGCGGTACGCCGCCGCCGGCGCGGGCAACGGCAGCATCAGGCACCGGATCGTCAACACGGCAGGGCAGGGTCAGGAAAGCGGCCGGGACCAGACCCACGAACAGCTGGCCCTCGGCCTGCTGGCCAGTGCGGCGCAGGTGGCGTGGAACCAGGGCGTCGACCTCTTCGGCTTCGCGGGCAACCGCATACTCGCCGGCTACGAGTACGACGCGAAGTACAACCTGGGCAACGACGACGTGACCTTCGTGGCGGACCTCGACCGCACCGGCAAGTACATCAAGACCAAGGTCACCACCCTCGTACGGGGTCTGTCCCGACCCATCTTCGAGCTGGCCTACGCGCACTACGTGAGCGTCCTTGGCCTGTCGGCGCCGTACACGAAACAGGCGGTCTTCCGGGGCACCGACGGGGCCCGGTTCGTCGAGGGCTACGACCAGGACCACCCGTCATGGGGCACCCTCACCTGCGCGCGCGAGGCGCCGGCCTCGTCGACCCCCGCCGCGCCCCCCGGCGCTCCGGCCGGGCTGACCGCGAGCAACGGAACGGACTCCGTCGACCTCGCCTGGGTGGGGTCGGTGGACCCGGCCAGCGCCACCTCGGCGGCGTCGTACACGCTGGCGCGGGCCACCACCAGCGGCGGGACGTACCAGACGATCGCCACCGGGCTGACGTCCACGAAGTACACCGATCTCGAAGTCACCATCGGCACGACGTACTACTACACGGTCACGGCCACCAACGCGGTGGGTACGAGCGTGCCCTCTCTGGAGGTCTGCGCGACGGCCGGTCTGCCCAGCAGCTGGTCGTCACGGAACGTGGGAACCGTCCAGGCGTCGGGGCTGACGACCTTCGACGGCGAGCGGTTCACGCTGGAGGCGAGCGGCGGGGACATCGCGGGCACCGCCGACAGCTTCCGGATCGCGCAGATGTCGCTGAGCGGGAACGCGACCATCACCGCACGGGTGGTGTACCCGCTCAGCTCGCAGTACGCCAAGGTCGGCGTGATGATGCGCAGTTCGACGGCGGCGGGCTCGGCGCACGCGGCGATGCTGCTCCAGGGCCTCACCCTCACGGCCTGGAGCGGGGTGTGGACCACCCGGGACGCCACCGGGGCGACGACCGCGGCGACCGGCAGCACCCCGGTTCCGCCCGCGCAGCAGACCGCGATCTCGACGGCCGCCTCCTACCCGATCTCCAACCTGGGGTCACTGCCGGACTCGGCGACTCCGCTGTCGGCCCCCTACGTGGAGGCCGCGGGCGACGGCTACCGGATGCGGATGCCTTACTGGGTGCGCCTTGAGCGCGTCAAGAACAAGTTCACCGGCTCGATCTCCCCGGACGGCGTGCACTGGACCCAGGTCGGCTCCACCGAACTGGACCTCGGCACCACCGTCTACGTCGGCCTGGTGAACTGCTCCTGCCTGGGCGTGTCGGAGTCCTACGCGGAGACCGGAACGGCGGCCTTCGACAACGTCACCGTGATCCGCAAGTCCGCCACGCACTGGCAGGTGCCCTCGCCCAAGGGGGCCGTCACCGCACCGGCGGCGACCACCGGGACCAGCGCGATCGAGCTGACCTGGAGCGATACGGACCTGTCCGGCCGCTACACCGTCAAGCGCGGCACCTCACCGGGCGGCCCCTACGAGGTGATCGCCACCAACGTGGGGCCGGTGGGTTTCGGCGTCCACACCCGCTACAGCGACCCCACCGGGACGCCCGGCACGACCTACTACTACGTGATCGCCAAGACCAACGTGGGCGGGACGGGCCCCGTCTCGGCGGAGGTCAGCGCGACGATGCCGACGCCGCCCGCGCCGAAACTGAGCAGCGCCTCGACCGCGTACGCCAACACGGGTGTGCCGTTCGAGTATCTGATCGGCGCCTCCAACGATCCCGCGTCCTTCGCCGCCACCGGGCTGCCCGCCGGGCTGAGCGTCGACACCGCGACCGGCCTGATCTCCGGGACCCCCACCGGCACGGGGGACTTCACCGTCCGGATCTCGGCCACCAACGCCGCCGGCACCGACACCGCAACGCTCAAACTCGGCGTCGGGACACCGCCGCCCGCACCCTGGTCGTACCAGGACATCGGCGACTACGTCCTCGACGAACGGCAGTTGGGCAGCTACGGCGTGGTGTCCGTGCGGACACCGGGCAGCACCGGCTACGACGCCACGGACGGCAGCTTCACGGTGCGCGGCGCCGGCACGGACCTCAACGTCAACGGTCAGGGCATGACCGCCCAGTACGTCCACCTGCCGGTGACCGGTGACACCACGTTCATCGCCCGGGTCGCGAGCCGGACCAACGCGGGCAGCGACGACCAGGTCGGCCTGTTGATGACCCAGTCCCTCTCCCCGTTCGGTCAGATGGCCGGCGCGATACTGACCAGCACCGGCAGCGGCGACACGGGCGTCAAGCAGTTCGTACGCCGCCAGGTGGTGGCCGGCGGCACGTCCACCACCAACGCGAGCGGCAGCAGCGTGGCCACCCCCACCTGGCTGCGTATGGAGCGCAGTGGAAACAAGTTCACCGCCTCCACCTCCGTCGACGGCACCACCTGGTCGGTCATCGGCCGGGACACGATCTCCACCTTCGGCTCGGCCCCCTTCTACGTCGGGCTCGCCGTCACCTCCCGCACCCCGTCAGCCCTCAACACCACCGTCTTCGACCACGTCAGCGTCACGGCGGGCGCGGCCACCGTCCTCGGCCGGCCCGTCCAGGCCCCCTACAAGACCTTCACCTCGGCGACGGCCGCCACCGCGGCCTACGGCCAGTCCGGCACCGACCTCGCCATCTACGGTGACGGAACCGACGTCTGGGGCAGCACCGACCAGTACAGCGCCATCTATCTGACCGGCGCGCTGACCAAGGCGTCCGTCGCCACGGTCGCGGTGACCTCGCAGGACTCCACCGCCGCCTGGGCCAGAGCCGGAATCATGGTCCGCGACGACATCACCGGCGCCGGCACCTCGCCCGGCTACCTCACGCTCTCGGTGACGCCGGGCCACGGCGTCGCCCTCCAGTGGGACAGCGACGGCGACGGCGCCCTCGACCGCACCATTGAGACGGACGGCAGCACCTCCTACCCGACCTGGCTCAAACTCGTCCGCTCCGGAACCGACTTCACCGGCTACCGCTCCACCGACGGCAGCACCTGGACCACCGTCGGCGCCGCCACCGTCCCGAGCACGGTGGCCGCTCAGGACGTCGGGACCTTCACGACCGCCGGCTCCAGCACGGCCGCGGAGTCCGACTTCAGCGAGTTCACCGTCACCGCGCAGACACTCGCCCAAGTCCTCGCCCAAGCCCGGGAGACCGACCAGGCCGCCTGGACGCGGGAGAGCTACGCGGCCTTCACCGCCGAACTCGACCGCATCGAGACGGAGGGGGCGAAGACCGGCGCCGACGAGGACGCCCTGATCGACGAGGTGTTCACCGCGTACGACCTGCTGGATCCCAGCCACGCCCTGGTGGCCGGCGCGGCCCGGTCACTGCAGTCCGTCAACTTCCCGACCTACTACGTCGCATACGACTCCGGCGGGCTCGGCATCCTCGGCCAGGTCACCGCCGACAGCAGCGACGCCGTCAAGAAGCAGGCCGGCTTCACGGTGGTGGCCGGCCTGGCGGACTCGGACGGCTTCTCCTTCCGCAGCGCCGACGGCCGCTACCTGCGCCACTACGCCTTCCGGCTCAGGCTGGACGCCGACGACGGCTCGGACACCTTCAAGCAGGACGCGACCTTCCACGCCGTACCCGGCTCCGGGGACGACGCGGCGGTCCGGCTGATGTCGTACAACTTCCCCACGCGCTGCATCCGCCACAGGAACAACGAACTGTGGGTGGACCCGTACGACAGCACCGACACGCTCCTGCAGGCCGACAGCTCCTTCGCGCCCGTCGGCGCCTGGGCCTGACCCGCGCAACCGGGTCGCGGTGGCCGAGCGAGACCCCGCGACGGCAGTGGCTGCCTGTGCCACGGGGCGGGGGCGCCCTGAACGCTCCCGCCCCGCGGCCGTACCGCCGCCTACGCCCGCCCGAGCGCACGCAGTTCGCTCAGGGCCTTCGACACCAGGACCGGGACCGCTGCGCCGGCACCTTCGTAGCCTTCGCTCACCGTCTGGCCGCCGATGTAGCGGGCGTGGACGCCTTCGAAGATCACGGCGAGCTTCATCGCGCTGAAGGCGAGGTAGAACGGCAGCAGGCTCAGGTCCCGGCCGGTCAACGCGGCGTATTTCTCCGCCACTTCGCGGCTGGTGGGGAAGCCCTGCTGCGTGGTGACTCCCACCGCGACGGGGATCAGTTCCCGGTCCGTGTCGCCGTGGTCGTGCCAGTACGTCAGTGTCATGCCGAGATCCGCCAGGGGGTCTCCCAGCGTGGAGAGCTCCCAGTCGAGCACGCCCGCGATGCGGGGCGGCCCGGTCATGTCGACGATCGTGTTGTCGAGGCGGTAGTCGCCGTGGACGATCGACGCGTCGGAGTGCTCCGGCACATGGTCCGAGAGCCTGTTCAGGAGGACGTCCATGTCCGGGAGTCCGCGGGTGCGTGAGCGCTGCCACTGCTCGCCCCAGCGGACGATCTGCCGGGCGAGGTACCCGTGGGGCCGTCCGAAGTCCGCCAGACCGGCACTCGACGGGTTGACGCCGTGCAGGTCCGCGAGGGTGCGCACCAGACCGTCGGCCAGCGCCGAGCGCGTCTCGGGAGTGAGCCCGGCGGTGTCGTCCGCCGTGCGCATGACCTGCCCAGGGACCTCGGACATGACGTAGAAGGGGCAGCCGAGGACGTCGGGATCGGTGCAGAGTGCGAGGGTCCGGGGCACCGGGACGGCTGTCCCCGCCAGCGCGGTCTGGATGCGGTACTCGCGCTTCATGTCGTGGGCGCTCGGGAGGACTTCACCCAGCGGAGGCCGCCGGAGGATGACGACGGCGTGCGGAAGGTACAGACGATAGGTGATGTTCGACAGCCCGCCGGATATCAGTTCCGCGTGCCATGGGCCGCCGCCGTCCAGCAGATCCGGCAGTGTCTCCTGGAGCCACTTCTCGATGTTCGCGGCCGGCAGGCCGGGCAGATCGGTGGTCACGACCGGACCTCCTTTCCCTGCTCGGCGCCGGCGACCCGGCGCGCGGCCCGCTTCGCGATCGACATGCGGTGCGCCTCCGAGGCTCCGTCGTAGATACGGAAGGCGCGAATGTCGGCGTAGACACGGCCGATGACCAGGTCCTCGCTTGTGCCCAGGCCCCCGGCGAGCTGCACCGACCGGTCGACGACGCGTCCGACGGCCTCGCTGATGAACACCTTGGCGCGCGAGGACGACTCCGTGCCCTTGCCGCCCTCGGCGACCTCCCAGCAGGTCTGCCACAGCAGTGCCCGGGCGGCGACCAGGTCGATCTCGTTGTCGGCGATCATCTGCTGCGCCATCCCGAGGTCGGTCATCCGCTGCCCGAACAGCTCGCGGTCGACCGCGCGCCCGAGGGCGATCTCGTGGGCGCGGCGGGCCGCACCGAGCCATCGCATGCAGTGCGTCAGACGGGCGGGCGCCAGCCGGACCTGCACATACCTGAAGCCCTTCCCGGGCTCGCCGAGCACGGCCTCGTCGGGCACGAACACGTCCTCGAACAGCACCCGGCAGTGACCGCCGACCATGGTCGAGTCGATGGTGCGGGCGTGCTCCTTCACCGCGAAACCGGGCGTGCCGGTGTCGACCAGCAGCATGGTGGCTCCGCCGCTCTCCTCGTCACGTGCCATGACGATCGTGAACGCGGCGCCCTCGGCCCCGGTGATCAGGTGCTTCTCGCCCGAGATGCTCCAGCCGCCGGCGACCTTGGTCGCCAGAGTGCGTACGGCCGACGGGTCGGAGCCCGCGCCGGGCGGCGGCTCGGTCATCGCGAAGCAGGAGCGGATGTCGCCGTTGACCAGGGGAACGAGGTACTTCTCGCGCTGCGGGGGAGTGGCCACCACGTTCAGCAGGTGGATGTTGCCCTCGTCGGGGGCCGCGCAGTTGAGGGCGAGCGGGCCGAGCAGGCTCGTGCCGGCCTCCTCCAGGAGGACCGCCGCCTCGTCGAAGCGGAAGCCGCCCCCGCCGAGTTCGGCGGGGGCCTGGGGTGCCCAGAGCCCGGCCAGCTTGGCCGCCTGCTGAAGGTCCCGGCGCAGAGCGTCGTCCACGCCGTTCGCGAACGCCTCCTGTTCACGCGGGACGACCACGTCCGCCACGAACTCGGCGATCCGGTCGCGCCACTCCACGACTCGGGGCGTGAGAGAGAAATCGAAGGACATCTACGGTGACTCCGTCCGGCTCGTCAGATCGTTTCCCGGGCCGCCCCGTCCGGCCCTCGTTCCCCCTGCGGTGGTCATGCGCGCCACAACGTCTCCCCGGGCCTGGTGACCACGATGTTGGGTACGGCGGCATGCCGCGACAGCCGGCAGAGCGCCACCGTGAGTTCCGCGATGTCCGAGGCCCGGATCATCGAGGCGGGGTCGACCCGGTCGTGCACCCAGGCCGCCATGTCGGTGTCGACGTACCCGGGCGACAGCGCCGTCGCGCTCACGCCCCGCCCGCCCTCGGCGACTGTGATCGACTCGCACAGGGAGATCAGGGCCGCCTTGCTGGCGCCGTAGGCCGCCAGGCCCGGCTCGCTCACGACTCCGGTGATCGACGCGATGGCGATGATCTTCGCGCCCGGTCCCGACGGCGCCGATCCGGCCGTACGGAGCGCCGGCAGGAGCCGCTGGGTCAGCAGCAACGCACTCCTGACGTTCACCGACATCATCGTGTCGAACCTGTTCAGGGGGTATGTCGAAAGCTCACCGCCCGCTCCCATGCCCGCGGCCAGCACCAGCACGTCGAGGCCGCCGTGCAGTTCGAGATGCGCGTCGGCGAGGGCCTCGACCTGCGCCGGGTCCGCCATGTCCGCGGGCACGGTCTCGACGCGGTGCCCATGGGCGCGCAGTTCGTCGGCGGTGTCCTTGAGCGGCCCATCCGTACGGGCCGACAGGGTGAGGTCGAAGCCTTCTTCCGCGAGTCGCTCCGCGATGGCTCTGCCGATTCCACGGGATGCGCCGGTGACGAGCGCGGTACGCCGGACTGTCATGCCACTCCTCATGGGCTAATGGCCATTAGCTCAGATCCTGATCGTTTGATCAGAAGGTTGTCAAGGGGGATGTGATGTAGGTGCTATAGGCCATATCAGGGAGCTAATGATAAGTAGCCTGTATCCTCGGCCCATGACTGAGGCGCTCCATGGTGAGGACAGGTCGCACTGGGCGGGACGGGATGCGGACGTGTCGCCGAGGCAGCAGACCGTCGACGCGCGGACGATCTCCGCGGCGGCTCTGAGCCTGTTCGCCGAACGCGGCTACCGCGCGACGACGATGTCCGACATCGGTGCGGCGATCGGCATCCGCGGCCCGAGCCTGTACCGCCATGTGAGCTCGAAGCAGGTACTGCTCGGCGAGATCATGGTCGAGACGATGCGGGCACTGATCGCCGACCAGCGGGCGGCACTCGCCGCCGGTGGCGACGTGACGCTGCAACTGCGGCGGATGGTCGAGGCGCATGTGCGCTATCACGCGGCACATCGCGAGCAGGCGTTCGTCGGCAACCGCGAGATCGGGAACCTGGAGGAGCCCTACCGCGACCAGGTGCTGCGGCTGCGTCAGGCGTACGAGCGGGGACTGCGCACAGTCATCGAACGGGGCTGCACCGAGGGCGATTTCAAGGTCGCCGAGCCCCGGCTCGCCTCGTACGCGATTCTCGACATGGGCATGGGTGTCTCGGCGTGGTTCCGTCCGGACGGACCGCACGGCGCCGAGCAGATCGCGTACACCTACGCGGACCACGCGGTGCGGATGCTCACCGGCCCACTGCAGGAAGGGATGACGGCCGCTGACGTGTGAGGGCGCGCGAGCCCGGGCTCTCCAGGCTCGCGCGCCCTTCACGTTCGCGAGGTCCTACTGTCGGCCGATGCGGGCGTACACCTCGGGCTTGGTCCTGCGGTAGACGAGCGCCAGGACGACACCTGCCACGAAGGTTCCGTACACGACGCCGAACATCGTGTTCGCGAGTGACTGCGAGCCGCTGATCAGCAGGTTGAAGTTCTGCGTCGCCAGGACCACGGTGACGGCGAGGCCGGCGAGCGCGAGGGCGGGAGCGATGACCGAGTTCCACGGATTCGCCCCGGCCACCCGGTTCCGCCTGAGGTAGACGGGCACCGCGATGCCGGTGACCACCAGCAGGACGATGAGCGCGTAGCCGAAGATCCCGACCAGTACGGCGTACAGCTTCGAGGGGTCCGACCCGAGGGCGACGAAGGGGACCAGGCCCAGCAGTGACACGGCGCTCATGGTGAGGGACGCGCGGTGCGGGGAGCCGTGACGGTCGTGCACCCGGCTGAGGGAACGGTGCAGTATGCGGTCCGCGCTGAGGTTGTACATGTAGCGCGAGGTGATGTTGTGGCTCGACAGGAGCGCGGCGAAGATGCTCGTGTTCAGCAGAACGGTCACGATGTCCACGCTGACGCGGCCACTGTAGGTCTCGAGGCTGGAGATGAACGACCCGGTCGGGTCGGCGGCCGCGGCGGCCACGACCTTGTCGTCGCCGACGGCCTGGATCATCACCCAGGCGCCGCCCGCATACATGACGGTGACCAGGCCGACGACGAGATACGTCGCCCTGGGAATCGTGCGATCGGGATTCCGTACTTCGTCGCGGAAGATGGCGGTCGCCTCGAACCCGCCGAAGCATGTGATGCCGTACAGAAGGGCAATGCCGACCGAGCCGGAGAAGATGGAATGGGGCGTGAATGACGAGGCGCCGAGGCCGGAGGCGCCGCCCTTGAACACGACGCAGGCGTCGTACACGAGGACGATGACGACCTCACAGACCAGAAGTGCGGAGAGGATCTTCGCCGAGAGGTCGAGCTTGAGGTAGCCGAGGGTGCCGACAATGGTCAGCAATATCAGGCACCATACCCACCACTTGATGTCGGGTCCGTGGTAGGTGTCGTGTACCAGCGATTCGAGTACGAGGCCGCCGTACGCATAGCTGCCGATGGTCATGAAGTAGTAACACAGCAGCGCGACGAACGACGATCCCAGCCCGACGACCCGGCCGAGACCTGCGGTGATGTAGGCGTAGAAGCCCCCAGGATTCGGCAAGTGCCGGGCCATGGTGGTGAATCCGGCGGCGAAGAGGGCGATGATCGCTCCGGCGGCGATGAATGCCACGGGTGCGCCCAGGCCATTCCCGTATCCGATGACCACCGGGAGAAAGCCGACGACGATCGCCAGGGGCGCGTTGAAGGCGAGGACTGTGAAGAGCAGATGTGCCGTGCCGAGGTTTCCTCGGAGCTGTGGTTCCTGGGGTGATGTTGCCGTGGGGGCTTTCGGCTCATTCGCCGCTGACACAGAACTCATGTGCACCCTCTTTGATGATGGCCCGGCCCCCGGCTGAGGCATTGGCGAATCTTGTCGGCCTAGTAGCGGGATACCGAAGGTAGCCTGTCAAGGCTCTCGGGAAAATCAGGGAATTCTGGGGACCGGAATGGAGAGTGCGGGTCTGCTTCCGGGGTGGGTTGACAGCCTGGTGAGGCCATCCCACAGTGGACCACTAGTTGGTCATCTGATCAGGTCGTTAGATTACGATGGCGTTCGCTGCCCCGCAAGGGGTCTGTGCATCCGCATGTCCGCCGATGCGGCAGATGTCGGCCCGCCGGGTCGGTGACCTCGACTGTTGCCGTTTGATCAATCATTCCGGAGTTGCCGTCGGCGTCGGTTTCGGTCCGTGGTCCGGACCGCTGGATGCCCGAGTCGCCGTAAGGAGCGTCATGTCGATTCAGTCGCAGACCACGTACTCGGAGGGGTTCGTCGCACCGGGCTTCGAGCCACTGCGAGAGGCGTTCGAACGGAACTTCGTGCAGTACGGCGAGGTGGGGGCGTCCTGCGCGGTCTATGTCGACGGTGAGCCGAAAGTCGACCTGTGGGGCGGGCCGGCCGATGTCGTCACCG
This sequence comes from Streptomyces sp. NPDC048254, assembly GCF_043201895.1. Classification (NCBI taxonomy): domain Bacteria; kingdom Bacillati; phylum Actinomycetota; class Actinomycetes; order Kitasatosporales; family Streptomycetaceae; genus Streptomyces; species Streptomyces sp. NPDC048254. The sequence continues at coordinate 405,156 of NZ_JBICZJ010000010.1, forward strand.
GACGGCCGTGGCAGCAGGACACGGTCGGGCTGGCCTACTCCGTGACGAAGGGCGCCACGGCGATCCTCTGCTGCCTGCTGGCCGACCGTGGAGAGCTCGACCTGGACGCTCCTGTCGCACGCTACTGGCCGTCCTTCGCCGGCAACGGTAAGGCCGGTGTCTCCGTCCGGATGATCCTGGCCCACCAGGCCGGTCTGCCAGTGCTCGACGGCCGGTTCACACGTGCGGAGATCCTTGAGGACGGCGTCGCCGCGCGCGCACTGGCCGGACAGGAGCCGCTCTGGACGCCCGGCACCGCCTTCGGCTACCACGCCCTCACCTACGGCTGGCTTCTCGACGAGGTGGTCCGGCGCGCCACCGGCCGCACGATCCGGGACCTGTTCGCCCGTGAGGTCGTCGGGCCGCTAGGCCTCGACTTCTTCATCGGTCTGCCCGACGGCGTGGAGCACCGGGTCGCGGCTCTGGTCGACGACCCCATGTCGCCTCGCCCCGCCGACTCGCCCGATTCCTCGCTCGCGGAGAGGATCCCCGATCCGGAGCTGAGACGGGCGATCGGCGGCGGCCGGCGGGAGGCGGCGGGCCTGTCGTCGTTGCTGACCCGGGCGATGACCGTCAACGGTGCGTTGAGAACACCCGACGCCGACGAGTGGAACACCCCGAGCATCCGCCGGGCATCGCTTCCCGCGGCCAACGGCATCACCAACGCCCGCTCCGTGGCACGGCTTTACGCGTCCTGCGTCGGCGAGGTGGACGGGCTGAGACTGCTCAGTGGAGACATGGTCACGGCAGCGACCGGGGAGCAGAGCGCGGGACGCGATCGGGTGACCGAACTGGACGCGCGGTTCGGCAGCGGGTTCATGCTGCCCACTGCTGGGGTGCCGATGCTCTCGGAGAGCTCCTTCGGGCACGAGGGTGTCGGGGGTGCGCTCGGGTTCGCCGACCGCGATGCCCGGGTCGGCTTCGGATATGTGCAGAACCTGCTGAAGACCGGGATCACAGGGGGGCCGGACCTGCGGGTCGCGGGACTCCTCTCGGCGTTGCGCGACTCGCTCGGACGGTAGGCGGGGTCCCCTTCCGCGGGCGCTTCCCGGCTCTCTGCGGCCATTGACACGCGGCGGCGTCTCACGCATTCTGATCGTACGATCAGGTCATTTGATCAGAAGTCCTCGCTGTCGGCCTTCCAGGAGGTCGCAGCTCGGAGGACATCATCCCTGCCCTTCAGCCGACAGAGGACGGTCATGACTCGTATTCAAGGCGGCCATCCCACGGTCGTCATCGTGGGCTCGGGCTTCTCGGGGCTCTGCGCCGCCATCAAGCTCAAGAGTGCCGGGATCGACGACTTCGTCATCCTTGAGAAGGACTCGGACGTCGGCGGCACCTGGCGGGACAACACCTACCCGGGCGCCGCCTGCGACGTACCGAGCGTGCTCTACTCCTACTCGTTCCGCCAGAACCCGGACTGGACGCGGCACTTCCCGTCCTGGGACGAACTCCACGCGTACCTGCGGCAGGTGGTGGACGTCTACGGCCTCGGCCGGCACCTCAGGTTCGGGGTCGAGGTGGAGGAGATGCGCTTCGACGAGACCAGCGGTACCTGGACCGTGAGCACCGGGGCGGGCGAGTCCATCCGGACCAGGTTCGTGGTGAACGCGACCGGGGTGCTGAGCAAGCCCGTCGTCCCCGAGATCGCCGGCCTGGAGACCTTCGACGGCAAGACCTTCCACTCCGCCCGGTGGGATCACGATCACGACTTCACAGGGCGCCATGTCGCGGTGATCGGAACGGGCGCGAGTGCCGTTCAGTTCGTGCCCCATCTGGCCGAACAGGCCGAGAAGCTCTACGTGTTCCAGCGGTCGCCGCACTGGGTGACGCCCCGGGGCGACGCGGAGATACCCGAGTCTCGGCGCCGCCTCTACAGCCGTCTGCCCTTCGTCCAGCGGCTGCGGCGCTGGGCGACGTACTGGGAGTTCGAAACGCTCGCCCGCGGATTCCTCGGACACCCCAAGGTGGTGGAGCGCTACCGGGAGCGGGCGCTGGACTTCCTGAAGGAGTCCGTGCCCGACGAAGCCCTGAGGGCCGCACTCACCCCTGACTACGCCCCCGGGTGCAAGCGCCGGCTGGTGTCGGACGACTGGTTCCCCGCGCTGCAGCGCGGCAACGTCGAACTGGTCACGACCGGCGTGCGCGAGATCACGGCGGACTCGGTCGTCCCTGCGGACGGAACGCCGCGCCAGGTCGACACGATCGTCTTCGGCACCGGCTTCGCCGCCACGGACTTCCTCGCCCCGATGAAGGTCTTCGGACGGGACGGTGTCGAGATCTCCGACGCCTGGAAGGACGGCGCCGCCACCAAGCTGGGGATCTCGGCCTCGGCGTTCCCCAACTTCTTCATGATGCTCGGCCCGAACACCGCACTCGGGCACAACTCGATGGTGTTCATGATCGAGGCCCAGACCCGTTACATCGTCGGAGCCATCAAGCACGCGCGCGCGAAGGGGATACGGGCTCTCGAACTGCGTCCCGAGGTTCAGACGAGCGCCTACCGCAAGACCCAGCGGCTGATGAAGAAGACCGTCTGGGTCTCCGGCGGCTGCCGGAGCTGGTACCAGTCGGCGGACGGCCGCATCGACACGCTGTGGCCGGCCACGACCGTGTCGTACTGGTGGCAGACGAAGCGGTTCAAGGCCGACGACTACCGGTCTGCCGAGGGCAGGCAGAAGAACCGGTCCGCACACTGACCAGGGCACTGCCGTGCGGTGCATCCGACCGGTGACGCCGGGGCACGCCACCACGACATGTGGATGTGCACTGTCCAGCAGTAGTGGTGCGCGAGCGCCGTGCAGGACCCCGCACGGCGTTCTGGCCGCCTTGGGCTTCTACGCCAACGGACAGCATTCTGCTGCTCGACGTGCTCGACGCAGCTCCGGCCGGCTGCGGTGCCCTGTACCGGTCCTGCCGCCGTCAGTCCTCCCGCACCAGGTGGACCAGGGCGCTCGCGTTGTCGTTCGGCGTGAGTGTCAGCGGCAGGCCGTGGCTGAGCAGGACGGCGCCATGGTGCCGTGCCCCGGTGTCGGCGTCGCGATAGCGGGCGTCCGGGGCGAGGGCGCGCAGCGGCAGGGCGGGGTCGGCGTGGCCGAAACGGCGGGCGCGGCGCGTGACGAGGACGGCGGCCTCGGTGCCGTCGGCGGCCAAGTACTGGACGGCGCTGAGTTCACCGTCTCCCGGGGCGCGCAGCCGGTACTGGAGGCCGTGCTGGACCAGCGGGCGGACGCGCTTGTACGCGGCGACCAGTTCGGCGGCGCGGGCGAGTTCGGGGTCGGTCCAGCGGGTGAGGTCGCCGCCGATGCCCAGGACGCCGGCCATGGCGACGTGGAAGCGGAAGTCGAGGGGGAGGCTGCGGCGAGTGTAGGGGTTGGGGCTGTCGGTGACCCAGGCGCCCATCACGCGGGCCGGGTAGAGCTGGGAGAAGCCGTGCTGGATGTCGAGGCGGTCGAGGGCGTCGGTGTTGTCGGAGGTCCACATCTGGTCGGTGCGGGCGAGGATGCCGGGGTCGAGCCGGGCGCCGCCGCTGCCGCAGGACTCGATGCGCAGGTGCGGGTGGGTGGCGCGGAGCCGGTCGATGACGGCGTAGAGGTGATTGACGTGGTCGGTCCACAGGGCTTCGGGGTCGCCTTCGGCGTCGGGCCAGCCGGCCTCGGTGAAGGGGCGGTTGAAGTCCCATTTGAGGAAGTCGATGTCGTTCTTGGTGAGCAGTTCGTCGAGCCGGTCGTACATCCAGGCGGCGACGTCGGGGCGGGCCAGGTTGAGGACGAGCTGGTTGCGGGCCTCGGTGCGGCGGCGGGTGAGGTGGTGCAGGACCCAGTCGGGGTGGGCCCGGTATAGGTCGCTGTCGGGGTTGACCATTTCGGGCTCGACCCACAGGCCGAAGCGCATGCCGAGTTCGTGGACCCGGTCGATCAGCGGCGTGAGTCCGTCGGGGAAGCGTTCGGGGTTGGGGGTCCAGTCGCCCAGGCCGGCCGCGTCGTGCGTGCGGGCGCCGAACCAGCCGTCGTCCATGACGAACAACTCGACGCCGAGCGCGGCGGCACGCTCGGCGAGGGCGCTCTGGCCCTCGATGCCGACGTCGAACTCGGTGGCCTCCCACGAGTTGTAGAGCACCGGCCGCACCTCCCGTGGGTGCGGCAGCACATGGTCGAGCAGATAGCGGTGCCAGGCGCGGCCGGCACCGCCGAAACCGCCCTCGGTGTACGCGGCGGCGCTGACCGGGGTGCGCAGCTCGGCGCCGGGCGGCAACTGTGGGGTGATGGGGGAGTGGCCCGCCCCGGCGGACACGGCGACGCGTTCGGTGGGCAGACGCTGCACGGTGAGCTGCCAGCTGCCGCTCCATGCCAGGGCGGCGGAGTGGACGCGGCCGTGGTCCTCCGTGGCGGTGCCGTCGTCGAGCATGACCCAGGGGTTGGCGTGGTGGCTGGTGGTGCCCCGGCGGCTGCTCAACACGGTCTCGCCATAGGGCAGTTCGGTGCGGGTGAGCTGGGTCTCGGCGCCCCACTGGCCGTGTACCTGGCTGAGTCGGTAGCCGTTCAGGCGTGGGACGTTCCAGGTCGCGGAGTCGGCTCGGACGACGGTGACGGGGCCGTCGGCGGCCTCGGTTCCGGTGTGACGCAGTACGAGGTGCCGCTCCATGACATCGGTGTCGGCGTGGACCCGGAAGTGTGCCTCGATCGTCAGCGGGTAGTGCCGGTCGGAGAAGGTCAGGGCCAGTTCGTGGGCGCTGCGGGTCTCGCCGGTCCAGCGCAGCTCCAGGTCCCGTACGCCGTCGGCGAAGCGGACCTGGACGGCGGCGTGGCCGTAGCGCATCGCCCCGGCGGTGTCGAGCGCGAGGGCGCCGTCGGCCGGGTCCTCGAACTGGCGGCGCGGAAGCGGCCGTTCGAGCAGGGAGGCGGCCTGCTCCAGGGTGAGCACCGGGCCCCAGTGCAGGCCGCGCAGCCGGTCCTCGTCGTCGAGGTGCAGGACGTACGAGGAGGCTGGTCCGGACAGGACCCACAGCCGGTGGTCGGGGTCGTGGGCGATGTACGGCGGCATGGCAGCAGGCCTTTCGGGCGGGGTGACGCGGGGTCGGTGGGCGGGCCGTCCGCCGCAGCGCGAGGCTGCGGTGGACGGCCCTCACGAGGTGGTGGAGGTCAGCCGAGTACGGGCGCCACCTCGATGTAGTCGATGTTGGGTGCCCAGCCGGTGGAGTTGGAGAACGTCAGGGTGTTGGTGCCTGCCGCGAGGCTGACGGTGGTGGGGAGCGACCAGTAGTCGTTCCAGCTGTAGGTGTTGCGGAAGGTGAGGGTGTTGGCGGTGCCGCCGTTCACCGACAGGTCGGCGGTGCGGGACTCGACGTTGGTGTTGTAGTTGCCGGTGCCGGCGCGGTCGTTGTCGGCGTAGTGGATGACGACGGTGTAGCGGCCGGCTGCCGAGGCACTGACGCTGCCGAAGGTCAGCTTGTTCGCGGTGCCGTTGCCGATGTAGCCGACGTTCTTGCCGCCCGAGGCCCAGCTGTCGGTCTGCGCGACCGCCGCGCCGCTGAGGGTGGCGTTCTCCGCCTGATAGGTGGTGACGCCCGTGGCGGAACCGGCGCCGGTGACCTTCAGGTCGCGCAGGGTGATGGTGGTGCTGCTGTTCGGGGTGATCTTGAGGCGGTTGATTCCGGCGGACAGGTAGAGCTTGGTGCTCGACGTCGTCGCCGATCCGCCCGACGATCCGTAGGTCGCGACAGTGGTGCCGTTCAGGGCGAGCGCCGTGGAACCGCCCGCCGAGGTGTAGTCGGTGCTGACGGTGTAGTACCCGTCGGTGGCCGCGTAGGTGTCGAAGGTCGTGCTGCCGCCGCTGGTCAGCACCACCGCGCCGGTGCCGGTCTCGCCGACGTTGCTGTACGAGTACGAGGCGCTGCCGCTGGTGTCGGCGAAGGCCGCGTCGTACACGGTCTCCGGGGTGCTCTGCGCGGCGGTCAGGTCGATCTTGTCGAGGGTGACCTCACCGGTGGCGGTGCCCAGCGTGGAGTTGGAGACGGCGAGCGCGATGGTGTGGCTGCCGGCGCTCAGAGTGACGGGCACGGTCACGGTGCTGCGGTACTGCCAGTTGAGCGTGGACGGGTAGTTCACGAACTGCGGGTTCGCGCCGTCGACGGTCAGCACCTGCTGGGAGGGGGTGCCGTGCTGGTTGCCGTAGAAGATGGCGAGGTTGTACGTGCCCGCGCTGGGGACCGAGACCGAGAAGGCGACCTTGCTGTCGGCGGCGCTGATGTAGCCGACGTCCTTGGTGCCCGAGGTGGCGTAGCCGTTGTAGTTGGACACCGTCCCCTGGGTGACGACGGTGGCGTCGGTGATGGTGGCGTTCTCGGCCTCGTAGGACGCGCTCCACGGCACGGTGGGCGCGGTGGCGGTGCCGCCGCCGTTCGGGGTGACGGTGATGCGGTAGGCGGACATGGCGTTCAGGCCGGTCAGCGGGACGGTGATGCTGCCGCCGGAGGGGGTGTAGGCGGCGCGGGACATCGTCAGCGGAGTCGCCGATGCGCCCTCGTACCCACCCCAGTTGAGGGCCTGGACGGTGACCTCGACCTTGCTGCCGAAGGTCGCGCCGGGAATGTTGTTCAGCACGACATTGGTGTCCGAGGCGGAGCCGCCGACGATGACCTGGGCCTGCTTGCGGGTGGTGTCCAGGGACGCCATGCCCTGCAGGGTGTCCGTGGCGTTGGCCGACGGCGGGGTCACCTTGACGGTCTTGCCGGTCAGGCCCGCGTACCAGCGCCAGAACCACCAGGTGCTGTTGGGTGTGTTGGTGCGTATGGCGGTGTTGCCGTCGAGGTTGCCCGCCATGTCCCAGTAGGCCTGTTCGCCGTAGGACTTGGTGTTCTCCAGCATCGAGGTCCACTGCACCATCTGGCCGGGCACCGACAGGTCACGCCGGTCGGCGTACTCGTCGATGTTGATGGGGCGCGCGCTGATGCCGCGGGCGGTCTCCAGGGCCCGGTAGGTGGTGTAGTGGCCCTGGTAGTCGGCGAGCGAGCCGGGGTTGAGCTCGTGCCAGGTCATCCAGTCCGGTAGTTCGGAGTTGGCCTTGGCGTAGGTCAGGAAGTCGCCCAGGAACGTGGAGTTGTACGAGGCCGTGTTGGGTCCGCCGATGACCGCCGCCGGGTAGTCCGCCTTGATGCGGTCATAGACGGTCGACCAGTCGGCGAGGAACTTGTCGCGGGCGCTCTGGTAGGTGGAGGTGTCGGAGGAGTTGAGACCGGAGTACCAGATGCCGTCCGGCTCGTTGAACGGGACGAAGACGACGTCGGAGGCGTAGGAGCTGGCCTTGATGGCGTTGACGACGGTGTCGACCTTGGTCAGGTAGTCGGCGATGCCCAGGTTCTGGTAAGGCCAGTCGGAGTACATGTCCTGGATGTTGCAGAAGAGCTTGCCCCCGCCGTTGCGCTTGAAGGATGCCGCCACCTTCAGAATGTCGCCGTTGGGGTGCTGCGCGCCGCCCGGAGGCTTCTGGGAGACGGTGGTCAGCTTGAGCGGCGCCAGCAGGTTGTCGCCGGGTACGCCGTCGTCACTGAGTCCGTACAGCGAGCCGTTGGCCCCGTGCAGGACATCGCCGGTGGTCGTGCCGAGGTCGGCGGTGAAGGTCTGGGTGGCGGCGGAGGCGGTGGCCGGCAGCGCCAAGGAGGCCCCGAGCATGGCCGCGGTGGCGAGCAGGGCGCTCGTCAGGGAATGCCTGGTGCGTCTTGTGCGGGTGGACATGGATACCTGGCTTTCTCCTCCCGCTGCGCTGCGGGAGGGCTAGGTGGGGGTGGGTGTGAACGCTCACATCCCCCGCGAATGCGAGCCCCGGGAAGCAGCGGTTGCCAGGCTCAGTCCGTGGGCCGGCCCCGCCGTGACGGGGCCGGGCCGCTGCTCTCCCGGACGATCAGCTCCGGCTCGCCCCACAGAGGCAGGGCCGGGGCGGTGTCGGGTTCGAGGAGCCGGTGGAGCATGCCGAAGCAGCCCCGGCCGAGGCCCTCGAAGTCGAGACGGACAGTGGTCAGGGCCGGATGGACGTAGGCGGACTGGGGCGCGTCGTCGAAGCCCACCACACTGAGATCGCCCGGCACGTCACGGCCCGCCTCCCTGGCCGCGCGGAGTACGCCGAGGGCCAGGTCGTCGTTGCCGCAGAGCACGGCCGTGACCGACGGGTCGGCCGCCAGTGAGCGGGCGGCGAGGTAGCCGGAGCGGGGGCCCCAGCCGGCTGTAAGAGGTTCCGGGAGCGGCTTTCCGGCCGCGCGCAGCGCGTCGCGCCAGCCCTCGGCGCGCTGGCCGATACGCGTGGTGGAGGACGGGATCGACACGTAGTGCACGGTCTCGTGGCCGAGGCCGAGGAGATAGCGGGTGGCCTGGGCGGCGGCCGCCCGGTCGTCCAGCCAGACCTGGGGCCGGTCGCCGGTGCGGCCGTCCTCGGGCCGTTCCACCACCGCCGCGGCCGGGAACTCGGCGGGCAGCGCCTGCCATGCCCGTACCCCCGGGGCATCGAAGGCGATCACGAGCACCGCCTCGCCCGGTCGGCTCACCCGGGCCGCGACGTCCGCGGGCTGCTCGGCCGAGTCGGCGTCGAGCACGCTGATCCCGACCGTGAAGTCGGCCGCCCTGGCCGCCTCCTCGATGCCCTTCAGGGTCGCCGAGGCGCCGTACAGGGAGGTGTCCGAGGTCAGGACGGTCACCGAGCGCACCGCTCCGCCGGCCAGGGCCCGGGCCATCCGGTTGGGTGTGTAGCCCAGCTCCGCGATGACGTCCAGGACCCGGGCCCGGGTCGACTCCTTGACCTTGGGGTGACCGTTGACGACCCGGGAGACGGTCTGGTGGGACACGCCCGCCTCCTTGGCCACGTCAAAGAGGCTGACGGCCTTCGGAGCCTGCGGTCCCCCGCCGGAGCGGGGCGCCGGGGTCGCTTCCTGCATGATGGGGACGACTCCTCGTCGGTACTGGCTAGTCGGTGACGGCCCGGAGCACCTTGCCGCCGCGCAGCCTGCGGTTCATGGCGAGTGCGAGGAGGAGGGCCAGGACGGTCTGGGCGGGGATGTTGAGGGCGACGTAGTACAGGGTGTTGCGCACCGAGCGCCAGACCTCGCTGTCGCCCGTCATCTCGCGGTAGTTGGCCAGCCCGACGAAGCGCGGCGACCCCATCAGGTTCCAGTCGAAGAAGCTGATCGCCACGACGCCGACGATCGGCGCGACCAGGAACAGCATGAAGCCGACCAGGCTGGGAGTGAGCAGCGCGTACGCCTCCAGGGTCTGCCGCAGCCGGCGGCGGGTCCGAGGCCCGACGACGGGGGGAGCGGTGCGGGGAGGCGTGGTGGTCGCCGGTGAGTCCGGTGTGCTCTCCATGCCGGCGATGCTTCGCCCGTGAATGTTAGCGCTCACAATTTTGCACTCCGTAGAACTTGGGCGACAGACGGCGCAGCAGCAGGCGGCACAGCAGTGGATGCGCCAGAGTGGCCACAGAATGGGCTCGGGCGCACTCTCCGACATCGGACGTTAACGTGTCGGTGACGCGAGCCATAGTGTTAGCGATAACACTCGCGGTCCGCAATACTCCGTGCGGGAGCTTTCTCTGGACCGCACGTCGGACGAGACGCGTTCGGCTGGTCGGCAGCCGATGGGACTCCGCTCGCGGCGGTGACTCGGCCGGTGTCGCCGCCATCGTGGAGGGGTGCAGGTCTCCCCGGCCGGTGGTCGTTGCGGACGGCGGCCGGGGAGAGACGGTCCTCTTGGGCTCAGCCCTGCACGCGGTGAGTGCGGCCGGCCCATTCCGGCTCGCGCAGGGCGAACTTCTGGATCTTCCCGGTCGAGGTCTTCGGCAGTTCGGCCACCAGGTCGACGTTCCGGGGCGCCTTGTAGCGCGCGATCTTCGTCCGGACGTGTTCGATCAGTTCCTCCTCGGTGGCCTCCCGGCCCGTCTTGAGGACGACGAAGGCCTTCGGCCGCTCGCCCCATTTCTCGTCCGGCACCCCGACGACCGCGACTTCGAGCACTGCCTGATGACTCATCAGTGCCTGCTCGACCTCGATGGTGGAGATGTTCTCCCCGCCGGAGATCACGACATCCTTGGCGCGGTCGCGCAACTCCACGTATCCGTCGGGATGCATGACGCCGAGGTCGCCGCTGTGGAACCACCCGCCGCGGAAGGCCTGGGCCGTGCCCTCCGGGTCGCGGTAGTAGCCCGCCATCAGGTTGTTGCCGCGCATCACGATCTCGCCCATCGTGCTGCCGTCGGCCGGCACGTCCGCCATGTGCTCGTCCACGACGCGCAGGCCCTCGGTCTGGATCATGCCGACGCCCTGGCGGGCCTGGACCGCCGCCCTCTCCTCGGGCGGGAGAGCGGACCACTGCGGCTGGGTCTGGCAGACGGAGTACGGGCCGTAGGACTCGGTCAGTCCGTAGACGTGCACGATCCCGAAGCCCATCCGCTCCATCTGCAGAATCGTCGTCGGGCTCGGCGGGGCACCGGCGGTGGTGATCACCAGCCGGTGGTCGAGCGGGCCGGCCTCCTCGGCGTTCAGGATGGTGGTGACCACGGTCGGCGCACCGTTGAGATGGGTGACCCGGTGCTTACGGATCAGCTGCCAGATGGTGTCACCGCGAACCTCGCGCAGACACACGTGCGTACCACCGATGCCGGTCACGGCCCACGGCGTACACCAGCCGTTGCAGTGGAACATCGGCAGCGTCCACAGATAGACGCTGTCCGGGTGGTGCGACGAGTGGACGATCTCTCCGAACGAGTTCAGGTAGGCGCCCCGGTGGGTGTAGACGACGCCCTTGGGGCGGCCTGTCGTGCCCGAGGTGTAGTTGATCGAGATCGGCGCGAGCTCGTCCTCCACCGACCAGTCGAGCGGGGTGTCCGAGCCGCGGGCCGTGAAATCCTCGTAGCTCACCAGCCGTGATCCGATCGCCGCGCTCGCCGCCGCGTCGGTGCCCACACCTGCCTCGGCGTCCTCGAACACGATGACTTCGGTGACCGTGTCGGCGACCTGGACGGCAGGCGCCACCGCGGGGAGGAAAGCCGAGTCGGTGATCAGTACCTTCGCGCCGGAGTGGTCGAGGATGTAGGCGATCTCCTCGCCGGACAGTCTGGTGTTGACTGCGACGAGCACCGCCTGGGCGAGCGGCACCGCGAAGTGCGCGACGAGCATCTCGGGCAGGTTCGGCATGAGATAGGCGACGCGGTCGCCGGCCCGTACGCCGCTCGCTCGAAGGGCTTGGGCCACGCGGGTCGTCTGGGCGGCGAGTTCGCCGTAGCTCAGGCTCCTGTTGCCGTAGATCACCCCCGGCTTGTCGGGCCACACGCGGGCCGTCCTCTCCAGGAAGGACAGTGGCGTCAATGGGGTGTGGGAGACGGAGTTCACGAACGTCCTCCTGGCAGCAGCGGCAAGAGACAGCGTCTTCAAGGCCTTTCAAGGTATTCAGCGTCCCGGCTCTGGTCAAGTGACTCGATCATGTGATCAGATCCGCCCCGCCCGACCCGGAAAGCCGCGGAGGTAACCGGGCAGTTTCGGACGCGAGTCAGCTTGTGGTCCCCGGTGGAGGACTAGACTGCGAGATGTTCGTTCAAATGACTAAGACAAAGGATCAGGGGAGGTCCTCGGATGACTCGGGTTCCCATGGATCAGCGCCGCCAGGACTACATCGAGGCGACGGTGCGCGTCATCGGGGAGCGTGGAGTGCGCGGTGCGACGACCCGCCGCATCGCTGAAGCCGCCGAAGCGCCTCTGGCAACGCTGCATTATTGCTTCCATACGAAGGAACAGCTGTTTTTCGCCGTTTTCGAACATGCTTCAGACCAGTTGCTCGAACGGATCGGTGCGAGCAAGGAGAGCTCCGGACTCGCGAAGGGTGCGGTGTCTCTCCTGGTCACGACGATGGACTGGTACGTGGAGAACGACGACTACGCGCGCGCGCAGTTCGACCTGTACATGTGGGCACTGCGGCAGGAGGGCCAGCATCCAGGACTGGCCACCCGGGCTTACGACCTTTTCATCGACCGTTTCGCAGCAGTGCTTCGGAAGGGAATGCGGGACGACGACGATCCGGAGTTGACGGAACCGCTGGCTCGCCTGGTGGCGTCGCACCTCGATGGCCTTTGTCTGCAATGGCACGGATATGGTGACCGCGCCCGGTTGGATGCCGACATTGCCCTGGCGGGAGAAGCGATCGAACTGCTCGTGGAGTCGCGGCGCGGGCGTGGGAGTGCTCACGTCGAGTCATAGGGTACTGAATTCCCTCAACTGTGGCACCCAGTGTCGTCGTGGCCGCGTCTACGTCCGGCGCGGATTCGATTCCCTGGACGACCCGCCACAGGGGCGCGCTGCGCCTGCGGATGAGCACGATCACGTCCTCCTCGTCGCCGCCCCCGCGAGCGTCACGATGTCGCGATCGTGGTCTGCTCGAACCCACGCTCCAGGAACAGTTGGAAGGCCGCTGTGATGGGCGAGGCGGCTCCCGCATGGCGGGTTTCGCGGCTCCGCCGGCGTCACGGTTCGTGCTCCGCTCCGCAGTCGTGACGTGGAACATAACACCTGATCTTGAGGTGACACAGCATTGCGTGTGGCACTGAGTGCCCTAAAGTAGGGTACTCAGTGCCATTTCTGTTGGTCGTCGTGAAGGGTGTGCCCATGGGCCGCGATTTCGACCTTTACCGCACGTCCGAGGAGCACGACATGCTCCGTGACGTGATCCGTTCGCCGGCCGAGGTGCGGTGTATGACGCCAAGATCACGCAGGTGTATGAGGGGACGAATCAGATTCAACGGATCGTCATGGCCCGCAACCTTCCCTGACCCGAGTGGCACGTGCCCCGAGCATCTAAGGACTCCCGTGGAAATCATCTCTCGTCTCGGCGTCGTAGGGTGCGGCTTGATGGGCTCCGGTTTCGCCGAGGTCGCCGCATGCAGTGTCGGCCTCGATGTCCTCGTCGCCGAGGCCAGACCGGAGGCTGCCGACGCCGGCAAGCGCCGTATCACCGGCTCCCTGGACCGTGCCGTCGAGCGTGGCAAGACCAGTGAGGAGGAGCGCGAACTCGCCCTCGCTCGGCTCTCGTTCACCCATGACCTCGGGGACATGGTGGACCGTCAGTTCGTCATCGAGGCCGTCGCCGAGAACCGGGACATCAAGACGAACGTCATCCGGACCCTCGACAAGGTCGTCGCCGATCCGCACGCCGTCCTGGCCACCAACACCTCCTTGGGCTAGGACGGAGGCGGCAGGAGCTGTTCGGTCCAGATGCACTTGCCAGTGATGGTGTAGCGCGCACCCCAGCGGTGGGAGAGGGCCGCGACGAGCTGGAGCCCGCGACCGCCCTCGTCGGTGTCCGAGGCGCGGCGGATGCGAGGGGTGGTCGGGCTGCCGTCGGAGACCTCGCAGACGAGGGACTGGCCTCGCAGCAGGCGCAACTGGCACGGCCCCTGCGCGTGCCGGACGACGTTCCCGACCAGCTCGCTGGCCAGGAGTTCCGTGGTCATGGCGAGGTCGTCCAGGTGCCATTGATCCAGCTGCTCGCGTACGTGGCGACGTGCCTCGCCCGCCGCGGTGGGGTGTTCGGGCAGGGGCCAGGAGGCGATGTCCTCGGCAGGCAGGCCGTGGATGCGCGCGATGAGCAGCGCGGCATCGTCGAGGGACTGCTCCTGGGCGGGCAGCAGAGCCGAGGTGACGGCATCGCACACGCGGCCGACGTCCCCGGCCTTTCCCGGGCGGTCGGAGTCGGCCCTTCGCCCATCGACGGTCGATTCGTCAGCGGTCGGCTCGGAGTTCCCGGCCGCGGCGGCGGTGAGAACTCGCCCCAGGTGGATCATGCCCTCCTCGATGTCCCGGTCGGCGGACTCGATGAGGCCGTCGGTGTAGAGCGCCAGCAGACTGCCTTCGGGAAGCTCGACGTCCACGGTCTCGAAGGGCGGGACGGCGGCGCCCAGGGGCGGGTCGGGAGCGAGTTCGGGGAAGTGGACGGTGCCGTCAGGGGTGACGACGGCGGGGGGTGGGTGGCCGGCACCGGCGAAGGTGCAGACGCGGGCGGTGGGGTCGTAGACGCCGTACAGGCAGGTGGCGTAGAAGTCGTCGCCGAGGTCGCTGACGAGGTCGTTGAGGTGGGCCAGGAGTTCGTCGGGGGGGCAGGTCGAGGTCGGCGAGGGTGTGGACCGCGGTGCGCAGCCGTCCCATGGTGACGGCCTCGGACAGGCCGTGGCCCATGACGTCGCCGACGACGAGGGCGACACGGGCCGCGGACAGCGGGATCACGTCGTACCAGTCGCCGCCGACCTCCACGCCCCGGCCGGCCGGCAGATAGCGGGCGGCGGCGGTGATCGTGGTCAGTGCCGGCAGGGTGCGCGGGAGCATGCCGCGCTGCAGTTCCTGGGCGCGGGTGTGCTCGGCGTCGTACAGATGGGCCCGTTCGAAGGCCTGGGCGATGAGCCCGGTCAGGGTGGTGAGCAGGGTGCGCTCCTCACCAGTGAGGTGGCGTGGAGCGGCGAAGGAGATGACCCAGCAGCCGATGGGATGGCCGGATGCGGTCAGTGGCAGGAACGCCCAGGCCTGCTTCTCTCCCGCGGCCGGGTAGTCGGCGATCTGCGGATACCGTTCGGCGAACTGCTCCGGGGAATCGATGAACCGCGGGGTCTGGCTGTCGAGTACTTCGGCGACCGGTGACGGTTTCGTGAGCCGTAGGGCGTTGAGACGGTCGACGAATGCCGGTGGGTACCCGACCGCCCCCATCACCCGCAGGTGGTCGCCCTCAATGGCGTGAATGATCAGCCCCGCGGCGCCAAAGGGCGACACCACGTGATCCCGGATCGCGCTCACGACGTTCTGCACCGTGAGGGCCTGAGCGAAGGCCCTGGTCAACTCCCCGATGCGAGCGGCGCGTTCGGCGCTGGCGCGTTCGGCATGGGCACGTTCGGCCTCATGCGTCCGCTGCTCCGTCACGTCGGTGAAGTACACCGTCAGACCACCGGGTACCGGGACCAATCTCATGTGGTACCAGCGTCGTGTGTCGGGCGACTCGATGTCGAAGCCGGTCGGCGTGCCGTCGGCGACGGCCTGGCGGCACCGCTTCTCCAGGCCGACAGCGCTGATGCCGTGGACGGCTTCCCACAGCACCTGGCCGAGCAGTTTGTCCGCGGTGCTGAAGAAGCGCTCCGCCTGGACGTTGACGTAGGTGATACACCAGTCGGCGTCGACGGCGAAGAACCCGTCGCTCATGTGCCGCAGAGCACGGCCGACCCAGTCGCGCGCCATCCGCGGCTGCGTGGTGTCCCAGGCGGTGCCGATCATACGAACGGGCTCTCCGTGCTCGTCGAGGATGACCTGGCCGCGGCCCTCGATCCAGCTGATGCTGCCGTCCGGTCGGCACAGCCGGTACTCGACGCTGTACACACCCCGGTTCGCGATCACCTTCTCGACCTCGGCTTTCACCGCGGGCAGATCGTCGGGATGGATGAGCGCTGTCCAGGTCTCGATCCGCCCGTCATAGGTGTCCGGGTCCAGTCCGCTCGCCGTCAACATCGTCTCGTCGCAGAGCAGGGCGCCGGTCCGCAGGTCCCAGTCCCAGGCTCCGACCTTGACCGCCCGCATGGCCTGGTGGCGGGAGCCGGACGGTTCCTGCCACCAGGCGGGCGTCAACGGGCTCGGGGCGGGCGGAGACTTCCGCAGGCAATCGGCGGCGCACTCCGCCAGCTCCCGCAGAAACAGCTGCTCGTCCGCGTCCGGCTCGTCCGCGGTGGCGGTCAGCACGGACACGGTGCCCACCGGGCCCTGCGGGCCGGGGAGGGGGACGGCTGCCAGCCCGGTGCCTTCGGGAAGGTCTCCGGGCCTCTGCCCCGGCTCGGCCGCGGCGAAGAGCCATACGAAAGTGCCGGTGCGGACCGCCAGAGCGGGAGCCGTCGCCTCGTCCTGGGCGAGGTCCTCCCACGCGTGTGCGAAGGCGCGCGGGAGTCCACTGGCCGCGGCCAGGCGCAACCCGTGCTCCGCGCCGCCGGCCAGATGCACCATGCCGCCCAGTCCGCCGAGCTCGGCGACGGCCTGGTGCAGTATGAGTCGCAGCATTTCCGTGTCAGGCGGGCCGTCGGTCGCCTGCAGCAACCGCAGCCGTGCCTCACGCACCCGCTCCGCCGGGGTGTCGGGCTCACGAGTACGACGTCCGCTCTCGCTCACTCCATCACCTGCCGCTCTGTGGAGCCACCGCAGGAAAAAGCCTCAGGGCCGCACCAAAAGACCGCTCTGAGACCACCAATTCTACGCGGCAAGGTCGACATCTCCGGGCGAACACGGAAAAACAGATACGTAGGGCTCGGAACCGGTAACTTCCGGTGCCGAGCCCTGTGCGCTGCCGTACCTTTGCGCGCTCACCGCACGTCGGGCGCCCCCGAGGCGGCATGCAGTGAGAACTGTCGTGCGACCTCGCGGCGGTCGACCTTTCCTGAGGCGGTCAGGGGCAGCCTGTCGTAGATCACCCACTGCTCAGGGACCGCGTAGTCGGGCAGCCGCTGCGAGAGGTGGTCCCGGGCGGCGTGCTCGTCGAACCCGGTGTCCGGGCGGGGCTCGACGGCCGCGGCCACGCGCTGCTGAAGGACCGGGTCCTCGATGCCGAACACCACGACCTGCCCGACGTCGGGACGCTGCGCGATGCACGACTCGACGAAGGACGGCAAGATCTTCTCCCCACCGCGGTTGATGACGTCGTCGACCCGTCCGGTGAGCCAGAGCAGGCCCTCGTCGTCGAGGTAGCCGAGGTCTCCGGTCCGGAGCCACTGTCCGCGGAACTTCTGCGCGGTCAGTTCGGGCCGGCGCCAGTAGCCGGTCATCCGGGTGGGGCCGGCCACCCACACCTCGCCGGTCCGGCCCGGGGCCTGGGCGCGCCCCTCGTCGTCCACGACCTTGAGCCGTACGCGCGGCGCCGGCACCCCCACCGACTCGCCCTTGGCCGCCACGAGTTCATGCGGCAGGAAACTGACGATCGAGGTGAACTCACTCAGCCCGTAGGCGTGGGTAAGACGCAAGTGCGGCCAGCGGTCGAGAAGCTCGTCGATCCATGCCGCGGGCATCGGGCTGCCGCCGAAGAACAGCTTCGAGGCGGGGCCGTAGATGTGCTCGGCCTCGTCGGACATCATGAGCAGCCGCAGGATGCTCGGGACCGCGGCGAGGAAGGTGACCGGTCGTTCCCGTAGTTCGGTGATCGCGTCGGCCGTACGGTACTTCGTCAGCAGGTGGGTGCAGCCGCCTGCGACGAGCATGTGGCCGAACTGGTCGTTGAATCCCGTGTTGTGGAATATCGGCACGAGAACCAGCGTGCTGTCGTCCTGGGTGCTTCCGTGGAACTCGGCGACCGCGAGGGCTCCCTTGTACAGGGCCTCGTGGCTGATCACGGCACCCTTCGGGACGCCTGTGGTGCCGGAGGTGAAGCTGATGAGGGCGAGGTCCTCGGGGCCGACGGCAGGGTCGGCGGAGCCTGGAAGGAGTTCGCTCTCCCGGGACCACCGGAGCAGGTCGCCGAGTTCGATCACCTCGCGGCCGGGCCGCGCACTGCCCCGTGCGAGGTCCGCGTGGGCGGGGTCGTGCAGGACGGCCTTCGCCTCGATCAGATCGCACTGGTCGCTCAACTGGCCTGGACTGAGGCGGTTGTTGGCAGGGGCCACGACGACGCCCAGGCGCAGGCACGCAAGGTA
Source organism: Streptomyces sp. NPDC048254 (assembly GCF_043201895.1). NCBI lineage: Bacteria > Bacillati > Actinomycetota > Actinomycetes > Kitasatosporales > Streptomycetaceae > Streptomyces > Streptomyces sp. NPDC048254. The sequence continues at coordinate 422,868 of NZ_JBICZJ010000010.1, forward strand.
CGCCGTGACCCAGGCCATGCTGTTCAGGCCGATGAGGACAACCCGGTCACCCCTGCCCGCGCCGCGCGCCGCGAGGGTCACGGCGACGCGGTCGACGCTCGCGTCCAGTTCGGCGTAGGTGAGCCGCTCGGCACCGTGACGCAGGGCCACGCTGTCCGGGGTCTCGCGCGCCCAGCTTCGCAGGGCCGCAGGCAGGGTCCGCACCGGCTCGCTCCGAATCTCTGTCCGCACGGATGGCGTGGATGGCATGGCTGGCATGGATGGCGGCACCCTCTGAACTAGGCCACGGACGAGGGCTGCACGCGCGTGATGCGGGCGCCCTCGCCGGCGAGCGACACAAGGATCTCTTCGTACAGCGGCAGCGCCACGTCCCAGCGCAGTTCCTCGGGCCCCCAAGCGCCTGCCCGGGCACCGTGGCCCATGAGCACGACCGCCGCCACCGCGGCGCCGAGTCCCGTGGTCCGCGACATCGGGGCGTCGTCAGTGATCACGAGGGAGTCGAGGACCTCCTGGCCCGCCAGAGCCTGGACGAGGACCGCCGACGAGGCGCTCGGCCGCTTCGCGGGCTTGCGGTTGTAGCGGGCCCACATCAGCTTCCACAGGAACTCGGCGGGCTCCACCTGCGTGCCGTCGACGTCGACCCGCACATCGGTGTAACCGAAGCCGATCCGGCCGAGCGTGGAGAAGGCGGCGTTGGCCCAGTCGGGCCGCAGCGTGCCCTTGCAACTCGCGTACGTCAGCCGCGGGTAGTGCCGCGACAGCGTGAGCGGCTCGGGGTGCGCGGTGTCGTAGGCCTCGATCACACCGTGCGGATCGGGGAATCCGTAGGACGCGGCGGTCGAAGGCACGAACCCGGGCGACTGCTCCCACTTCCCGTCCCGCCAGACCGGACAGGTGCTCACGGCCATGTGCAGCATGTGCCGCAGCGGGGCCAGGCCGCCGGGGTCGCTCTCGTGGACGAGCCAGACGACCTGGACGCCGTCGGCGGCGGGGTGGGCGTCCAGCAGACGGCTGGCCATCCAGTTGGAGACGCCGGGAGACAGGCCGGCCCCGGTGATGAGGGGGACATCCGCCTTCTTCGCCTCGGCGTCCAGGGCCAGGATGGCCTCGGTCCCCTCGACGTCGTCGCAGATGTCGACGTACGCGGCTCCCGCGGCCAGGGCGGCGCGCGCGACGGCGTCGGAGCCGGCGAAGAAGGGGCCGGTGAGGTTGACGACGGCGTCGACGCCCGTCAGGTCCACCCCGCCCCTCGACACATCGGCGAGTCGCCCGGTCACTCGTTCCGGGGCCAGCGACTCCGCGTGCTTCACCGCCTCCTCGGACCGGTCCAGCGCGACGAACCGCGCGTCGGGCAGCTGGTCGAGCAGGATGCCCAGGGCGCTGCGGCCCATCTGCCCCAGCCCGACCACGGCGATGGTGCGCGTCATGTGTGTCTCCTCATAGGTGAGTTCGTGTCGGAACAGCCCAAGACCGGGTGCGGGTCAGCCGAGGGCGCCGGGGGTGACGTGGTGGTGCATCGGCAGGGCCCGGTAGCGGAGCGGGGGCAACTGGTCGGGGGTCACGAAGCCGGCCGGAGCGTTGATGACGTCCGGGATCCGGTTCACCCACTGCGTACAGGTGGTCGTGTAACTGGGGACCTTGCCGTTGTCGAGGTACAGGTCGGGCTCGCCCTTGATGACCCACCTGTTCATGTCGCTCTCGCCCTCGCCGAAGACGTAGCCGGACATCTCGAAGGTGAAGGTGGGCCCTTCGACGGTGGTCATCACGTCGATGTCCGAGTAACCGATCACCGTTCCCTTGGAGAGGGTGACGCCGATGCTGTTCGAGTACCGGTCCTCGTCCGCGACGACCGGGCTGATCTCGGTCTTCCGCTCCTTGGGAGTCAGGCCGGTGGCCTGGGCCAGCGCCGAGAGCAGGTTGCCGCCGAAGGTCGGCGGCCGGTGCTCGGACGCGATGGACTCCTGGAACTGCTCCAGGGTCTCGCCGACGTGCTTGCTCTGGATGATTTCCGCGCCGTATTCGTCGGCGTTCCACGTCGCCCTGCCGTAGACGGAGTCGATGCGGTGCGCGGTGCCCAGGAGTGCGCTGACCTGGTGGAGCCAGAAGGAGTCCTGGTGGCCGGAGCCGGTGATCGTCACGCCGTTCCTCTTGGCCAGCGCGTCCAGTTCGGCGGCGATGCCGGGGGAGGAGGACCAGGGGTAGAGGGACTCCTCGGAGATCGTCACCACATTCGCGCCGCTGCGAACGCACAACGCCAGCTGGTCCTTGATCTCCGGCAGAAAGCTCTGTGTCGCGTGCACGACGACGTCCGGCCTGCGGGTGGCGAGTACGTGCTCGGCATCCGCCTCGATCGGAACATTGAGCCGCCCGATTCCGGCGAACTCCCCCAGGTCGCGGCCGACCTTACTGGGATTCCGGGCGATGGCGCCCACGATCTCCACGCCTTTTTCGGTCATGAGCCTGGTGGCGAGGGCACCCATGGCGCCGGCACCGTACACGACCGCTCGAATTCTCCGCATGCCGAACTCCTTTGGGATACCTGGTATTTCAGGGAGGATCTAAAGCAGGAATCAGGGGATTCAGTGCGCCAGGCGCACGAGCATCTTCCCGAGATTGGCACCCCGGAAGACATCGAGCAGCGCGTCCACCGCATGGTCGAGACCGTCGACGTAGGTCTCCTGATATGTCAGCCGGCCGTTCGCCAGCCATTCGGTGGCCCGTGCCTCGTATTCCGCGGCGAGGTCGTCGTTGTCGTACACGATGAATCCCTGGAGTTTCAGCCGCCGTACGATGGCGAGCCCCAGATTGCGCGGCCCGTGGATCGCGCTGTCGTCGTTGTACGACGCGATGGAGCCGCACAGCGCGAGCCGGCCGAAGTCCCGCATGTGGGTGAGTGCGCCTTCGAGGTGCTCGCCGCCGACGTTGTCGAAGTAGACGTCGATGCCGTCCGGGGCGTGCTGGGCGAGCTGCTCGACGACCGGTCCGTCGTGGTAGTCGAAGGCGGCGTCGAAGCCGAGTTCGTCGAGGAGGTGGCGGACCTTCTCCGGTGAGCCCGCGGAGCCGATCACCTTGGCGGCGCCGAGATTCCGGGCGATCTGGCCGACGGCGCTGCCCACCGCACCGGCGGCTCCGGAGACGAAGACGATGTCGCCGGGCTTCAGTTCGGCGATGCGTACCAGGCCCGTGTAAGCGGTGAGGCCGGTCATGCCCAGCACGCCGAGGTACGCCGAGGCCGGGGCGCGGCCGGTGCCGATCACCTTGGCCCGGGCGGCGTCGAGCACGGCGTGCTCGCGCCAGCCCTGGTCGTGGACGACCATGTCGCCCACGGCGAACGAGTCGTCGGAGGACTTGATCACCTCGCCGACGGCCCCGCCTTCGAGTGGCGCGCCGACCGCGAAGGGCGGGATGTAGGACTTGCCGTCGTTCATCCGGCCCCGCATGTACGGGTCCACCGACATGACCGTGTTGCGGACGAGGATCTGCCCGGGGCCCGGCTCCCGGAGCTCGGCCTCGACCAGACGGAAATCGTCATGGGTCGGCCAGCCGGCCGGGCGGGAGGCCAGATGGATCTCACGTGTCACGCGCGTCATGCGGACCTCCGCAGGACCTCGTGGGTGGCGGCCAACGACCTGTCACCGAACCCGGCGGCCTGCGCCGCCCTGAGATTCGCCAGGAATCCGGCGCTGATGTGCGCGGGCTGGCCGATGGAACGGATGGTGTCGGTGATCAGATCCACCGCTGCCTCATAGGTGTCGATGGTGGCCTGATCGGTCTCGTACGCACCGGAGGTGATCTGTCGCGCGCCCTCCGGGATGTCCGTACGGAGCAGATCGAGGAACCGCACGGCGTGGGCGGCGAGCCGGTCCGCCGGAACCCCGTGGTGGGAGGCGTAGGCGCTCGCCTCGTAGAAGGCGCCGAGGGCGGTACAGAAGAAACCGCCCGTGGCGGCGGTGTCGATGACATTCGCCTCGTGGACGGCCTCCGAGGTGTGGACCGTTCCGGAACCCAGCGCGACGAGCACGTCCCGGCACGTGTGCCAGGCGGCCTCGGGGCCGGAGACCAGGATGTCCGCCGTACCGCCGACGTCCTTGGGGTACGCCAGAACCGCTCCGTCCAGGTAGGTCATGGCCGTCGACGCGAAGGTCTTCTCCATGTCCCTCGCGGCGGCGGCGTCCCCGGTGGTGAGGTTCAGGAACACCGCGCCAGGGGCTGCGCACCCCGGGGCTATCGACGTCACGACCTCCTCGACCGCCCGGTAGTCGGACAGCACGGCGACCGTGACTTCTCCCCAGGCGACGGCCTCACTCGGCGTCCATACGGTCCGGGCACCGTGGTTCGCGAGTGCCACGCACTTGGCCGGAGTGCGATTCCACACGGCCACTTCATGTCCGGCATCGATGAAGGCCTTCGCCACCGCGGACCCCATGAGGCCCATGCCGAGAACACTGACGCGCGTCATGTAGGGAACTCCTCACTGCCGGGGCACGCACTCACAGCGCGATCCAGGTCGTCTTGAGAGCCGTGAACTTCTCCAGCCCGTGCACGCTCTTGTCCGCACCATGGCCGGACAGCTTGCGCCCGCCGAAGGGGACCGAGTAGTCGCCCTCCTCGAAGCAGTTGACCCAGACCAGGCCGGCATCGATGGCCCTGGACATCCGGTGGGCGCGGCCCAGGTCGCCGGTCCACACCGACGAACCCAGGCCGTAGTCGGAGTTGTTGGCGATGCGAATGGCCTCGTCCTCGTCGGAGAAGGTGAGGACGGAGAGCACCGGGCCGAAGATCTCGTGCTGGGCGAGCCGGTCGTCGGGCTGGACGTCCACGAAGACCGCCGGTTCGACGTACCACCCGGGGCGGTCGAGCGGCTGGTCGGAGCCGAGGACGAGCTTGGCGGAGGTCTCCGTGCCCTTGGTGATCTCGGCCAGTACGTCGTCGCGGTGGCGCCTACTGGCCAGTGGGCCGAACTGCGTGGCCGGGTCCAGCGGGTCACCGATGCGCAGAGCCGACAGGTGCTCGACGACACCGGCGACGACCTCGTCCCGGATGTCCTCGTGGACGATCAGCCGGGACCCCGCCGTGCACATCTGGCCGGAGTTGAAGGCGATCGCCCAGGCGGCGGTCCTGATCGCCTCGGCCATGTCGGAGGCGTCGGGGAAGATGATGTTCGGGGACTTGCCGCCTAGCTCCAGCCAGACCGGCTTGGCGTTGGACTCGCCCGCGTAGGTGAGGAGTTGCTTGCCCACGGCGGTGGATCCGGTGAAGGTCAGGGTGGCGATGTCGGGGTGCCGGCCGAGGGCGGCGCCGGTGACCGGGCCGCTGCCGGTGACCACCTGCAGCACTCCGGCGGGCACGCCTGCCTGGTGAGCGAGTTCCGCCGCGCGCAGCATCGACAGGGGTGACTGGCTGGCGGGCTTGAGGACGACGCTGTTTCCGGCGATCAGGGCGGCGGGCACCTTGAACGTCGAGAGGGTCATGGGGAAGTTCCACGGTGTGATGGCCGCGATCACCCCGAGGGGCTCGCGGGTCACCAGTGCCAGGGCGTTCTCGCGGCCGCGCGGCGACTCGTCCATGATCTTGTCGGCGAGTTCCCCGTACCAGCGGATCAATCCGATGACGGTCCGCATCTCGACGGCCCAGGCGTCGGTGACGGGCTTGCCCATCTCCAGCGCGACCAGGAGTGCCAGTTCGTCGCGATGCTCTTCCAAAAGGTCGGCCCAGCGGATCAGTACCTCGCCCCGCTCGCGCGGCTGGAGCCGCGACCAGCGTCCGCTGCGAAAGGCGTGGTGCGCGTTCTTGACGATGGCGTCGATGTCGGCTTCGTCGGCGGCCGGGAGGTGGGCGACGACCTGGCCGTCACGCGGTGACACCAGGGGAGAGGTCGCCCCGGTGCGGGCGCCCGCCCAGTCGCCGTCCACCCACATTCCCTGGGGCATGGGCGTGGACCGGAGCAGGTCGAGCCATTCGTCCTTCGTCGTGGGTGCGGGCTTGCGTGTGCTGCTCATGGGTATTGCTTTCCTCTCAACGAGCCGCGGACAGACCGGCTGGTCGGTGCGTGCCGGACGCGGCGGCTGTCAGCCAGGCGAAGGCGGAGTCGGTGGTCGCCTGCCATTCGGGATGCCACTGGATGCCCAGGACGGGCCGGCCCGGCAGTTCGATCGACTCCACGACACCGTCGGCAGCCCGCCCGGAGACGACGAGCCCGCCGCCGAGGGCGTCCACGGCCTGGTGGTGCCAGGAGTTGACCTGCCTGCTGGCGCCGTACACCGACGCGGCCAGCGAGCCGGGCGTGAAGGTCACCACGTGGTCGGGCTCGCCGTCGGTCAGGGCCTCGTTCGGCGAGTAGTGCTCCACTTCGCTCGGCGGGAGGTCGGGTACGAGCCGGCCGCCGAGCGCCACATTGAGCAGTTGATGCCCCCGGCAGACCCCGAGCACCGGCACGCCGCGGTCGACCGCGGCGCGGATCAGTGCCGCCTCGTAGGCGTCGCGCTCGACGTCGTGAGCCATGGTGCTGCACCGCGGGTCGGCGTCGACCGGCAGCGCGCTCTCGTCCCCGCCCCATCGTCTGGGGTGGACGTCCTGGCCACCCGTGATGATCAGGCCGTCCAGACGTTCCACGGCCTCCGCGGTTCCCGCCTCGAAGGGCAGGTGTACGGGGATGCCGCCGGCGTCGGCGACACCGCGCGCGTAGTCGGAGAAGAAGGAGTCGACATGGCGTCCGGCGAATCGCTTGTCCATGCCCTGGGTCAGACTCGCGCTCAGCCGGCGTCCGGTGATTCCCACCAGCGGTCGCATCAGATCTCCCCGATGTCGGCGACCACGCGGGTCGCGCTGCCCGAACTCAGCGACGCGAAGCCGCGGTTGATGTCGCGCAGGGTGACGCGCTCGGAGACCATCTCGTCGAGCAGCAGACGCCCCTGCAGATAGAGGCCGACATACCGGGGCACGTCCACCTTGAACTGGTTGGAACCCATGAAGGAGCCCTGCAGACGCTTCTCCTGCAGATAGAGCTCCGACCCCTTGATGGCGATGGGTACGGTGTCCGGCACCATGCCCACGACCGTGGCGAGGCCGCCGGGGCCGAGCATCGAGAACGCCTGCCCGGCCGTGACACTGTTTCCGACGGCTTCGAAGCTGAAGTCGGCACCGCCGTGGGTGAGTTCGCGCACCGCCTCGACCGGATCCGCTTCTCGCCCGTTCACGGTGTGCGTCGCGCCGAACCGGACCGCGGCCTTCAGTTTCTCCGGGACGATGTCCACGGCGATCACCTGAGCGGCGCCGGCGATCTTCGCGCCCTGGATCGCGGCCATGCCGATGCCCCCGGTGCCGATGACCACGACGCTTGCTCCCGGCTGGACGCGCGCACTGCGGAAGACCGCGCCGAGGCCGGTCGTCACCGCGCATCCCAGGATGCTCGCGGTGGCCATGGGCATGTCCCGGGGGATGGCCACGAGCGCGTTCTGGTGGACGACCATGGCCTGGGCGAAGGCCCCGATACCGGCCGTCGGGCGCACCGGGCGCCCCGCGGTGTTGCGGAGCCGGGGCCGGGGCCGGTCGTGCGACAGCCCATTGCGGTTCTCGCACAGCGTCAACTGGCCGTTGGTGCAGTACCGGCATCGTCCGCAGAACACGGACAGGCAGGTCACGACGTGGTCGCCCGTCCGCAGCCCGGTGACGTTGGAGCCGGTGGCCTCCACGATCCCGGAGGCCTCGTGGCCGAGGAGGATCGGCGGCTCGGTGCCGAACGTGCCGTCGATCTCGTGCAGATCCGAGTGGCACAGACCCGCGTTGACGACCCGGACCAGCACCTCATCGGGTCCGGGGCTGTCCAGCTGGAGCTTCTCGATCTCCAGCGCGCCGGGTGCGGCGTTGAGGACCGCCGCTTCGATCGTCGCGCTCATCACGGCAGCTCGAAGTAGCGGTTGGACTCCCACTCGGTGAGACCCGCGTCGGGGTCACCGCCGGTGGTGTGGAACTGCAGCCATTCCCACTGCCTCGTGCCGAGCCAGTAGTCCACCAGTTCCTGTCCCAGGACATCGGTCAGGAGGGTGTCGGCCCGCAGGGCGTCGGCGGCCTTGCTGATGGTGTTCGGGATCTTCGGCATCCCCGGCGGGAGGCACCAGGCCATGTCGTCGAACGGCTCTGGCGGATCGATCTTGCCGTCGAGGCCGGCGACTCCGCCGGCCAGCACCGCGGCCAGCACCAGGTAGATGTTCGCGTCGGCGCCGGGCGTCCGGTACTCCAGGCGCGAGTACTTCGGGTGCCCGACGACGGCGCGTACCGCCGTGCTCTTGTTGGCCACGCCCCAGGCGATCGTCGTCGGCGGTCCTTCCAGCTCCTGCAGGCGGCGGTACGACGTGATCGCGGGGAACGCGAACGAGGTCGCCGGAGCCAGGGTGGCCATGACACCGCCCAGGAAGTGGGTCATCACGTCCGAGGGGCCTTCCTCGGCGTAGAAGACGTTCTCGCCGTCCCGCTCCAGCGAGATGTTGATGTGCGAGGCCTGCCCGTACTCGTCGCACCACTTGGCCATGAACGTCACGCAGCGGCCCTGCTCGAAGGCGACCTCCCGCATGACCTGCCGGGTACGGGCCCAGTAGTCCGCGGCCGTCACCGGATCGGCTGGGGCGACGTTGAACTCGATCTGCCCCGAGGCGGCTTCGTCGCCCCAGGCCTCCCAGGGAATGCCCAGTTCCGCCAGCCGGCGGGCGACCGCCAGCATGTAGTCCTCCCAGTCCTTGGACTTGGCGAGGTGGTAGGCCGAACCGGCGCTCCCGCCCAGGGGGGTGAGCCCGCGATAGCCCTTGCTCCGGGCCTCCTGGATCGACTCCTCGAAGACGGTCGCCTCGATCTCCACGGCGACCTTCGCCTCGTATCCCCGTTCGGCGAGCAGCCCGGTCATCCGCTGCAGCGCGTTGCGCGGACACGCCGAGACCGGATTGCCCTGCGGGTCCCAGAATCCGCCGATGATCGACGCCCGTCCCGGTGCCCACTTGACGAGCGTCGACAGGTCGGCGTGCAGGAAGATGTCGGCGAGGTCGCCCCGCCACGAGGGCATGGCGAACCCGAACTGCGGCGCGTTGCCCAGATCGAGACCGAACGCCACGTCGGCGAAGGCGAAGCCGGACTTGAGCCCGGACCTGAACTTCCGCGGCGAGACGTTCTTGCCGATGAACGCGCCTTCGAGGTTGGTGCCCTCGATACGGACCGACTCGATGCGGTTTTCCTCGAGCCAGGCGTCGATGTCCTCAGCCATGGAACCTCACCTTCAGCGATGCGCCCGCCATGACGGAGAGCTGGGTCATGGTGCCCCGGACGGCGAGGGAGCCGGTGTAGACCTCGTCGAGGAACACGTCGGCCCCCGTCAGCACCCGGGCGAGCTTCTCGGCCGCGCCGCTGATGACGTAACGCGGCAGGCCGGCACCGAGGACGAGCTCTTCCTCCTCGCACACCACGACGAGCTCCCGGGGCATCCCGGGATCCTGGGAGGTCATCTCCCAGAAGCGCGAGGCAGCGTCCCGCCAGTGCGGGAGGCCGGGTTCGAGAAGCTGGAGCACCGCGGTCACGAGCGGCGCGTCCGGCTCGTCTCCGTCGACCGACCGGACGGCGAAGCGGTGGGCCGGGTCCACGGTGAGGACGAGGCGCGCGTCGGAGGAGATGCCGTGATCGACCTGGACCCGGCCCGGTGCGAACCGGATCGTGACCGCCTGGGGGTCGTCCTTCGACTTGACGACCACCGTCTCCCGTAGAGAGGCCATCACACCCGACGACTGCGGGTCACGCGCGGCGGCCCGGAGCGTGCGGCCCACCGACAGCACGAGCGGGGTCGGGTCGTCCTCAAGTACCACCGGTACAGCAGGGTCGGTCACGGCCGACTCTCCAATCGTCTTGATCTCTTGGTTCCTGTCGTCGACGAGGGAGTCAGAGCTTGAGGTAGTCGGCGAGCTCGACGTAGTCGACCTGCCAGAGGCCGGGGGAACCGGTGGGGTACTGGGAGCGGAAGCCGATGAGGCGCTGCACGTGCTCGGGCAGCGAACGGGCGAGCTCCTGGTCGACGATGAAGGGGTACGCCTCCTCGGGGGTGAGGAAGCCGGGCTGCAGGGCGAAGGCCACACCACGCCGGTAACAGTCCGTCGTACGGTTGGCTCCGCCGCCGTGCGAGACCTTGCCGTTGATGAACAGGACGTCGCCCGCCTTCATCTCGGCCGGGATGGTCATCTCGGGGGTGCCGCGGTCCTCGTAGTCGGGCCAGTGGTTGCTGCCCGGGATGACGCGGGTGGCGCCGTTCTCGTCGGTGAAGTCGGTCAGCGCGATCAGGAAGTTGATCATGACCATGGGGCCGGCCGGGCCCATCCCGATGAACGGGTAGTTGTTCTCCAGGTCCCGGTGCAGCGGCTGTGCCTTGTTGCCGGGGCCGATCTCGATGACCTGGGCGGTCGTCATCCAGTACGAGCCGGACTCCTCGTTGAACATGGCGTCGGCGAGGGGCCTGACCAGCTTGTGGTCGATGATCTCCTCGCGGAAGGTCTTGCTCAGGGTGACGAGGTTGGTCAGCCGCTTCGTGTTGGCTCCGTGGAAGTCCGCGATGCCTTCCATCTCGTTCTTGGTGCCGGGGCTCAGTGCCTGCATCGCGGGCTCGACCTCGGCGTTGAACCGGCTGACCTGGTCGGGGGTGAGGAACTCCTTGATGATCACGCCGCCGTCATCGGCCACGATCGCGAGGATCTCCTCGATGGGGGTGCTGTTGGGCACCGACCGCAGCGTGACATTCGTCGTGGTAGCACTCATCACTGATCATCCCTTTTCGCGCCGAGGTGGGCGTGTGTCTGATGGGTGTGACCGGGTTCGTCGCCAGGTTGCGGCCGCCCCGGCGGTGTGCGTCGGCGATCTCTGATCAATTGACCAGATCGTATGACCAGAATGATTCACGGCCTGGGGCGTGTCAATGGCTCGCTGCGAATCGCCGACGACGACCCGTACGGGAGGTGAAGTTCGCTGGTCGGGCAGAGATATCGGGGTCGTTGCGGACTGCGGCGCCGTTTGTTACGCGCGCCTGGCCGCTGAACCGCCGCGCGATTCCCGGCGAAGTCCTTGCCGTGTCGAGCGCGGGGCCGGCGGGGGCCCGAGCCGCTGCGGGCACTGATCGCCGCCACGGGTGGGCCGCTCACCGTGTTTGAGGGTCGTGTCCCACGTCGTTGGTGCAAAGGATCAAGCGTTACGCGTTCCGCTGCGAGGCCCCTGACGATCTCCGGAGAGGCGCAGCCCACGAGGCTCCCTGCTGAGGCGAGTTGAACACCCGACCGGCAAAGCCGCCATCCCCGACCTGCGAATTCCGGCGACTTGATCGGCTACACCACCCGGCGGGACGCCATCGTGTCCGCCGCTCCGGGCCCGGAGCGGGCCCGCTGGAAGCCTGCGCCACACGCTTCGATGACCTGTTCTCCACGCCGGCACGGCGCCGCGGGTTCCGCGAGTACCTCGTGGTGCTGTTGCTGCCGCGAGACCGCAACAAGACGCTGACCTGCATGGCCGGCACCGAACGTCGTAGGTGCCCGACGTGCTTCGGTGCGGCGGCTGCAGTTCTTCCTGTCCGAGTCGACGTGGGACCACGAGCAGGTCGACGTCCGCAGGGTGGCACTGCTGCTGGCCGATCCCTCGACCGGACCGCACCCTGGTGGAGTGCGGTGATCGACGACTCAGGAGACCGCTAGGACGGAAATGCGACCGCGCACATCGGTCGGCATTGGCTGGGCCGGCTGGGCAGGACCGACAAAGGCATCGTCACCGTGACGACCTGCTGGGCCGACGAGAACTTCTACTGTCCGCTGCACGCCGTGCCCTACAGCCCCGCCCATCACTTCCCCAAGGGCAAGAGAGACTCCGGCTTCCGCACGAAGCCGCAGATCGCCGCCGAACTGGCCCGCACGGCCAAGGACACCGGAGCGACCTTCCGAGCCGTGGGGCGCCGACTGCGCCTACGGCGACCAGGGCGGCTTCCGCAGACAACTCGCCGCGCCGGGACCGCCGTTCGTCATGACCCTCAAGCCTAGCCACGGCACCTCGGGCCTATGGCAAGGACGCCTACCCCCCCCGCCGACGCCGCCCGCGCCCTGGCCTGGACGGACCCCGAGCGGACCGCCGTCGAGCGGACCTTCCGTGACGGGCACACCGAGACCTGGTGAGCCGCCCACGCCCACCTCGGCTGGTGGGGGCCGGACGGAAACGTCCGTCTGGGCGCGGCCACAGCGGACCCGGACACGCTGCCCGCGCAGGCCGCCTGGCACCTGGCCACCGACCTGCCCCGCCCGGCCGGCCCCGCGCGAGGCCGACAGCCCCGAACTCGCAGCCGACCTGCATGAAGGCGTACGGATCTACGGCATCCGGCATTGGATCGAACAGAGCCACGAGCAGGTCAAGGGCGAACTCGGGTGGGTCGGCCTCCGGGTCCGTTCCGACAGCGTGATCCGCCGCCACCAGGCCCTGGTCACCTGCGCGTTCTCGTTCTGCTGGGCACCCGGTTCGCCCGATCCCCAGCCGGTGAGCCCGTCGTCGTCCCAGCGGTCCCGCCGGCTGTCCCGCCGACAGCGGGACCGGCTGAGAGAGGGCCCAAGCGGAATCCACCAGCCCCATCCGGCCGGCTGGCCCAAGGCGATCCGCGCCATGGCCCGGCTCGCCGCCTGGACCACCCTCCAACGCTGCTGGCGAGCCTGGACCGACGCACCCCCGCCAGCCGAACTCCAAGCCCTGATCAACGCCGTCGGCACCGGCCACGCACTTGATCTCTGCTCCCCGGTCTGACAGAGCACCGCTAGTTCACGGTGACCGCTTGGAAAGTGCGGCGCGCCACGGTGACCCGGGCGGACCGGACAAGCTGCGTCACCCTCGCCTTGTAACGGTCGTCGAGGTAGGCCTGTTTCACCTGCTTGCGTACCTGTGTGAAGGGCGGGGTGGTGACCGGCGTACTGCCGTTGGGCGAGGTCAGGCTTACGGCGCCGGACTTCTTCGCCTGTCGGAAGTCGCTCTTGTGTGCCAGGTAGTAGGCGCGCAGCGCCTTGTCGTCCGTGGTGATGACGTGCGCGTCCGCCAGCTTCTTCTCCAGGCTGAACGTCAGGCTGTTGAGTACGTAGTCGAAGTAGTTCGCCTCGGTGTACTGCACTGGCCCGTAGATCACCTGGTGCGCGGCGACGGCCTGCTGCCGCCGCTGGTTCTCCTTGGTCCAGTTGAACAGGAAGGCCCCATAGCTCGGGTCCGCGAGAAGACCGTAGTGGTGGGCCAGCTGCTGCTGGACGGTGGTGCGGGTGACGTCGGCGAGGGCCTGCTTCTTGATGTAGTCGGTGGGGGTGCTGCCGCCGTAGGAAGTCGTCCAGAAACGGGGGCCGTCCTGGGCGCCGAACGTGTTCTGGAAGTGGGTGAAGGTGGCGGAGCGTTCCTGCGCGAGGTAGAGCGAGAACTCGCGTACGGGGATGGTCTGGCCGTCGATCGTGGCGATCACCGCGGTGGGCGACGGGGCGTTCGCCTGCCGTGCGGATCCCCCGTCGGCGAGGAGGGAGAGGCCGGTGATCGCGGCCGCGACAGCCAGGGCGACGGCCCCGAGCAGCCACCACGGCAGTACACGGTGCGGCGGGCGGCCCGTGGTCCTGGGGCGGGCCGTGGTCTTCGGCCGCGCGGCGCTCTTCGGCCGTGCGGCGGTTGCGGCCCTGCGGACCTGGCGGGTCGACGTGGTCATTCCTGGCTCCTCCCGGTCGCCGTGGGGTGGTGGTGGCGGAGTCCGGCCCGGGGGAGCGGGCCGGACTCCGCCACCTGCTCGTAGCGTCAGCCGGCGGCGAGCTGGTTGATCTCGGTGGTGTTCAGGGCCCGGCTGTAGAAGTGGACGTCGTCGATCTGGCCGTTCGTCCAGTCAACCTGGTAGTCGTTCCACCAGGCGCTGCCGATCTGCGTCGGCCCGACCGCCTTCCACGCGGAGGAGAACGCCGTGCTCGCCTGGAGGGTGCCGTTGACGTAGAGCGAGATGGTCGACGCGCTGCTGTTGTACACGCCGACCAGGTGGTACCAGGTGCCGGTTGAGGGGGCCAGGCCCGTGACCGAGGTCAGGGTCGAGGTGGTCGAGTCCGCACCCCGTTCGGCGAATGCGAATTCGCCTCCCGTGAGCTGCAGGTAGAAGGGGCTGATGAGGCCGCCGTCGACGCTGACGAAGGTCTGGTTGCCGCTGAGGCTGTTCAGCTTCACCCAGGCCGAGACCGAGTAGCTCGCACTGGTGTCCACGGGCACCACCGGGATGTTCACCTCGGTGCCGGCTGTGCCGTCCAGGCTCACCGCGTTGCCGCCGACCTTGCCGCTGCCGGCCCACGCGGCGGCCGGGTTGAGGCCGCCCCACGCGCTGTTCCCCATGAAGTCCGAGGTGTTCGAGCCGGTGCCCTCGTCCAGTTCGTAGTCGGCGGTGGCGGCGGTCGCCAGGGCGACGGCCTCCTGGCGGTTGAGCGCCTTGCTGAACATCCGTACGTCGTCGATGGCACCGTTGGTGAAGTCGACGGCGTTGCCGTTCCACTTGGCGCGGCCGATCACCGTGTGCCCGGTCGCCTTCCAGGCAGAGGAGAAGGCGGTGGTGCCCTGGAGGGTTCCGTTGACGTACAGCGCGATGGTGTGGGCGCTGTTGTCGTAGACACCGGTCAGGTGGTACCAGGTGCCGGTGACCGGGGTGCCGCCGGTGACCTGGGTCGCGGTCGAGCTGGTCGAGTCGCTGCTTCGCACGGTGAAGGCGAAGGTGCCGCCGGTGAGTTGCAGGTAGAAGGGGCTGATGGAGTTGCCGTCGATGCTGGCGATGGTCTGGTTGCCGGTGAGGCTGTTCAGCTTCACCCAGGCCGAGACCGAGTAGCTCGCGCTGGTGTCCAGCGCGGTGGTGGGTACGTCGACGTAACTGGTGCTGCCGCCGGTCAGGCTGACCGCGCTCGCGCCGACCTTGCCGGTGGTCCAGGAGGTACCGGCCTTCAGGGTGCCGGTGTTGTGATCGTTGGTGTTGTCGGCGGCGGTGGTCCCGGTGCCCTCGTCGAAGTTCCAGCGTGCGCCGTAGCTCGCTGTCGGCGTCACACCGCTGCCGTTGTATGCGCCGATGTTGGGCGCGGCCGTGGCGGAGACGGTGTTGCCGAAGTAGTCCAGGCCGCCGTTGCCCGATACCAGTACGCCCGCGCCGATGGCGGGGGAGCCGGGCTGCAGTTTGTAGGCCGCCGCCGAGCTGAGGCCCGAGCTTGCTCCACCGGGGGCGACGAGCAGCGGGTCGGTCGTCACCTTGTTGGCGTCGGTCGGTTCACTGCTCGCATGGGTGCCGTAGAAGAGGTTGTGGGTCCAGGTGCCCGAGGAGGAGTAGCTGCCCCCGGATCCCGCGTTGTAGATGAGGTTGTTGGAGAAGACGATGTTGTTCGCTGCCGTTGTGCCCGCGTCGACCCCGCCGTTGTCGCCGGGGCCGAGGTAGATGGTGTTGTTGTAGACCTTTGCGGTACCGGTCGTGACGACGCCCTCCAGCGTCGGCAGCACAGAGCTGATCGAGCCGTCGTTCTGGCTGATGTTGTAGCGGACGACGGAGTCCTTGGCGCCGAAGGTGGAGCTGCAGCAGTACTCCTGGAACCCGAACGGATTGTCGTGGGTGTAGTTGTACTGGATGATCGTGCCGGTGTTGTCGTGGTCGATGTCGAAGGCCTCACCGTCCCAGAGGGCACGCCACTGGCGGGAGATCTCGTTGTTCTGCCAGATGCCGTTGTTGTTCAGCGCCATCCAGAATCCGGCGCCGGAGAAGCGGTAGCCGCTGTTGGTCGCCACGTTGTTCTGGACGAGCGGGTTGTCGCAGTACACGCAGACGATGTCGTTGCCGCCCATGTCGGTCAGCGTGTTGTTCTGGATCACGACGTTGGACGTCAGGATGGAGTGCCCGGTGCCGTTGAGGGAACCGAGGTAGATGCCGCCGGCGTCGACCTTGGTGAGTGTGTTGCCCTGGAGCAGCACATCGTCCCAGCCGTTGCTGCTGTTGTTGTCGTTCAGGTTGAACGCGATACCCGACGACGTGCTGGGCTGCGGCCCGGCCCCCCAGGTGCCCTTCACGTCATGGATGTTGTTGTTGATGATGTGGATCCCGTGCAGGATGCCACTGGTGTCGTTCTGGAGCTGGATGCCGCTGCGGACCGCCGCGGTCGTGGTCGTGTTGGTGATCTCCAGGTTCTCGATCGTCCAGTACTGCTGGCTGTCGAGGTAGACCGCCGCGTCGGCGCCCGCGCCACTGATGATGGGTGCGGCCCCCGAACCGTAGCTCGACACCACGATCTGGTTGCCGCTGGCGCCCGACCCCAGGGGGTGGAGCTCGCCGGTCCAGGAGCCGCCGTCCTGGAAGAGGATCTGGTTGCCGGCGGTGAAGGTGGTGGCGTTGACGTTGGTGAGCGTCTTCCACGGGGTGCTGCTGGTGCAGCCGTCGTTGCTGTCGCTGCCGCTGCTGGACGAGACGTAGTACGTGGTGCAGGTCGTCGCCGCGTGGGCTGCCGTAACGGGAAGGATCAAGGCGCCCAGAGCGGCTGTCGCGGTTCCTGCGGCCGCGACAAGGCGGCGTGGCCATCTTCGCATTGCGTTCCTCTTTGAACGTGAATGTGAACGTGAACGGATGGGACGCTCAGCGGGCGGTGAGGTCCAGCTCGACCGGCTTGTCGCGGTCGCACCGCAGCGCTCCGTCGACGACCCGCACCGCTGTGACCTGGATCGACGACCGGCGGCTCGGGTGCGTGCCGTCGTCTCCGGCGGGTCCGCGGTCGGGGTGGGTGAAGTAGAAGACGTATCCGGTGTCACCCTGGACGACCACGTCGGCGTGCAGGCCGATGGTGCCGTCGTCGGGGCGGGTGCCGGGGGCGTCGAGGATCAGCCCCTGGCGCTCCCAGTGCCGCAGATCGGCCGAGCGCAGGACGCCCTGGCCACGCCACTCGTCGATGAGCATCCAGTAGTGGCCGCCCAGCTCGAAGACGTTGGGGCCCTCGTGCGGACGGTGGGTGACGGCGGGGCCGGCCGGCGCCCAGTCGTAGAGGTCGGTGCTGTCGGCCGTATACGTATGCGACCCGTGGCGCTCGTCCTTGAACCACATACGGAAACCACGGCCGTCCGGCAGCGGGTACACGCACGCGTCGATCACCCGGTCGGAACCCAGGTCGAGCGGGCCCACGAAGGTCCAGTCGATCAGGTCCGTGCTGGTGTAGTGCAGGATCCGGGCCTCGCCCGACCAGGAATCGGGCACGCCCCGGATGTAGCTGACGTACATGTGGTACAGCCCGTTGTGCCAGATGATCTCGGGCGCCCAGAAGGTGTTCCGGCCCCATTCGAAGTCCAGCCCGGTGAGCGTCCCCCGGTACGTCCAGGTCCGGCCGCCGTCCGACGAAGCGGCCACCCCGAGGTCGGTGCCGTGCACCCAGGCCACCCCCTCACCGGGCGCGGTGGCCCGGCGGTTGGTGTAGATCAGCCACCATTCGCCGGCCTGCCGATTCCAGATGACGGTGGGGTCGGCGGCCCCGTCGTGCACCGGGTCGCGGAACAGCGGGGCGTTCACGGCACGGGTCACGGGATCAGCCCTTCAGCCCGGAGTTGACGAAGCCGCGGACGTAGCTGCGCTGGGCGGCGAGGAAGAGGATGACGACGGGGATCACGTAGAGCAGCGCGCCGCCCGCGATCAGGTTCGGCAGCGGGAAGCCCTGGTTGATGACGTAGCCGTTGCCGACTCCGACGGCCAGCGTGGTGTTGGACTGGTCGAGCAGCAGGTTCGGTGCGATGAAGTCACCCCAGACCGTGTTGAAGGCCAGCACGAACGCCGTCACCAGCAGCGGGCGCGACAGCGGCAGGAAGATCTGCACGAAGATCCGGATCCGGCTCGCGCCGTCGATGACCGCCGCCTCCTCCAGTTCCTTGGGGAAGCTGGAGAAGAACTGCCGGTACAGGAAGATCGCGTACGGTGCTCCGGCCGTGCCCCACAGCACCCAGGGCCAGTAGGTGCCCACCAGGCCGAAGTTGGCGAACAGCAGATAGGTGGGGATCAGGGTGACGATCTGCGGCACCATCATCGTCGAGATGAGCAGGCCGAACAGCAGGTTCTTGCCGGGGGCGCGCAGCCGGGCGAAGCCGTAGCCGACGACCGCGGAACTGAGGGTGGTGAGCAGCGCGAACAGTGCCGACAGGACCACCGAGTTGCGGGCGAACCGCCAGAAGGGGATGAGGGTGACGACCTTCTTGTAGTTGCTCCACTCGAAGGCCGAGGGCAGCCAGGTGTCCTCGTTGACCGCGTTGGCGGACCGCAGCGAACTGATGACCAGTTCCGCGAAGGGCAGGACCATCAGGACGGAGACGATCAGCAGGACGGTGAAGACGACCGGGTGCTTGGGCCGCCGCTGGTACCAGGCTGTTCGCTCCGCACTGTTCGCGGGCGTCCGCCGGGCCACCGGGACCCGGGTTTTCTCGTCGAGTGCCATGGCGGATCAGCCCTTCCCGGACGCGGTGGGATCGACGGCGTAGAACACGCTGCGTCCGACGAGTTTGAAGATCAGCACCGTCAGGACGACGATGACCAGGAAGAACACGGTCAGCATCGCCGAGCCGTAGCCGTACCTCGAATACGCGAAGAACTGCGAGTACACGTCGACCATGTAGACCCGGTTGGCGTTCGGGATGTTGGTGTAGACGTCGCCGCCGCCGGTGCTGATCGGTGAGAGCAGCAGGGCCGGGACGAAGGTCTGCAACGTGGTGATGGTGACCAGGACGGTCTGGAACAGCAGGACGGGGGAGATCACCGGGAGCGTGACGTGCCGGAAGGCGGTGAGCGCGTTGCCGCCGTCCAGTTTCACGGCCTCCAGCTGCTCCATCGGCACGGTTTGCAGGGCCGCCAGGTTGATGATGATGCCGGCGCCGACACCCCACAGCAGGACGACGACCAGGACGACGAAGGCCCGGTTGCCGGTGAGCCAGTTCACCGCGTCGGCCCCGAACATCGCCCCCACCCGGTTCGCGGCTCCGGAGTTCTGGTCGAAGACCACCTTCCAGATGAGCGCACTCGCGACCGGGGGCACGATCGCCGGAATGTAGATCAGTGTCCGGAAGACCGTGCGCCCGCGGACGCGTTCGTTGAGCAGTATGGCGAGAACCAGGCTCCCGACGATCGTCGCCGGGACGATGATCGCGACCAGGAGCAGGGTCTTGGACAGCGACGACAAGGTGTCCGACGAGGTGAGCACCTCGCGGTAGTTGGCCAGGCCCACCCATGGTTTGAAGACGGAGACGCCGTCCCATGCGGTGAAACTGAGGTACAGGGCGTAGCCCACCGGGAACAGGGTCAGCGCCGCGGTGCCGATGATCCACGGTGAGAGGAAGCCGTAGAACGCCAGCGTCTCGCCTTTACTGCTGCCGTACCGGCGCCTCTTGGCCGGCCCGACGGACCGGACGCGTTGCAGTCGCATGACCGTGCCTACTTTCCTGCGAGCTTCTTGCCGTTCGCCAGCACGGCGTTGACGTCCTTGGTCAGCAGGTCGGCCAGGGCCGCCACCGACTTGCCGCCGCCCACGGCGGCCGTGAAGTCCTTCGCCAGGGTGGTGTTGAGGGCGGTGGTCAGGGCGTAGGGGGTGGCGACCGGGATGACGGACACGTAGGGCAGTTCGGCGGTCTGGACCTTGAAGGAGGCCTTCTGGAAGTCGGTCTTCTGCGGCACCAGGGACAGCATCGACTTCATCGAGGGCAGGCCGTTTCCGGCGGCGATCCGCTTGGCGGCACCGGCACCGCCGCAGTACCACTCCATGAACTCGAAGGCGGCACCCGGGTTCTTCGACTTGACCGGGATCCAGTAGCCCACGGCGCCGAAGGTGGGGCTGACCCGCTTGCTGCCCAGCATCGGGGCCGCCGCGAAGACGGTCTTGGACTGGTACGCCGGGGCGGTGCTGGCGACGAAGCCGTTGAACCAGTACCCCTGGCCGGCCGTGGCCTGCTTGCCCCCGAGGTATTCGGGGCCGTCCCAGTCCGGGCTGGGGTTGACGGCCGAGTAGCCGACCTTCGCCTTGGCGACGTCCACCAGCCAGGTCAGGGCCCTGATCGCCTCGGGCGAGGTGAAGTCCGCGGTGCCCAGGTCCTCGGACATGATCCGGCCGCCGGCCGTCGCCACCATCGCGGCGATCTGGTCCATGCCGGGCGTCGTGGTGTACAGCCCGTACACGCTGGTCTTGCCGTGCGCCGACTTGGTGAGCTTCCTCGCGGCCTCGAACAGCTCGTCGTAGGTGATCGGCTTCGTCGGATCCGGCGCGGTCAGCCCGGCGGCCGACCACATGTCCGAGTTGTACCACCACATCGCGTCCTGCGACCAGTCCTTGGCGATGCCGTAGCGGGCGCCCTTGCCCTGGGTCTTGCCGTCCCACCTCCAGCAGTTGTTGATGGGCAGGACGTCGGAGGTCTTCAGAACGCTGCTCTTGGCGAAGTACTCGTCCAGGTCCAGGGCGATGCCCCGGCTCGCGATGTACGGCGTGACGTCCGTTCCGGCGTCGCGCACCAGGTCCGGCGGGTCGCCGGCGGCCAGCATGGCGTTCAGGCGGGTCGGGTCGGTCAGGATGATCTTGATCTTCAGCCCCGGGTGCGCCTTCTCGAAGGCGGCGACCTCGGCGGGGGTGATCTCACCCTGGTTGCTCATGATCGTCAAAGTGCCCTTCTTGGGCGCCTTGACGGAGGCGGAGGAGGACGAGGACGAGGTGCCCGAACAGGCACTGAGGGCGGCCGCTCCGGCCACGAGGCCCACGCTCTTGAGCACCGAGCGTCTGCTGAAAGCCTGTGAGTGCTGCATGGTGCCTAACTCCTTCGATAGGACCTGTTGGTAAGACCGCTGGCAGAGCATGCGGTCGGCCTGGCGCATGACGGCATGGCCGACCGTCCTGTGTGGGGATGCTGATGGGGGCGCAGGCTGTGGGGGCGCGCATGCAGAGGTGACTCAGGTGCCGGGAGCCGCCTGATGAGGCGGGGCTGGCGGCGGAGGCCGGCCGGCCGATGTCCTCGGGCGGCGGCGGGGTGATGCGGCGCGCGGTGCCGAACCGGCCGTTACACGGTCAGGCGACGCGGGTGGAACTGCGGTGGTTCGTCGTGGCTAATCGGTTCCCGGGACCGTGCGGAGCGGCTGTGAGAGGGCGGTTCATACGCCCTCTCCGTCGAACGCAGCCGCGTACTCCCCGGGCACGGTCAGCACGGAGGCGTGCCGTATGCCCTTCGGCAGGGAGATCTCCGAACGCGTCCACCGGACCGCGTCCGGGCTGGATGCGGCGCCGTACCGGCCCTCCAGGTAGTGGTCGAAGAGCAGCACCCACTCCTCGCCCCTCCGGAAGAAGGCGGGCCCTTCCACGGGCGCCGGGCTGACCGGCCCGCTCGGCGGGGCGAAGCCCGTGCCCGGCTGCGAGAACGTGGTGACCAGGATGTACTTGTGGTCCGTGGACGGATCGTTGGTGCCGCGCTCGTCCTTGAAGGCCATCACGAACCGGCCGTCGTGGTGGGTGACGGTCGCATCGATCACCGAATAGCCCGGGTCGAAGAACAGCGCGGCCGGCGAGTAGCTGACGAAGTCGCTGGTCGTGCAGTGCCAGATCCGATGGTCCTGACCGACGTTCGCGAAGTCGCGTCCCTCGGCCGTGCTGCCGGCTCCCTCGACCACCGACGACCAGATCAGGTGATAGAGCCCGGTGGCCGGGTCCAGGAAGAACTCCGGGGCCCAGGCGTTGTGCGCGCCGTCGATCCCGGCCATGACCGGCAGCAGCTCCTGCTCCGACCAGGTCAGCAGGTCGGCGGAGGTCGCGTGGACGATGCTGGGACTGGTCCAGCCGTCGGTGGCCAGCAGATGGAACAGCCCGTCGGGTCCGATGCCTATGAAGGGGTCACGGAGCCTGCCCGTGCCGACCGTTCCCCGCAGGAGCGGGCGGCCTTCGTTGACGGGGCTGAACTCCCGGCCGTCATGGCTGACCGCCAGATGGAGCGCCTCGTCGGCATCCGTGAAGTACGAGACCACGTACATCAGCCACGCTCGGGTGGTGCGGTGGTGCCACGGACTATGAGTGACGTCGGCATGTGCATGTGCTCCATCAGAGGGGCGTTGCCGTCGATGATCGACATGAGCGCGCGGACCGCGGTCTGCCCCATGTCGTGCAGCGGCTGGCGGACGGTGGTGACCCCGGGATACGACTGTGCTGCCTGCGGGAGGTCGTCGAAGCCGACGACCGACAGCTGCTCGGGGACGCTTAAACCCTGCTTGCGGGCGGCGTCGACCGCCCCGAAGGCGATGAGGTCGGCGCCCGTCATGATGGCGGTCGGCCGGTGTTCCTCGATGATGCGGGACGCGGTGCGGAAGCCGGAGACGTAGCTGAAGTCGCAGTACGCGACCATGTCCTCGTCCACGGGGAGGCCCGCGAGCCGCATCGCGTCACGGAAGCCCTCGTACCGGATGGTGGAGCTCTCCAGGTCGAGGTTGCCCCCGATGTAGGCGATCCGCCGGTGCCCCAGGTCGATGAGGTGCTGGGCCGCGCCGCGTGTGCCCTGGTAGTTGTCGACGGTGACTCTCGGCAGGTCGACGTCGATACGGCGCGGGTCGATGATGACGGTCGGGATCTTGCGCTTGCGCAGCAGCGAGATCGTCTGGTCCTCCAGCACCGGCGCGATCATCAGCAGGCCGTCGACGAGCCCCCGGGTCAGGAACTCGATCCGCTCCCGTTCGCGTGAGCTGTCGTGGTAGCTGGCGTTGATCAGTGCCTCGAACTCGACGCTGGCCAGTTCGTCGGCGATCCCCCGCACGATCTCCAGCCCGTACTGGATCGTGAGGTCGAGGGTCAGCACCCCGACCAGCCCGGTCCGGCCGGCCTTGAGGCCCCGGGCGGACACGTTCGGGACATAGCCGAGGCGCTCGACGACCTCCATGACGCGCCGACGGGTGTCGTCGGACGCTCCCGGCTTGCTGTTGAGCACGTTGGACACGGTCATCGCGGAGACGCCTGCCTCTTCGGCCACCTGCGCGATCGTCACGCGGTCGGACACAACGCCTCCCTCAGGGGATGGGTGTTCTTGGTGAACTGCCTCACATCGTCGGTAAAGTTAACGATAAAGTAGAGGGCGGTCAACGGTCGGTCGCAACGAATACGTAACGCCGAGTTCACCGGCCTCCGACCCGCACCGCCCCACCGCATCCGCGAGCCGGAGGAGGTCATGCGCTGCCGCGAACCGGGCCGAAGCGGCCTGTCCGTGTCCGACACAGGTCACGGAGCCTGGGGCATCGGTGAGTCCGGCCGGCTCGGCGGCACGGAGGACGAGTCCGTGGGGGCCCTCAAGCGCGCCGTCGACCTCGGCGTGAACCTCATCGACACTGCCCGTGGCTACGGCGAGACCGAGCGGATCGTCTGGACGCGTCGGCTCGAGCTACGACTGTCAGTCTCTTGGCACCGGATCCCGCAAGGATTCGGTAGCCCCGGCCGTGACGGTCTGACTCTTGCTACGACCGACCCCGAGGGTGTCCTGGCGTTGATCTGTCGACCGTCCGGCCGGGCACGCAGCAAGCGCTGCCGCCGGCCGGACGTGACCTGATAAGAGCCTGGAGCCACCTGGTCAAAAGCGTCCCCGTGACAGTCCTGTCCGTCCGACCGGCGACGGCGTGCACCTCACGCTACCGGCCGGAAGGAACGCGGTGAACACCGGCGAGCAGCACATGTCTGGGCACGTCGTGATCGGCGTCGACACACACAAGCACGTGCACGTCGCGGCATGCGGGGCGGCTCGGTGCACCAGGCCCTCCGGCCGCCCGCCCCGGCCCGCCATCCACCCCGGAACCGGCAGCAGATCCCGCACCAGGGCCCACTCCGCATCACTCATGTCCGAGTCGTACCGAGGCGGCCGGCCTGGCCGGTCGGCCGCGTTCCCGAACCTGTGGGCGAGACAGTCACACCCACGAGTGGCCGGACCGGACCCGACAACCGCGACCACGCGACACTTCGACAACAGGGCCTCTTGCTTCTCGCTGGACTCGACATCCGCGAGCTACCAAGAGGCCCTTCTTCCATGCACCAGTACCGGCCAACCCGCCCGAACCAGGCCCTTGTTCGAATCCCACCGACCACACGGACGGACAGAGAACAGCCAGTTAGAGGTGCCCAGCAGATTCTTCGTCTGCTGGTGGTACAGGAGTCGGACGTAGCTTGACCAGTTCAAATGGCCGGGATCGAGACGAGCGAAGGAGGATTGGTCCGGGCATGGTCCGGATCCTGGGTGGATGCCGATCCAACGTCGCGGGCACGTCACCTTCCCCGTTCCCGACAGCCGTTGCCCCGTAGCTTTGGCGGCAAGCCCAGCATCTGGACGTGGTCAACCAGGCCCTGTAGCGGCTCAGCATCCTCGCGTCAACTGCCAGGGCATGCCCTGCGCGGACGGCAGCACGTCATGCGGGGTCTGGAGGCCAGCGGCCCTCTTGCAGGACCGCGAAGAAGACAACGGGGGAAGGAGTTGGTGATCACAGTGCTGTACGACAGTGATGAACGTAGCCTCCGCATAGTGGCTCAGTGCGTAGAGCCGCTGCTGATCGAACGACCGGTGGAAACCATGGGCAGGCACAGGGCTCGGCAGCGAAGGTCGGAGCGGTCGGTGACGCGGCCCCGGTGCGGGACAAGAATGCCGCCGGCGGGGGCGGCGGCATTGGCGATGCCCGGGGCCCTGAGGTGTCGTCGAGGACCCCGGTAAGAGCTGGGCGCTTACTGGTCGGTGCGGTCGGTGCGGAGGTTGGCCGTCAGTCGGTTGATGCTCTGGACCGCGAGTTCGGCGAAGTTCGAGCGGGCGACGATGGCGGTGGTCTCGCCGTGCCGTCGGATGCTGCGCAGGTCGCGCTGGACCTGGCGTGAGAGCTGGTGCAACTCGCGCTGGGCGGTGGCGAGTCGCTGCTCGGCGGCGGTACGGAGTTGCCGGTGCTCGCGTCGGGTGCGAGGCGTGCCGGTGCGGTCGGAAGGGGTCTCCGTGGGCATGTCGGTGCTCGATTCCGTGGTGGTGGGGCGCATGGCCGCGAGGGGGCGGACGCCGACGGTGTCGAGATAGGTCTCGATGGCGGCGAGGTCGGCGGTGGCGACCACGGCCGCGACGTATCCGTCGGGGCGGATGAGCACCCACTGCTCGGAGGACAGCCCGTAGGCGCTGTGCACACGGTCGCCGCTGTCGACGATGTCGCCCCGGGCACCGATGGTGTGGATGTGCAGACCGGGGCGCGGCGCCGGGGCCGAGGCGTCGTCGACGTCGTGGCCGAGAAGGGTCCAGTGGGGCCCTTGGAACAGGCTGAACAGCCGGGTGGGGAGGCCGCCCGCGCCGGTCACGGGCGCGTCGGGCGCGCGGTCGCCGGCCAGCACGCCCTTGTCGCGCTCGGGGTTGTGCAGCGACAGGGGCGAGTCGGCGTAGCCGAGGTCGAGTTGGCTGACCTCGCGGCCCCGGTGGATGTCGCGGTTCCTGGCCGCTTCGAGCAGTTTCTCGGACAGTCCGAGGACGGCTTCGGCGATCGGGCGGCGTTCCTGCTCGTACGTCTCCAGCAGGGATTCCGGGGCGCCGTCGAGTACGGCGGCGAGCTTCCAGCCGAGGTTGTAGGCGTCCTGGACACTGGTGTTGAGGCCCTGTCCGCCGGTCGGCGGGTGGCAGTGTGCCGCGTCCCCGGTCAGGAAGACGCGTCCGCGCCGGTAGGCGTCGGCGAGCCGGGCGTTCATCTGGAACGCGGACGCCCAGGACACGGAGCGGATCACGACGTCGCCGCGGCCCGTGCGTTCGCGGAAGAACGCGGTGAGTCCCTCGGCCGAGAGGTCCAGGTCGACGCCGAAGGGGACGGGGGCCTGGAGCTGGAACATGTCGGTGCCATAGAGCGGGCACATCGACACCTGCCGGGCGGTGTCCTCGCCCCAGCGGTGCCAGGCGTCCGACGGGACGCCGTCGACGTACACGTCGGCCACGATCGCCCGCACGCCGAGGGTCTTGCCGGGAAATCCTATGCCGAGAGTCTTCCGGACGAAGCTCGATCCGCCGTCGGCACCGATCAAGTACGCGGCCCGTACTGCCTGTTCGCCGTCCGGGGTGGCGATCCGCGCGGTCACTCCGTCGGCGTCCTGTTCGAAGCCGACGAGTTCATGGCCGTAGCGCGGGGCGTGCCCGAGTTCGGCCAGCCGCTCGCGCAGCCGACGCTCGGTGAGGAACTGCGGCACGAGCAGAGGGATTTGGTACGGCTCCTCCGGCGTCGGCTCCGACAGCTCCACGCCGACCTGGTCGATGGGCCCGTTGTCGGTGTAGACGCGCTGGACGGGGTACTCACCCCCCGAGGCGACGATCTTGTCGATCACGCCGAGGTCCTCGAACACCTCTTGGCTGCGGGGCTGGATGCCCTTGCCGCGGGAGCCGATGAACGGCTGCGGCGCCTTGTCGATCAGCAGGAAGGGGACGTTCCTGCGGGCGAGGTCGATGGCGAGGGTCAGACCCGCCGCACCGGTTCCGCAGATGATCACGTCGGTGTCGATGTCTGTGGTGTGTGACATGGCTCTGTGCTCCTTCGGTAGGTCCACTACGGGCTGCGTGACGGCCGGGGTGGGTTCAGGGCACCAGGACGGTGCGCACGCCCGGGACCTCGGGTGCGGTCCACGCGGGTTCGACGTCGGTGAGGGGTACGGCCCGGGCGGTCACCGCGAGACCGCCGCTCTCGATCTCGTCGATGAGGGACGGAAGTTCCTCCAGGTACGTCCTGGTGGACACGGCGCCCTGGCCGTTGCCCTGGAGCCGGAAGTTCGCCGAGCGCAGTGCCACTGACGGCAGTTCGATGGTGGGGCCGGCCATGGCGCCGATCTGGATCCAGTTCAGGGCACGGCCGCGGTCGGAGCGGGCCCGCAGCACCGCCATGATCGCGTCACCGGCGGGCTTGCCCCACAAGTAGTCGATGACCAGGTCGACTTCGGCGGCCTCCTCGGCCAGTGCCGCCGCGGTGGCGTCGGCGTCGTCGGTGAGCGCGACGGTCGCGTCCGCGCCGATCCCGGGCAGGGTCGCCAGGCGGGCCCGGTCGCGGCCGGCTCCGACGACCCGGCCGGCGCCGAGCCGCTTGGCGACCTGGACGGCCATCTGGCCGGCGTTGCCGGTCGCGCCGAGGATCAGCACCGACTGTCCGGGCTCGATCGGGACACGGCGGCGCAGGGCCACCCACGACGACATGGCCGGGTTCATCGCCGCGGCGATCTTCACCACGTCCGCGCCGTCGGGCAGTACGACGCTGTGGCGGCTGTCGATGACGGTCCGGGTGGCCATCGGGCCGACGAGTTCGTCATCGGCGACGAAGTACACCGTCCGGCCGTCCTCGCGCCGGCCGACTCCGTCGACGCCGGGCACCATCGGCAGCTTGCCGGTGCTGGTGTAGTGGCTGCCCGACGCACCGGTACGCACCCGGGGGTGCAGGCCCACCGCGAGGACGTCGACGACAGCCTGGTCCTCGTCGGAGGGGGCGGGCAGGTCGAAGGGCTCGTAGCGGGGCGGGTTGTCGAACGAGCTGACGACGGCGGCGTGGATGTCCATGGCTGCTCTCCTCAGGTTTGGTACGCGGGGCGAAGGATTTAGTAGGTGCCGCGAAGGTTTTAGTTCGTGCCACGAATCAAAGTAGTAGGTGCCGCGTACCTTTGCAAGTAAGATCGGGGCATGACGTCATCCCGCGACATGTCGCCCCCGCCCGCACCGTCGCCCGCAGACGAGGACTTCGGGCTGGTCGACGCGCTCGCTCAGCTGTCGTTCCTGGTGCAGAGCGCCCTGGCCGAGATCGCAGGGCAGCACGATCTGTCGGTCGTCCAGACCCGAATGCTCGGGATACTGCGGGACCGGGAGCCGACGATGAACCAGCTCGGTCGGCATCTCGGCCTCGACAAGTCCTCGATCACGGGCCTGGTCGACCGGGCACAGCGCCGGGGTCTGGTCACCCGTACCGTCAGCGCCGTCGACCGCCGCTCCTACCAGGTGTCGATCACCGACGCCGGCCACCAACTCGTCGAACAGGTCGCCGCTCAGTTCGCTGAGCAGATCGAGAGGTGTGTCGAGCCGCTGCCCGAAGCCGACCGGAAGCGGCTGTCCCGGATCGCGAGCCGGATCGTGACCGCCGACGCCCATGGCCGCGGTATCGACCTGCGCACCACACCCCGCTGACCGGAGTCCGTCAGAGGGAGCCGCGGGGCACGGTCATCACGTGCTTGCCCACGACGCCGCCGCGTTCGAACGCCTGGTGCGCCGCGGCGATGTCCGCGAGCGGATACACACTGTCGATCACCGGGCGCAGCGCACCCGAGGTGACATGGCCGGCCACGGCGCGCAGTACGGGGGTTTCGGGGTTGGCGCTGAAGGTGCGGATGCGGCGGGATCCGTGGATGCTGGAGGCGGCGATCGCGGCCAGGGCCGACGGGGACAGACCGACGGTGACCATTCGGCCGCCCTTGGTCAACCGGCTTCGGTAGCAGTGCAGTTCCGTGCCGACGGTGTCGACGATGACGTCGAACGGGCCGATCTCGTCCGAGGTGGTGGAGCGGTAGTCCAGGACCTCGTCCGCGCCGAGGTCGGTGAGGAGTTCGGCGTGCCGGTCGCGGGCCAGCGCGGTCACATGGCCGCCCATGGCGTGGGCCAGTTGCACGGCGGCCGTGCCGACTCCGCCGGCCGCGCCCCGGACCAGGACCCGTTCCCCGTCCGCCAGGTCCACGCTGTCGCGCAGCGCGATCAGCGCCGTAGAACCCGCGACCACCAAGGCCGCCGCCTCGACCGACGAAAGGTCCGCCGGAGCGGCCGAGATCCGGTTCGCGGGGACCACGACGTACTCGGCCGCCCCGGCGACGGAGTGCCGCTGACGAGGATGCACCATGCCCCACACCCGGTCCCCTACCCGGTAACCCTCGACACCGGCGCCGGTCGCGGCGACCACTCCCGCGAAGTCCAGGCCCACACCGATCGGGAACCGGCGTCCCGAGATCATCTTCACTTCCCCGGAGCGGACGATCACGTCGTGTCCGTTCACGCTGGACGCCTCGACCGAAACCAGAACTTCACCCGCGTCAGGAGCGGGACGGTCGACGTCATTGATCTGCAGGACATCCGCTGCACCGAAACTCGTGATCTGAGCGGCCTTCATGTCGCTGTCCTTCCGTGGTGGGCCGTGTGGTTGCCTCCGATGCTGGACCCCGCAAGCGGCAGCACGGTCGTTCTCCTTTTCCTGGGTCTGGCAGACCCACCCTCGCGGGCCGCGCCGACGGCATACTGGCGCCGTGACCGACTCCTCCCACGCCATGAGCGACGATCCCCGGCGCGAACTCGCCGAGTTCCTGCGCACCCGCCGAACCCGGCTGCGCCCACAGGACGTCGGCCTGGAACCCGGCCCGCGACGGCGTGTGGCCGGGCTGCGGCGGGAGGAACTGGCCCTGCTGGCGGGGGTGAGTTCGGACTACTACCAGCGCATGGAGCAGGGACGCGACGTACGCCCCTCCGAGCAGGTCCTCGACGCCCTCGGGCGCGCCCTGAACTTCTCCGCCGAGGAGACCCGGCACCTGCACAGCCTCGCCGCCGCGGCGCGCACGCCGGCGCGCCCGCCGCGTTCGTACGAACCGGAGGAAGTCCCGGAAACCACAAAGCGGTTGCTGCACACGATGCCCTCGCCCGCGCTGGTCGTCGGCCGTTTCCTGGACGTGCTGGCGTGGAACCCGCTCGGTGGTGTCCTGCTGGGCGAGTTCACCCGGCAGCCGCAGAGGGAGCGGAACCTGCTGGCGCTGTTCCTGCACCCCGAAGCCGACCGGGCGTGCCCGAACCGGGCGGCCACCGTCGCGGAGCTGATCGGGATGCTGCGGACGCAGGTCGCCGCCGATCCCGGCCACCCGCGCGCGGTCGAGCTGGTGGGTGAACTCGCCGTCCGCAGCGACGAGTTCGCGGCCCTGTGGGCGCTGCACAACGTGGCGGAACCCACCCGCGGCCAAATGCGCCTCAACCACCCCCGGGTCGGCGAACTGAACCTGGACTGGGACGCCTACCCGATACCGGGCAACCCCGGCCCCGCGCTCATGGTCTGCACCGCCGCCGAAGGCAGCCCCGACGCCGAGCGACTCCAACAGCTCGCCGACCTGCTGGGCACCCCCTGACCCATCACGGAATCCAGTCCCGCGGGCCGGTTCGAGCTCGGAGCGGAGGTGGAGGGCGCCTTCCTATCGGAAGGTCGGCTGCCCCTGGACGTCCGCCCAGGTTCGGGTCGTGGGGGACGCCGACGGGAGTTGTCAGCCAGGCCAAGTGCCCGTCAGCCGACGGGCGGCGGTGGTGCCGCCGCGGTCGACGGTGGCTTCGACGCCGGCGAATCCACTTCAGCCAGGCCCGGCTGAACTGGCTCAGCATGTCTCCCGTCGAGCGCGAACACATCGTCGCTGCTCACACCTTCGAGCTCGGCGAGTGCTGGGAGACGGCGATCAAGGAACAGGGCGGTGAAGGTGCTCGCCAACATTGACCCGGACCGCTGCACGCACGTCGCGGCCGGTCCGGGGTTCCGGTCCCCGGGGCGACCCTCCCGCCTGCGGTGGTCGAACCGAGCCCCGCCCTCTCCCAACTCGCTGCGGACGATCTGGACGGCGTAGGGGAAGTGCGCCGGGCGATCCTCGACGCCGGCACGGTTCCGCTGGTCATCGCACCAGCAGGCGGCGTGCTGGACCGAGGCGGAGACCCGGTCACCGTGCAGCGCACCTTCACGACCGCCCGGTCCACCGAGTTCGACGCGATCCTGCCGGCCGGGGCACCGGCTCCGGCTGGCACTTCGGTACAGCGCGGCCACGGTACCTGTGGCGACCGCGCTTCCGACATCGTTGTCGGAAGCGCGGCCTGCCCGAGGCGCGGCCCTACGGGATGCAGCACGCCCCGAGGGGAAGCCGGACGCCGGGGAGTGTGGTCGGTCTACGGCGTGTAGCGGGCGTCACTGCCGTACAGCTCCCTGGTGAACGCGGAGACATCGGCGCTGCGATCGGCGCCGTCGAGGTTGTACGTCAGATAGACGCCGTACCCCTCACTGACCGTGCGGCGGGCGAGGCTGGCGGCCGTGCTTTGTGAGGTACCGCCGATCTCGACGGCCGCCGGCGACAGCTTCGACTTGGGCAGTGCGATGCCGGGGACCTGCCAGGTGCCGTAGTACGGGTTCCAGGCGTAGTCGAACTTGGACGTGATGTCGACGCCGCCGTAGGACAGGCGCGACGCGGCCGGGCCGATGTTGTAGAGGCTGATGATCTTGTCCGGCATGTTGGCGCGCAGTGCCGACACCAGGTACACGAACGAGCTGGCGTTGGGCTGGCCGGTGCCGTTGTTGCCGTACTCGGCGTACTCGTCGTCGAAGTCGATGCCGTCGAGGCCGTACTTGGCCACGGTGTCCGACAGTTGTTTCGCGAACGTCGAAGCCGCCTGCTGGGACGGGAAGTTGGCGAAGCCGGCGCCCTGGTGGTTGCCGAGCACCGAGAGGACGACCTTGATGCCCTTCTGCTGCAACGGCCGTATCTGCGTGGCGGCGTTGTCGAGGACGCGTTGCACGTTCTCGTTGAAATACAGGGTCGCCGCCTTCGTGCCCGTGTCGTAGTTGATGTTCGCCGCGAAGATCACGGCGACGTCGAAGACGTTGCCGCCGCCGTTGGCGAGGGTGTACTTACCGACGTTCAGCATGCTGTTGTTGTTCACCTCGACGTACGCCACCGAGGTCGGCCCCTGTTTCGCGAGAGCGGGGGCCGCTGCCGCGCCGGTCGTGGCGGTCGCGCCTAAGGCGAGGGCCGTAATGGCCGAGAGCGCGAGCGCGGCCGTCCGTATTCTGCTCCGTACCGGAGTGAACATCGTTGATCGGTCTCCCATCGCATGGAGCGGCGCCCGCCCTGTTCGCGGGCGCCGAGAAAGCCCCCCGGATCCTTCCGTTCCCGTGACCGAATCCCCAGAACCATGCGGGAACTCTTCACGACTCCCACGCATGCACGCCGCGGATCCGCAGCACTGGAGCAAACGGTCAGCGGCTCCTCTCCAGCAAACCTCAGGTTCCGTTCCTCAGGGGGCGATGGGCGCCCAGCCTGCCCGTCGGCGCTGGTCGGCGGATCAAACATCTGATCGGTGTCAACCATCCCTCTTTTGCGCCAACCAAGAATCCTCGTCACAGGTGTCCACCGTGTCAGATTGCCTGGGGCGTAACAAAGAACGTTCTTCGTCTGCTGGCGATACCCTGCTGGTAGGTCGTTGACCAGCAAGAATAGCCTTAATCGAAGCAGGAAGCGGCTTGCCGGCCCGGGAATGGCCCGGATCTTGATCGAGGACTGGTGCCGACGGATGCACTCCGCCCGCCCGAAGCGTGCATGACTGGCCCGTCCGAGCTGGCACGGAACTTGTCATGTCTTGGCGCGGTATGCCCAGAACAGGACCACCATCGGCGCGGTGCGCAGCTGCACGCGGCGTGTGAAGCGTGCCTCAAGACCGGATCCCGGCGCCGCTCTCGCGGAGCATGTCCTTGCGTTCGACGAGCTTGACGCGTTCGCGGCCCTGCGGTTCGCCCAGGGCCTTCTCGGCGGCGTCCAGCTTGTGCCAGCTCTCCCAGGTGGTGAAGCGGACGTTGCGTTCGGTGAGGAAGGTGTTCACGGCCTCCGGCGCGGGCGACTCGGGGGTGCCCAGCCGGCCGTTGGCGTGGTCGTCGAGCAGGTTGGAGACCGTTTCGTTGGCGTCGCCCTTGGTGTGGCCGATCAGGCCGACCGGGCCGCGGCGGATCCAGCCGGTGACGTAGGTCGACCGGAGGTGGTTGCCGCTGTCCTCGATGACCCGGCCGCCCTCGTCCGGGACGGTGCCCGAGTCGATGTCCCAGGGGAGTTTGGGCAGTTTGTCGGAGAGGTAGCCGACCGCGCGGTAGACCGCGCCGAGTTCCCAGTTCTTGAACTCGCCGGTGCCCTTGACGTTGCCGGTGCCGTCCAGGGCGGTGCGCTCGGTGCGCAGGCCGGTGACGTGGCCGTCCTTGCCGAGGATCT
>NZ_JBICZJ010000011.1:0-369404 GCF_043201895.1 Streptomyces sp. NPDC048254
TCAGGGAGCGGAACTCACCCGTGGAAGTGCGCCCCGGGCAGACGCCCGCGCACTCCCAGCCACTGATCCCGTACACCACGACGAGGGACACCATCCGCTGAGGCGACTGGACCGAGACCCGGCCACCGCCGGAGGCCGGGCACGCCTGCTCCTGCACGACATGCTGACGAACCCACTCGACAGCCACGTCGAATGGACTGTCCTCACCGCCCGGCTTCTGCGGCTGCTGCCGGACCTGACCCAGAGCCCCTTGAAGGGCGTCACCCGTCTCACCGACCCCCTTGCCCACATCCCGTACGTCACCCAGCCAGCGCCCGTGCCCGATGCGCCGGCTGACGCGGACCACGGTGTAGTGGCGTCGGTTGCGGGATCGATCCAGAGCGCCAAGGGCGAAACCCACGCGGCCACACTCATCCTCGAATGCCTGGAACGCAGCGGCAAGAAGCATGACGTACACGAGGTCCTCGGACTCCTGAGCCGACAACAGGACGCCTCCAAAGCCCTGGTCACCATCCAGCGTGCGGCACAACTCGTCTTCGTGGGCGCCACCCGCCCCACCCACCTGCTCGCCTTCGCCGCGCACCGCACAAGAGCCGAACCGCACATCGAGGCGATGACCGCCCGTCGCTGGTCTGTCCACGACATCCGCACTCTTTGAGCGGCTGCTGGCTGGTCACGCACGACCGGGCAGGTGACCGGGACGTTGCGTAACTGCCTCTAGGCTGGATGGCGATCTTGGCGCGCCTCCGGACGACCATGCGGTGCGATCGGCCGAGCAATCGGCCTGTGCTGGAGCGTGAGGAGCGGCACAGGCTAGAACGCGCCCTTGCGTCCGGTCAGAAAATGCGATCAGGAAATCGCTTCGGGTGCGATGTCAGGGGGAGTGCGGCTCTGCCTGGAAGGAACTGGAGTATGCAGGCCTTAAGAGGGAAGGCCCTTGCTCGCCAATATTCCGATGTCTGGTTCGTGATGCGGGCGCGTTCTGCGTCGCAAGAGTGCGAGAAAAGCGTCAGTCGGCCGCAATCTGAGCGGTCACGCTGAATGGCATGCGTCTGACTCTCGCGCGATTACTGCTGTCCCCCGTCACCAGTGGCCGTGCCGCCTGGGCGGTGGCCCGTAGTCGTGGACGGCTCTCCTTCGATGTTGCGTGGCGCCGAGAACGCCTGGCCAGGCACCCTGATGAGTTGGTCTACCGGCTACACGGACACCTCCCGCCGCAGAGTCCAGGAGCCGGACGTGACACCGGACCTGTACACGGGCAACCGGACGCAGAACCGGGCCGCGAATACGAGACGTGAAGTCATTAGCGTTCGCGCTTAAGTGACTCCTGATACGGGAGAAACATGTGTGACAGAGGGGGAGCGGATGTCTTTCGGTCACGTTTTCAAAGAGGTGATTTCGCCGTTGGAGTGCGAGCGAGAATTTCTGGCATGAATCGACGCGAGCCAGGGGGAGTTCATGTCTGACTTCAGTGCTCTATCCGCGTTGCTCGGTGCCGGGCTGCCGGCCACGTTCACGTTCCTCTACCAGCGTCTTGCGAACCTTCTGGACGGGCATGGCGCACCTGAGGCCGACTTGACGGCACCAGTGCCGCTGCGAGGCGAGTTGGCCCTGCCTCTGACCGCCGATGAGGAGCAACTCGCGACGCATCGGGGAGAGCTGGAACTGCTGCGCGATGCTCTCGGCTCGTACCACCGCGGTGAGTCGCCCGTCGACGTGGGCAATCCCGAGCTGCTACGGGTACTGGGGCGACTGCGCGGCAGGCTAGAGGAGCTCTACGGACAGCGGCTGACGTTCCAGGGTGAGGAGGACCGGCAGCCTTCTGGTCCGTTCTCGCGGCAGAAGATCGACACCGTGCACGGCCACGTCACCGGCATGCATGCCGACGAAACCATCAGTGGATACGCGGAGACAGACCAGGACATCACCACGGTCGCCGAAGGGGCCACAGTCACCGGCATGCGTGCCCGGAACATCGGAAGCCCTGCCAGGCGACCTAAGGACTGAACCGTCACTTCCCGTGCCAGCCTCCAGAAGGGCTTCCTGTGACCTCCAGTGCTGCCTCGCCGCAAACCCCGGACGCACCCCCGGCCACTGCCTCATTCCCTGCACCACACCTCGTCTCGGGCCCCGCTCCTGACCCAACCACGGGGTCATCCAACGCATCCGAACCCGGCGAGCATGAAGCCTCCCCTGTCCCCGGCTTCCCCGAAGACGTCCCGACACCCCACGTCCCGGAGAAGTCGGACGTTCCCGCGCAACAGGGAGCCCCTGAAGTGGACGGCAGCTCCGAAGACACCGACCTCCACGATGAGATCACCGAGCCCGGCTGGACCGGACAGGTCAGCCAGCGCATCGGCACAAACCGCGGCACGGTCATCGGCACTCTCATCGAGCAGGGATTCCGCCGGCTGCGAGGCGTCACACTGCCTCCCGTGGAAGTCGCTGCGCAGCTGAAGACCTACGTCCGCCACGAAGACGACGACCAGGCCATACACAAGATCCTGGACCAATGGCCGGTCGTCGTCCTGACGGGAGCAGATGGCAGTGGCCGCTTCAGCACCGCCCTGGACGTACTGCGCCGCCGTGTTGGCGAGAACATCCGCCAAGTGCGCCGGGAACCAGATGAAGCGTTCCACATGGCTGGACTGCAAGAGACCGAGACCGGATGGATCCTGGACCTGCGCGCGGAACAGCCCCCAGCCGGCTTCGGCCGCGAACTGGTCGAGGACGCAGACCGGCTGCCCGAGGGATCCTGTCTCGTCGTCCTGATGAGCACCACGGCCTGGGGCAAATGCGGTCAGGGAGCAACGGAAATCGCCAGGCCACTGGAAGGGCCAGCACGCAAGGACATCCTGCGCAAGCAGCTGAAACAGGCTCCGTTCGCCATAAAAATCGACAAATGGCTCGCGCCCGAGCCCATCAGCAGGAGCCTCGACTCCCTTCTGCCGACGCAAGTGGCCGCCTGGGCGAATGCCATCATCACCACCGAGGACATCGAACGCCGCAACGGCCGCCCGGCATCCGACGCGTCGCCCGACACCGACTACTTCAAGGGCTTGGTCCTTGAGGTGGTCAAGGCCGCTGAAGACTGGCGCACCGAGCTTCTCAACTGGCACAACACCCATAGCGACAGCGCCTACCGCAACTACCTCCTGGCGGCCGCTGTACTGGAGGGCGCGAGCTCGGACAAGATCTACGACGCATCCGCCAGCCTGGCCACGGCACTCAAAGAGACGCCCGAGCCCCGCAGCGGCCAGCAGGGGCTGGGGGTCGTCGCACTGACACACACAGCCAACGCCGACCTGCAGCCCGACGGCACCATCCGCTTCCGGTACCACAACTACGCCGAAGCAGTCGTCGACTACTTCCTCGACGACCGCCCTCACCTTCTGGAGGAGTTCACCCGCTGGACCGCCGCCCAAGTCACCACCCTGGGCGAAGCAGATCTGGCCGCACCACTGGCCCAGCGAGTCAGCCACTGGACCGTGCGCTACACCGCGCGCCACCGCAGGACGAGCCTCCTGCGCTCGCTGGCCGAACAATGGTCCTCCTCCTACGCCGACGCCGCATGCGACCTGCTGGTCCTCGCCGCAATCGACGACCACGCCGGCGCTCTGGCCCGCAGCGCCTACCGGAGATGGACCAAAGAGACGGACACTCTCGGCACCGGCTTCAAAGTCGTCCTCATCCGGGCCTCCCAGCGCCTCGCCACCATCTACCCGACCAGCATGCTGAGCAGAATCGCTGAACTGGCCACCCCCGCACACCAGGACACCGTCCACAGCGACAAGGTCACCGCAGCCATCAGTCAGGCCCTAAACGCCCTGTGGGACCAGGACGACCAACGATCGGCCATCCATAAGCAGCTCACCCAGTGGGCTGGGGACCACCGCAAGCCCCAGCAGTCGGCGGCGCAAAGCACCTTCGCCCACCTCGCCACCCGCCGCACGCCTAACGGGCCAGCCCTGCTGACAGACTCACAGATCACGACTGAGTGGCTGACCGACATGTGGCGCAGCGCCCTGCCCACGAACGTCTGGTCCCCGACCGTGGCCCAGGCATTCGCGTACTGGATGCAGACCGCACTGGACACACCCGACTTCAGCCCCACCATTCAGCAGATCTTCCTGCACGCTGTACATCGCCCCACCGACCCCCACTACAGCGCACCACGCATGATCGCCATGCAGAACCTTCTCTACAGCTGGGCCCCCGCGCCGCCTTCGCAACAACCCAGCGACGCCACCCAACTGCGCGACCAGCTGTTGACCCGCCTGTGGGCCGAAGACCCCGCCGCACCCCCTGACGCCCATGCGCCGCGACCGTAACCGAGCCGGCTGGCCCGCTCCCCGGGCCGGCAAGCTCACCGACAGCGACAGCATGTACGCGCTGCCCAGCAACGCCCCCGGTTACAACTTCCACACACACCTGACCGGACGATGGGAGGAAACACCCGCCGCCCGGCAACACCACGACCCCCGTGCGGCAGCCACCCACCACGCTCTTGAAACAGCCCGCGTCGTGACACGCCTGTATCCCCTTACTGAACATCAGGCTGCTCAAGCTCACATCAACAGCCGACTCGGCACCTCACACGACCTCGTCGATGCTCCCGTCCGCCTCCTATGGGCGCGAGTGCAGCTGACAGCTGACACATCAGACATCGAGGCGGTCGTCTGCCTCCAACGTCGGATCCACGACGAGGCACTGAACGAACAAGCCAACCGCCAACGCCAGCGCCAGGCGGAGGAACTGCACCGGGCCTTGTCCACGACGCCCACACTGGCTCTCGCCCACTGGCTCATCCACCAGCCACAAGCCGCCGACCAGAACACCATCGAAGCCTTGAGTCAGCTGACACGAGAAATCACCACCTACGCTCCGCATACTGTCTGGGTCCAAGTCGCCCACCTGCTCCAGTCCTTTGTGCAGGACCTCGACGTGCCTGCCCGCATGAACCTCGTCGACAGCCTCGCTCAGATCTTCACCCGTTACGACCAGCCAGAACTTGCAGACCATCTGCGTTCTATCGCAACGCAGATGCAGTCCGTCAACGGACACTCGCCGAGCTAACCGCGCCCCGGCGCGAGAAATGCGGCATTTGGCATGCCTGTCGCTGATGACGCCGGCGTTAGGGGCACTGATAGCCGGGCCGCTGCGCGCCATCTCAAGAGGTGTATGGCCCGCCGGTCGCGCAGCAGGACTTGACCGTGAGCTTGCGAACACGGAAAGTTACGCCTGTGATCCAGGGGGTGTAATTGGACGCGAACGCAACGGGCCCGACCGCTGTTGAGCTGTTCTGGACGGTGCCGCAGCCGGACGACGCAGGCGCGCAAACGGCCGACCTGTTTGATTGGCAAGCAGCGATGGCTACCGCCGACGGTCTGTCCCTCTACGAGACGGCGCTCGACAGCGATGGCCTCCTTGCAGCAGATAACACCTGCCGCATCGTCTGCGAACGCCACGAGGACTGGGCAGTCGTGGTCGACGACGACGTCGAACTGGTTTCAGCAAAACACCGAGATGCCCCTTACGGCGCCTACACCACCATCAATCAGCTCGCTGACGATGGCGGAATCGCCCACCTGTTCAACCGATGGCACACCCTGGGCGAGAAGCCCACCTGCCGCCTGGTGACCACTCCTGGACTGTCGGGTACCGCCCAAGACCTGG
This sequence comes from Streptomyces sp. NPDC048254, assembly GCF_043201895.1. NCBI lineage: Bacteria > Bacillati > Actinomycetota > Actinomycetes > Kitasatosporales > Streptomycetaceae > Streptomyces > Streptomyces sp. NPDC048254. The sequence goes on from NZ_JBICZJ010000011.1 coordinate 5,677, forward strand.
CCACCACCATCCAGCACCTCCGCGCACTGCGCATGAGCGGCCTTCCCCTCGCCACCGGCGAAGAGCAGCAGAAGCCGATCAAGGACTTGTGCCGGTGCATACGGCAGCACACCAAACCGGAGCGCCTCCCAGCCCTCTGGAATCAGAACAGCAACCCGAGGGAACCGACAGAGGAAGAACAAGCCCAGGTTGCCCGCTTTCTCTCCATGCTCGTCATCGACCACACCCGTCTTCCACGGGGCTTCGTCGCATACGCAGCGGCCAACATGTACGCCAAACCCGTACTGGAACGACTCCGCACGCAGGCGGCACCAGACCCGGTGTGGCAGGCCGTTCACGACCTCATGCGCGTCCGGATGAGGGCAGCAGGCCCCATACCTCGCGGGAAGCTCCCAGCGGTCCTCGCCTACAAGCCAGGCACCCCGCTGCCCAGCACCGCGGACCTGGAACGCGCGGACGTCAGTCGCATCGTTGCCATGACAGATATCGACATCGCGATCAGAACGGCAATAGCCCATCCGCGAGGCTTCCAACCGCTCGTCCCCCAACCTCGTCTCAGCCACCTGTCGGTCAAGATGAACGCCGGCCACTGTGGCGACAACAGCATCGAACGGGCAGAAGAACTGCACCGCGAGTACCGGGACTACTGGCGCCAACGGCTCAGCGGAGATCCTGCTGCCCGCGCCGAGCAGGCCAGACTTCGCCGACGCCTGCACCGTGTGAGTGACGAGGCCGCAGCAGCGGCATCGAATCCCACCATTCAAGGAAGAGCGCTCTGGCGAGAACTGCAACGGCGCGTTGATGACCTCCCCGAAGAGGCGCTGCCCGTGGGCATGGACGCTGACCTGGTCCTCGGCGGTATCTGCGACCTCACCAGCGAGTGCAAGGTGTGGTTCAGTGAGCGCTTCGACGTCGAAGGTGAAATCGCGCGCCTTCGAACCCAGCGAGGAGATGCATCATGAGCCACGATGCCATCGAACTGGCTCTGTTGCGCGAAGACCTTGCCTACCACCAGGCCCGAGTCCTACTCCTCGTGACGGCCGTCGCTTCCACGCCCGGACATCAGAGCAAGCTCGACGGCCTCACCAAACTGGCGAAGCTCGATTTTCTGGTCCGCTACCCCGCACTCGCACCGCAGGTTCTTGAAGAACTCCAGCCCGCAGATCCGCGGCTGCATCTCACACCGGCTGACGACGCGCACCCCACAGATGTCGAAGCGCCCATGACCCGCTACAAATACGGGCCCTGGGACGATCGCTACTACTCGGTGATCGGTGCCCTCGTCGGACGCGGACTCGTCATCTACAAGCGCGGCCGACAAGGAAGTGTCGCCCTCGCCCCCACCGCCGCCGGCAAACGACTCAGCAGAGACATGTCTGCCACGAACCAGTGGGCGCCGATCAGCGACCGGTGCCACGCAGTCGCCGAAGCAGCCACCGGACTCACAGGGAACGCCTTGAAGGACCGCATCTACCAGCGACTTGCACCGCTCATGAACCGCCCCCACCGGCAGGTGATCCGATGAGCACACAGTTCCGGATCAATGCGGTCACTCTTGCCACCACGGAAGGAGAGGTCAACTACCGCTTCCCTTCCGACCTGACCGTACTCGCCGGACCGACTGGCGTCGGCAAGACCACCTTGCTGGAACTCATCAAGTTTGGCTTCGGCGGCGATGCGAGGCTGGCCACCGTCGCCCAAGAACACGTCAACGACGTCATCCTCGACGTCACGATCGGCGACCAAAGGCTGCGCATCGCGCGCAGTCTCGACAGCACCAAGCGCAAGAAGGCACGCGTCACCGACCTCACTGCGCAAGAGCGTCTCCCGGACCACCACATCGGCACGGCCCAGCCCAGCCTCAATACTCTCCTGCTCAGCGCTCTGGGACTCCCCGACGACATGAAGGCTGCGGCATCCGGACAGAGCACCAAAGCCGGCAGCCGAATCACATTCAACGATGTCTTCTCCGTTCTGTACCTTCCCCAGTACGAAATCAATATCGACATCGCCAACAGCCGGCAGAGCTATCTTGAACCCAAACGGAAAACCGTCTTTGAGCTCATGTTCGGGCTCACGGACTCCTCCATTCTGGACATGCGCTCCCAGGTAAATCTACTCAAAGGTAAAATCGCAACAGCAACTGAACAGTACAATGCGGTTCTCCAATTCCTTCGTGACAGCTCAACCACGCAAAGGATTGAGGCAGAGGCAGCCTTCGAGCGGGCAATTGTCACAGAACATGAAGCAGAATCTGAGCGGACTGCACTGCGTGATGAAATTGATCCCGTAGTCGATCGTCACACACAAGTCATGCGCGACCTGCTCACAGAGGCAGAGCGAAGTCTCGCCGACACCCGTGCCACGGTAAAAGAACTGCAACGCCAAAAAAACGAATGTGCTCAAGAGCGGCGGCGAGTCCAGTCGGATCTGGACCGGCTCAACAGAATGCGCGACGCTGGCGAGCGACTCGCCAACATCGAATTCCTCGTCTGCCCGCGGTGCATGCAGTCTCTGTCCGGGCGAGAGGTGCCCGCAGACACCTGCCGCGTCTGCCTCCAGCCGGACCCCGTGGAGGCCTCTGGCGAAGAGGATCAGTACGAGCTGCGCCAGCTGACCCAGCAACTTGAAGAGATGGACGACCAACTTGACTCCCTGATCCTGGGAATCAGTGAAGCGAATGACGCAGCAGAGGGCAGGGAAAACCTGGTCCAAAAACTCACCGAAGAACTCGACAGCCGCACCGTTGACCGCGTCACCCCCAGACTTCAGGCCTACAGCGACGCCACGGAGCGTCTGGCCACAGCCCGGGCCCAGCAGGAGCAACTCGAAGGGGTGCTGCGCCAGTGGGACCGGGTCAACGACCTGGAAAACGCAGTACAGGAACTGCGGACTCAGCAGGAACGACTCCAGGCCCGGATCGACCAGGCGACACTAGCGCTTACATTGCGGCGAAACGAGATACTGGACGAGATCTCGGAAGAATTCCAGGCCGCAGCGACAACGCTTCGCATTCCAGGGGTACAGACTGCAGCAATCCACCGCACCAACTATTTGCCAGTCCTCAACGGAAAAATCTTCTCGGACCTCATGCCTCCCGGCGGAGGCATGATGACCGCAACGCAGCTCGCATACTGGACTTCACTTCTGGCCGTAGCGCTCAGAAACCCGGATACTCCCTACCCGGCGTTCCTTCTCATCGATACACCCCGACTGGCCCTCAACACCCCCAATGACGAGCTAGCGGCCGCACTGTATCGGAGGCTGGTAACGCTGGCTGACGCCAATCAAAGGAAAGTGCAGTTCATCGTCGCCGATAACAATCTGCCGGCCGAGTACCGAAGCCACTACTCTGAGATCGACTTCGACTACGACAGCCCCACCGTTTCAACAATTCACCACCCTGGTTTGTTGAATGTCAAGACAATCGATAAACCTGCGGAACCCTCGTAGAGGTCGTGAGTGGTGATCCTGAGTGCACAGTGCCTGTGCTGTGGGGTGATCTAGCAGCACGAGCTGCTCCAGTTTTTTGGTTTGGGCACGGGGTGCGGGATGGCCGATTCGAATCGCAGTTGATCGGGCTGCCCCGGTCATGGCGTTTCCCTCTTGGTCGGGGCGAGGCCGGGCAGGTAGCCCTTTGCCCGGAGCCAGGTGTCGAGGGCGAGGGCGACGATGTCACCGTGGGGGATGTCGGTGTCGGCGTTGTAGCGGCGGATCCGGCGCTGGAGCTGGAGGACTTCGGGGACGGCGTAGTTGAGTTGTCCGCGTTTGGTGTGCCGGTTTCTGATGATGTCCAGAGTGTCCGGGTGCGGCGTAAGAGCGTCGTTGTTTGGATGCGACTCGGTGTCGAGCGCGTCGGCGATTTCACGCAGTCGGCGGGCATGATGGGAGTGATCAGGCACGAGAGCTGCTCCGGTCGGTCCGGCTAGGCGGATAGCTATCCGCCTATTGGGATATTGGAATAGTCGGAACGAGAGGCGGCCGCATCCCGCGGTGGGGACGGCCGCCTCTCGTGCACTGCGGTCGGATTCAGAAGCCGCGGGCGGTGAGCCACTCGTCCAGTGCGACCGAGACGATGTCGCCGATGGGCAGGTGATCGAGTTCGTTGTCCAGCGCGAAGCGCTTGATCCGCTTCTTTAGCTTGAGCGCGGCGGGGACCGACGAGTCGAGGCTCTCGCGCGCGATGATGCGCTGGTTGAGAACGACGGCGGTCTCGGGAATGTCCTTGGGACGGCCGGGGCCATGGGCCCACGGGGTTCCCTCGCTGGGAGCCTCCTGCGATCGAGTGTCCTGTTCCTGGTGAGCCCCCGGACCCTCGGTCCTCACCGGGAACGCGGTGCCGCCTGCGACCGGAGGGACTGCCGGGCGAATGGCTACCTCGGCGGCCGGAGCCGCACCGGAAGCCGCGGACGTGACAGGAGACGGACCATGCTGCGCAACAGGTTCAGCTGGCTGTGTGGGCTGGACCGCAGGTGTTGCAGGCTCGGCAGCCGGGACCACAGGCGGCACCTGCCGCTCAACAGGCTCCCCACCGGCCCCCGTCCCCGCCTCAGGGGCGACGACGGCCGGGCGAACCGGCTGACTGGCGGCCGGCTCCGGCATGGAGCCGCTCGGCGCCTCGGCAGTCGGCTGGGCTGAGGTCTGCGCCACTTCGGGCACCGCCTCGGTCGGTCCCTGTGCCGATGCCTGGGCGGGAACGGCGGAAGGTGCGGGCTGAACCTGTGGCCTGCTGGCAGCGGGATGGACATTGCCCTGGTCGGCTGCCCGTTCAGCAGCGAACTGCTCGGGGGTGAGCTCGGCGGCCGGCGGCGGGGGCGGCGGGGTCGCCTTCTTGGTGCCGCCGAGGGCGCGACCGGTGCGGCGGGCCGGGGGCTTCATACGCTCGGTCATGCCGTCAGCTCCTTCATCAGCTCGGCGTACTCGCTCAGCTCGGTCGGGATCTCGCCGAAGGCCTCCATGTAGTGCACCCAGGAATGGATGGTGGTCTCGGCGAGCGGGAACGCCTCGTCGCGGTCCGGGCCGATGCCCTCGCCCTCGGCGGGGTCGAGGAGTTGGTCCTTTGCCCGGCTGGGCAGGCTGGTGCGGTCGTCGGCTTTGACCATCACGACGTGGGCGGTGACGCCGTGCTCGTTGCGGGCGGCGGCGCGTTCGGCCTCGTCGAAGGTGGCCACGAGCTTGCGGCGCTCGATCTTGGTGGGTGCGACCGGCACGATCAGCCGGTTCGCCTCGATAACAGCCTCGTGGAAGATGCGGGCACTGCCGCCGCCGGCGTCGACCACGATCGCGCCGAACTCGGCGCGCTTGGCGCGGATGTACTCGGCGATGTCATCGAACGGGTACCGCTCGACCACCAGGTTCTCGGGAATCTCGAAGCCGGCGGCCTGGGCGACCTTGAACCAGTCGTAGGCGGACTGGCTGGTGGCGTCGGCGTCCAGCAGCAACGTGGGCAGGCCGAGGACGACGGCGTAGTAGAGGGCGATGAACCAGGCGGAGGTGGTCTTGCCTGTGCCGCCCTTGAGCATGCCGACGACGATCACGAAGGCGTCCCAGGTGCGGGCTGTGGCCGCCGCCAGGGTCTTGTGACGGGTGTTCTCGTTCACGTGTGCTTGATCTCCTGAAATTGGAAGGGGTGTTGTCCTGTGGTCGCCGACGGCAGCGCCGACGTTCGGTCGTGGCTGCTTGTCGACGACGGGGGTGCACGTGCTGCAGTGCTGTGTCCGGGATGGCGCACGGTCGGTCTCTTCATCTGTCGGGCCTGGCGAGGGACCACTGCGAGGACGGCAGCGCCCTCATGAGAGGTGCCTCGGGCCGCGGGCCGGGCCGTGGTTGTGCTGGGAACGCATGCGGGTGCCGGCTTGGTGCAGGAGCCGGTAGACGGTGGCGACGGAGTAGCTGTGTTCCTTGGCGAGGTCCGGGACCGTGGCTCCGGCCTCGTACCGCGCCCGCAGGGACACCGCGAGCTTCCGCCGCTCGGCGGCCCGCGCTGCGGCCCGCATCCGCAGCGTCTGCTGCGTGGTGCGCACGGTGCCGCCGGCCTCGATCAGCAGACGTCGGGCACCACGTCTCGTCTCTCCCGCAGCCGCGGAGAGCTCGGTGAGGGTCGCGCCGTGCTGCTCGTACAGGGTCCGCAGATGGGCCGCGAGGCGTTTGCGCGCCTGCGGATCCTGACGCATCCGACGGGTCTGCCACGACGTCCGCATCACGGTCCCCGCGTCGTGTAGCCGATTGAGGACCGTGCCGTACGACAGGCCACTGCTCGCAACGAGTTCGTCGACCGTGGCACCGGACTCGTACTGCTCGCGAAGCGCTTGGGCGGTGACCTCCTCGCTGTGACTGGCCGGGGTCGGAGGGGGTGGGTTCACGCTGCGGACTCCCATTCGCTGAGGGCTTCGGCATGGGCGGCGGCCAGCTCGTCGTAACTGCGCTGGTCGGCAGGGGTGATGAGGATCAGCCGTCCATCGGTGGCGATCCGCCAGTCAGGAGCGGCGCGGCCGGTGACCGGATCGAGGACGCATCCGTCTGGGGCCTGCCACGCGGAGGGAATCTCGTCGGGGCGTGGTGCGGGGACCAGAACCCGGCGCCCATCGCGGACGATCACCACGGCCTTGCTGCGGTGCTCCGACAGCCGCTCCAGCACATCCCGGTACGCCCCGCGCTCGGCAGCGTGCAGCGCCTCGCGCTGGGCCGCGACGCCCGTGGTTCCATGCCGCTTCGCTACTGAGTCCCAGCCCTGAGCCGGCTTGGCGTTCTCTTCGGTCGCAGCCTTCAGAGAGCTGCTGCCGAAGCCCTCCAGGGCGCGAGGTGCGAGAGTCCAGGTCTCACCGCTGTGGTGGACGAGGCCGTGGTCGGCCAGGCGTCGCAAGGTGCGGTAGATGGTGGCGCGGGATACCGATGACGAGCCGACAAGTTCGCCGACCGTCTGTGCCGGGCAGGCGTGCAGTGCGCCGATGATCAAGAGAGCGGCGCTGCCCAGGCCGTGGTGGGCGAAGGCATCGTGGCCCATCAGTCGGCCGATGACGGTGGAGTCGATGTCGGCCGCTGCGCCCGTCTCAGGGGTGGGCCACTCCTCAAGTGCCGGGTCGGGGGGGTACTGAGTGGTCCGGAAACGAGATTGCGCTACGGGGATGCTGTGGCGGTCGGGGCTGCCGTCGGCGAGATACCAGGTCGAGCCTTCGCGGCCGTGGCCGACGCGCAGACGTCGCAGCCAGCCCCGCGGTTTGAGGACGGTCTCGTAGACGACCCGGAGGGTGGTGCGGGATATCCCCGCTTCCTCCGCGGTCTGCCGCTCGCTGGCGTGGTGCAGGGGACCGCCCGCGATCTCGGCGAAGTTCAGATGCGCCCGCAGGACCCGCAGCGCGGTCCGTCCACGTTCCCCTCGCCAGGGCGTCGTCTCGATGCGGTCGCGCAGCTCGGCAAGCACCTCGTACGCGTGGTGCCGCGATTCCAGCACCGTCGTGCTGCTGACCGCGGCCGAGGCGCTGGCCCATACCCGGCCGATGTACGCCAGGGCACGTGAGTGCCCGGAGCGCAGCGCGATGTTCCGGGCGTGCCGCCCGCCCTCGTGCTCGGGGTGCAGCAGTAGCTGCGTCAGCTGGTCGACGGTGCCGCCGGCGCGAGCGACATGGCAGGCGATGGCCGACGTGATCCGGTGCCCGTGCTCGGCCGCGCCCTGACGGTTCCCGCGCAGGGACACGTTCTGGCCGTCGGAGGCGAGCTTGCTGTAACTGCCCGCCGCGTAGCGGCCGGTGAGGTCCCCGAGCAGAATGAGATCGGCTGCGGCCGTAGGCAGCTGGTGAAGGCCCAGTCGCTCGCCTGGGTGAAATGGCCGTCGGGAAGAACCTGTCTGGTGGGTGCTGTGTGGCACTGTGGAGCCGTCCCGCAAGGACAGAGACGCCACCCAGGCCCGCTAAAACCACGGGTGGTGTCCGGTACCGACCTCCAATCGGTGCCAGCGAAGCCTCCAGGATGGCCATCCTGGAGGCATTCGTATGCCTGGCTCCGATGCTGGAGGCAGACGTCCCCATCGCGGCTCGACCGAGGTCGATTCCGAGTGCCGTCAGCTGGTTCACAGCCTGACCAACGCCGTCTGACCTGGGCCGACTCGGACCAAAACAGAGGACGATTGCCTCTGATTGCCTCCGAGCAGCTCGGTTCGAATCGGGGTCGAATCAGAGCGGTTTCCTCTGACTGCCTCCGGTCGCCTCTGCAACCCGACCTAGCAGGTCACAACCGATACGCCCCACGAAAGCGCAGGTCAGAAAGGTGCTCCAGGAATACCCGGCGTACAGCCCGACTCGTCTGCCTCGCCCTATGGTCGAGCACCCCTGTCAGTCTCGATGCCCCGTCGATGCCTCGGTCCCGCTCTAGGTGCATTCGCGGCTCCGAATTTTCCGTGGCGCAGGCCACAGTAGCGAGCGCAGGGGGCCCGTAGCGTCGTGGGCATGACCGACGACCAGCAGCACAAGGGGGCCGTGGCGGGCGCCTGGGCGAGGATCGAGACGTGGCTGAGGCAACACGCTCCACGCTCCTACCGGATGCTTCCCCCGCCCGCCCCGGAGGCCGACATCCACGAGGTCGAGCAGGAACTCGACCTCACCATCCCACCGGGGCTCAAGGCCTTCTACCGCATCCGCAACGGCACCGGTCATCCAGCGGACTTCGGCTGGACACCCGAACCTGAGACTGGGCTCCCTCCGCAAGGACAGGGAGCGGCCTGGCTGCTGCCGATGAAGCACGCGATCCCCCCGGTGCAGCATCTGCCGACCTGGGGCGAAGGCCCCCACACCATCGGCCGACCCGCAGAACACGCGATGCGATACCTGGCCTTCGCCGCGACCGACCGCAGTGGCCTGTACGGGCTGTTCGCCGACTGCACGCCAGGGCCGGGCTACGGGCGAATCGGGACCTTCGAAGAGGCCGGCGTCCCCGAACTGGGCGTGTGGTCGTCGTTCACCGACTACCTCATCGATGTCGCCGACGCCCTGCACGAGATCCGCGGCGTGGAGTACGCGGACGGACGCCAGGACACCACCGTGCCCGGTCTCGTCGATCCAGGCCCTGGTCTGGGACGGCCCCGTGTATCCGGTGGATCCGGACTGGATGCGCTTCGCATAGCCCTGTGGCCGGCTCCGTCCTTCGGCTCGGGGTGGAGAGGCTGCTGCGCAGGTGCGGCCACCGCGGCGATGCGTCAGCGCAGTCCCGGGCTCTCTCTGCGGTCAGCCGCCCAGCCGTCGGGTGAGCTCCTGCGCCAGTTCGTCACCCGCTGCCGAGACCGTGCTGCTGACCAGCGGGTCCAGGAGAAAGTGCCGTACCGCGTCGGCGAACTGGGGGAGGCGGCGCCGGAACCAGCCCTGGACGTGCTCCATCGTCGCCAGATCGGGAACGTCGGCGGTGACGGCCTCCTCCAGATCGTCGAGTTTGGCCAAGGCGTCGGCCGCGACGTTCGCGTCGAGACCCGCGGTCTCGATCAGGTCGCGAAGTCCGGCGATGGCCGTCGTCAGGTCCGCCCTGTCCGCGACCGGTTCCATCGCCGGTGTCACGGTGGTCGTGGTCTGGTGTTGCTCGGCGGTGACGTGGTGGCCGACCGTGATCTGACCGGTCGCGTCCCGGCCGACACGGATGGTGACGTTCTGGCCGCCCGGAGGCTGTTCATGCTGCATGGAGTGGTTCCTCAGTGCCGGGGCCGAACCGGCCCGCTGGTCCTCAACTGCCGTCGGAGGTGATGGCTTCGCATACGTCGGTGCCTGACGCGTCCTCAAGATCGTGCGCGGTGGTGACGCACGCGGAGAGCGGCAAGTGCTGCCCGCTCTGGGCGTCACTGCTCTTCTGCCACGCCTTGAAGGCGGTGATACGTTTGTCTGTCATCGTGAACGTGCAGGTGGCGGAGCGCCGACCTTCGTCGCAGCCGTACCAGACCGGCGTGGTGTCGTACGCCTCGGGCTGGCCGAACCGAAGAGACTTGTACGGGTCGGGTCCGTCGATCACGGCGGTCAGCCGGATGCTGCCGCCGACGGCGAGCCGGAACGGACCACAGGCGGTCGACCCGCCGCTGTCGGGCGTGACATGGGCATCGAAGGTGTCGTGGAAACACTCGCCGCCCGCACCGGTGACCGTCACCCGCCAGTTGCTGGGCATCGAGATCATGTAGGGATACGTGACGGGCTTCGCGTCCGAGGGGTTCGAACGCCCACAGGTGGCGCGGCCGTCCGCGTCTTCGGAGCTGTCGGTGGAGACACACACCGTCTTGGCCTTGTCGGCGGTGATCGTGCACGTGGTGGCCGCCGGGCCTTCCTCGCACCCCCAGTAAAGGACTCTGGTGCCCGTCGGCAAGGTTCCCGCCGGGTCCACGGACACCGGGCCCTTGCGACCCTTGGCCGTCTTCACCACGGTCGTACAGTCGGTGCCGGACGCGTCCTGGCGGCAGCCTGCCTGTGGTGTGCCGGGCATGGTGACCCGCAGGGCCGAGGTGACGACGTGGACCTTGACCGGCACAGTGTCCTCGCCGCCACGGTGCAGCCCGAGCACGGTGCCGCCCGCGACGGTGGCCGCCAGAGCGCCGCCCACGACCAGTTTGGCGCCGATGCCCAGTTTCGAGGCGGTCGCCTTCGCGATGGTTGCCGGACCATGGCCGTGGACGGGGGCCTGGCCGGAGGACGAGGCGGGATCGTGAGACGCGGTGTGCCCGCCGCCGTGCTGGGCGATGTCGGTCGGAAGAGAGCCGGGGGCGCACAGGGATGTGCCGTGCTCGGCGGCGTGCGCCCCGCCCTGTTCGCCGAGCTCGCGCCACAGTGTGGCCGCCAGGGCGAGTGCCGCCACGGCGGCGACGCGTTTTCCTGTCACCAGCCGGCGGATACCGTCCTCATGGGTGAAGTAGGCGATCAGAGGGCGGTCGCCCGCCTTCCGGGCCGCTGCGCCGCCTCGCTCCAGGATCCGGCCCCAGGCGCCCATCCGCAGCGAGAGTGCGGTGCCCGGGGCAGCGGTCCGGGCCAGCCGCGCACCGGGCGCCGGGTGTCCTGCCGTCGTGACCGCGTCGACGACTCCTGCGATCAGCTCGGCCTGTGCCGCGAGGTCGGCCGGGGTCCGCTCCGGGTCGGCCACCCAGTGCCGCAGGCGTTCGCACAGAGCCACCAGTTCGTCCGCGTCCGCTTCGGACCCGGCACCGGTCTCGCGCGGCACACCTGGCGCCCATCGGTAGCCGTGATCTGTTTCCACAGCCAGGCCGGCCGTGACCAGCCGATCGCAGACATCGCGCATGTCGTCCAGGCCACGTGCCGTGTTGGGCTCGCCGTCCGCCTGCTGAGGAAGCAGCACCGACAGGAGCCTTGGGCCGGTGCCCCCCTCGCCGGCCAGTGCCAGGATCTGCCTGACCGCGCGCTCGCGAGCGGAGAGCCGTTCGATGACCAGCGGCAGTAGTTCCGCGACCTGCGCCGGGCGAGGCAGCGGCCCCCCGGACCGGTCAGCCACCGCGGCTGCGGCGAGCAGCTGAAGAGGGGCCCCCTCGGTCAGTCGCCACAAGGCCTTCGCGGCACGTAACTCGTCGGTGTCGAGATCCCGTGCCAGGGTCCGTTCCAGCAGCTCAAGGGAGTCCGCCTGCCCGAGTCCGCCCAGTCGCCTGGCAAGACCCTCGCCCCACAGGGTGCGCTCCGTGGTCGTCATCAGGTATGCGGCGGACGGGGCGGCATCGAGCAGTTCGTCCAATTCCTCTGCCGGACAGCCGATATCGTCCAGTAGAAGTCGGAACTCGTACCCGGACATCAGGGCACGCAGTTCGGCCCGGCCCGGCCGGTAGCCGGGCGCTTTGTAGCATGCTTCGAAGACATCCTGCAGTACGTCGCCAAGCTCGCGGCCGGTCGCGGACAGGAAGACGACCCGCTGCCCGTCCTCGGCCATCCGATGCGCCACCCCGCGCAGCAGCGTGCTCTTGCCGATGCCGGCGGCCCCGTGCAGCTGCACCGGGCCACTTCGGTCCACCATCCGGACGACGTCGGCCGTCTCGTCCTCCCGCCCAACGACGTGCAGGGCAGGGCGCGGCAGCAGCATCACGTCCTGCCGTGGAACCGGAGTGGGCAACTGGTCGGACTGCACCACGGTGACCGTGGAATAGCTGCCCGCCACCTGAATCACATGGTGCCCGACCGCGATCTGCCCGCTGACATCCCGGCCGACTTCGATACCTATCGCGCCAGTCATCCCTACCCCCTAACCGGCGTTCCCGTCCAGGGAATCCACTCGGGGCGGAAAGCCTCCCGCGCGCAGCACCACGGGAACAGGGCGCGCGGAGGCGTCCGTCGGGCGCCTCCGCGCAACTCACCACTCTTCATGCGCGGGCGCGGCGTCCTGCTCTTGGCAAGGGAGACCAGGCATGGCATCTTCCGCCGCCACTGCGACCAGCGGTACGACGGTCAGTACCGCCAGGTACTCTCAAACACATCGTCAACGCGGCCCGACGGGCTTCCGCTCTGCCCCGGTGGAGTCTCGAAGGACACGCCCCCACCCGCACGAGTCCTTTCGTGCTGCCTGGGGGGAAGTCCTTGCTGTTCCGCGCGTCCGCGAAAACGGTCGCCGTCATGGCACTCGACGGTTCGCTGTTCCTGCACCTCACCGACAATTTCGTCCACATGCACGGCTATCGGCCCGGCGCCTCGGAGGTGCGTTCCTGGGAGCGCAGCGTCCCCGTCCTGGCCGCCGCCCTCAACGACGCCGGCCTGGGCGACGTGGAGGTCATGCTGGAGTACTCGCTCCCGCTGAACAGCAAGCGTGCAGACGTCGTGCTCGCTGGAGTGCACCCGGTCACGGGCGAACCGTCGTACGTCGTTGTGGAGCTGAAGCAGTGGAGCCAGGCGCTTCCCCACGAGGACGACCCCACTCTCTGCCACGTCGACGCCTATGCCCATCCGGTCCTCAACCCCATCGAGCAGGTGCGCCGCTACTGCGAATACCTCGTCAATTTCAACGGGGCAGTGTCCGAACACGGGCACCGGGTCGCCGGAGTGGCATTTCTGCACAATGCCACCGAGTTCGGCGTCGCAGGGCTGCGGGAGATCGAGCGCGATGGCAAAGGCCTGCTCTTCACCGCGGAACGCCGTGGTGCCTTCCTCGACCACCTTCGTACGAGGCTGAGCGACAAGCACCCGGGGGCCCGGGCGGCGGACGATTTCCACGCAGGGGCCACGGCGCCGTCGAAGCAGCTCATGTCCGTGGCCGCCGAGGAGGTACGCGAACGCACCCAGTTCGTTCTCCTCGACGAGCAGCAGGTCGCCTACCGCATGGTGCTCAACGCGGTGGAGAAGGCGAAGCGCGCCGATCGCAAGGAGGTCGTCATCGTCACGGGCGGGCCCGGTACCGGCAAGAGCGTGATCGCTCTCCAACTGCTCGGCGAGCTCTACCGGCGTGGGGTTGCGGCACTACACGCCACCGGATCGCAGTCGTTCACGAAGACCATGAGGAAGGTCGCCGGAGCGCGCAAGCGGGAAGTCCAGGACCTGTTCAAGTACTTCAACAGCTTCATGGCGGCCGAGAAGAACAGCCTGGGCGCCCTGATCTGCGACGAGGCTCACCGTATCCGGGAGACCTCGGCCAACCGCTACACGCGCGCCGCGCACCGTACCGGCAGGGCACAGATCGACGAGCTCATCGACGTCGCCTACGTGCCCGTCTTCTTCCTCGACGAGCACCAGGTCGTCCGCCCCGGCGAAATGGGCACCGTGGCCGAGATCAAGGCAGCGGCGGCGAAGCGGGGCATCCCGTGCAGTGTCGTTCCGCTGGACAGCCAGTTCCGCTGCGGCGGCAGCGACGCCTACCTGCGCTGGGTAGTTCGCCTCCTCGGCCTTGAGCCGGGCGGACCGGTCGTATGGGAACCCGACGACCGCATGCAGTTGCTGGTCGCCGGCAGCCCGCAGGAGATGGAAGCCTTCCTGCAAGCCCGCCGGACCCAGAACTACGGCGCCCGTATCTCCGCGGGCTACTGCTGGCGCTGGTCCCCGGAACCCAAGCCCGGCGACCCGCTCCCGCCCGACGTCGTCATCGGCGACTGGGCCCGCCCCTGGAACCTGCGCGGTGACCGATCCGTGTCCGGTGCTCCCCCGGCGGCCCTGTGGGCCACCGACCCGGCCGGCTTCGGACAGGTCGGCTGCGTCTATACCGCACAAGGCTTCGAGTACGACTGGTCCGGAGTTATCATCGGCCCCGACCTGGTCTGGCGCGGAGACCGCTGGGTGACAGACCGCACGGCGTCGAAGGACCCGGTGTTCAAGAGGTCCACTCCCGACGCGGACGTGGACCGCCTGATCCGCAACACGTACAAGGTGCTCTTGACCCGCGGAATGGTCGGCACGGTCGTCTACTCCCCGGACCGGGAAACCCAGGAGAAACTACGGGAGCTGGTGGGTGCCGAGCGGGGCGTGGCTGTCACGGCGTGAACGACCGGCCCCCACGCAGCTTTTTCGCCAACTTGCCGCTGGCATGCCATGAGCTGACCGGAGGCGCGCGCGTGAGCTGCCGCGTTCTCTAAGATCACCCGTACCAATTGCGGCCCGACGGGCTTCCCCTGCGTGAGGACACGCCCCCACCCGCACGAGTCACTCGTGCCCTGGGGGAACCACCTCGTGTCCATGCTCCTGCTGAGATTGTCTGCGCAGGATTTGCTCACCTTGAACTCCAGACGGCGGATGGTGCCGCACCTCGCAGCCAGATACCGGTACTTCCGAGGGCGCGATGTGTCCGATGGCGAACGGGAGGCGTGGGCCGCGAGCCTGGTCGAGCTGGCGGAAGACCTGGTTGAAGCGGATCGGGGCAACGTCGAGATGGTCGTCGAATGCGCGGCTACGGTCGACGAACCGGAAAAGGGAGAACCACCCCTCATCGATGTCGTGCTCGTAGGCCGTCACCCCGAGACGCACCTGCCCTCGTTCCAACTCGTGGAGCTGAAGCGGTGGTCACTTGTGACAAGGGTGGAAGCCGCCACCGCGGAACTCGTCAGAGTGCCGGGATACAAGAAGCCCAAGAAGCATCCTGCGCTACAGCTCCGGAACACGTACCAGTTGTTCACCGGGGATCAGGGACCACTGCGTGGCATCACCGTCGAATGCGGCGGATTCGCGTACCTGCACAATGCCACCGATGACTCCGTCCGGCCGCTGCTCGATACATTGGCACCGACGGGAGCCTATGAGCGGGTGTACACCCTCGACAGCCGAGACCTGCTCCTTGCGGACCTGCGTCGGCATTTCGCGGAAGACGGCGCGGCTTCCGAGGCCGAGCAACTCCTGCGGTTGATGAACCTGCGCAACACACCACTCCTCGATGCGATGATCAGGTCGCGCGGAGAGGACACGGTGTTCACCTTGCGCGGACAGCAGAAGAGAGTGGCGGAGAGCGTTCTCCAACGAGCCGCCCGAGTTCTCGGCAGTCCTGACGAGCCCGTGCCGCCGCAGGACGACGAACGAGCCGTATTCATCGTCACGGGTGGCGCAGGCACTGGAAAGAGCGCGGTGGGTCTGCAGCTCAGGGCAGACTTCGAGGCGGCCGGACACGCCGTGATGTACGCCAGCGGCAGCCGCGCCTTCAACGGAGCGCTCCAGGAGCAGGTGGGTTACACGGACAAGGAGTTCAGGAAGAGGTTCGCCTTCTTCAGTCACTTCGTGAGACCTCCGGATCCTCCCTTGGATGTTCTTATCTCGGACGAGGCGCATCGCTTGAGAGAGCGAACCATCGACCAGTACCGCCGAAAAGAGAAGATGGGTACTCAGCCTCAGGTCGACGATCTGCTCGACGCCGCCCGGCTCACGGTGTTCTTTCTCGACGAGAGCCAGTCCGTGCGGCCCAAGGAGGTCGGGACGGTGAGCCTGATCGAGGGAGCCGCAAGAGCGCGGGGGATCACGCCACTTCGCTATGGGCTCAGGGAGGAATGGCGCTGTGGGGGAAGCGACGCGTACATCCGCTGGGTGCGGGCTGTTCTCGACATCGAGGCAGGAACCACCGAGTGGACCCCGGACGGTTTGATGCATGTCGAGGTGGCCGACAGCCCAGAGGAACTGGAGTACATCATCAGGACCGAGGCGGAGGCGGGAGCGACGGCGCGCATGGTGGCCGGCTTCTGCTGGCCGTGGACCGATCCGTTGGGCAAGGGGAAGGCGGCGCGACTGGAGACAGATGTGCGGATCGGTGACTGGCACCGACCGTGGAACGCGAAAGGCGATTCCTTTCGCGAGAACGGCGCGGTGCCGCCGTCCACGAAATGGGCAGTGCATCCGTACGGCATCAACCAGATCGGCTGCGTCTACTCGGCTCAGGGGCTTGAGTGGGACTGGTGCGGGGTGATCGTTGGCGAGGACATGGTGAGACGCGGCGACCGCTGGGTCTACCGCAAGGGGCGGTGGTATGAGGACCCGGAAAGAAAGGTCAAACGCGTCAAGGTCCCCGGTTCGTTCGACATGAAGCTTCGGGAGGGGACGGGAAGTGAGGAGGACAAAAAGGAGGAGTTCGAGCGTTGTGTTCGGCACGCCTATCACGTGCTCATGACCAGGGCGAGCCGGGCGACGGTGCTGTACTCCACGGATGAGGAGACGCAGGCCTACCTCAAGAGCTGCGTAGGCGAGGTGCAGATACACGGCCTGCGGCCCACGTGGGAAAACCTCCCTGCCGAGGCACGGATACCACATCCTCCCAGCCCGAAGAGGAAGGGCAACGACACCGATCCCGACCAGGAACTGCTCTTTTGACGGGGCCTCGTCGTATGGCGGGCCCCGGCACACAGAAGAGTGGCGGGCTCACCGGGCCCGCCACATGCCTGCCTCAGATGAGGTGGCGCGCTGCCACCGCCAGTGCCTCCCACACGAGGTTGGAGATCAGACTTGCGGCGGCGCCGGCCAGGATCTCGCGGATCCAAGGACGACGCGCAGGCTTGTACTCGACCGGTTCCATGATGGGCCACTCCAGGTTGTGAGTTCGGAATGGCAGGGATCGCCCTACCGGGCATCCGCCCTCACCGAAGTGAGGTCCACGTGGTGGATCAACCATCCGTCACTCACGACCAGCGGACTGAACCGCGGATCCGCCCCGTACCCTCCGGGAAGGTGCGCAGCGAGTAGTAACCCTAGCGCACAGCTCGGACGTCGGATCAGGTCAACTCGCAGACCACACAGGGCGGTCAGCGCCTCAGTAAGCACGAGCACGCGACCATGCGTCCTGAGGTCGTCCACGGATGCGGGGTGCTTGTCCCCACGTCGCAGGCGGGCGTGAGGGTGGACGCTGCCGTGGAGTTCGTGATGGACGCCCCAGCGGGTGTGTGCCAGCGCGCTCAGAAGATCTTGCAGAGCGTCATCGCACGCGTGTCGACCTCGCCCGGCGATCCGAGGACGGAGTCGCGGCCCACATAGACGGTGTCCCAGGGGGAGGTTCCGGCTGGGCAGTTGCCGGTGCTGAGGAGCAGCCCGCCCGAATGGTCTGAGTGCAGTGTGCTCGCGTCCGGCAACTGCTGGGTGGCCGGTTCAGCGGAGGCGGCGGGCTCTCCCTGGTCACCTTTGGCGCCGCGCTCGCCTTGCGGTCCTTGCTCGCCCTGAGGGCCCCGGAGTCCTTCCGGTCCCGCCGGGCCCCGGGCGCCGGCGGGGCCCGTCCCTACGAAGTAGGTGCCGGCCACTGCTCCTGCTGCGCCGGAGAGGGCGACAACGGCTGCGGTGGCGGCGACACCTATCGCCACACGGCGGCGGTTCGGTCTCATGTTCTTTCCTCCGGGTCGGAGGTGCTGGTAGTGCTGTATGCCGCGAACGTGCGGGCCTGTTCGGTCTTGCGGACCTGGCCCAGTTCGATAGGGCGTAGGACGTGGGGCCGGCCGACGTGTTTGAGGATGGCGCCGAAGTACGGTACGGGCGTGTGCTCGTAGGCGACCACAAGGGAGGAGAGCAACACCCCGTAGGCGGGCGGGCTGTCAACGGCTATGAGGATCGCCTCCCTGGCGCTGTCGGAGAGGTCCGACGGCTTGAGCCCGGCGGCAGCGGCGAGAGTGTGCCAGCCCACACAGACCTGGCGCTGGGCGGCGTCGACGAGCGCCCGCCGTACGGCTACGACCACAGCCGCCTTGGTGGTCCCGAGCTGGCCCCAGCGCACGTGGTCCTTCTTGGCCGCCGGAACGGCACTGCCACTTTGAACTGTTGACGCGGACCGCGCACCGCGCGCGTATACACGGTCCAGGGCGGCCTGCCAGGCCGCCTGCACAGTCGGGGTGGTGGCGTTGGGCTCCCAGCCCAATTCGGCCAGCACGTCACCGAAGAACGGAGCCGGGCCAGGGGCCTGGCCGTCCGCCTTCACCAGGGCCGACAGCAGGCCACCGCTCGCGAAGTACGGCTTGTCCACCGTGGCCAACAGCCTGACCTGGTCCTTGGCGGACAGTGTGGAGGGCGGGATTCCTTGCCCCTTCAGCAGGGTCGTCCACTTGATGAGGCTGCGCCCGTTGGCGACGAGGTTCAGACGTACGCGGATCCGGCCCACCAGTTGGGCGTCCTCCCATGGACGCGCGGCACTCTGCCCCGCCGAGGCGGTCGGGGACTGCCGGTGTTCCGGCACTGATTGGCTCCGGGCGAGGGCGTACGCGGTCCTCCGCTCGCGATCCCAGATCTCCGCAACCTTCGCCTCGGACAGGTCCGATCTCCAGCCGAGGCCGGCGAGAACGTCGGCGAAGTACGGGGCGGGTGCGTCCGAGGCGTCTGCGGATTTGACGAGTGCCGAGAGCACGGGATTGCCGTCGGCCCGGGGATGGTCCACTGCGGTGAGCAGGCGGACGCGTTCGTCCGGGCTGATGCTGCCGGGCGCTGCGCCGGCGTGGTTGATCAGCGTCTCCCAGTCGATGGTGCCGCGGGTGCGCGCGACGAGGGCGAGCTTGGAGCGGAGAAGGCGGATTGTCTCGTCCTCGTCCAGAGGGAGAGCGCCGGGCGTTGCGGCCGGTTCGGTCGTGGTGGGGGCTGGGATGGCCGCGGCGGGTCGCTCGGGCGGCACCGGCTTGGGGCGCAGGTCCGGCCAGCGGGGATCGGTCCGCTGGGGGAGGGGCGAGGCACCCTCTGCACGTATCAGCCAGTCCGTTCCGGAGAGTGCCGCGTCCGTGAGCGGCAGCAGGTGCGCTGAAGAGTAGATGACGTGGAGCTGGTGCGGTGGCGGGGCAGGGTGGTCGTGCGGCAGGGTGATCCGGACCCGGACGGGGGCCGATCCGAGCGGCTGGGCGTCGGCTTCGTAGTGGCGTACGGCGGGGGTGTCCGACTCCGGCACTGGTGCCGGGTATTCGGTGGTCGCCGTGAAGGCGATGGTGCCGGGCGCCAGCGGGAAGGCGACGGAAGCGGGCGTGCTGGTCACGGTGGGTTCGGCTTCGAGCCGCGGAGTGACGATCCCTTCGTCCGACAGGCGGCACTCGGACAGAGCCGACCACGCGAGGCTGTTGTCCGGATACTGGGTGCCCACGTACATCGCGCGGGTCTCGCCCTCGGTGCGACAGGATATGCGGATGGCGTGCCCGGCAACCTCCACCTCGCTGTGGGAGAGCCCGCAGTATGGGCCGTACGCCCAGTGGACGTGGGTGTGCCGTTGCGCGAGCCGGTCGCGGGTCTCCTGCCATTCGCGGAGGGACATGCGGGCCATCTGCACACGGACGAGTCGAGTCCGGCCCTGGCCGTACCGGACTTCGACAGCCCCGCCGTGGGGCGAACCCGGGTCCAGGTAGCTGACCTCGGCATCCTGGTACCCCTGTCGCTGCAACCAGCGCCGCAGCGCCTGCCCGACGTACAAGTGGTCAGCGCTGGCCTCGCCAGTCTCGGTACGGCGGCAGTGCACGGGCGGGCGGTGCGCGAAATGGCACTTCTTTTCGGTGTACCGCTTGGGCGTCAGCTTCTTGCCGCAGCCGCCGAGCAGGACCCCGCAGTAGAAGTCGTCGCGGGTCCGGCCGCGCATGAACCGGTCGAAGTCGTCGTGGTCGTACGGCAGGAACACCGGCCAGTCGGAGTGTGCCTGGCCAACGACGGCCGTCTGGACCTTGCGGGTGTCTTCGTCTTCGAACGACGGCATGCGGCCTCCGGGCGGCGGGCAGGGGCGGCGAGACTGTGACCCGCGGCGGACCGGGGTACGTGGACGGGTAGCGGATTATGAGCATCGCCAGCGGGCTGGTCTGGTTCAAGAGCGGGTACGGCGGCTCCGAAGGAGAGGAGTGTGTGAAGTCGTACATGCCCCAGGAGCAGTGCATGTACGTAGGGTGATTTCATCGGTTATGCAACAGCACTGATTGATCTGTATGCACAATGGCCTCTTGAGGTCGGGCGGCCGGTTTTGATCACGCAGGCGGTATGTCCCATAACCCCGTCCTTCACCGCCTCTTCTCATGTCACATGCAACCACTAGGATCTGCGTCGGGGTCTGGCCACGGGGAACGGCGGCCTTTGTGGGACACGAGAAGCGGGGAACAGGCATGCGGGAAGGCCGGTGGGTCACGGTCACCGAGTCGGAGTTCGATCACGAACGCCGCGGCCTTGACGCGATCCGGGAGAAGCTGCCGGACTCCGATCCCTGGCGTGCCTGGTCGAACTTCACGTTCACCGCGAACACCGGCCACGTCCGTGAGGTGGACCTGCTGGTCGTCGCTCCCGGCGGCGTCTGCATGATCGAGCTGAAGGACTGGCACGGCTCGGTCACGTCCGAGAACGGCACCTGGGTGCAGACCACACCCGGCGGTCGTCGCCGTACGCACGGCAACCCGCTCCACCTGGTCAACCGCAAGGCCAAGGAACTGGCCGGCCTGCTCGCGCTGCCCGGCAACAAGCGGGTCTGGGTCGCCGAGGCCGTCTGCTTCACGGACAACAGCCTCCGTGTACGGCTTCCCGCTCACGACCAGAACGGCGTCTACACCGTCCACCAGCTGGTGGAGATGCTCAAGCAGCCCCCGAACGACGAGCGACGCCGTATCACCGCGATCGCGTCGCGCGAGATCGAGGCGGCCCTCAAGCACATCGGCATCCGCAAGAGCGACGCGCAGTACAAGGTCGGCCCGTACGAGCTGGAGCGGAAGTCCTTCGACTCCGGGCCCACCTGGGCGGACTATCTCGCCCGCCACAG
The DNA here is from genome assembly GCF_043201895.1 of Streptomyces sp. NPDC048254. NCBI lineage: Bacteria > Bacillati > Actinomycetota > Actinomycetes > Kitasatosporales > Streptomycetaceae > Streptomyces > Streptomyces sp. NPDC048254. The sequence goes on from NZ_JBICZJ010000011.1 coordinate 26,761, forward strand.
CGACCTCCCCGAGGCCGCCCGCGTCCGCATCTACCTCAGCGAGCGCGGCTCCGACGCCTCCCTGCGCCAGTCCGTCGAGAACGCGGCCCGCCGCGAAGCCGCGGTGCTGGGCCGTTTCAAGCACCCGGGCGCGGTCGAGCTCAAGCAGTACTTCCCCTCCGGGCACGCGGCCGGCCCAGCGCTGATCTTCGACTACCACCCGGACACCCTGAAGCTGGACGAGTACCTGGTCCAGTACGGCGAGAAGCTGGACATCCTCGGCCGGATGGCGCTGGTCCGCCAGCTCGCCGAGACCATGCGCTCCGCGCACTCCAGCCGTATCCACCACCGCGGGCTCGCCGCCCGCTCCGTGCTCGTCGTCCCCCGACCGCGCGGCAGGAAGGGCCGGGCGGTGGGGGAGGAGGCCGCCTGGCTCACCCCGCACCTGCAGATCTCCGACTGGCAGATCGCCACCCAGCGCAGCGGCGACTCCTCCCAGGGCCAGGGCATGACCCGCTTCGCGCCGACCGCCCTGTCCGCGATGCACCTGGCCGACGACGCCGACGCCTACCTCGCCCCCGAACTCACCGCCCTCCACCCCGACCCGGTCCACCTCGACGTGTACGGCCTCGGCGTCCTCACCTACCTGCTGGTCACCGGCAAGGCCCCGGCCGCCAGCCAGGCCGAGCTGCTGGCCCGACTGGAGGCGGGCGAGGGCCTGCGCCCCAGCTCCCTGGTGGACGGTCTGTCGGAGGACGTGGACTTCCTGGTGCAGGCCGCCACCGCCTACCGCCCCGGTCAGCGCCTGTCCAGTGTGGACGAGTTCCTGGAGCTGCTGGAGGTCGTGGAGGACTCCCTCACCGCCCCGGCCCAGGAGGCCACCGGTACGGAGGAGCCGGGCGACGAGGACGACCGGACCGCCGACGACAAGGACCCGCTGGAGGCCGTCGCCGGTGACGTGCTCGCCGGCCGGTGGGAGATCCGCCGCCGCCTCGGCACCGGCTCCACCAGCCGCGCCTTCCTCGTCCGCGACCTTGAGGCCGAGGCCCGCAGGACCCGCCCGCTCGCCGTGCTGAAGGTCGCCCTCTCCGACAGCCGCAGCGAGATCCTCGCCCGCGAGGCCGAGGCCATGGGACGCCTGCGCCCCCACTCCGGCATCATCCGACTCGTCGAACCCGAGCCGCTGCACCTCGGCGGCCGTACCGTCCTGGCACTGGAGTACGTCGGCGACGAGCGCGACGACAACGGACAGGGCACCGAGGGCGGCGGACGCCCTCGCCGCCGCGAGGAGACCGTCTCCCGCCAGCTCCGCGACAACGGCCGCCTCCAGGTCGACCAGCTGGAGGCGTACGGCGACTACCTCTTCGGGGCCGTCGACTTCCTGGAGGGCGAGGGCGTCTGGCACCGCGACATCAAGCCCGACAACATCGCCATCCGCATCCGCCCCAACCGCACCCGCGAACTCGTCCTCATCGACTTCTCCCTCGCCGGCTACCCGGCGAAGAGCACCAACGCGGGCACCGACGGCTACCTCGACCCCTTCGTCGACGTCATCACCCGCGGCTCGTACGACTCGCACGCCGAGCGGTACGCCGTCGCGGTCACCCTGCACCAGATGGCCTCCGGCGAGCTGCCCAAGTGGGGCGACGGCAGTGTCCTGCCCCGCATGACCGACGCGAAGGAGTGGCCGTACCCGACCATCGCGGCCGAGGCCTTCGACCCCGCCGTACGGGACGGTCTCGTCGCCTTCTTCCAGAAGGCCCTGCACCGCGACGCCGGCAAGCGGTTCCCTGAGCTGAAGCCGATGCGGGACGCCTGGCGCAAGGTCTTCCTCGACGCCTCGCAGACGGTCCCGTCCAGCCACCGCACCCGCGCGTCGGCCCCGGTGGCTACGGCGGCGGGGGAGGCGCTGCCCGCTGAGGGCGCCGCCGCTGCGGCGATCGCGGACGCCGAGCCGGAGAGCGCCGAGCAGCAGCGCGACCGGCTCGCCGCCGAGGTCACGCGGGATACTCCGCTGACGGTCTCCGGACTTACGCCCGCGGCCCAGTCGTTCTTGTATGGCCTGGGCATTACGACGGTCGGCGAACTACTCGACTACAGCCGCCGCAAGCTCGTCAACGCCCCAGGCCTGGGCGCCAAGACCCGCAACGAGGTCCAGCAGCGGCAGCGGGAGTGGGGCGAACTGCTGCGCGAGATCCCCGTCTCGCCGCTGACGCCGAAGGGCCGGGCGGAGGCCAAGGAGGAGCTGGAGCAGCTCACGGCCGCCGAGTCGGCCGTCGTCGGCCAGCTCGCGACGGGCGACTCGGCAGGCACGCTGTCCCCGCGCACGTTGCGCTCGGTCAGCCTCGACACCCTCGCCACCGTCTTCGTGCCCGCCGTCAACAACAACGGCTCCAACCGCAACAAGGCGGAGATGGTGCGGCTGTTGCTGCGCCTGCCCGACGAGCACGGGGTCCTGCCGGACATCGGCGTCTGGCCGAAGCAGAAGGATGTCGCGGACGGTCTTGGGCTGAGCCACGGCCGTATCCCGCAGATGCTCAAGGAGGAGCGCAAGCGCTGGAAGGCGGAGCCCGCTGTCCAGGCGCTGCGCGAGGAGATCATCGACCTGTTGGTGAGCATGGGCCGGGTCGCTTCGGCGGTGGAGATCGCGGATGCCCTGGCGGTCCGGCGCGGCACGCATCTGGCGGGGCGTGAGCAGCGGCGGGCGATGGCGCTGGCGGCCGTACGGGCCGTGGTCGAGGTCGAGCAACTGCTGCCTCAGGAGGCCGAGTTCCAGCACCAGCCGAACCGCAAGGCAACGGACGAGTCCCTGGGCGCCGGCCTGCTGGCCCTCGACGTACGGGAGACCGACGGTCCGGATACCCCCACTGCGCCGGGCTTGTTGGAGTACGCGACTCGTCTCGGCAAGACGGCTGACCGGCTGGCCAGGCAGGACACTTTGCCGACGGCGGCGACCGTGCTGGCCGAGCTGGGCGGGCTGACGGTGCCGCCGGGTGCGGTGGACTGGGACGAGCGGCGGATGGTGGAGCTGGCGGCTGCGGCGTCGCTGAATGCGGCTGCCACTCCGCGCCTGGAGATCTACCCGCGTGACTTGTCGCTGGTCCGGGCGCTGCGCCTCACGCAGGCCGGGCTCGTCCGCTGGATCCCGGGTATGCCGGAGGGGCAGCAGCCGGGCCTGACCGGTGAGGCGGTGCACGAGAGGGTTCGGGCTCGCTTCCCGGAGATGGTCGTTCCTGACGGGCGTGGCGGCACGCACCACGAACTGCCGACGGGCGGCCCGCTCACCAAGGCCTTGCGCGACGCCGGCTTCGAACTGTCGCTCAGCATGCATGAGCGCGAGGGCGTGCTGCGGTATCTGCCGACGCGGGTGGACGACGCGTCGAGCTATCTGACGACGGGTGCGTGGCGGCAGTCGACGCGTACGGGGGCGGTGACGCGGTACGCCGACGATCCGCAGCTCGCGGGCGCGGTACGCGCGGAGGAACGGCTGCTCGCGTCGGCCCGCCGGGACGGGTACCGGGTGTTGACCGTACGGCAGCAGTTGGTACGGGATGCGGTGCGGGAGCTGGGTGCCGGGCGGTTGGGCACGGATGCGGTGTCGGTGACGGAGCTGTTCCTGGAGGCACTGCACGCGCAGGTCACGCCGGGTACCAAGCCCACGTGGGAGACCTTGCTCAAGGCGGATGCCGCTGAGCCGGGTTCGAAGGGCGCGGTGCGGTTCGCGGAGTACACGCGGACGGCGTGGGGTGCGGTGGAGCCCCGGATCGCGGAGCTGCTGGGTGACGGTGGTGGGGGCGGCGGGGCTGGGCCTGTACTGCTGACGGAGGCCGGGGTGTTCGCGCGGTACGACGCGATGGGCGTCCTGGACCGACTGGCGTCGGCGGCCCGGCGGGGCGGGCGGGGGCTGTGGCTCCTGGTCCCGCAGAGCGACCCCTCGCGCGAGCCCCGGCTCGGGCAGGTGGCTGTGCCGTACCAGGCCGGCCTGGGGGAGTGGATTCAGCTTCCGGACACGTGGGTGGGCAACGCCCATCGCGGGTCCGGCGAGGTTGTGGCTAGTGCCAGTGGTGTCGAGGGAGACGCGAAGTGATCGACCGCAAGGCTCTGTTGAACGACCTGAAGCAGCAGGTCAAGGCGGTCGAGACCGACCTCGGGCGACAGGTGAAGGCGCTGGGGGATGTCGGTGCGCGGCTCAGGGCTGAGTACGACCAGGCGCGCAAGCTGGGGCGTACGGCGGCGACGTGGACCTCGTGGCTGGACGAGCGGGTCACGCAGGTCGCGGTGGCGTGGGTGCTGGGGACTGTGTTCGTGCGGTTCTGCGAGGACAACCGGCTGATTCCCGAGCCGTATCTGACGGGGCCGGACGGGGATCGGCGGGAGCTGGCGGAGTCTCGGTACGACGCGTATGTGGAGTCGGACGAGGATCCGACATATCGAGGCTGGCTGCGACGAGCCTTTGCGGAGGTAGGCGACGGACGGGCCGGTCGCCTACTGTTCGATAGCAACCACAACCCCCTGTACCTGATCCCGCTCTCGCACGACGGTGCGCGGGAGTTGGTCGAGTTCTGGCGGCAACGTGACGATGCGGGCGTCCTTGTCCACGACTTTACCGACCCGCTGAATGAGGACGGTACGGAGGGGTGGGACACACGGTTCCTGGGCGACCTCTACCAGGATCTGAGCGAGGCCGCCCGGAAGACGTACGCGCTGCTCCAGACGCCGGAGTTCGTGGAGGAGTTCATCCTCGACCGGACGATGAATCCTGCGGTGCGGGAGTTCGGGTACGAGGAACTGAAGATGATCGACCCTACCTGTGGGTCGGGTCACTTCGTGCTGGGCGCGTTTCGGCGGTTGGTGCGGCTGTGGAGCGAAGGCCAGCCAGGCAAGGGCGTGCATGAGCGGGTGAGGGCTGCGCTGGACTCGGTGCACGGCGTGGACATCAATCCGTTCGCGGTGGCTATTGCTCGGTTCCGATTGCTCGTTGCGGCTATGGCGGCGGGCGGTGTGTGGACGCTGGCTGAGGCTGCGAAATACGAATGGCCCCTTCACCTCGCAGTGGGGGACTCGCTCATCAAGACGCGGCAGCTGGGGCTGTTCGACGGCGCTGAGGGCGGTGATGGGCTAGCTGAGTTCGCGTACACGACGGAGGACATCCACGACGAGCACGCGGGGATCCTGCAGCAGGGCCGGTATCACGTGGTAGTGGGTAACCCGCCATACATCACGGTCAAGGACAAGAAACTGAACGCCTTGTATCGGGAGCTGTATAACGCTTGTGCTGGCAAGTATGCGCTGTCCGTACCGTTCGCTCAGCGGTTCTTTGAACTCGCCAAGCGGGGGACTGCTGACGGTCGCGATTACGGAATGGTTGGCCAGATCACGGCGAACTCGTTCACGAAGCGCGAGTTCGGATCCAAGCTCATCGAAAGCTACTTCGGTCATGACGTTGAACTGACAGAAGTCATTGACACGTCCGGGGCATATATTCCAGGGCATGGGACGCCTACGGTCATCCTAGTTGGTAGGCCCCGAACGGGCAGCAGCCGTTCCGCAACGATCCGGACGGTGCGGAGCGTCCAGGGCGAACCCTCTGCGCCAGAGCGCGCGGAGAACGGTAAGGTCTGGCGAGCAATCGTTGAGCAGATCGACAAGCCAGGCTCGAGTGGGCAGTGGGTAGCGGTGGACGATCTGGATCGACTGCGGTATTTTTCCAAGCAGCCGTGGGTCCTCGCAGACGGTGGTCTTGAGATGCTTGAGCGAATTTCTGAGGCTCAGCAAACCGCACTGAAACAAGAGATCTCGCGGATTGGCTTCTACGGTGTAATTGGCTCTGACGACGCCATGACGGCAGCATCTCATGTTTTTCGTCGAATCAATGCCGAGCGCACATTCGTGAGGCGTCTGGTAGTTGGCGACGAGGTGCGAGACTTCGGCTTCCTTGAGGGCGATAGTGCGTTTCATCCTTATGACGTGGAGCGAAACCTGCTGCAACTCGACGCCTTTCCCCGCTTGGGTCAGTGGCTCTGGGCGTCGCGTACAGAGCTCGGTAATCGTGCGACCTTTTCAGGCGGTACGTATCTCAGTGATGGTCGCCCCTGGTGGGAGTGGCATCAGTTGCCAAAGGATCGACTTGTGCACACATGGGCAATCACCTGGGGGGAAATCACCACATTTCCAAGCTTCGTGCTAGATAGGGGTGATTTTGTATTCAATCGCACAGCCCCGGTGATTAAGCTGAAAAGTGAAGCGTCGGAGGCTGATCACCTTCGCATTTTCGGATTGCTGAACAGCTCGACGGCCGCCTTCTGGCTTAAGCAGGTATGTTTCGACAAGGGCAATGGTGGCATTGGTGGAGGTATCTCGGACGAATTTTGGGAACATCGTTTCGCGTTCAATGGAACGAACGTGGAGCAGTTTCCGATTCCCGCAAATTGCCCGACTGTATTCAGCGCTGCTCTCGATACTCTGGCCCGTCAGCTTTCCACAGCTGCTCCCTCTGGTATCTGCGCAGTTGGTGCGCCGACCGTAACGTCCTTGGGTCAAGGGAAGGAAGTTTGGGAGTCCACTCGCGGCGGCATGATCGCCCTCCAGGAGGAACTGGACTGGCAGATCTACTCCCTCTACAACCTCCACTCAGAAGACCTCCGTGTCTCCGAGAACCCCAACGACCCCAGCGTCCCGGAACTCGCCCTTGGGGAGCGTGCCTTCGAGATCGTGCTCGCCCGCCGCGTTGCAGCAAGGGAGGTCAGCGACGAGTGGTTCAAGCGGCACAACTCCACCCCCATCACGGAGATCCCCGCCCACTGGCCCGCGCCCTACCGCGAGGTCGTTCAGAAGCGGATCGACGCCATCGAGTCGAACCGTGCCATCGGCATGGTCGAGCGCCCCGAGTACAAGCGCCGCTGGGCCACAGAAGGCTGGGACGCTCTCCAGGAGAAGGCACTGCGCTCCTGGCTGCTCGACCGTATGGAGAACCGCGATCACTGGTTCGACGAGAACGGCCAGCCCACCATCCTCACCCTGGCCCGTCTCACCGACGTGCTCTCGCGCGACGAGGACTTCGTCTCCGTCGCCAAACTCTATGCGCCTCGCAAGGAGCTTGCGAAGGTCGTCTCCGAGCTGATCACCGACGAGCATGTGCCGTTCCTCTCTTCCTTGCGTTACAAGCCGTCCGGCCTCAGGAAGCGCGCCGACTGGGAAGAGGTGTGGGACCTTCAGCGCAAGGAGGATGCCGCCCCGGACGAGCCCGCCAAGCGGAAGATCCGGGACTCCATCCCTGTGCCGCCGAAGTACACCTCGGCAGACTTCCTCCGTGCCTCCTACTGGAAGGCGCGCGGCAAGCTCGACGTGCCCAAGGAGCGGTTCATCTCTTACGGGCAGACCAACGCCGCCACCCCCGAGCTGTACGGCTGGGCCGGCTGGGACCACCGGGAGCAGGCGCAGGCCCTCGCCACGTACTTCACCAACACCGCACTGACCGCCGAGGAGATCACGCCGTTCCTCGCCGGCCTGCTGGAACTCCAGCCGTGGCTGTCCCAGTGGCACAACGAGTTCGACATGCTTTATAGCGGCTCCCCGGCGGACTTCTTCGCCGGTTACCGCCAGCAGAAGCAGGGCGAGCATGGACTCACGGACGACGATCTCCGTGACTGGCAGCCTCCGGCAGCCACCCGAGGCCGTCGCGCCGATGTGAAGAAGTAGCCGGAAACGACTCGGTGTTGTGCCCGTATGCCGACGCCGAGTCTGCCGGACCAAGGGTCGCCGGGTGGGTGTGCGAGCGGCCCCCGTTCGGTACGCGTAGCTCCGCCCATACCGTTTTGCCGGGGGCGGCCGGGCGAGGGGTGACGCCCCAGTCGTCCGCGAGGGTGGCGATGAGAAGTAGGCCGCGGCCGGACTCGGATGTGAAGTCGGGGGTCAAGGGAGTGGACGGGGGCTGCTTCTCGGCTCGGGTGTCGGTTACCTCGATGCGGAAGGTGCCCTCGGCCAGGGTGAGTTGGACGTGGAAGTCCCGGCCGGGGATGTGACCGTGGCGTACGGCATTGGCGCTGAGTTCGGCCGTGATGAGGGTGAGCGTTTCGTTGGCCGGGGTCGTGTAGGGGTGGCCCCAGTCGTTCAGGCGGTGTGAGACGAGTCGGCGGGCGAGGCGGGCGCCGCGTGGGGTCGAGGTGAAGCGCATGGTGAACTCGCGTTCGGGTGTGAGGTGCTGTGGCATATGCCCGTTCGGGGGAGTTGCTGACTTCATGGGGTCAACGGTTGCGGACTCTGCGTAGCGTTGACCAGGAGCGACGTGCTGACGGGTGCGGGCTGTACACGTGGGCGGAGCGCTTGTACGTGATGTTGGCGTGACCGGATCCAGGGCCGTGTGTTGGGCGGGCGGAGTCCGGTGACTGTGATGGTCGTACGGGAGGAGCTGCGGCGTGGATGACGAGGTTCAGCAGCCGGAGTATGAGGTCGGGACGGGCGTTCTGTGCGTGTTCGGGCGGCAGTTGAAGCTGTTCCGGGAGCGGGCGGGGATGGACCGCGCGGAGCTCGGTTCGCTGACCGGCTACTCGGCCTCGACGATCGCATCGTTCGAACAGGGGAGACGTATTCCGCCGCCGAAGTTCATTGACCAGGCGGATGAGGTGTTGGGGGCTGGTGGGGTGTTGGGCGCGAGCAAGGAGGAGGTGGCTCGGGCGCAGTATCCGGCGTTCTTTCGGGATGCGGCCAAGTTGGAGGCCGAGGCGGTCGAGCTTCATGTGTATGCCAACCAGGCGGTGCCCGGGCTTTTGCAGACCGAAGAGTATGCGCGGTCAGTATTCACCAACTGGCGGCCCTTGCTGCACGAGGACGTGGTCGAGCAGAGGGTGACAGCCCGCCTGGCCCGGCAAGAGATCTTCTGCCGCGCACAGTTGCCCACCATCAGCTTCGTCATCGAGGAGTCGGTCCTGCGTAGGCCGCTGGGCGGCCGGGGCGTCATGCGGGGGCAGTTGGAGCAGGTCCTGCTCCATGGCCAGCGGCGTAACGTGGAAATCCAGGTGCTGCCGACCGAGCGGGACGAGCACGCTGGACTGGCTGGTCCGTTCACCTTGATCGAGACTAAGGAAGGGCGGAGGATCGCCTACGTGGAGGCTCAGCAGGACAGTCGCCTCTACACGGCGCGGAAGCCAGTCCGGGAGATCGAGGAGCAGTATGGACTCCTTCGGGCCCAAGCGCTCACTCCGCGCGAATCGCTGGCCTTCGTCGAGAAGTTGCTTGGAGAGAGATGAACGTCGAACAGCCTGTACCTGAGTCGGCCTGGTTCAAGAGCAGTTACAGCAGCGGCGCAGGCGGCGAATGCGTCGAGGTCGCCGTCCGCCCCGGCAGGGTCCACATCCGCGACTCAAAGGGCACAACCCCTACCGCACTGGCCGTACAACCCACGGCCTGGACCGCGTTCGTCCAGTTCGCGGCACTCTGACAGGAACAGGGTGGCCCTTGGCAGGCGTGTACTCGCCGAGGGCCCCTCACGTTCCCGTATCGCGCGAAACGTTCAGTGGCTCCGGTGGCCTGCCCTTGAGGTGCCGTGCCGGCGCGGCTCGGCCAGAGCGCTCAACGTTGGCGCAGAGAGACTCAGCTCGCAGCGGCGGTCGCCCTCCCGGGTGACCATCAGCATCCTGCCGGACCCAGCCGGCGTAGGCCGGAGGGGCAAGCGAGGCAAGGTGACCCCGGGAGCCCAACTCGGCCGCACAGACCGCGCGTTGCGGCCGGCCAGCCCGCCAACTGCCACTCACATGAGGCGGCCCGAACTGACCGGACGAAACCTGGTCACTGGACGTCAAAGCTACTGTAAGTTCCTGCTATGAATCAGGGCAAAGTGAGCGAGAGTCCCGAGTCGCGCTTCTCCGCGGTGCTGGTGGGCGCGGCCAGGCTTCCGGGAGTGCGTATCGGCAGGGAGACATACCTCCGGAAGGCGCTGGCACGCTATTGCTCCGAGGACGAGATCCGCACAGCCATCGAAGAGACCCCCGCGGCGGCGGGTATCCCGGTCGGCGTTCTGGACAAGGCGGCCGACGACTCCATCCGCTACGAAACCGCGAAGGTCAGCGCCCTCTCCGCCGCTGCCGGGCTACCTGGCATCTTCGCCCTTCCCGCCACCGTGCCCGCCGACATGGCCCAGTACTTCGGCCACATGCTGCGTATCGCGCAGAAGCTCGCCTACCTCTACAGCTGGCCCGATCTGTTTGATGGCGACGGCGATGACGTCGACGACGCGACCATGGGGGTGCTCACGCTGTTCTTCGGCGTGATGTTCGGTACCCAGTCCGCGAACGCCGCCGTGGGGAAGGTCGCAGGGATGATGGCGGAGCAGGTCGCCAAGAAGCTGCCGCAGAAGGCACTCACCCAAGGCGTCATCTACCCCATAGTGAAGAAGGTCGCGGCCTACATCGGTGTTCAGATGACGAAGCAGACCTTCGCCAAGAGCGTTTCGAAGGCCATCCCCGTCGTCGGGGCCGCTGTTTCCGGCGGGCTCACCTTTGCGACCTACCGGCCCATGGCCAAGCGGCTGAAGAAGCACCTCTCCGAATCGGAACTGGCGAAGCCCACGCACCGAGTCGTGGTTGTGGAAGCCGAGGAAGTTCACGAGTCCTTCGTCGCGGAACATGCTGAGAGCCATGCCTCGGACGGAACTGCCGCCACGGCAGAGGGCCCTCGGTCCTTCTAACTCACCCGCCGTGAGGGGGCGGAGGGGAGCTCCCTCGCCCACTCTCGTTCGTCTGCGGGCTGTACGCGTGTGCATACACGATGGGCTTGTACGTGGCGGTGGGCGTGACCGTTTCACGGACTTGATCAACGGGAGTCAGACGCATCCGCCCAAGTACCGGAGACTCTGGGCGGGTCGAGCGGCAGAATCTCCCGCTCGAAGAACTCGTGAAACCCCTCACCGCGCTCGTAAAGCGCGTCAAATCCACTAGAGGTTTCCCGGATCAGTTCCCGTTCCGCGAAACGGTTGGCGCCCGCAGCGTTCCCGTCGTCGTAAACGACTTCGTACATGACGACGTCCCCGAGGATGACCACCTCGGGAACTGGACGGTCCTTCTCGATGTCCCTGATGTTCCGGGCGTCGAGCACTTTGATGTCGTCGCCCTCATCCACCCGTACGCGAAGCACGAACAGCTCCCACTGTACGTACGGTGTGACGGGGAATTCCACGACACGAAGGCGGCGGTGCGAAATTCCCAGCCGTGCCGCTTTCTGTAGTTCCTGCGCGTAGTCGTCGCGCCTCTCCTCGGCCAGGGACAATGCTCGCGTCCAGTTGCCGGCGGCGAAAGCCTCCCAGCTGGCGAAGCCGCGCTCCTTGAAGTGCTGTCCGCGTTCGAGCTTGTTCAGGAAGCCGATGCCGCTGGTGTAGACCCGGCCGAAGTCCTCGTGGTACGCGGGACGATCCATACGCTCGGAGACGCCGACGGGGAAGGAATCAAACACTGGGGATATCCGGCTTCGCTGCGACGATCATGTTCCGCGGGATGACGACGAGGCGTTCGTCCGAGCCGATTGAGACCCCGTCGGGCAGATTCTTGCCGAGTGACTGGGTGAGATCGCGGCCGATTACGGCGATGTCTCCGTTGGCGAGTTCCCAGATGTCCGGGCAGTCAGGAGTTCCGGTTGTGTTCCCGAGCTCCTGGGGTGATTTCCCCAAGCGCTTTTTGAAACTGGTGTCCGGATCGGCTTCCCATGGCCTGGCCATCCTCGTCGCCCCCTCGGTCGTTCGGATTGCGTCACTGTAGCGCGCGTCAGGGGCGCCTGACCATGTGTTAGTCGCGGGTGGCGAGGGCTATGGCCTGGATTGATTCCTCCTTGTCTGGTGTCGTTCAGGGGTGAGATGATATTGATCGGGAAGAAAAATAATGCAAACGCCTGGCAGGTGGGACGTTTTTTCTGTGCTGTAGGGAAATCGTCGGATGGAAGGGGTGCAAGTGGACCCGGAAGTGACCTCGCTCGCGCAGAGCGCGGGAACCACCTTGGTCACGTTGATGGCGGCCGATGCCTGGCACCGCACGCGGGATGGGTTCGTCCAGCTCTGGCGTCGTGTGCAACCCGAACGTGCCGAGACCGTCGCCGCCGAGTTGGAGGTCGCTCGCGAGGATGTTCTGGCGGCCACGGCGGCTGACGACCAGGAGACCTTGGACGAACTGCGTGCGCAGTGGCAGGGGCTGGTACGGCGTCTGCTCGTCGCTCGGCCCGACGCAAGAGACGAATTGCGCAGGCTGCTGGACGAACTCGATCCCGGCGGCTCGGGCGCCCGGCAGGTCACCCAGCACGCCACCGCGTCCGGTCAGGGCCGGGTCTATCAGGCCGGACGAGACCAGCACATCACCGAGCGATGACGGGCGGGATGGACGGTCACGCCGAGGACCAGGGGCGCGTCTACCAAGCGTCGGGGGACCAGCACATCAACGAGCATCACCATCACGGCGGTGACGGGCCGGGGCCCGGTGGCCCGGACTCGGTGCGCCGCCCGGCAGTGGGGCGACCTCCCGCCGTTCTGCGTGACCGCAACGAGGTGATGGAACGCCTGCGGGCGAGTGTCGAGGCAGAGCGCGGTGGCGACGCCTACGTGCTGTACGGCATGGGCGGATCGGGCAAGACGGCGGTCGCTTGCGCCCTCTTCCAGGAGATCGCCGACGGACAGGGCCGGGTGGCTCTGTGGGTCAACGCCGCCGACCGTGCGAGCCTGCGCGGAGGCATGCTGGCCGTGGCCGCCGACCGAGGGGCGGGCGACGGCGAACTGCTGGCCGCCCGCAACGGCCTCCGCCCCGCGGCGGATCTCGTCTGGCGGTATCTCGACCACTCCGCCGAGCCCTGGCTACTGGTCCTCGACAACGCCGACGAGCCGGAGATCCTGCGGGACGGCAGCTGGCTGCGCACCAGCCCCCGCGGCGTCGTCCTGGTGACCACGCGGCGCGCCGCGGCCCGCTGGTGGCCGGGTGCCGAACTGCAGCACATCGGCGTACTGCCGCGTGAGGATGCGGCGTTGGTGCTGTGCGACCTCGCCCCGGACAGCGGTACGCCCGAGCAGGCGGCGCAGATCGCGGACCGGCTCGGGCGGCTGCCTCTCGCCCTCACCCTGGCCGGCGGTTTCCTCTCCCACCAGGTGCTCGACCCCTGGACGATGGACGCCTACGGACACCACCTCGACGGAGACGAACGAGTTCAGCTGATCGACCGGGGAGCCGACGCGTTGTCCGGCCCGGACCCGCGGCACATGGTCGGCCTGACCTGGCAGCTGACACTCGACGCCTTCGAGGCACGCGGGCTGCCCGAAGCGGCGATGCTGCTCAGGCTGCTGGCCCGGTTCGCCGCCGAGCCCCTGCCGCTCGGCCTTCTCAACCACGCCGACATCGACGACGTCCTTCCCCGGGCTCGTACCGAGACAGCCCTGAGAGCACTTCTCGACCAGTCGCTGTCCGAGCTGGTCGACATCGCCGGCGCGCGCTGCGTACAGAGCCATGGAGTGCTGCTCGACAGTGTCCGCGCCGCGACTCCCGGGGACCTGCTGCCTGTGCTGGACACCACGGCCGTCCGGCTGCTCGACGCGGCCGTTCCCCGCCTACCTGACGCGGGCCCGCACGATCCGCGGCTGCGACTGCTGGTGCCTCATGCGCTCACCTTGGTGCGACGTATCGGCGAGCCCTCGGCCGCCGCCGACGCCCTGGCCGTCGCGACGCGCCTCTCGGTCGCCCTGCACCGGACCGGCGACTACCTCTCCGCCTGGGAGACCTCCCGCACCACGGCGGACCTCGCACAGCGACTGCTCGGCCAGGACGACCGGCTGGTCCTCGCCGCCCGTTCCAGAACCGGCCGGGCACTGTTCCGGCTGGGCAGGTACGTCGAAGCCGAGTCGGTGCTCCGCGGTGTCCGCGCCACGCAGGAGAACCTGTTCGGGGCCGATGACCCCGACACCCTGGACACTTCTTACGGCCTTCAGCTCGTGCTGGCGAACCTCGGCAGACGCGAGGAGTCGCTCGCACTGCTCCGGGCTGTCGTCACCGGCCGGCGAACGACACTGGGCCCCGCACACCCACTGACCCTGCGCGCCCGCGCCAGCCTGCTGGAGATGCTGCCTGCCTCCGAGGTGGTCATCGCAGAAGACGGCGCGTTGCTGTCGCTGCCGTCGGAATGTGCCCGGCTCCTCGGCCCCGATCACACGGTGACGCTCGGCGCCGCGCACAACCATGCCTGGGCGCTGTACCTCCTGGGCCGATTTGACGAGGCTGACGAGGAGATCCGGCTGGTCGGAGACGCGTATGTACGGCGCTTCGGCCCCGAGTACCCGATCGTGCTCGCAGCCCGGCAGCTCTTCTCCAGGACCCGGTCCGCGCTCGGCCACACGGACGTGGGGATCGAGCTGATGACCGATGTCGTCGCACGGCGGGAACGCGGCCTGGGCCCCGAGCACCCCTTCACGGTCGCGAGCCGTCGGCTGCTCGACGAGTACCGATCAGGGCGATGGCGCCCACCGCGGCCGCCCGGTGGATGAGAGTGGATGCGAGAGGGGCGCGCGACAGTGCGTTCCGGATCGCGTGGTCTCTCGTGCCCGCAAGGCGTTCCGGCGCCGTGGTTCCCACGTCGGCTGTGCCCGGGGGTATACGGCGCGGAGACGGTCGGTGTACCGATGTAGGGTGCTATGCGCAGGCCGCGCGACCGGTCGTTCAGTACGAGGGGGAAACGAAGTGCAAGCGACGCAAGCCCGCCTCCCTCGGCCTGGCCGATGCCGTGGACGCCGTTCTCGCCCAGCGGTACGCGACTGACCTCCTCCCCGCCACCGGGCAGGACCACCGGCACGCCGCAGCGCCCACCCGTACTTCCGGGTCCTCCCCTGCGGCCCGGACCGGTGACCAGCTCCGGGTCGGCGCGGCAGCCCCGCACCACATCGAGTACGAGCAGCAGTACCGAACACCGTCAGGGAGAGCGAGACCCGCAATGGCCCAGCAGCCCCTTCTCCGCGATGTCATCGACATCAAGGAGAACATCTCCACCTCGGACTTCGTGCTGTCCCTCGCCGAGGCGACGACATCCGAGGGTGCCCAGAAAGCGCTCAAGGACTACGTCGTCACCGAGCGGCTCCTTGAGAACTTCGACGAGGCGCTGGCGCTCATCAAGTCCTCGCTCGACGGGCACCGCTCCAAGGCGGCCTACCTGCACGGCTCGTTCGGTTCCGGTAAGTCGCACTTCATGGCCGTGCTGTACGCGCTGCTCAGCGGCGACCCGGCCGCCCGTGCCCGCACCGAGTTCGACCCGGTGCTGACCAAGCACGAGTGGCTGACCACGGACGGCAAGAGGTTCCTGCTCGTGCCGTACCACATGCTCGGCGCGAAGGCCCTCGAACAGCGGGTGCTCGGCGGATACGTCACACACGTCAAGAAGGTGCGCCCGGACGCTCCGACCCCGCAGGTGTACCGGACCGACTCCCTCTTCGCCGACATCCGGGCCAACCGTGCCACCTACGGTGACGAGGCGGTCATCCGCGGCCTGGGCGGCGGCGACGCGGGCGACGGCGAGACGGACGAGTGGGGTGAGGGCTTCGCCTGGACCCCGCAGCTCCTCGACACCGCCCTCGCCGCCGAGGAGAACCACGAGGGGGGCACCCCGCTCAACCTCCGTAACCCCTCCACCCCTGCCGAGCTGCGCGCCAAGCTGGTCAACGACGCCGGCACCAACCTCTTCCCCGGCTTCGCCAAGAACGCCGCCGAGAACGAGCACGGCTTCATCTCCCTGGACGCCGGTCTTTCCGTCATCGCCGAGCACGCCAAGTCGCTCGGCTACGACGGCCTGATCCTGTTCCTGGACGAGTTGATCCTCTGGCTCGCGACCCTCATCCACGAGCAGAAGTTCGTGGCCCGCGAGGCCAGCAAGATCACGAACTTCGTGGAGGGCGGCGACGCCCGACGTGCCATTCCCATCGTGTCGTTCATCGCCCGCCAGCGCGATCTGCGTGAACTCGTCGGCGAAGAGGTGTCCGGCGCGGCGGAAGCCTCCATCCAGGACACCCTCAACCTGGCCTCGGGCCGGTTCGACAAGATCACCCTGGAGGACCGCAACCTCCCGCAGATCGCTCACGCGCGCATCCTCAAGCCGAAGGACGCCGAGGCGGAACGCCTTGTCGAGGCGGCCTTCGAGCAGACCAAGCGGGTCGGCACCCAGGTCTGGGACACCCTCCTCGGCTCGGAGAAGGGCACGACCGGCGCGGACGCGGAGTCGTTCCGGCTGACGTACCCGTTCTCGCCGGCCTTCATGGACACCCTCGTCCACATCTCGTCCGCGCTGCAGCGCTCCCGTACCGGTCTGAAGCTGATGGGCCAGCTCCTCGCCGACCACCGCAACGAACTCCGGCTCGGTCAGCTCATCCCGGTCGGCGACCTCTACCCGGTGATCGCGGAGGGCGGCGACAAGCCGTTCACCGACAGCCTGAAGGTCGTCTTCGAGGCCGCCGACAAGCTCTACAAGACCAAGCTGCGGCCCTACCTCCTCAGCTCGTACGACATCACCGAGGACGACGTCGAGCAGTACGTCAACCGGCCCGAGTCCATCAGCGACCCGCAGCGCGCCAACCGCTGCCGGATGTTCGTCGGCGACAACCGGCTCGTGTGCACCCTGCTGCTGTCGGCGCTCGCGCCCAGCGTGCCCGCACTGGCGGAGCTGACCATCCGGCGGCTCGGAGCCCTCAACCATGGGTCGGTCCTCGCACCCATCCCTGGCGCCGAGGTCGGCATCATCAAGAACAAGGTCGCCGAGTGGGCGGCCCGGTTCCCCGAGATCAAGGAGACCGGCACCGACGCCAACCCCGGCGTACGGCTGGAACTGTCCGGCGTCGACGTCGACTCCGTCATCGCCAACGCCCAGGTCAACGACAACCCCGGCAACCGGGTCGCCCTCGCCCGGCGTCTCCTGTCCGAGGAACTGGGCGTCGAGCACGGCCAGTTGAGCGACCAGCTTAGCTTCATCTGGCGCGGCACCTCCCGCACCGCCGAGATCGTGTTCGGCAACGTCGCCGACGAGGACGAGCTGCCCGACCACGACCTGATGCCGCAGGAGGACGGCCGCTGGCGTATCGCCATAGACCTCCCCTTCGACGAGGGGGAATGGGGTCCCGTCGAGGACGTCAACCGCATCCGGCGGCTGCGCGAGCGCCAGCAGGGCGAGCGGTCCCGTATCGTTGCCTGGCTGCCCGCTCATCTGTCCGCGCAGCGCTTCGCCGACTTCCGGCGACTCGTCGTCATCGACAAGGCCCTCGCCGACGAACACCGATTCGACACCCAGTACGCCGGCCACCTCAACGCCGATAACCGCAGCCGCGCCAAGGGCCTTCTCGAAACCCAGCGCGAGGCTCTGCTCAAGCAGGTCAAGGGTGCCTTCAAGCAGGCGTACGGGCTCGCCCAGAAGCAGGCCGCCGACGTCGTGCCCGACTTCGACGACCACCTCGTCCCGCTGCCCGACGTCGACGGCCTCGCCCTGTCCTTCGGACAGAGCCTTCACGACGGCATCCGGCACGTCGCGGGCAAGCTGCTCGCCCACCAGTACCCGGCACACCCCGACCTCGACGCCGACGGCACCGGGATCGCCGTCAAATCCGCCGACGCCCGCAAGGTGTTCACCCATGTGCGGGCCGCCGCCGAGGCGCGCGATGGGCGGGTGGAGGTCCCGGCCGCCGAGCGCAAACTCATGGAGCGGATCGCGGGGCCCCTGCGCCTCGGGCAGCAGAAGGAGGCGTACTTCGAGCTGTCCCGCTACTGGGCCGACCACTTCCGCCAGCTCGCCAGCGCCCAGGGCGTCACCGGGGACCTGTCCCTGATCACCCTCACCGACTGGACGGACAAGCCCGACCCGCGCGGCCTGCCCGACTTCCTCGCCCGGCTCGTCGTCGCCGCCTTCGCCGAGATGGACGACCGGGTGTGGGTACGCGGCGGCACCGTACTCGACCCCGCGCCCGAACTGTCCGCGATCAAGGACCATGACGCGCTGCGCAGCCAGCCGCTGCCCGCCGAGTCGGACTGGGACACGGCACGGCAGCGCTTCGAGACGATCTTCGGGCAGAAGGCGCCCGCCCTGCGGCGCGGCCGGATGGTCAACCAGTTCGCCCGCCAGATCATCGAGACCGCCCGCGCCCACCGGGACCACGCGGCGGATCTGGTGCACCAGTTGGAGGCCCACGCCTCCTTCCTCGGCCTCGACCAGACCGCCGACACCGGACGGCTCGCCCTCGCCCGCCACTCCCTGCAACTGCTGGACGCGCTCACGGCGGAGGCCGGCAAGGGCGCGGCCGGGGCGAAGAAGACCGTGGAGGCCCTCGCCTCCTTTGACCTGGGCGAGACCAGCGCCGACCGGTACGGCACCTCCATCAAGCAGGCCCGCAGCGTCGCGGAGGCCGTCGCCTCCGCGCCCTGGAGCACCCTCGAACTCGCGGCCGGACTCGGCCCCGAGGGCGCGGCACTGCTCGACTCGCTGCGCAACGTGGCCCGTGACGACCAGCGCACCGCGGACCTGCGCGACACACTGACCCGGACCCAGCGCGAGGTCGTCGCCCTGCTGAAGCGCAGCCAGGCCGCCGCCACCCCGCCGCCCCCTCCTGCCGTGCCGCAGCCCACGGCCGACGACCTCTCCCTGAACACGCCGACCAGCGACCCGCGCATCCCCTACACCCCGCAGGAGACACCTACTCTGGCCTCGCCGGGCAGCGGCGCCGCCCGGACGTCCGGTGGCCGCCGTACGACCGTGGCGCGGGCTGCGTCCGACCTCCAGGCGGAACTGTCCGAACTGGCCGCCCGCCACCCCAACGCGACCATCGAGATCACCTGGAAGGTCGTCGAATGACGGACACCGTCGCTGCCGCCCCCGGCGCCGTCCGGCTGAACATCGCGACCGTCACGCAGTACCTGTCCTCGCAGTCCTCTCTCGCAGCCTCCCTGACGGGGGACAGCGAGGGCAGGCGCCGAGTCGTGCTGTTGCGGTCCGCGCCCCAGTGGGATGGTCCTGCCGAACCCACTTGGGGCGAGGGCCGGACAGCCAGTGTCGCGGTGGCACCCTCGCCGCTCGCCGTCCACGAACTCGTCCTCGACCACCTGACGGGCCGGCGACCGGGCCCCGCCGCCCTGGTCGTCCTCACGGACCGCGAGCAGAACGAACTCGATCCGGCGATCCTGGCTCGCGTTCACAAGCTGCGCATCGACACGGTCGACAGCTGGGATGTCGTGCGGGAGGCGTTCGGTGCCCGGCAGATCGACCCGCGCCTGAAGGACGTCAACTGGGCCGCCGAAGCCCTGCTCGACGCCACTCCGCCCGGCGGCTGGCCGCCTGTGCCCGGCGGTTGGCTGTCCCAGCAGTACGCCCTCACCGCGCTCGCCCAGCGCCGCCTGCGCCTCGGCCGCTACGACACCGAGGGAGGCGAACGGCGCCCCGGAGACGACCGGCTCGACGCGCAGAGCCTGCTGCACTGGTCGACCCGGCCCGGCGCCCCCGAGCGGCTGCTGGGGCTGCGCGGCCCCGAGCGCGCCGGACTGACCGCCTTCCTCGGCGAGGAGGACCAGGCCGGTCTCGCCGGACGCGCCCTGCTCGCCCTCGTCGACGCCGAGCGTGGCGCAGACGCTGCCGCCTTCGGTCTCGTGTGCGCGGCACTGTGGCAGCATGCCGAGCCCGCCCCCGAGACGTACCAGGCGCGGGGTCGTGCCGAACGCTACTTCGGCGACCAGCCCCCGGCCGTCGGCGACCAGCTCGACGCCCTCGTGACCTTCTTCGGCCGGTCCGCCGAGGAGTACGTGATCACGATGTTGACAGCCGGACAGCGCAACGGCGGCACCGATGCCGACCAGGCCCGCGAGGCGCGCCGCACTACCGGCATTGTGCTCGATCGGGCCGCCGTGCTGGCCCGCCAGTTCGGCGCGGAGGCAGCCGTCGCGGCGAGCCCCATCCTGCGCGGTGGGCTGGAAGCCCGGTTCACCGCCGTCGGCCAGGCCCTCGCGGCAGGCGACACGGCCGCGGTCGCGGAGGCCGTCCGACGGCTTGCCGACCACCGGCTCGCCGCTGACCCGGAAGAGGCCGCCCGCATCGAGCGTGCCCGCATGGGACAGCGACTCGCCCGCTGGCTGGCCACCGACCCGCCCGTCGACGCCCCCACCGTGGCTGACGCCATACAGCGGCACATCGGCGAGACCGGCTGGGCCGATCTCGCCCTGGAGCACGTCGAGGCCGGCGGCGACCCGGACCCTGTCCTCAAGGCCGCCTACGACACTCTGGGCACCCGTGTCAGGGAACGGCGACGACAGATCGACGCGTCCTTCGCGCGATCGCTCGCCGGCTGGGCGGAGGACGGCAAGCCCGGCAGCATGCTCACCGTCGAGACCTTCCTCGACCGGGTGGTCGGGCCCGTCGTCCGGCGCGGGGAGGAGCGGCGGGTGCTGCTGCTCGTGCTCGACGGCATGAGCGCGGCCATAGCGAACGATCTCGGCGAGGAACTACGCCGTTCCTGGGCGGAGTTCGACCCCCTGACCGAGGGCCACCCGCTTCGGCGGGCGATGGCTGCCGCCCTGCCCACCGTGACGGCTGTGTCCCGGACGTCGCTCTTCGCGGGCACCCTGGTGAAAGGCACCCAGGCCGACGAGAAACGGCTGTTCCCCGCGCTGAAGCTGTGGGGCGGGGTCCCGGCCGCCGTCTTCCACAAGGACGACCTGCGCACCGAGACCGCGGGCGACACCTTCGGCCCAGCTCTCACGGAAGCGCTGACCGACGGCAGGACGCACGTCGCCGTCGTCCTCAACGCCATCGACGACCGCCTCGCCAAGGAACAGAAGCTCGGCGACGGAGCGTGGCGGGTCGACGACGTACCCGGCCTGCGCGACCTGCTCCGGGTGGCGGCGGCCCAGGGCATGGCCGTCATCGTCACCAGCGACCACGGCCACGTCGTCGACCGGCACGGCACGAAGGCCGACGCCGCCACCGAGCCCGCGTCCGCGCGCCACCGTCTGCCCGGCGGCGGTACGCTCGGCGAACGGGAGATCGCCCTCTCCGGGCCGCGCGTGGTGTGGCCCGAACCTGGCGCATCCATCGTCGCACTCTGGGACGCCGACTCCCGCTACACCGCGCTCAAGGCCGGCTACCACGGCGGGGCGTCTCTCGCCGAGTTCACCATTCCGGTGCTCGCCTTCCTGCCTTTCGGGGCGGAACCGCCCAAGGATTGGCGGGAGTTGGGGGACCAGCGGCCTATCTGGTGGGCGCCGGAGGAGGCGGGGAGGCCGGTCTCGGACGAGCGGGCGGCTCAGACGGCCGGTGCGGCTACGAAGAAGGGGAGCGCGAAGCCCCGGAAGAAGCAGCCCGAACCCGGGACGCTGCCCGACGCACTCTTCGACGTGGCGCTGACGGCCGGGGGAGACGACGCCCTGCTCACACCTGCCGTGGTCTCGCGGACCGAGGCGCTCGTGACGGCGCTCCTCGACTCCGAGACATATCAGGTACAGCTCGACGGTCTGGCACGCAAGCCGCAGCAGGAGCAGGTCCACAAAGCCCTCGCCGCCCTGCTCGACGCGGGCGGCACCCTGCCCGTGACCGCGCTCGCCCAGCGTGCGGGCATGCCCACCACCCGCGGTGACGGCTTCGCCGCGGTCCTGCGGCAGCTCCTCAACTACGACGGCGTGCAGGTGCTGGAGACCCTGCCGGACGGGCGCACCGTACGACTCCACGAGGCGCTGCTGCGCGAACAGTTCGCCCTCGGAGGTGGCTGACCTCTGGCGCGGCCCCCTTCGTTTTGAAGCGGGGCCGCCCCGAGGGCGCTACGAGTCGCGCTTGACGTGCTTGAGGACGTTCATGCCCGCCGTGAGGACGGCCATGAAAGCGCCGCCGCTGGTCGTCAAAGTCGCGAGCGGGCTCGTGTGAAGCGCCATGGTCACGACAGCGGTACCGAGGGAACCCACGCCGGACGCAAGCGCGACGATGGTGATGTCACGTGCCCGGTGGTGACAAGCGTGCTGGGTCGAGTGGATCGACACCGTTCCTCCTGAGAATACTCGCTCGCTGGAAATGGGCATGGCTGACTGGGGTCAGTCCTGCCTCCAGCGCTGCGCGTACGGGTCCTACGGGGCCCGCAACCAGCTGGTCGCTGATATGAGCGCGTGCAGCGAGCAAGTCAAAGAGGCCTCCGGAAAGTATGGGGGATAAATAATACCCCCCAACTAGCCTACGGAACAAAGCAGTTCCGGGTCTCTTTGCCGAAGCGCCGGCCCAGGGGCGCGCCTCGCGTATTCCTACGACACGAACGCTCGCAGCAGCTTCGCGAAGGTCGTCAGCTCGTCGATCATCTCCTGCGGAAGAGGCTTCTCGTCGAAGTGGGCGATCCGGTTGCGGATGTCCTTCACTCGCTTCAGGCGGCCGATGAACTGTTCCCTGGGCATGTTGGGCCACTTCAGGGCTTCCCAGTTGGCGTCGGCCGCTTCGGCCAGCGAAGTCTTCGTCTGGTCGCCGTCCAGGAGCCTCAGATAGTCGCCGAACATGAGGTCGGAGACCTGGCCGGTGCGGTGCTCGGGTTTCTTGTTCGTCTGGACGGCCTTGATGGTCTCCTCGTCCAGTGCCGCGCCCAGGCAGCGGCGCAGCAGGGACTCGATCTCCCCGACGATGAAGAAGGGCCGTGCCGCGCCCTCGAAGCGATCCGTGACATCCGCGGCGGTGACCATGCCCGAGAGACAGCCGTCGTCGCCGCGGACCAGGAGGTAACCGTGTTCCCGGATGACCGGCAGGGCGGAGAAGAACTCCTGGCGGGTGTCGGCGACCGGAAGGGAGTCCTTCTCCATCGCGTTGTCCAGGGTCGGCTGCTTGCCCGCCTCGTACATCTTGGCGACCGATCCCCAGGTGACCACCCCGTGGATCTGCGCCATCCCCGTGGTCACCGGGATCTGCGCGATGCCCTTCGTCCGCATCAGGAACGTGGTCTGCGCCAGGGGTGTATTGGGGCCTACGGACACCAGGCCGCGCCGCGCCGACGGGATGTCCCCGAGTAGCAGGCGCTGCGGAAGGGCGGCCGAGGGCAGGGCCTCCTCCGTCTCGTCGTCCTCCTCGTCGACCGGGGCGGCCTGCGCGGGGATGGAAGCGAGCGGCACGACATCAACGTTGCTGCGCAGGCCGCAGACGGCGAAGTTCGGCAGTGTCGTCAGCCCGGCGTCCGTGAGTGCCTGAGAGATGCGGTGCACCGTCCGGTGGTCGCGGACTCTGACCTGGAACAGGTCGAGGATGTCCTGCACGGGCACGGTCCTGCCCTTGAGCGCGGTGAGGACCTGCCCGCTCGGTGCGGTCGTCATCGGGCGTCGCCCTCCGCGAGGTCACGGAGCATGGTCCTCTTGCCCATGGCAGCATGGACGAGGTCCTGCAACTGCTTGGAACGGTCGTTGTAGAACCGTTCGTAGTCGTTGTCGCGGAGCGCCTCCGGATCGATGAGATGGGTCGCGAGTACATCGTCGAACCACTCGGGGCGCATGTCGGAGGCAGCGACCATCGTGGACAGATAGGACGCCGGCGCTCCGGTCATGTCCATCGCCGCGCGGTAGGACAGAGGGGTCTTGTTGACGATGGAGTTCGTGGGCAGGCCCTCGCTGTTGCCCCGCCGGAACCAGGTCTTGGGGAAGATCTGCCGGACGTCCACGCTGTACTCGTCCAACCGGCCGGGGCTGAGAGGGCTGTCCGTGTGGTGCCAGTCCACTGCCCCTTGCTTGATCAGCAGGGCGTAGATGCCCTTGTAAGCAGCGCTGTTGCGGGTGGTCAGGCTGTCGAGGCGGTCAGCGAAGAAGAACGCGTCCGTGACGGTGTCGGGCGCCCGTTCGTCCTGCGCGATCCAGGGGACAAGCTGCTCGACGTCACGGGTGAAGCGGGTCTCGGTGGAGCCGCCGTACATCTCGCCGAGGACCCCGCACCAGTACCACTGCTCGGTCCTCTCCTCCGCTCCCAGGCCGTCCAACACCGTGTCGAGGATGGCGCGGACGGCCGCGAGCGGGACGAGCTGAGTTTTGTACGGCAGGTCGTTCGGACGGACGATGCACTGCCGTTCAAGGAAGTCGCCCACCCAGGCGAAGGCGTCGGCGAGTTTCGGCGCCAGGCGGACGAAGTCGGTCAGCGGAAGCTCCAACAGATCCCGACGCTTGCACGACACCGTCGCTCCGATGCCGGATTGCTTCCGCTCCCAAGTACGTACCAGGGCGATGGCCTGCAGAAAGTCAATGCTGCTCAGCCCGTTCTCAATGCCGCTTTCCAGGCGGCCGAAGACCGGGTACTTGGCAGCCAGCCCCTGTTTGATCTCCCGCCACACCTCGGGGAGTTGGTAGTAGTCTCCGGTCCGGTCCACGTACTCGCGGTCTCCGGCGTAGGTCGCGGTGAGCAGTTCGAAGACGTTCAGCGGCACACCGCCCGTGTTGACCCGCTCGAACACCGCGCAGACGGCGTCCATGGAGGTGGAGGCGGCCAGCCGGATCATCGGTACCTGGAAGGCGCGAACCTGCTGGAGGACCAACTCGTCGAACTGCCCCCACAAGTCCCAGTTCCGGTCCTCGTCCGCCTTGACGTACGACATCATCCACTGGTTCACGCGCTGTGCGTCGAAGACGAGATGCAGAGGGAAGACGCCGGCCGCGCACTCGTTCTCCGTGGTGCTCAGATCCAGCACCACCGTGCGGTTGAAGTCGGTGCGGAGCACCTTGTCCGCCGGGACGGACAGGATGGCCTCGTCACGGTCTGCGGACGGGCCGACGGCCTTCGCGATGTCGACGTAGTACCACCGTTCGATGGGCTTGCCGCGGGCGTCCGCGGTCTCCACGGGGGCATCCAGCCAAAGGGCCTGGAAGAGGGAGGTGAGGCGCTGCTGCCCGTCCAGCAGGAGGAGATCCGCCGCCGGATCCCCGTCCGGGCGTGCTCCGGTG
The DNA here is from genome assembly GCF_043201895.1 of Streptomyces sp. NPDC048254. Lineage (NCBI taxonomy): Bacteria > Bacillati > Actinomycetota > Actinomycetes > Kitasatosporales > Streptomycetaceae > Streptomyces > Streptomyces sp. NPDC048254. The sequence goes on from NZ_JBICZJ010000011.1 coordinate 51,642, forward strand.
AGCGTCCGGGAACGGAACCGTGTGGCGCCGCCGGTCTGCAGCGTCATCACCACGCCGAGCGGGTAGTCCAGCGTCACCGTCGCGATGATCGCGCGGATCCGGTCGTCGTCCCACTTCCAGTTCCGCTGGAAATCGGGCAACTGTAAGGAGCCCGACGCGACGTCCGCGAGCACGTCCTTCAGCTTCACATTGTCCAGTGCCGCCACGTGAATCCCACTCCCCACCCTGCTGCCTGTACGGAGAGTGATTTCAGCAGCGCTTTCCGGTCACCGTCAACCGATTCTGCCGAGTAGGGCACGAACGAGCCTCCCGTCGTGCAACACCGCGGCGCGGGTCAAGGGTGTGCGCCCCGCTTACCGGCAGGAGGGGACCTCGGGCGGCACGTCGGATGGGAAACTGACAAGGTGACCCAGCACCGCACCACGCCTGTCTCGGCTGCCCGCCGCCGTACTGTCATCGACGCGCTGCGGCGCGGCGCCGTGCCCGAGAGCGGACTCGACCTGCTGGCCACCGGACTCGACCGGTTCGAAGCGGCCCTGGATGCAGAACTGGACGCCGTGGCGTCCGGTGGCTCCGTTTTCAAGGCCGTGCGGGGTGAGTACGGGTCCGGCAAGACGTTCTTCACCCGCTGGCTGGGGGAGCGGGCCAAGCGCCGCAACTTCGCCGTGGCCGAGATCCAGATCTCGGAGAACGAGACCCCGCTGCACCGGCTGGAGACGGTCTACCGGCGGCTCACCGAACGACTCACGACCTCCAGCTTCCCGCCCAGCGCACTGCGGCCTGTGGTCGACGCCTGGTTCTACGCCCTGGAGGAGGACGCCCTCGCGGCCGGCGCGACCGAGGAGGAGCTTCCGCGCAAGGTGGAGGAGCTGCTCGTCGCACGGCTCGCCGAGGTGTCCCGGCATGCTCCGTCCTTCGCCACCGCCCTGCGCGGCTACCGGGCAGCCTTGGCGGACGGCGACGAGGCGACCGCCGCGGCCGTCCTGGCGTGGCTCGGCGGCCAGCCGCACGTCGCGGCCTCCGCCCGCCGGACCGCCGGGGTGCGCGGAGATCTCGACCACTTCGGCGCCCTTGGGTTCCTGCAGGGTCTCCTGACCGTGCTGCGCGACTCCGGGCACACCGGACTGTTCGTCGTCCTCGATGAGGTGGAGACACTGCAACGGGTCCGGTCGGACGCCCGCGACAAGGCACTCAACGCGCTGCGTCAGCTCATCGACGAGGTGTATTCGGGCCGTTTTCCCGGTCTCTACCTGGTCATCACGGGCACCCCAGCCTTCTACGACGGCCAGCAGGGTGTGCAGCGGCTGGCTCCTCTTGCTCAGCGGCTGGCCACTGACTTCACCACCGACCCGCGCTTCGACAACCCTCGCGCCGTACAGATCAGGCTCCCCGGCTTCAATCAGGAGTCTCTGGTCGGACTCGGTGTCACCATTCGTGACCTGTACGCCGAGGCCGCGCAAGCGCCCGAGCGAGTGCGGAAGGTTGTCGACGATGCGTATGTCGCGGACCTCGCGCTGGCCGTCGGCGGGGCACTGGGCGGAAAGGTCGGGGTGGCCCCCCGGCTGTACCTGAAGAAACTCGTCGGGGACGTGCTCGACCGCGTGGACCAGTTCGACGACTTCGACCCCCGCCAGCACTATCGGCTCACCGTCGCCGCCCGCGAACTCACCGATGTCGAGCGGAACCTGGCTGCCACGGTCTCCGGGGGCTCCGCGTCGGCTGACGACATCGACCTGGAGCTGTGATGGCGGACGCAGAACCCCTGGCAGGGAAAGACCCAGGTGACGCGGGCGTCGACGTACTCGACCGACTCGATCCTGTTGTCCTGCATCACATCGTCAACACCCTTGGCTGGCCCGACCTGCGACCCCTGCAGCGGGCGGCGATCACACCGCTCATGGCGGGACAGGACGCTGTGCTGCTGGCTCCGACAGCGGGGGGCAAGACCGAGGCGGCCTGCTTCCCCCTGCTGTCGGCGATGACCGAGCAGAAGTGGACTGGCACGTCTGTGCTGTACCTGTGTCCGCTCAAGGCACTCCTCAACAACCTGGTCGGCCGTGTCGACGCGTACGTCCAGTGGCTGGGGCGGCGCGCTGCGCTCTGGCACGGCGACACCAAGGAATCGCAGCGGCGGCGCATCCGGACCGAGGCGCCGGACGTCCTGCTGACCACGCCCGAGTCGCTCGAAGCGATGCTGATCGGCGTAAAGACGGATCACGCCCGTCTGTTGGGAAGCGTGCGGGCCGTTGTTGTCGACGAAGTTCATGCGTTCGCAGGGGACGACCGGGGATGGCATCTGCTTGCCGTGCTCGAACGGTTGGAGCGGGTTACCGGACGGCCCATCCAGCGCATCGGACTCTCGGCGACCGTTGGCAACCCCGCCGAGTTGCTGCACTGGCTGCAAGGTGCCGGCGCCGACAGCCGCCCTGGTCAGGTCGTCGCCCCTGGAGTGCATCTGCCGTCCGACGGCAGCGAACACACTGACAAGAGGGGCGCCGAACCGTCCCGCAAGCCGGCAGGCGAGGTGGAACTCGACTATGTCGGCTCCCTGGACAACGCGGCCAAACTCATCGCGGTGCTGCACAGGGGTGAGAAGCGGCTCGTCTTCTGCGACTCGCGCCGCCAGGTCGAGGAACTGGGCGCCGCGCTCCGAGCGCGCGAAGTGACCGTCTTCCTCTCCCACGCCTCCCTCTCGGTCGACGAACGCACCCGCTCCGAGCAGGCGTTCGCCGAGGCACGCGACTGCGTCATTGTCTCCACGTCCACTCTCGAACTCGGCATTGACGTCGGTGACCTGGATCGCGTTATTCAGATCGATTCACCGACCACCGTCGCCTCGTTCCTGCAGCGCATCGGACGTACCGGTCGGCGCGCGGGCACGGTACGCAACTGCCTGTTCCTCACCACACGCAAGGACACGTTGCTGCAGGCGGCGGGTCTGCTGCTGCTATGGTCGCGAGGCTGGGTGGAACCTGTCGTCGCGCCGCCCGAGCCACGCCACCTGGTGGCCCAGCAACTGCTCGCCGTCACGCTGCAACAGCACAAGCTCGGCGACCAGTTGTGGGACCGAGAATGGAACGGGCTCGCCCCTTTCGACAGGTCGGCCGCCCCGATCCTGCGCTTTCTTACAGAGGAGGGCTTTCTCGACACCGACGGCGGCATGCTGTTCGTCGGACCCGAGGCAGAACGCCGTTTCGGCAGGCGGCACTTCATCGAACTCACCGCATCCTTCACCGCGCCACCTCAGTTCACCGTCCTGTCCGGTCGCACGGAGATCGGTCGCACCGACCCGAGTGTGCTCACTGAGGAACGTCCCGGCCCACGGCGCCTGCTGCTCGGCGGACGCAGTTGGCAGGTCACCTACGTCGACTGGCTGCGTAAGCGCGTCTTCGTCGAACCTGCCGACGGAGGGGGCATCGCCAAGTGGATGAACGGGGGCATCGCGGGACTCTCCTACACATTGACACGCGCCATGCGCGAAGTGCTGCTGGGCGCGGACCCGCCGGTCTCACTCACCCGGCGAGCTGAAGCCTGCCTGTTGGAACAGCGTGAGACCGACGCCCCCGACACCGTCCACTCGGGTGGGACGCTCGTGACTCGCGTCGGCAGCGACGTGCACTGGTGGACTTGGGCCGGCTACCGAGCGAACGCCACGCTCGCCGCCACATTGCAGTCGGTCACCGATCCGCTGCAGCGACCCACCGACAGTTGGCTGCGCCTCCGAGAGAACCTCACCCCGGCCGACTGGCGCAGGGCCCGCGAGAACATCGGCGAGAACCTCGTCCTGCCCGACGTGGACCACCGAGCCGTGCGCGGCCTCAAGTTCTCCGCCGCCCTCCCGGAACGTCTCGCCGTCGCCACGGTCGCGGCCCGCTTGGCCGACTTCGAGAGCGCCCGCTTGGTGCTCGGCGAGCCGACGCGCTTTCAGTACGACGGCTGAACCGACAAATCCGCCCAAGGCTGCTTCGAACGGACACCGGGTGTGACGCCCGCCCTAACTGCTTTGTCACCACTTGATGCGCAGGAAGGCAGGACGCGCAGGCGGCGGAACTTCCGGTGGAAGGCGAAGGCGTCTTGGCGGCCGGAGAGGGAGCGTCAAACGAGGGCTACATCGAACTCGTGGCCCTGAAGGCGGTTGGCGGTGTCCACAGTGATGGGCTTGAGGCCGCTTGCGAGTCGGGATCGAATCGCGTCCGCCTGCCGACACCGCGTAGGTGCCGCACGGCCCAGCAGTCGATGGGCTCGCGGTCTACGCGACCACCATCGGGTTCGCCTGCAGTATGCGAAGGCAGCCGAATGGAGACGGACTCGGACGTCTTCGAGCGCATCGAGCAGACCGTCTGACCCCAGTAGTGACGAAGACTCCGTCCGGACCGCTGTAGGGCGGGATGTCATCTTACGTAGCCATCAAGGTGGCCACACAAGTGTCCTCCCTGCACGTTTGCTCAGGTCTTAGCGCTGCGGTAGTACTCCCCGGTGTATAACCCGACTCGTCTGCCGCTACATGCAGCCTTTCCTTGAAAAGGGTCTCTGATCTGCACCGGAGGCCCTTTCCGATCCAGAGGGGGATTGCCGTGTTAGGTGGCGGAAATTCCCTCGGGCAGGGCTGAAAAGTCCCTGAAAAGTCACTGGTTTTTGGAATGGTATCCACCCAAGGGGAAGGACCTCTAGGAATCCCGGCCGAGCTCCTCGATGAACTCCGTGACAACATCATCAAGGACTCCGGACGTGTCGTACAGAAACGATAGGATCGCGCGATGATCCACAGCGAGGAGAGTGTCGCTGCCGAGCTGGACCGCGTTCGGCAGCGCCCCGGGATCGAGTCGGCTCCTCCGGTACTGGCCGCTTTCACTGTCGATGTATTCGAGGAGACCCCCGAGGCGTACGCGCTACGCGTACGTCGCGTCCTGTCGGCCGCCCTCCACCTGGCCTGCACGGCGGAGTTCGGCGATGAAGATCTGCTGACGGACGAGTTCCCTGACTGGTTCAAGGCGGTCTCCATCCGGGAGGGTGAGGCGCTGCCACAGGAATTCGCCCGACACGGCCGCACCGCGTATGTGGACCGTAGCGGTGGAGGCCATTGGTCCTTGCAGAACTGGATCTATCGGTTCGACCCGGAAGAGGATTCTCGCGGCTGGGAGTTCTGGGACATTGTCCGGGTGGGGCCGTCGCGGGTCAGCGTCTGGGTCGACAGCTGGGGAGATTCCTTCTTCGGCTCCCTCGAACTGCTGTGGCTGCTGTACGCGGCCGGTGCCACACGCGTCGAGGGACCGGAGGTTCACAAGGCGGGTACGTGGGCGTCCGAGGTGCGCGGTCGGTGACGGAGGCAGAGCAGGGGCGCATCGTGCGGGCGGCATGCGCCGGTTCCACGATCGCGGTGTGTCAGGCATACCCGCAGGAGATCGCGGAACCTGCGGTGCGCGCTCGGACGTTCGTAGCGCCATTCAAGCGCGAACGTATGACGTGGGCCTTGCTGTCATACCGTCAGTCTTCTGACGAGGCTCGGATGGTATAGGCATCCGGAAACATCCGTCTCGCGGCGGGACTGCGCTGATCGGCACCAAGTAGCGTCGCTCGCGTGGACTTTCATCTCAAGCATGCGCCCGAGGGGCTGACGAAGCGGGCCCGATATTTTGTCCTCGCTCACGGCACCAAGGTCGACGTGCCGCGGGTGAACCGGCACAGGGAGCAGTGGCTTGCGCTCGGGATTCCTTCTGCGGAGATCGACCGGGTGACGGCGTATCAGGAGCACTGGGGTGGTCTCGTCCTGCCTCCCGCGCCCCACTACGACGGTGGACCCAAGTACTTGGATACCGACGTTCCGGAAGGTGCACATGCTGAAGGATGGTGGTTCGAAGCGGGGCCCCAGCGGAGCGCGGTTCCCTACTCGTTCATGATCGGCCCCGGGGGTGAGTTCGGCATACACGGCGATCGGTGGACGCCTCTGCACCGGACCGTCGAAGGGTGGGTGGAGTCCGTCGCACTCGCTCACCATGCGTCGATGTGGGCGAAGCAGATCACCAAGGTCACCGGCGATGACGTCGACGCGCTCGCCCTGGACACGTTCGAGCCGGTGAAGGAGGTGACAGGACTGGCGGACACCTGGTGGCGGGGAAGCGACTCGTTGGTGGCCGTGTACGCGGGAGAGGCCGAGTGCCTCTCGGCTCCGCGATGCCGCACCGCGTTGGTCTACTCCGGCCTCGACGAGTGGGGGTTGTACGGAGGAGTCATGGACGGCGCCGGGTGAAAAGGCTGTGAACGCTGCTTGACCTGGTTCAAACCGTCGTTCCTGTAGATGATTCGTCGCTCCGGCTGGGCCCGGAAGCCGAACCAGGAAAGAATTGTGCGGATCGACATGGACCGGGCCGGATTCGAATGGGCGCTTCCGCACGCGGCCCTCAGTCACTTCCAGCCTGGTGTGCACGAGGACCGGGCTCAGTGGCGAGCGGAGGTCGCCGAGTGCCCGGTGCGTGTGCAGTGGGACCCAGACTGGGTCCTCGTCCTCGAGGATCGGCCACTCACCCCACGCCACTGAATCCGCAGGGCGCTCGCTCCGTCCGTGTCTGCGTCTTCGAGGTCCAGCGCCTTCCGTGCAGCGTCTCGCGATCGAGGCCCTGGAAGAACGAATCGGCGAGGGCGTAGTCATCACCCGACCCGACCCGACCCGACCCGACGCGACCCGACCCGACCCGACGCGACCGATGCTGTGGCAGATGCCGTAAACAGATGTCGATGACGCCTCGGTGCGGCGGGCCACCCCGGGGGATGGCCCGCCGCACCAGTGGTGCAGGTCCCGAGCGCGGGTGGCCCGCTCTTGGTCAGCGGAGGCCGAAGGCCCGGATCACGGTCTGTGCGACCGCGTTGCCGGCGCTGTCGTGGGCGTGCGCCCGCAGCGAGACGAACCGGGCCTGCTTCGGGGCGGACAGCCCGAACCGACCGTCATGTCCGCTGGTGATCTTCCGCCAGGTGCGGCCGTCGTCGTAGGACACCTCCAGGGTCACCGCCGACAGCTTGCCTGCGCCCACGGCACCCGGGAGTTGGGTGGCCGACACCGCAAGCGTGGCGTTCTTGGTGGTCTTCCCGGCCGCGTCCGTGCTGACGGCGTACTTGATCTGCGGCAGGGGCAGGACCGCCTGTTCGTCGCCCGACGGGGCCTTGGAGGTGAAGTCCCATTCGGTGTGCGTCGTGGGGGAGTACGGGCTCACCGTGCTGTCCCGGCCGGCGTCCAGGACGAGACGGTAAGGCAGCTTGCCGGCACCGGGTGCGTCGGCCTGCACCATGGTGTTCCCCGCGTTCTGGGCCAGTTGGGTGTCACCCTGGTACAGCGTGAGGGACTGCCGTGTGCGCTCGTAGTCCATGGACATGCCGACGTGGTCCGAGCCGCCCCAGGCGGGGATGTCGAGGACCAGGTGGCTCCCACTGCGGGTGGGCGGCTTGTAGTTGTCGTTCAGGTACGGGCGTTCGATGGGCTTGAACCACTGTTGGGTCTGCGTGCTGCCCGCCCGGTAGGTGGTGCGCGGCTCGATCTCGTAGAGCAGGTCGTCGACGTACGCCTCCTGGCTCCAGGAGTATCCGGGTCCGGTGGAGACCCAGTCGACCCGCTGGGAGTTCATCGGCTCACGCATGGTAGTGCCGATGCCCCAGGTGCTGTTGTAGACCGGCCAGTCGAAGCGGAACTCACCGCCGCCCAGGGTCGGGTCGGGGCTGTCGAAGGTGACGTTCACCCGCGCGAGGTTCTTCGGGCCGCCCTGGACGACCAGGTGGTCCGGGATCTGGTTGTGCCACGTCCACATCAGGTCGTACACGTAAGGGCTGACCGGCTGCGAGTCCACCGAGAGCGCCGCCCCGCGAGCGGAGGCCTGGCCGAAGAGCTTCTCGCCCTCGTCCGTGCTCAACAGCGCGACGTCGATTCGGGCGGGGCCTATCCACGGCTCCTTGCTGTAGCTCCGGAACCCTCGCCCGGGTGTGTTGTTCACGACCAGCAGGAGCTTGGCGCCCGCCTTGATCGCCGCGACGGCCTGGTCGGCGTCGCTGATCGTGTCGTTGCGGCGGACGACGACCGCCTTGCCCCGCGCGTCCACACCGGCGTAGTCCGCGTTCGTGCCGTCGCCGGCGGCCACGAGCGGGAGCCTGTAGTGACCCTGGGACAGCGGGGTGACGTCCTGTTGCCGGTGGGCGTCCGTGAAGTCGGTGGTCTTGGTCGCGATGGCCAGTGCCGGCTGCTCCTTGCGCCAGCGGGCGCCGAGGTAGAAGTCGCCGTGGGTCACCTTGTGCGTGGTGGGCTGGGCCCACAGGCTGTCGTAGTTGGTCTGGGTCTCCATGTAGTCGCGCCACAGCCGGCCGCCCATCGAGCGGGCGTACTCCAGGCGCTGGTAGGTCGCCTCGGTCCGCTGCGGCGTGGTCATGTCGATCCGCTCGATCTTCGTGGCGTCCAGGGTGACCGTGGCGTCGTGGTCCATCACGACCTCGGGGTCACCGAGCAGTGCCATCCCCATCGAGTGCGGGCCGTGGATGCCCTGCACGGCCTTGAAGGACAGCACCGAGTAGACGTCGTTCGGGAGGTACATCTGGGACGTGCCGGTCTCGTCGACGAGCCAGAACTGGGGCGCGTCGTCGCCGGACCGCAGCAGCTCGACGACCCCCGACATCGGCTTTCCGTGTGCGTCCTTGAGGACCACGGTCAGCTTGTGGGTGACGTCGCCCAGCGACACCGCAGTGTGGGTGACGACCTTCCCCGCGGTGTCGGCCGCGACGACCTGGCCGCTCCAGCGGCCGTTCCCCGTCGCTCCGGAGCCGTCGATGGTGACCGTGACCTCGGCGGTGCCGTGCGCCGGCACGACGACCTCGGGGGCGGACAACCGGAACATTCCCGCAGGGGCGTTCGGGGCCTGAACGGACAGGTCGAGGGTGACCGGGACGTCACCAATGTTGGTGTATGTGACCGGGCGTCGCACCGCGTCGGACGCACCCGTCGTCACCTGGCCGGCGAACGCGGTCGCGGAGGCGAAGACGTCGGCGCTCAGCGCCGACGGGACGTCCACCCGGCCGCTGCCCGCCTGGAAGGCGTCGTACTTGGGCGTCTGCTTCGAGCTGCTCACCAGGAGGTTCTTCAGCTGGGAGCCGGTCAGCCCGGGGTGCGCGGCCGCGAGGAGGGCCGCGGCGCCCGCGACATGCGGGGTGGCCTGGGAGGTCCCGCTGAACGTCAGGTAGCTGCCCTCGCCGAACGGCGAGTACTGGGAGCGCGCCGCCAGCACGTCGACGCCGGGCGCGCTGATCTCCGGCTTGAGCCCGCCGTCGACGCGCGGGCCCTGGCTGGAGAAGTAGGCGATGTCGTCCGAGGAGTCGACGGCTCCCACGGTCAGGGCGGCGTCGGCCGCGGCCGGGCTGCCGATGCTGTGGTCCGTATCGGTGTTGCCCGCGGCGACCACGAACAGGGCCCCGGTCTCGGCACTGAGGCGGTCGACCGCCGTGCTGAGGGGGTCGGTGCCGTCGGACGGTTCCGAGGAGCCCAGGCTCATGTTGATGATGTCCGCGTGCTGGTCCACCGCGGCCCACTCCATGCCGGCCAGCACCCAGGAGTCCTGGCCGGAACCCTCGTCGGAGAGCACCTTGCCGATGTGCAGGCGCGCGCCGGGGGCGACGCCCTTCTCCTTGCCGTCCGACGCGGCTCCCGTGCCGGCGATGGTGGACGCGACGTGGGTGCCGTGCCCATGGCGGTCCGTCACGTCCTCGTCCGGGACGAAGCTCCGCGAGGCCGCTATCCGACCGGCCAGGTCGGGGTGTTCGGCGTCGATACCGGTGTCCAGGACGGCGACGTCCACGCCCTGCCCGGTGTCACCGGCCTCCCACGCCTGCGGTGCGCCGATCTGGGAGGTGGACTCCGCGAGGTCCGCCTTCACCACCCCGTCGAGCCAGATGCGGGCGATACCCTCGCCGAAGGCCGGTCCGCCGGACGCGGCTGCGGCTGCGGCTGCCGTGGTCCTCGAGCCCGACGCCGGCGCGGAGGTGACAGCCCGCCAGAAGTCCGCCGACCGGTCCCGGTCCTCGGCCAGCGCGGCACCCCGGACACTGCCGAGGACCCTGACCCGGGTAGCGCCCTTGGGGGTTGCGGAACGCAGTCCTGAGGCGGCCTTGCTGTCGTACGAGACGATCAGCGGCAACCGATCGCGATGTGCGTCGTCGTAGCCGTCCGCGACGAGCCTGCTGATGTTGAACAGGCGCTTGTCCAGCGTGCCCGCTGCCACGTAGGGGAGAACGGAGTCGGGATAGACGTACAGGTCGCCGTTCGTCTCCATGATGTGCGCCTGGGCTTCCGCCCCGGCGGCACCACGCACGTCGACGGTGCCGCGGCCGGCACCGGACTGCCGCGTGACAACGACGTCACCCGTGATCAGGGTGACCGAGTGGGTGCCCGGAGGCACGTTGCGCTGCGCGGCGGGAGCGGCGGAGCCGTCGGTGGCGGCTGCCGCGGCGTGGGCGGCGGACAGGGCGGCGGGTTGTGCCAACGACAGGAGGGCGGCGCCGGCGACGGCGAACACACTCCAGCGTCTCGGTGATGATCTCAAGGGATTCCCTGACTGTTCCGTGGGGCCGGGGTCAGCCCGCAGGCGATTCATGGCTGAAGTGACGGATCGGCGGGGGGAGAAGGGGGAGGGGGAGAGGGGGGAGAGGGAGCCGATGGCCGATCGATGGTGAGGGTTCTGGGATCGCGGCAGGCGTGGACGATCAGAGTTAAGGCTTGTGGCCGGGAGATGTATAGATCAGGCTCGTGTCTGATATCGCCAGCTGGCGAATCGCGCCACTGCCGGCCCGACGGGCCGCCGGGAGGTGACGACCAGGAGGATGCCCGGTGCTCGACGCCCTTGGGATCAGCGAGTTCGACGAGCGGGTCTACCGCGCCTATCTGGCCGAGCCGGACCGGACAGCGCGGGAGATCGCCGACCACCTGGGCGCCACACCCAGCCGGATACACCACGCGGTGGCCCGGTTGGTGGAACTGGGCGTGCTGCGAAGAGAACGACACGGCGAGTACCGGCCGGTCAGCCCGCGGACCGCGTTGAGCGCCCTGCTCGCCAGGCGCCGGGCCGATACCGAGGCGGCGTTCACCGCGGTGTGGGACGCGGTCGACGACCTGGCGAGTGAGTACCGCGCCAACCGGCTGCAGGGGGATCCGACCGAGCTGGTGGAGGTGATCTCCGGTGAGGCGGCGGTCACCCTACGGGTGGCCGAGCTGACCCAATCGATGCGCACCCACTTCTGGGTTCTTGACCGGCCTCCGTACCTGGGCCCGTACAGCGTCGAGTTGGAGGAGACCTTCACGATGGAGCTGCTGGGCCGCGGCCTCGACATACGGTCCGTCTACACCCCGGAGGGGCTGGAGCTGCCTGGCCGATTCGAGCTGATCACCCGCCTGGCCAAGCTCGGCGAGCAGGCCCGGCTCCTGCCGTCTCTGCCGTTCCGGCTGCGGATCATGGATCGTCGTGTCGCGTTGGTCGCACTGATCGGAGGACAGTACGACAAAATTGCCGTCGTCCATCAGTCGGGTCTGCTCGATGCGATCCTCGAGCTGTTCGACGTCTACTGGCAGCGGGCACAACCCATCGCCTCGACGGCCCCGGAGACCCCCGACCAGCCGAGCACGGACGATCTCCTGCTGCTGAGAATGCTGCAAGCGGGCTACAAGGACCAGGCGATCGCCCGGCAACTGGGGACGAGCGCGCGCACCGTGACCCGCCGCATCGCCGCGATCGCGTCCCGGCTCGGCCTTGATACCCGCTTCCAGCTGGGCACCGAAGCCGCCAAGCGAGGCTGGATCTGAGTGGGCGCTCAGGTGTGCATTACGCCGTCAAGTGCGGTACGGGGACCAGGGGTTGCATAGCCCAGTGACCCGTCCGACGCCCGATGGGCCTTGATCGAACCGACGTTGACAACCTGGAGGAAGCCCGGCTCGACCGCAGGCCCACCGGAAGGCCGGCACAGGGCAGGAAGAACAGCGTCAGGCGGCGGGGCGCGTAGGAGCCGCTGTGGTCTCCGGGACGGCCGGTGCTGGACGGGCCTGAGTGCCGCAATGGACTGTTCCACCACGCACAACCTTCCGGAAGGCCGCCGGTCTGAACAGACACACACCTACGCGAACTACCGGGGGTAGTCATGCGACGGATAGGTACTGCACTGGCAGCGATGACGCTGGCGGGCGGCGGTCTGTTGGCCGGCACGGTTCCGGCGGTGGCCGCGCCGACGGCCGTGGACTGTGCCGTGACGTGGGGGAGCCTGGACAAGACCGGTGACTCTGTTGCCTCCAGGCGACTGGCCGACGTCAGGGCCGGACAGCACGAGTGCTTCGACCGGCTGGTGTTCGACGCCCAGGGCACGGCGGCCGACCCGATCGGCTACACCGTCCGCTACGTCGACGTACTGCACCAGGACCCGAGCGACGTCGTGGTGCCGATCAAGGGCGGAGCCATTCTGGAGATCTCGCTGTTCGCCCCGCGCTACGACCCGGCGACCGGACAGCCCTACCCGCCGCTTCCGGCCGTCGACGTCACCGGGTACCGGACGTTCCGGGAGTTCAAGGTCACAGGTGGCTCCGAGGGCTACACCCAGGCCGGACTGGGCGTCCGCGCCCGGCTGCCGTTCCGGGTCTTCCAGACGGCCAACCATCTCGTGGTGGACGTGGCTCACACCTGGTGACCCCGCACGGCCGGGGTGCGTTTCCACCAGGGCCGGCAGGGAGGAGAGCCGGTCGGCTTCCGTCAGCGGTCCGGTCGCCGGGGTGGCGACGACCCGCTCGGGTGCGCTGCTGACCTTCTGAACTCCGAGCATGGTCTGGAGCTCGTCGAACCCGGTGTCGTGTCGGTGACGGAGTGGCGGCCGGGGGCCGGTTCGGGGCCTCCGGAGGTCGTCGCCGAGCACGGTGCGCGGAAACCGTAACGGCAGGGGTGCGCGGCCAGGCGGACGGGACAGTAGCGGGTGGGCGGCGGTGTCGGTCAGGCCACCGCGCTCAGCGTGTCCGCCAGGCGGCGCCTGGCCGCGCGGGTCGCCGGGAGGGCGGACAGGGCCGCCGCGCCCAGGACCGCGGCCGTGCCGAACACGGCCAGCAGCGCCAGTGGCGGGCCTTGTGCGATGCCCGCCCCGATACCGCTCGACCTGCCCTGCGTGTTGATCAGCCAGTGGGCGAGCGGGGCGCCCAGGGCCGTGCCCGCCAGGACCGCTGCCAGTGCGGTGCAGGCGGTGGCCGTGACGGTGACGCCCGTGATCTGGCGCGGGGAGAGGCCGATGGCCTTGAGGGCCAGCAGGTCGCGTTCGCCCTCGCGTACCGTGCCACCGATGGTGGTGAGGAGTTCGATCAGGCCGATCAGGGCGAGGACGGCTGTCACGCCGGCCGCCACTCCGCGCAGCGGGGAGAGTCCGTCCGCCGGGTTGGTCACGGTGTGCACGTCCAGGCGGCCGTCTCCGGCTGCGGTCAACCGACCGGCGGCCTGGCGTACGTCGGTGCCGGGGCGCAGGCGGACCTGGTACAGGGTGGGGGCGAGAGCGGGGTCGTTCTCGCGCAGGGTGTCCAGGGACGTGGAGATGACCCGGCCCGCGTTCTCCGTCTCGATGCTGCGGCCCACGATGTGCAGGATCTGCGGCTGGTTGCTGACGGTGATCCGTATCCAGGTGCCGACGCGCACGTCCAGCAGGTCGAGCAGGCCCTGGCCGGCCACCGCCTCGTCGGTACGGCGCGGGGGGCGGCCCTCGGCCAGGGCGTACGGGTAGGGGTCCCGTTGGGTGCCGAAGCCGCGCAGGGCGATCGTGGCGTTCTGTCCCGGGGCCAGCGCGGCCACCTCGACGCCCGGATAGGCGGCGGTCACCTGCGGGTCACGGGCCAGCAGGGCGCGGGTGTCGCGGTCGTCGAGGCCCGCGTCCGCGTGGACGGTGAGGGCGGCCGGGAGCCCGATCCGGCCGGGTTCGCTGTGGAAGCGGCTGATGGTGGTCCACGCGCTCATCGCCACGACGATGAGGAGGAGGGGCAGGGCCAGCCGCGCCACGGTCGTGAGTGAGCGTGTCCGGCGGGCGAACGCGGTGTGCCAGCCCAGGACCAGGGCGGGGGGTACCCGCAGGCCCAGTGCGCGTCGGGCGGGGGCCGAGAGCCGCCCGCCCACCTGCGGGGTGGCGGCGCTGCCCCGGACCGACGGGAGCGGCGTCGGGACCGGTGGTACCCGGCCCGCCCGCCAGGCGGCAAGGCCCGTCGTCGCGGCGATGAACAGCACCGCGCCGGCCGGGATCGCGACGAGCGTCACCGTGTGGCCGGGCAGGCTCTGCCAGAGGGCGATCGCGTCGCCGAGGCGGCCGGGGAGCCTGCTGCCGAGGGACCGCGTCAGGGTGGCCGCGGTCACCGCGCCGAGCAGCGCGTACGCGATGTGCTGGAGGAGGAAGACGCGGACTACCTGCTCCGGGGTGAAACCGATCGCCTTGAGGATGGAGATGTCGCGGAGATGGCCGCGGATGCGGGTGGTGATCGCGCCGTGGACGGCCAGGCCCGCGGCTATCAGCGCGCCCAGTCCGAACAGGCCCAGGACCTGGCCGAGCAGCCGGTTGTCGCCCTGTGCCTCGGCGCGCGCCTGCTTCCAGGTGGCGACCTCGCCGATCACGCCGGAGCCCAGGACGGTCACGGCGCGCTGCACGGGGAAGTCCGTGTCGTCGGGGTTGGTCAGGCGCAACCCGATGACCTGGCCGTTCGGGGTGTGGACGACGGATGGCGGGGCCCAGACGAGGCCGGGCTGCTCGTCCGGGTCGTAGCGCGGCTCGGCGCTGTCGGCGATGCCGAGCACGGTCACCGTCCGGGCGGTGCCGAGCAGGGTGAGCGTGTCGCCGGGCTCGGCGAGCAGGGCGCGGGCCAGATGGCTCTCCAGCACCACGCCGTCGGGACTCGCCGGGTCGAGCCAGTGGCCGGAGGCGAGCAGCGGGCGGCCGATCGTGAGGTGCTGGGGGGTGGCGCGGAGTTCCACGGCGGCGCGGGTGCCGTGGGAGGTGAGAGTGGTGGACTCGGTGGTGTACGGGCCCGCGACCGACTCCACGCCGTCCAGCCCACGGAGCTTTTCCAACTGCGCGGATCTGGCGGTGTGGATCCACACGTGCGCGCCGCGGCTCTGCTCGAAGACGCGCTGCCAGGGGTTGGTGGCGTAGCCGAACAGGGCCGTCGCCAGCAGCAGGGACAGGACGATTCCGGCCGTGGCCAGCACCAGGAACAGTGCCTCGCCGCGGTGCGTGCGCAGATCGGAGTGCGCCCAGCGCAGGGTGGCCCGCATGCGCCTCAGTCCCTCGGGGGGACGTCGTACGTCCGCATGTCGGCCCGTCAGTCCGTCAGTTCCAGCACGCCGGATATTCCGGTGCCGCGGGTGGGCGTGCCGTCGAGTTCCGCGTCGTCGGCTATCCGGCCGTCGAAGAAGCTGATCACCCGGTCCGCGGCGCTGGCCAGCCGGGCGTCATGGGTGACCAGCAGGATCGTCTGCCCGCGGCCGTGGAAGCGGGACAGCAGCCGCATCACCTCGCGGGTGCCCTTGCTGTCCAGGCTGCCCGCGGGTTCGTCGGCGAGGAGCAGCGGGGGATGGTTGACCAGGGCGCGGGCCAGGGCGACGCGCTGCTGTTCGCCGCCGGACAGTTCGCCGGGCAGGCTGCGGTCCTTGCCGTCCAGGCCCAGTTCGGCGAGGAGTTCCATGCGTTTGGTCCGTGCTTGCTTCGGGGGGACACCGGCGAGCAGCGCGGGCAGCTCCACGTTGTCGGCGACCGACAGGTTCGACACCAGGTTGAAGAACTGGAAGACGATCCCGATCCGCTTGCGGCGCTCGACGGCCCAGCGGGCCTCGCTCCAGTCGTCCGCCCGGGTGCCGTCCAGCCAGACGCTGCCGGCGTCCGGCCGCTGGAGTCCGCCCAGCAGATGCAGCAGCGTCGACTTGCCGGCCCCGGACGGACCGGTGACGGCGACGAACTCGCCCGGCCGCAGGGAGAGGTCCACCCCGCGTACGGCCCGGGCGGGGGCGCCTTCGCCGTGGTGTGTCCTGACCAGGCCCTCGGCGCGCAGCGCGGGAGTGGCCGGACCCCCGGCGCGCAGCACAGGAGCGGGAGCGTCACTCAATCCGGCTCCTCCAGTCATTCCAGTTCTTCCAGTCCTGCCAGGTCTTCGAGTTCTTCCTGGCACCGTTCCAGCCAGTCGAGGTCGGCCTGCAGGTGCAGCATCGCGCCCTCGATCAGCAGATGGGCGATCCGGTTGTCGCGGTTCTCGGCGGCGGCCAGCTTCGACAGGCTGCGCATGGTGGTCAGGTACTGCCGCCGCTGTCGGTTGATCAGGGCGATCTGGTCGGCGAGTCCGGTCCGCGGAGCGAGCGCCAGCTTCATGAAGAACTCGTCCCGCACCCGGGGCTCGTCCTCGGGTTTCTCGAACCAGGCGCGGAGTTCGTCCTGCCCGGCCTCGGTGAGGCGGTAGACCTTCTTGTTGGGCCGGCTGGACTGCTCGACGTCCTCGCCCTCGATCAGCCCCTGCTTCTCCAGACGGCCCAGGGTCACATAGACCTGGCCGACGTTCGGCTGAGGGTACGCGGAGCCCAGCAGTTGCTCAAGGTCCTGCTTCAGCTCGTAGCCGTGGGCCGGACCGCGCGCGAGGAGTGCCAGGAGGGGCAGGCGCACGTGTGCAGTCCTCCTGTCTACCGATTGTGCTCCGCACCCTAGTATCGCCCATACCTAACAGGTATACATGGCCTCCGACTCGGGGTGAAGGTGCCCCGTGCGGTCGCGGTGCACAGGGAGGAACCTATGCGGTGGTTGCGTGCCGCGGGTAGGGGTCTCCTGGCTCTGATCGTGGTCATGACCGGTTACGTCGCCTCGGAGGCCCACCCCGGACAAGGCGGCGGCGGCCGCGGCCCGCTGACCGTGGCCACCGCGGGGGACCTCACGGGCTATCTCGGCCCGCTCCTGGAGGGCTGGAACCGCACCCACCCGGGCGAGCGGGTCACCCTCGTCGAACTCCCCGACTCCGCCGACGAGGCACACGCGCAGATGGTCACCGACCTACGCGGCGGCGACCGCAGCCGGTTCGACGTCCTCAACATCGACGTCGCCTGGACCTCGGAGTTCGCGGCGGCGGGCTGGATCCGGCCGCTGCCCCGCGACCGTTTCCCGCTGGGCACCTTCCTGCCGCGGGTCCTCGACACGGCGACCTACGACGGACGGCTGTACGCGGTTCCGTACGTCACCAACGCCGGCCTGCTCCTGTACCGCGCGGACATCCTCGCCAAGGAGGGGGTGCGCCCGCCGCGCACCTGGGCCGAGCTGGAGCGGGACGCGAAGACCATCGCGCCGAAGTACGGACTCGGCGGTTACGCGGGCCAGTTCCTGCCCTACGAGGGGCTCACCGTGAACGCCGCCGAGGCCGTGTACTCGGCGGGCGGCACCATCCTCGGGGACGAAGGCGCCAAGGTCACCGTCGACTCCGCGGCGGCCCGCGAGGGCATCGGGTTCCTCGCCCGCGGGGTGCGGGAGGGCTGGATTCCCAAGGCCTCGCTGACGTACACGGAGGAGGAGTCCAAGCAGGCCTTCCAGGACGGCCACCTGCTCTTCCTGCGGAACTGGCCGTACGCGTACGTCGGCGCCTCGGCCAAGGGCTCGGCGGTCGCCGGCAAGGTCGGCGCCGTACCGCTGCCCGGGCGCGACGGGCCGGGGACCAGTGTCCTCGGCGGCTCCAACCTGGCCGTCAACACCCATGCACGGCACCCCGACTCGGCCGCGCGGCTGATCGCGTACCTCACCAGCGCGCCCGTGCAGCGCCAGGTCCTCACCCGCGGCGCACTGCCGCCGGTGCGCGCCGCGCTGTACGACGATCCTGCGCTGATCCGGGAGTTCCCCTATCTGCCGACCCTGCGCGCCAGCGTGCAGACGGCCCGGCCGCGCCCCAAGAGCCCGCGCTACGACCAGGTCAGCCTGGTGGTGCAGGCGGTCGTGCACGACGCGATGACCGGGCACGAGACGCCCGCGGCGGCGGTGCGCCGACTGGCGCGGGAGTTGGCCGCCCTCTCCGACCGTTAGACACCTGCCGCTAGTTACCTGTTAGGTAACGCGACGGTCACTTCTGTGCCCTTTGGTGGGCAGTATTTCCTGATATGGCAACCCAGCTCGGCAGTAGCTTTCGCCTTACTCGTTGACACCTTCTCGATACGTCTACCTAACATGCATGCATAACGGCTGCCCCTCGCAGAGACAGGTCAACGGGTTGAACAAGCACCCTTGGTGGCGTGACGCAGTGATCTACCAGGTGTACGTCCGCAGCTTCCTGGACAGCACCGGCGACGGAATCGGCGACCTGGCCGGCGTCCGGGCCGGGCTGCCGTACCTGAAGAAGCTCGGTGTCGACGGGATCTGGCTGAGCCCCTTCTACCCCTCGCCCCAGCACGACCACGGCTACGACGTGGCCGGCTACCGCGACGTGGACCCGCTCTTCGGCGACCTCGCCGAGTTCGACCTGCTGACGGCGGCCGCCCGGCGGCTCGGCATCAGGGTGCTGCTCGACATCGTCCCCAACCACTGCTCCGACGAGCACCCGTGGTTCCGGCAGGCCCTCGCCGCAGCCCCCGGCAGCCCGGAGCGCGGCCGTTTCCACTTCGCCGACGGCCGGGGCCCCGACGGCTCCGAGCCGCCCAACAACTGGCACTCCATGTTCGGCGGCCCGGCCTGGACCCGGGTGACCGAGCCGGACGGCCGGCCCGGACAGTGGTACCTGCACATGTTCGCGCCCGAGCAGCCCGACTGGAACTGGCGCACCCCCGAGGTCGCCGCCGAGTTCGACCAGGTGCTCCGCTTCTGGCTCGACCGGGGCGTCGACGGCTTCCGCATCGACGTCGCCGCCGGTCTCTTCAAGCACCCCGAGCTGCCCGACTCCCCGGACCCGGAGGCCGACGCCCGCACCCGCGACTCGGTCAACCCGCTGGCCTGGAACCAGCCCGAGGTGCACGACGTCTGGCGGCACTGGCGGGCGGTGTGCGAGGAGTACACGGCACGCGACGGCCGCGAACGCCTCCTCGTCGGCGAGGTGTCGGTGCCGACCGCCCGCGACCACGCGCTGTACGTCCGCCCCGACGAACTCCACCAGGCCTTCTTCTTCGACCTGCTGAGCGCCCCGTGGAACGCCGACGCCTTCCGCAAGGTCATCGGCGAGGCCATGCAGGACATCGCCGGCACCGGCTCCACGGTCACCTGGGTCCTCAACAACCACGACCAGGTGCGCACGGTCACCCGCTACGGCGAACCCACCCCCGAGGGCAGCGGACTCGGCGCCGCCCGCGCCCGCGCCGCCGCCCTGCTGATGCTGGCGCTGCCCGGCGCAGCCTACATCTACCAGGGCGAGGAACTGGGCCTGCCCGAGGTCGTCGACCTGCCCGACGACGTGCTCACCGACCCGATCTTCCGGCGCACCGGCAGCCGGGCCCGGATCCGCGACGGCTGCCGGGTCCCGCTCCCGTGGTCCGGGCAGGCCTCCCCGTTCGGCTTCACCTCCGGCGCCGAAGGGGCCCGGCCCTGGCTGCCGCAGCCCGACTACTTCGCCGAGTACGCCACCGACCGCGCCCTCGCCGACACCCGCTCCTTCTGGCACCTGTACCGCGACGGACTCCAACTCAGGTCCCAGCTGCCTCAGCTGGGAGACGGGCCACTGGAGTGGCTGGACACTCCGCCCGGCGTCCTCGGCTTCGTCCGCGGCGACGGCCTGGTCTGCGCCGTCAACTTCGGTACGGCACCCACCCCCGCACCCGTCTCCGGCACCCCCCTGCTCGCCAGCGGCCCCTGCCCCGCCGGAGTACTGCCCGGCTCCACCGCCGCCTGGTGGATCAACGACCTCTGACCTCCCGTTCAACTGGCGCTCTCCCGAAGGAACATCAACGATGATGCGACGACGCACCACCCTGCTCACCGGCTGCACCGCCCTCGCCCTCGCGCTCGGCGCCACCGCCTGCGGAGGCAGCGGCGGCCCGGTCTCGGCCGGCGGCGGCGACAAGGCGCTCAGCGGCCAGACCGTCACCGTGGCCGGCGTCTGGTCCGGCGACGAACTGAAGAGCTTCCAGAAGGTCCTCGACGCGTTCAGCGCGAAGACCGGCGCCAAGACCCAGTTCGTGTCCACCGGCGACAACGTCTCCACCGTCATCGGCAGCAAGATCGAGGGTGGCAACGCCCCCGACGTCGTCATGGTCCCGCAGGTCGGCGTGCTCCAGCAGTTCGCCAAGAGCGGGTGGCTGAAGCCGCTGTCCAAGACCACCCAGCAGTCCGTGGACGGCAACTTCGCGCCGGTCTGGAAGAACTACGGCAGCGTCGGCGGCACCCTCTACGGCCTCTACTTCAAGGCCGCCGACAAGTCCACCGTCTGGTACAGCCCCGACGCCCTCGACCAGGCCGGCGTCAAGCCGCCCACCAGCTGGGCCGAGCTGCTGAAGGACGGGCACACCGTCTCCGACTCGGGGCTCGCCGCCTTCTCCATAGGCGGCGAGGACGGCTGGACCCTCACCGACTGGTTCGAGAACATCTACCTCTCCCAGGCCGGACCCGAGAAGTACGACGCCCTCGCCGCCCACAAGCTCAAGTGGACCGACGCGTCCGTGGTCAAGGCCCTCGGCACGCTCGGCACCCTCTTCAAGGACAAGCAGCTGATCGCGGGCGGCCAGAAGGAGGCCCTCAACACCGACTTCCCGGGCTCGGTGGAGAAGGTCTTCGGGCCCAAGCCGGAGGCCGCCATGGTCTACGAGGGCGACTTCGTCGCCGGCGTCGCCCACGACCAGTTCGGCAAGACGATCGGCAAGGACGCGACGTTCTTCCCGTTCCCGGCCGTCGACGGCGGCACGGCGCCCGTGGTCAGCGGCGGTGACGCGGCGGTCGTCCTGAAGGCGGCCAAGAACGCCACAGCCGGCATGAAGCTCCTGGAGTACCTGGCCACGCCGGAGGCCGCGGCCGTCTGGGCCAAGGAGGGCGGCTTCCTCTCCCCGAACAAGAACCTGGACCTGTCCTCCTACGGCGACGACGTCACCCGCGCCATCGCCAAATCCCTGGTGGGCGGCGGCGACTCGGTCCGCTTCGACATGTCCGACCAGGCACCCGCGGCCTTCGGCGGCACCAAGGGCGCCGGCGAGTGGAAGATCCTCCAGGACTTCCTGGCCGACCCGTCCGACCCGAAGGCGACCGCCGCACAGCTGGAGACCGCCGCGGCCAAGGCCTACAAGGGCTGACGGCCGTGACCGCGACCGTGGTCTCAGAGAAGACCAGCCCACCGTCTACCGGGCAGGCCGAACGTGCCAGACGGACCCGGCGCCGCGGGCGGATCATCGCCCTGCTCTTCGTCTTCCCGGCCCTGCTCCTGCTGGGCGCGCTGGTCGTCTACCCCGTGCTGTTCTCGATCGGCCGCAGCTTCTTCGACGCGTCCGGCACCCGGTTCGTCGGCGGCGACAACTACACCGAGATGTTCCGCGACCCGGCGACCCTCAAGGCCATCCGCAACACCGTGATCTGGGTGCTGGTGGCCCCGACCCTGCTCACCGGGCTCGGCCTGATCCTCGCCGTGCTGGTGGAGAAGGTGCGCTGGGCGACCGCCTTCAAGCTGCTGCTGTTCCTGCCGATGGCGGTGTCCTTCCTGGCCGCCGGCATCATCTTCCGGCTCGCCTACGACGAGGACCCGCACAAGGGCGTACTCAACGCGGCCGTGGTCACGGTGCACAACGCGTTCAAGGGCACCGCCGAGTACCCCACCGCCCGTGCCCGCACCGGCCAGGACCTCACGGCCGAGAAGGACGGCTCGTACCGCACGGCCGCGAACCTCGGGCCGGGCGACACGGTGACGCTCGGACTGGTGGGCGTCGCACCGAAGGACCTGCCGGGCGGCGCACAGCCCGCCTACCCGGCGGCTCAGCGCCGGGCCGCGTCCGGTGACCTGGGCGGGGTGGTCTACCTGGACTTCACCCCGGGGGGCGGCGGCAGCCCGGGTGTGGTCGACCGTACGGAGAGCGGGCTGCCGCGGATGAAGGTCGAGGCGGTGCGCGCCGACGGCAAGGCGGTCGCGAGCACCAGCACCGCGGCCGACGGCTCCTTCCGCTTCACGGGACTTGCGGCCGGCTCCTACGAAGTGCAACTGCCGGCCTCGAACTTCGCGCAGCCCTACCAGGGCGTCTCCTGGCTCGGACCCGCCCTCGTCACGCCCGCCATCATCGGGGCCTACCTGTGGATCTGGACCGGGTTCGCGATGGTGCTGATCGGCGCGGGGCTGGCCGCTCTGCCCCGGGACGCCCTTGAGGCCGCCCGGATGGACGGTGCGAACGAGTGGCAGATCTTCCGGCGTATCACCGTGCCGCTGCTGGCGCCGGTGCTCACCGTGGTGTTCGTGACCCTCGTCATCAACGTGATGAAGGTCTTCGACCTCGTGTACATCATCGCGCCCGGGCCGGTGCAGGAGGACGCGACCGTCCTCGCGACCCAGATGTGGCTGGTGTCCTTCGGCGGCGGCAACAACCAGGGGCTCGGCAGCGCGCTCGGCGTGCTGCTCCTGGTCCTGGTCGTCCCCGCCATGGCCTTCAACGTCCGGCGCTTCCGGAGGAGTCAGCGATGAACGTGATCAGGCGCGGCCTGGGCAACGCCGTGGTGCAGGCCTTCCTCGTGGTGGTCGGGCTGGTCTGGCTCACTCCCCTTGCCGGGCTGCTGCTGTCCTCGCTGCGGTCCTCGCAGGACTCGGCGAGCAGCGGCTGGTGGACGGCGCTCACCAGCCCCGGGCAGCTGTCCTTCGACAACTACTCGGCCCTGCTGAAGAGCTCCGGCATGACCCAGGCCTTCTGGAACACCGTGCTGATCTCGGTGCCGGCGACCACCCTGGTGGTCGTGGTGGCCGCGCTCGCCGGATACGCCTTCGCCTGGCTGGACTTCCCGGGCCGCGAACCCGTGTTCCTGCTGGTGGTCGCCCTGTTGGTGGTACCGGTGCAGATCGGCCTGCTGCCCGTCGCCAAACTCTTCGGGCAACTGGGCCTGTTCGGCACGATTCCCGGCGTGGTGCTGTTCCATGTGGCGTACGGACTGCCGTTCGCGGTGTTCCTGCTGCGGAACTACTTCGCCGAGATGCCCAAGGAGATGCTGGAGGCCGCCCGGATGGACGGCGGCAGCGAGTGGCGGATCTTCACCCGGCTGGTGCTGCCGGTGGGACGGCCGGCGATCGCCAGCCTCGCCATCTTCCAGTTCCTGTGGGTCTGGAACGACATGCTGGTGGCCCTGCTGTTCGCGGACAGCTCCTCGCAGCCGCTGACCGTCGAACTCCAGTCGCAGATCAGGCAGTTCGGCAGCAACATCGATGTGCTGGCGCCGGGCGCGTTCCTGTCGCTGGTGGTGCCTGTGGTGGTGTTCTTCGCCTTCCAGCGGCACTTCGTGCAGGGCGTGATGGCGGGGTCGGTCAAGTAGCCCCCGGTATGCGGGGCGTGCTCGCACGCCCCGCACACCGGGTACGTCAGGCCACACAATCCGCCGGACGAGAAACGGAGTTCGGCACCGGCGACCCCGGGTGCTTCGCCGTGTCGTCCAGCGGCGCAGGGCGACCGGGTCGTCCGCCGTCGGGTGCCGGGGTGTCCCCGGCCGCCGTCCCGGCACGGTGCGGGCGATCGGCACTCCGTCACGCATCATGGGACACCTGTGTCCGCACGCCCCCTCAGGAGCCTCCGCCATGCCCGACACCGCTGGTGTCAACGCCCCGTTGATGGCTCGTGTCGCTGGCCATACCCAGGCCTTCGAGAAGCTCTTCGAGGAGTACTTCGACTCCCTGGGCGATGCCCTCGACACACCCTCGTTCAGCAGGTTCACCCCGGAGTGCCTGCACCTGCTGAGGGAACTGTCCCTGCGCGGCGGGAAGCGGATCCGGGTGGTGATCCTCAACGAGGCGGCCCGCCTGGTGACGGACGAGCCCGTGCCGGGACTGGAGCACGCGGCCCTGAGCCTCGAACTGCTGCACAGCCACGGCCTGATCCACGACGACCTGATCGACGACAGCCCCACCCGCCGAGGCGGTCCCTCCACCTACTACGCCTACCGCGAGCGGTTCCCCGGCCGCCCCCGGACCGCGCTCGGCCTCACCGTGCTCGCCGGCGACCTCGCGCTGGCCCTGTCCCTGCGGGTCCTCCTCGACGCGCAGGCCGCGCCGCCGGTACGGCAGGCCATGATCGAGGCGCAGACCAGGGCGGCGGCGGAGACGTTCCTGGGCCAGATCATCGACCTGGAGCGCGATGTCACCGGCGGACTCCCGGACACCGAGGTCATCGACCAGGTGGCGGACTACAAGTCGGCCCGTTACTCGCTGCTCGCGCCCCTGCGGCTGGGACTCCTCGCCGCCGGTGCGCAACCGGAGGACCACGAGCGCGAGTTGAGCCACTACGCACGCCTGGTGGGGATCTGCGGGCAGATGCGGGACGACTATCTGGACCTGTTCGGGGACGGCGAGGTGATGGGCAAGCCGACCGGAACCGACATCCGCGACGGGAAGCGCAGCTATGTGGTGGCCGCGCTGCTGTCCTCGGGCGACGGCCGCGACGGCCTCGACGGCGCGGAGCGGGCCGTGCTGGAGGCGGCGCTCGGCGACCCCTCCTGCACCGCCGGGACGATCGACACGATCCGGGAGATCGCCGAGGCGCGCGGGGTGGCCGGCCGGCTACGGGCGCGGATGCGTGACCACGCCGAGCAGGCCGCCCTGGTGGCCGGGGGCTGGCGGCCGCGCTGGCGGAGCGAGGCGGTCGCCTTCTTCGAGCTGCTGCCGCGCTGGAGCATCGAGCGCTCCCACTGAACCCGCCCGCTCACAACTGAACCCGCCCGCTCACAACGCCCCGACGCTTACGGCCCTGCCGTGCCGGTTCTAGTCCGGTTCCGGTGCCTCCGGCCGGTCGGCCGGCTCCTTGACGTGCCCCTCGCGGAGCTGCTCGGCCGCCCAGTGGGCCCACTCCTGTTCCAGGACGCGCTGGCGCAGGCCGTGCTCCAGGACGAGCCGGCCGCACTCGGTCAGCGCGTCGCGGTCCCAGTCCTCCGAATCCCGCAGCGCCAGCAGGGCGTCGTACTCCTTCGCGGCGGTGTCCGCGTGCCGCAGGAGCCGCTCCACGGCCTCGTCGCGCGGCAGGAGTCCCAGGAAGAACGTCTGCAGCAGCATCGGGTTGCGCTGCGGCCGGTGTTCCTCCGTCTCGGCCAGCCAGCGCCGCGCCTCCGCGTGCCCTTCGGGGGTGAGCGAGTACTGCTTGCGGCCCCGCGGGCCCTCGTCGGTGACCTGGATCAGGCCGGTGGCGTCCAGCTTGGTCAGCTCGCCGTAGATCTGGCTCTGCTTGGCCGGCCAGACGTAGTTGAGCGAGGTGTTGAACATCTTCAGCAGGTCGTAGCCGCTGCCGGGGCGGAACACAAGCAGACCCAAGAGGGCGTGACGAAGGCTCATGCCCGCACTGTAACCCCTCTCCCTCCAGTATTGACAGGTCGGATCCCCACGTTCCGGTGTTGACATGTTGATTGCGGAGCTTCTACCTTCTACCTGTCAAAGTTGGAACCTCGCGGCGCCGGCCATGGCCCGATCCGAAACGGGGGACGTCATGCTTCGGGAAGCCGCTGAGGCCGCGTGCGTGCAGGACGCGGTGCTGACGCGGGCGGCCCAGTCCGGCGAGGTCGCCGCGCTGGGGGTGCTGCTGGAGCGGCACCGGGCGGGGATGCGGGCGGTGGCGCGGAGCGTGCTGGGGGCGGCAACCGACGTCGACGACGTGCTGCAGGACGCGGCGCTCACCGCACTGCTGCGGATCGGGGACGTGCGGGATCCGGCGGCGGTGGGCGCCTGGCTGCGGATGATCGTGCGCAACGGGAGCCGGGCCGTGCTGCGGCATTCCGCCCTGGTCCGGCCGGTGGAGGAGGTGCCCCTGCCGGCCCCGGACGCCGGTCCCGAACAGTGGCTGGAGCGCACCGCCGTACGGGACTGGATCTGGGCGGCCATGGAGGAGCTGTCCCCGGTGCTGCGCATGCCGCTGGTGCTGCGTTACCTCTCGGCCGGGGACGCCTCCTACGAGCAGGTCGCCTTCGCCTGCGGGGTGCCGGTGGGCACGGTGCGCAGCCGGCTCAGCCGGGGGCGGGCCGAGCTGGCGGCGGCGCTGGCCGCGACCGCGGACGTCGCGCACGGTGACGCCAGGCAGCGGGTCCGCGCCAGCCGCGCCGAGGCCCGCCGGATGCTCGACGCCGCCCGGGAGCGGGCAGGCGTCGGCCCCATGCCGACCTCCTGAGGGTTCACGCGGTCCGCAGCGGGGCCGCCAGGCCGGTGAGCGCGTCGCGCAGGCCCGCCCGGGAAGTGACGTTCTGTTTCGGGAGGGCGTTGCTCAGATGCCCGGCCACCGTGCGGGGCCACAGGAAGAGCCGGGCGGTCACCAGGCCCTTGGCGGTCGTGGCCCGGCCCCGCCCCGGAGCCGCCACCTCAGCCGCTGACGATTCCCACGACGAGATTGATGGCGGTGGCGAGAATGCCGGTGCCGAAGACGTAGGACAGCAGTGCGTGACGCAGCACGATCGCCCGGATCGTCGAACTCGACACATCGGTGTCGGACACCTGATAGGTCATGCCGAGGTTGTAGCTGAAGTAGAAGAAGTCCCGGTACGCCGGCGGGTCGTCCGAGTTGAAGTCGATCCCGCCCGCGGACTCGTAATACACGTAGGCATAACGGGCGGCGTACATCAGATGCAGCGCGGCCCAGGCCGTGAAGACGCCGCACAGGGCGGTCGCGGCCGCCACGTGGCCGGGGTCGGACTTGCCGCGCAGGAGCAGCAGCACGATGGCGGCCAGTCCGCACAGGGCCACCGCGACCACCACGAGTTCATCGGTCACGGGACGGAAGTCCTCACGTCGCGCATTGCGGTGGGTGGCCGTGGCGTCCATCGGCCACAGCACCGCCCAGCCCGCCAGGACGAAGGACAGTTCCGTCGCGGCGATCGCGGCCAGTGCGCCCAGTTCTCCGTCGGTCGCCAGCGCCACGGCCACGCCGACCACCGCTCCGACGACCGCCGCGCCGGTGAGGCGGGGCACGGCATCCAGGGGCAACCAGCGTCTCATGCGTCATCACGGTAGCCCCGTAGCCGCCGGTCAGCGCGGTTCACGGCGTCTGATCGACACGGCGGGGCATGGGCCCGTCCGAGGGGGGAGTGTTCGTCGACTGGCCCAGCGAGCGTTCCGTCACCCGCTCCAGATGCCGCCCGAAAACCCCCTCTGTATCCGGCGTCAGCGTCCGCAACGCCACCAGTGCCGTGATCACGACATCGCACAGCTCCCCCTGCACGTCCTCCCACGTATGGGTGACGCCTTTGCGCGGGTTCTGGCCCGTCGCGCCGATCACCGCCTGGGCGACCTCGCCGACCTCCTCGGTGAGTTTGAGCATGCGCAGCACGAGGCCGGTCTCGCCGCCGTGCTTCCGGTTGGCGTCCAGCCAGGTCCAGAGGTCCTCGACGGAGGTCCACAGGTCCGGGGCTTTCGCCGGCGGTGTCGTCCGCTGTTCCGACTGTTCTGTCATGGCGGTGAGCCTGCCCTGCCCCGCCTGGCGGCTACTCCTCGAACAGGGCTTCCTGCCCGCCCTCCTTCTCCCGCTGTACCCGCCGGCGATCCGGACCGGCATCTTCTGACTCCGGCCAGAGGCAGGAAACACCTGCGAAACGGGACGTTCCTAGACTCCGGGACGTGCGACTGACAGTGCTTGACGCCCCCACCGAGTGGAGCCGGTTCGCCGAGGGCTCCGTCGAACGCCGCATGCTGCTCGCCCTCGGGGACCGGCTCGGCACCGCGCTGCGCCCGAGGCCGCTCATGCTGCCCGACGGCAGCCGTGTCGAGGTCGAGGGGATCGACGCCTCCGGCCGCGTCCTCGTCCAACTGGTCGGCAACCAGGGCGCCTACAAGCCCGCCTACCGCAACAAGGTCATGGCGGACATGTTCAAGCTGCTGTGGCTGAGGAACTCGGTGCCGACCGCCGAGCGCACGGTCCTCCTCGTCACCGAGGTGATCGTGCAGGCGCTGGGCGGCTGGGTGGCACGTGCCGCCGCGGATCTCGGCGTCGAGGTCTACGTGTTCGACGGCGACACCGTCGTCACACTGCCGCGCCGGACGTAAAGCCGATGAAACGGACCGCAGCGGCTGGATGAAACACGGGGTTCCTAGGGTCGGAGGCACCTAAGCGGATTTCCGCGTGGCAGTTCCGCACTCGCCACGCACGCTCTCCGACTTCCAGGATCGGGCCTTCGTGCTCGCGACATGGATGGGAGCGTGAAGGTGACTGGTACGCCGGCACTCGACCTGCGGTCGGTACGCCGGGTCTACGCGTTCGGACCCGCCGCGACGACCGCCCTCGACGATGTCCACCTGTCGGTACCGGTGG
Source organism: Streptomyces sp. NPDC048254 (assembly GCF_043201895.1). NCBI lineage: Bacteria > Bacillati > Actinomycetota > Actinomycetes > Kitasatosporales > Streptomycetaceae > Streptomyces > Streptomyces sp. NPDC048254. Next base: position 80,045 of record NZ_JBICZJ010000011.1, read on the forward strand.
GCCGCTTCGTCAGCCTGATCGGGCCCAGCGGCTGCGGCAAGTCGACGCTGCTGCGGCTCGCGGCCGGTCTGGAGGAACCCGATCACGGCACCGTACGGGTGCACGGTGTCCCGCCCGCCGAGGCGTGCGCCGCCAAGATGATCGGCCTTGTGCCGCAGAGCCCGGCCCTGCTGCCGTGGCTGTCCGTACTGCGGAACGTCACCCTGCCACAGAAGATCAACAAGGGCGCGGCGCGGCGCCGGGAGCGGATCGCGGGCAACGCGGAGCGGGCGGTGACCGATGGTCCTGACATGCGAGAACTCCTGGTCAAGGCCGGCCTCGGCGAGGCCATGCACAAGCTCCCCGCCCAGCTCTCCGGCGGTATGCGGCAACGGGCCGCGATCGTCCGCGCCTTCGGTCTGCGGCCCGACGTCCTCCTCATGGACGAGCCCTTCTCGGCGCTCGACGAGTTCACCCGCGAGAGTCTGCAGGACCAGCTTCTCGACCTCTGGGACGAGCTGAAGACGACCGTCCTGTTCGTCACGCACTCCGTGTCCGAGGCCGTCCGGCTCTCCGACACCGTGGTCGTCATGGCCCCGCACCCCGGCCGCATCGTCGACACCATCGAGGTCGACCTGGACCGGCCCCGGGGCGACCGTCTCTTCGGGCAGCGCCGCTTCCACGAGTACGAGGACCTGATCCGGGACCGACTGCGCCGCGCCTGGCACGGCGAAGCCGCGTAAGGGGGCACGAACGATGACCGTGGCCGACGAACGCACCGCGCCCGCCACCGGCGCCCAGCCGCCCGCCGAACCGTCCCGCTACAGCCTGCGGCACCCGAAGTCCCGGATCGCCTGGATCCGCCCCGCCGTCTGGGCGCCGCTCCTCGTGATGCTGGCCCTGCTCGCGGTCCTGTGGCAGTGGGGCGCCGACGAACTGCCCTACCTCCTGCCCCCGTTGCCGAAGATCGGCGCCTCGCTCACCTCCGAGTTCGGCTACTACGTCGACAACGCCCTGGTCACCCTGGGCGAGGCGACGGCCGGTCTGGGGATGGGGTTCGCCGCCGCGTTCGTCCTCGCGGTGCTGACGAGCGAACTCCCGCTGTTGCGGCGGGCGGTCATGCCGATCGCGGTCGTCCTCAACGTGACCCCGCTGGTGGCGATCGCGCCCGCCCTGGTCGTCGCCTTCGGCTTCGGCCCGCTGCCCAAACTCGTCATCGCGGCCCTGATCTGCTTCTTCCCGATCCTCATCAACACCGCGGCAGGGCTGCGGTCGGTGCCCCGGCAGGTGCTCCAGGTGTACCGGACGATGGACGCCGGACGCGTCGAACTGCTCTGGTACGTACGCATCCCCCACGCGCTGCCCTTCCTGTTCGCGGCGCTGCGCATCGTCTTCCCGCTGTCGATCATCGGTGCCGTCGTGGCCGAGATGTCGGCGGCCGGATCGACCCGCGGCCTCGGCACCGTGATCAGCGTGGCCTCGTCGATGAACCAACTCCCGGTCGTGTACGCCTCGATCCTCGTCCTCGCCGTCATGGGCGTCCTGCTGCTGTTCGCCGTGACCCTGGTCGAACGCCGCGTCCTGCACTGGCACGACAACACGCACGACTGACCGAGCCCCAGCTCGGACGGTTCCGCCCGAGGTCCGCGACGGCCGGGGCGCCGGCACCCATGCCCTCACCCCCGCATAGCCATCTCCACCCCAACGCCCGGCGGACACCGCCAGTTTGGAGTCACCCATGCAGTCGCACCTCGCCAGATCCGGTCTCGCCTGCCTCGCCGCCGTCGTCCTGACGGCCGTCGTCGCGGGATGTGGCTCGGGATCCGACGCCACCACGTCGAAGGGCTCGGAAGGATCCGCGATCTCCGCCGAGCGCTGTGCCGAGAACAAGGCCGCGGGCAGGATCACCTACCTGTCCGGCTACCAGTACCAGTCGTCGGCGTCGATCCTCGAATACATCGCCGCGAGCAAGCTCGGCTACTTCAAGGACCTCTGCCTGAACGTCACCCTCAAGCCCGGCACCGGCGACACCTCGCAGAACACCAAGCTGCTCGCCAGCGGACAGGCCACCGTGAGCCCCGTCGCCGAGCAGGACGTCGTCCAGGCCCGCGCCAACGGGATCGACATCACCGGCGTCTCCTCGTACTCCGACGCCGGCCTGGACATCCTGATGACCAACAAGGACATCACGAAGCTGACGCAGCTCGACGGCAAGGTCGTCGGCCACAAGGGCTATGTGCCCGCAGCGGTCCGGGCGATGCTGGTCAAGGCCGGAGTGACGTGGGACTCGCTCAAACTGGTCAAGGAGGGCTACGACCCCTCCGTACTGCCCCGCAAGCAGGGCGGCCTCGAAGCGCTCACCGGATTCGTCTCCAACGAGCCCAACCAGCTCAAGGCGGCCGGCCACGACGTCACCGTCTGGAAGCCGGTCGACTACGACGTCCCCAGCTCGCTGGGCGCGATGGCGGTCAACCCGGCCTTCGCCAAGGCCCACCCGCACGCCGTCGAGGACATCCTGCGCGCCGCCCTGCACGCCTACGACTACTGCTCGGCGAGCGCCGCCCACATCACCGAGTGCGTCGGCTACGCCGCCGACCTGTCGGGACCGACGTACGACAAGAAACTCAACGCGACCATCTGGAAGACCGAGACCCAGGTCGTCAAGGACAACCCGACACCCGGACAGCCCCTGGGCGGCCTCGACCCCGCGAACGTCACGGCGCTCGTCGCCATGCTGCACCAGTTCGCGATCGTCCCCGCCGCCGTGACCGCCGACAAGGCCGCGACATGGTTCGACCCGTCGTACGTCAAGAACATCTACACCGGCGACAAGCTCGTCTGGCCGGCTCCGTAGCGCTCTGGTACCACCCCGACGGAAAGGCCCGCAACGTGCCCACGAAAGAGTACGGAATCTTCCTCCCCATCGGGAACGGCGGCTGGATGCTGTCCACCACCGCACCCCACCCGGAGGCGAGCTACGCCTGGAACAAGCGCGCCGCCGTGCACGCGGAGACCATCGGCCTCGACTTCGTGATGTCGATGGCGAAGTGGCGCGGCTTCGGTGGCAGCACCGACCACTGGGGACGCTCGCTCGAATCGATGACCATGATGGCCGCCCTCGCCGAGGCGACCAGCCGGGTCAGGATCTGGGCGACCCTGCACGCGAACGTCCACAACCCCGCCGTCGCCGCGAAGATGTTCGCCACCCTCCAGGACATTTCCGGCGGCCGCGCCGGCATGAACATCGTCAACGGCTCCTACGCGGGCGAGTTCGAGCAGTTCGGCGAGTGGGACCCGGAACTCAGCCACGAGGACCGCTACCGGATGACGGAGCTGTGGACGGAGGCGGTCACCCGCCTGTGGGCCGAGGACTCCGTCACCATGCACACGCCGTACTTCGACCTCGTCGACTGCGAGTCCCGCCCGCGTCCGGCGGTCCGCCCGACCCTCATCAACGCGGGCCGCTCCGCAGACGCCCGCCGTTTCCAGGCCCGGTACGCCGACGGCGCCTTCCTCGCCGCCGAGAGCCTCGACGAGATGCGCATGCTGTCGGCGGACGTCCACGAGCGGGCCGCGGCGGCCGGCCGCGTCTGCCGGACCTACTCGATGCTCACCGTCGTCCAGGACGAGACCGACGAACTGGCCGCCAAGAAGGTGAGGGAGTGGGGTGCCGGCCTCGACCGGGAGGCGCTCGCCCGTATGCGCGGCACCTGGGGCATCCCCGAGGAACAGGCCCGCGCCTGGGCCGACGGGGCGGACGGGGAGGCGGCGTTCCAGACCCCGTACGTCGCGGGATCGGCGAGCACCGTCACCGACCACATCGAGTACATCGTGCGCGAGGCCGACCTGGACGGACTCATGCTGATCTTCCCGGAGTACGACGAGGACATGCTGCTGTTCGGCGAGACCGTGCTGCCCGAACTGCGGGCCCGGGACGAGGTGACCGCCTGATGCCCGGCACCGACCTGCGGGAGAGACAGCTCGCCCAGCTGATGCGGCCCGGCAGCGGGCCCGCGCTGGTCGTGGTCGACGTACAGCGCGACTTCGCCGAACCGGACCGCCTGGCGGCCTACGGCCTGACGGATGACTGTCTTTCGGCCGTCGACCTGGCCGTCACCCGCGTCGAACTCCTCGTCACCGCCGCACGCGAGGCCCAAGTACCGGTCTTCTGGGTCGAGTTGGGAAGCGACCCGGCGCGCCCCTGGGGCGCGAGCAACTGGCTGCGCGGCGGCGACTACGACGCCCCCATGGGCCCGGACGAGCCGTGCGTCCTCGGCACGGCGGGCGCGCAGTGGTACCGGGTGCGGCCCGCCGAGAGGGAGGAGCGGGTCGTCAAGCGCGGCTACAGCGGGTTCCTCGGCACCGACCTCGACGCGCGGCTGCGCGCGGCCGGCTGCGGCTGGCTGGCCGTCGTCGGCCTGACCAGCGAGTGCTGTGTGTACGCGACCGCGCAGGACGCCGTACAGCTGGACTGGCCGGTCGTCGTCCCGCGGGACGCCACCGCCGCCTACGACCTCGACGTCAACGCCGCCGCCCTGGTGCAACTGGGCCTGAACGTCGCCGTACTCAGCGACGCCGACGAGGTCGTCGGCCTGTGGAAGCGGGGCGCCCGGTGAACGGCATGCACATCGGCTTCGACCTCTCCTTCACCCACACCGAGGGCGCCTGGGCCCGGCCCGGCTCCTGGATCGGGACGGACTTCCCCGACGTCCGCATGTACATGGAAGTGGCCCGGACCGCCGAACGCGCCGGCGTCGGCCTGCTGTTCTTCGGCGACGGCAGCGGCATTCCCAGCACCTGGCGCGGGAACATCGAACCGGCCGTCGAGTGGGGCATCCAGTGGCCGCGCCACGACATGTCCCCGGTCATAGCGGCGATGTCCACGGTCACCGAGCGGATCGGCTTCGGACTGACCTACTCGTCCACCTTCATGCACCCGTTCTACGTTGCCCGGCTGCTGAACTCGCTCGACCACGTCACCGGCGGCCGTATCGCCTTCAACGTGGTCGCCTCCACGCGCGGCGCGGACGCGGCGAACTACGGTTTCGGCGAGCTGATGGACCACGACCTGCGCTACGAGCGGATGGAGGAGTTCGTCGCGGTCTGCCGTGCCCTGTGGGACTCGGTGGCACCCGACGCCATCGTCCGCGACCGGGACACGGGCCGCTTCGCCGACCCGGCCAAGGTGCACCCGATCGACCACAAGGGCCGCTTCTTCACCGTGAAGGGCCCGCTCGCCTCCGTGCCGAGCCCGCAGCACCACCCGCTCATCGTCCAGGCCGGCAACTCGCCCCGTGGCATCGCCGCCTCCGCTCGCTTCGCCGACCTGATCTTCGGCTTCGGCGGCAACCTCGCCGCCCAGCAGCGGCACCGCAAGCTGCTCGACGAGGCACTCCTCGCCGAGGGCCGCGACCCGGCCGGCGTGGGCATCCTGTGGGCCACCCAGGTCATCGTCGGCCGTACGACGGCAGAGGCGCGGGCCCGCCGCGACGCGGCACTCGCCTTCTGGAACGAGGAGACCGTCGCCACCCACCTCTCCCACAACATGGGCTACGACCTCTCCACGCTCCCGGAGTCGTTCCGCCTGGGCGAGCTGCGGGACGAGATCGTCGCGGCCAACGCCAGCCCGGCCGGTCTCGTCGGTTCGCTCGTCGCGGAGTTCGGCGCCGAGCGCTCGATGAGCCGCGAGGAGTTCTTCACGCACGCTCGCAGCAGGGCGACCGGGCTCGACCACGGCATCGTCGGGGACCCCGCCGCCGTCGCCGACGCGCTGGAGGAGAACTTCGCGGCGACCGGATCACGCGGCGGGTTCATGTTCTCCAGCCCCCTGGCCATGCCCTCCGGCTTCGCCGACATCTCCGAACTGCTCCTCCCCGAGCTGCGCCGCCGTGACAGCCTCGCCCCGGCCTACCCCGGCACCACGCTGCGCGAGAACCTGGCGGTGTGAGATGACCGCAGGGAGCGAGCGGCGCGACTGGCTCGCCCTCGCCAGCCTGTGCGCGGGGTTCTTCATGCTGCTGCTCGACAGCACCGTCACCTCGGTCGCGCTGCCCGCGCTGATCAGCGGCCTGCACACCACCGAGACCGTCGCGATCTGGGTCAACAGCGGCTACCTCATCGCCTGTGCCGTCCCTTTGATCATCGCGGGCCGGCTGGGCGACCGCTACGGCCACCGGCGCGTCCTGCTCGCCGGCCTCGCGGCGTTCACCTTCGGCTCGCTGCTGTGCGCGCCGGCCCCGAACGTCGAGGCCCTCGTCGCCTGGCGGGTGGTCCAGGGCGTCGGCGCCGCGCTGATGACACCGCAGTGCCTCACCGTCATCAAGGCCCTGTTCCAGCCGCCCCGCCTCGCCGTCGCGCTCGGCGTGTGGGGTGCGGTCGGCGGGGCGGCGGTGGCCGCGGGACCGCTGCTCGGCGGCCTGCTCGTCGCCGTCGGCGGCTGGCCCGCGGTGTTCTGGGTCAACGTGCCCATCGGCATCGCGGTGATGGCCGCCGTGGCCGCGTTCGTACCCGCTCTGCCCCGTCAGGAGGCCACCATCCCGGTCTGGGCGATGTGCCTGAACGCGGCCGGTGCCGGGGCACTCGTCCTCGGTGTCCAGGGCACGGACGCGGCGCGCGCCGACGTCCGGGGCATCCCGCGCTGGCTGCTCGCCGCCGCCGGAGCGCTGCTCGTCGTCCTGGTCGTCTGGCTGCAACGCCGGTCAGGGAAGCGGGCGTTGGTGCCGATCGCCGTACTGCGCAGCCGCGGGTTCGGCACCGCGGCCTGGGGCGCCGCCGCGGCCTCCTTCTGCTCGGGCTCGGCGATGATTCCGCTGATGCTCTACCTCCAGCGGGAGCGCGGGCTCAGCCCCGGCGCGGCCGCACTGACCCTCGTACCGATGGGCGTGGTGTGCGTGCTCGGGGCCCCGGTCTCGGCCCGCCTCAACAACGGGATCGGGACACGTGCCGTAGCCGTCGTCGGCTCGTCCGCCCTCGTCCTGTCCGTCGGAGCCTCGGCGGCGCTGGTCGCCACGGACGCGCCGATCCCCGTCCTGACCGCCGCCTTCGCGGTGTACGGGGTCGCCAACTCGTTCGTCTGGTCGCCCTTCTCCATCGCCGCCGTGACCACGGTCGCCCCGGACGAGGTCGGGGCGGCGTCGGGCACCTTCAACGCCGTGAAACAACTCGGCGCGGTCCTGGGCAGCGCGGTCTGCGCCGTCCTGCTGGCCGGGTTCGGCTACGCGGCCACCCTGGGCTCACTCGCCGCCGTAGGACTGCTCACGCTCCTCGCCTCCGTGCTCCTGCGGACCGGCCATCACCCCGGGGCGGGACCTCCCGGGACGACCGCCGCAACCCCCCGACTACCCACAGGAGTCGCCTGATGAAGGCCGTCGCCGTCGTCGGAAACCCCAAGGCCGCCTCACGCACCCACGACGCCGTCGAGCGGGTACGGACCGCCGACGTCGTGACCGCGGCCTGTCCCACCTACAAGGGCGCCTACACCGGCCTGCTCGAACTCTGCCCCTCCCAGGGCCTCTGCCAACTCGACTCCACCTACCTCACGGACGACTCCCTGGCCCGCTGGACGGGCCGGTGGGGACCGACCGTACTCAACACGGCGAAGGCGAGGACCGCACGATGACGACGCCGGAGGGCTTCACCTCGGATCCCGGCGACATACAAAGGGCGTTCTCCGGATTCCCTTCCGGCATCGCCGCCCTCTCCGCGCGCGTCCACGGCGAACCGACCGTCATGATCGTGTCGTCGTTCGCCGTCGGCGTCTCCCACCGCCCGCCCATGGTCTCCTTCGCCATCCAGCGCACCTCGACGACCTGGCCGACGCTCGCCCGCGCACGGACGATCGGCGTCTCCGTCCTCGGCGAGGAACACAGCGGTAAGGCCCGTCAGCTCGCGTCCCGCAGCAAGGAGGGCCGCCTCGTGGGCCTCGGCACCCTGGAGACGGCATCGGGCGCCATCTTCCTGGAGGGCGCCCCGATCTGGCTGGAGTGCACCGTCGAGCACACCTACCCGGCCGGCGACCACGACATCATCGTGCTCCGCGTCCTCGCCATGATGACCGACGACGACCGGAGTCCGGTGGTGTGGCACCGGCGGGAACTGAAGATGCTGGCGGGGTGAGGCGGAGACGAGCAGCCGGGACGAGACCGGGACGCGGGACCTCCGGGGCCGGAGCGTGGTCTCACGCCGACGGACTGGCGGGAACCCTGCCCCGCCCCGCCCGGCGGCTACTCCTCGAACAGGGCTTCCTGCTCGCCCTCCTTCTCCCGCCGCAACCGCTGGTTCCTGGCCCCGATCACCACCGCCGTGACCGCCGCCGTCACCCCCAGCGCCACCGGGACCATCCAGCCCCGGTCGAAGACATGCCCGAACGTGTGGTCCAGGGAGAGCCGGCCGGGACCCGACACCGCCAGGCCCGCGGCGGCCAGGCCCACGCTCGCCGCGTACTCGTAGCCGCCCTCCGCCGCGAAGAAGCCGTTCGGCAGGTGCAGCGCGGCCGCGCCCGCCATCGCGCCGGCCGCCGCGGCCCCCGCCGCCGGGGTCGCCAGGCCCAGCGCCAGCAGCGTGCCGCCGCCCGTCTCCGCCAGTCCCGCCGCCAGCGCGCTCTGCCGTCCGGGCGCGTACCCCACCGACTCCATGAACTGGCCCGTGCCCGCGATACCGCCCCCGCCGAACCAGCCGAACAGCTTCTGCGCGCCGTGCGCCACCAGTACCCCGCCGGTCCCCAGCCGGAGCAGCAGCAGGCCCACATCACGTCGGTCGTAGCAGGTCACGGTGGCTCCTCCGGCCGGGGTGCGATCAGGTCTCCACCGTCGCACCGGGACACCCGACCGGCTCGTCCTCGGCGCCGTTAGGGTGGCGGGCCCCCGGCCGCGGTGTGAGGCTGACCGACATGACGATTCACACCGACAGACTCAGCGACCCGGCCGTCCGCGCCTTCGTCGGCGCCGTCAACGCCGGTGACCGCGCGAGCCTCCTGGGGCTTCTCACCCCGGACGCGACCATGGCCGACGACGGCTCCGACCGGGACCTCGCCGACTGGCTCGACCGCGAGATCTTCTCCTCCCACGGTCACCTGGACGTGGACAGCGAGTCCCGCGACGGCCGCTCTCTGGTCGCCGGCTACCGCAACGACACCTGGGGCGAGATGCGCACCAAGTGGTCCTTCACCGTCGAGGACGACGGCCGTATCTCCCGCTTCGAGACCGGGCAGGCCTGACGACTCCCGTGTCCGCCCCCTTGTCTTCGTGTGCGCTTCAACTCCTAGCGTCTCGGGCATGGACAGCTACAGCACCACCAGGACCCTGGGACGTTCCGGCATCGAGGTCAGCGCGCTCGGCTTCGGCTGCTGGGCCATCGGCGGCGAGTGGCAGGACGGCACCGGGCAGCCGCTCGGCTGGGGCAAGGTCGACGACGAGGAGTCCGTACGGGCCGTCCACCGCGCCCTCGACCTCGGCGTCACCTTCTTCGACACCGCCGACACCTACGGCACCGGGCACAGCGAGCGCGTCCTCGGCCGCGCCCTCGGCAAGCGCCGGGACGAGGTCGTCGTCGCCACCAAGTGGGGCAACGTCTTCGACGAGGAGACCCGCACCCTCACCGGCAGTGACGACTCCCCGGCGTACGTCCGCCGCGCTCTCACCGCCTCGCTGCGCCGCCTCGGCACCGACCACGTCGACCTCTACCAGCTGCACCTCGCCGACGCCGACCCGGCCCGTGCCGCCGAACTCCGTGACGTCTGCGAGGAGTTGGTGGCGGAGGGGCTGATCAGGGCGTACGGCTGGAGCACCGACGACCCGGCCCGCGCCGCCGTCTTCGCCGAGGGGTCGCACTGCACGGCCGTCCAGCACACCCTCAACGTGCTCCAGGACGCGCCCCAACTCCTGGAACTGGCGGAGGACCTGGACCTCGCCGCCATCAACCGCGGTCCGCTCGCCATGGGGCTGCTCGGCGGCCGGCGAGCGGCGGCCACGGCCGGGGACATCCGCAGCACGCCGCCGGCCTGGCTGCCCGGGTTCGGGGACGGCTCCGGGCCCGATCCCGAGTGGGTCGCGCGGATCGACGCGCTGCGGGCCGTCCTCACCAGCGGCGGCCGGACCCTCGCGCAGGGCGCCCTCGCCTGGATCTGGGCCCGCAGCCCGCGGACGGTCCCCATCCCCGGCTTCCGGTCCGTCGCCCAGGCCGAGGACAACGCCGGCGCGATGGCGAAGGGGCCGCTCACCGCCGGGCAGCTGGCCGAGATCGACGGGCTGCTCGGGCGCTGAACGGCCCCTGCGGGTGGGTCAGTAGCCCTGTCCGCCGCCGTACTGCTGCTGCACGTACGGCTGCTGGCCGTAGCCCTGCTGCCGGCCGTCGTAGCCGGCCGCCTGCTGTGCGTACTGCTGTCCGCGGCCCTGCTCGGTGAGGGTGATCTGGCCGGCCTTGATGGTGGCCAGGCGCGGGGCGCGGCGGGCGATGGAGGAGTCGTGGGTGACCATGATGAAGGTCAGCCCGTACTCGTGCCACAGGCCCTCCAGCAGGCCCATGATGTCGTCCCGGGTGCCCTCGTCGAGGTTGCCGGTGGGCTCGTCGGCGAGCAGCACCTTCGGCTTCTTCACCAGCGCACGGGCGATGGCGACCCGCTGCTGCTGGCCGCCGGAGAGCTCCGCGGGGGCGTGGGTGAGGCGCTCGCCCAGGCCCACCGAGCGCAGCGCCTCCGCCGCCCGCTCGCGCCGCTCGGCCGGCTTCACGCCGAGCGGCACCAGGGCCGTCTCGACGTTCTCCTGCGCGGTGAGCGTCGGGATCAGGTTGAACGACTGGAAGATGATGCCGATCTTCTCGGCCCGCAGCCGGGTCAGCTTCGCCTCGCTGATGCGCGCGAGGTCCACGCCGTCCAGCTCGACACTGCCCTCGGTCGGACGGTCCAGGCCGCCGATCATCTGGAGCAGGGTCGACTTGCCGCCGCCGGTCGGGCCCTGGATGACGAGCTGGTCGCCGTCCTCGATGGTCAGGTCGACGCCGCGCAGCGCCTCGACCGTCTCCTTGCCCCGGGTGTAGCGCTTGGTGACTCCGGTGAGTCTGTACATGGGTTCTCCACAAGGTGGTAAGGGGGTGGGGCGCCGCGTCCCGGGGGGAGTGGCGGCGCGGCGCCCCGGTTCAGGGGCCGGCGGTGTTACGAGACGCTGCGCAGGGCGTCGGCCGGGCGCATCCGGGAGGCGCGCCAGCCGCCCATCGCGCCGGCGATCAGACCGCCGGTGACCGCGAGGCCGACCGCGAGCGCGATGGTGGTGAGGGAGACCGGCGCGGTCAGCGCGATCTCCAGGGTGTTCTGGGAGGCCTGCCGGCCGGGGCCGCCGCCGCCCGGGCCGCCGCCCATGCCGCCACCGCCGCCGGTGGTGCTGCCCACCTGGGCGGTCAGCTTCGGGCTGATCGCGGTGACCACGTAGGCCGCGCCGACGCCGAGGGCGATGCCGAGGGCGCCGCCGAACAGGCCGTTGACCATGGACTCGCCGACGACCTGGCGGGTCACGTTGCGCGAGGGCCAGCCGAGCGCCTTCAGGGTGCCGAACTCACGCACCCGGCGGGACACCGCGGAGGAGGTCAGCAGCGCCGCCACCAGGAAGGCCGCCACCAGCACCGCGATGGACAGCCACTTGCCGACGCTGGTCGCCAGGCTGGAGGCGGTGGAGAGGGAACCGGATACGGTGGACGCCAGGTCGGCGGAGGTGGTGACCGTCGTACCGGAGATGTTGGACGTGATCTCCTTCTTCACGGTGGAGATCTGCTTGGAGTCGGTCGCCTTGACGTAGATCGTGGTGACCTGGTTCTTGGCGTCGCCGAGGGTCTGCGCCAGCTTCAGCGGGATGAACACGTCGGTGTCGGACTCGCTGCTGTCCGGGGTCGCGATGCCGATGACCGTGAACTTGGTGCCGGAGATCTTGAAGGTCGAGCCGACCTTGTACTTCTTCTCCTTGGCGTACGACTTGCTGACCACCGCGGCCTTGGTGCTGGTCTGCGCCGAGGTGAAGGTCTTGCCCGAGGTGATCTTCATCGAGGCCAGCGGGCCGAGGCCCTGGTGGGCGACGTCGACGCCGGCCACGGAGTAGCTGTTGACGTTGAAGTTGGCGCCGCCGCCCTGGACCTGGGGCTGGCCGGTGGAGGTGCCGCCGCCCGGCTGGCCCTGGCCACCGCCGCCGCTGTTGCTGCTGCTGCCGCTGGAGCTCTGTGCCTTGCCCTGGGTGAAGGAGCCGTCGACCTTGGTGACGTTCAGGGAGAGCGCTCCGACCGCGCTCTCCACGCCCTTCTGCGCGGCGACCTTGGTGACCAGGGTCGACTTCAGGGCCTGACCTCCCTGCGTCTGCACCCGGTCCGAACTCTGCGTGGAGCTGCTGCTGGACTTGGCGTCGAACTTGAAGTTCGGGCCGCCGGAGCTGCCCGACGTGGGTGCCGTACGGGCCTTGGTGACCGTCATGTCGGTACCGAGGCCGTAAAGCGACTTGAGGACCTTGTCTTGCGCCTGGGTCATGCCGGCCGACACGGAGTTGACCGTGATGACCAGCGCGATTCCGAGCGCCAGACCCAGTGCGATGACCAGGGCCGCCTTCTTTCTGCGGCCCAGTTCGCGCTTGAGATAGATGCCAAACATCCCGTTCCTCGAAGGTTCTTGGCGCCCGCTGTGGACGCGAGCTCAAGCTAGGGAGAAACCTTTGAGTCACACTGGGTAAAAGATGTGTCAGAGCTGAGAAAGCTCGTAGTCTTATCAAACTTTCATAAGACAGCAAATTCCTACCGAGGCGAGGGGGCCCTCCCAGGAATCCGCTGTTCGATGCGGTGTACGGTCCCGGGGTGCGTGATTCCTCTCGGCTGACCAGGCGTGCCGTCCTCGGACTGGCGGCCGCCGCTCTGCCCCTTTCCCCCCTTTCCGCGGCGACCCCTGCCTCCGCCGCCACCGTCATAGGCGGCGAGCGCCTCGCCCGCGGCGGCGTCCAGGTGCGCGGTGCCACCGGTCTTCCCAAGAAGATCACCGCCCACGCCTGGCTGCTCGCCGACTGCGAGAGCGGGGAGGTGCTGGCCTCCTTCGACGCGCACCGGCGTCTGGCGCCCGCGTCCACTCTGAAGATGCTGTTCGCGGACACCGTGCTGAAGAAGTTCGAGCGGACCGAGCGCTACAAGGTCAAGGACGCCGACATCTCCGACGTCCCGGCCGGCTCCAGCCTGGTCGGCATCAAGCCCGGCATCACCTACACCGTCGAGCAGTTGTGGCAGGGCGTCTTCCTGCGCTCCGGCAACGACGCCGTGCACGTCCTCGCCCACATGAACGGCGGCATCGCGAAGACCGTCGCCGAGATGCAGGCCAGGGCGGCCGACCTCCAGGCCCTGGACACCCATGTGGTCAGCCCCGACGGCTTCGACCACCGCGGCCAGCTCTCCTCCGCCTACGACCTGACCCTCTTCGCCCGGCACGGGCTGAAGGACGACGACTTCCGGGGCTACTGCGGGACCAGGACCGCGAACTTCCCGGCCGGCGGCAAGAAGACCTTCCAGATCCAGAACACCGACCGCCTGCTCACCGGCTCCTGGGGACTCGGCGTCTACAAGGGCCTGTTCGGCGTCAAGAACGGCTACACCAGCCACGCCGGCAACACCTTCACCGGAGGTGCCATCCGGGGCGGTCGCACTCTGCTGGTCACCGTGATGCACCCCGACAGCGGCAGCAACGCCGTCTACGAGGAGACCGCCGCGCTGCTCGACTGGGGCTTCGGGAAGGGGAGTTCGGCGCAGGCGGTGGGCACGCTGGTCGATCCGCTGAGCGAGGGCGGCGCGAGCGCGAGCCCGTCGCCGACGACGGCCAAGGGCGCCGCGGGAGCGGCCGGGACGGGCGCCGCGGCCGGTTCGGGGGCGTCCGGACCGTCGCCGTGGCGGCTCGCGGAGGGGGGCGCGGGAACGCTCGCGCTACTGGGCGCAGGGGCCTGGGCGCTGCGCCGGCGCCGCCGGGCGGCCGGCGCCGACTCGGCCGACACACCGGTGAGTTGACGTCACGCGGCAGCCGTCCCGCCCACCGGTGCGTACCCGCGGTCCCGCACGGGTCCACCCCCACCCGGTCCGGTGGGACGGCTGCCGCCTCCCCCCTCGGTGTGGTCGGCGGAACACCAGAGCCTCAACTGTGAAGTTCTGGTGGAGGAAAGTTGAGCATAGGCGCGTTACCGGCCGCAATACCGCGGACGTTCGGATTCCGTTTGTGCATGTTGCGAAGGTCCGGGCTGAACGGTGGTTCAGCCCCGCCCCACGTACGGCATCGTCGTCGCCAGCACGGTCGCGAACTGCACGTTCGCCGCCAGCGGCAGCTCGGCCATGTGCCGCACGGTGCGCGCCACATCGGCCACGTCCATCACGGGTTCCGGGGCGATCTCCCCGTTCGCCTGCAGGGCGCCGGTCTGCATCCGGGCCGTCATGTCCGTGGCCGCGTTGCCGATGTCGATCTGCCCGACCGCGATGCCGTACGGCCGTCCGTCCAGGGACAGCGACTTGGTGAGGCCGGTCAGCGCGTGCTTGGTCGCGGTGTAGGGGGCGGAGTTCGGACGGGGGGTGTGCGCCGAGATGGACCCGTTGTTGATGATCCGGCCGCCCTGCGGCTCCTGCTCCTTCATCTGCCGGAACGCCGCCTGCGCGCACAGGAACGCCCCGTTGAGGTTGGTGTCCACGACGTGCCGCCACGCGTCGTAGGCGAGATCCTCCACGGGCACCCCGCCGGGCCCGAACGTCCCCGCGTTGTTGAACAGCAGGTCCACTCGCCCGAACCGCGCCACGACCGCCGCGAACAGCCCGGCCACGTCATCCGGTTGCGCCACGTCCGTGCGTACGACGAGGCAGGCGCCCTCGGGCACCAGCCCCGCCGTCTCCTCCAGGGTCCGGGGCCGCCGCCCGGCCAGCGCCACCGACCAGCCGGCCCGCAGCAGCTCCACGGCCACGGCCCGGCCGACGCCGGAACCGGCGCCGGTGACCACTGCGATCTTCGATTGCTTGGCATTCATGGGCCAGCAGCGTAGGCGCTCCGCTGGGGAGGGCCGTGTTGGGTCGTCGGTCGGCTGCGGCGCGCGTCGTGGCTGGTCGCGCCCACGCGGCGGAGCCGCATGTCGGATACCGCCCCGCGCCCCTTCAGGGCGCTTCGCCCGCGTAGCGGACGCCGATCAGCTCCCGGAGGGTGTCCAGGGTGCGCATGACCGCCAGGGTGCCGTCGAGCGGGACGAGCGGGGACTCCTTCTCGCCGGCCCGCAGGGCGCGCATGACCTCCCGGGCCTCGTGGCGGAGCGTGTTGCGCGGGCCGTCGGCCGGGTCCAGGGCGAACTCCTCGGGGTCGCGGCCGTCGCGGTGCAGGACGAAGCGCTCGGGGTTGAAGAAGCCGTCCGGGATGTCGATCCGGCCCCGGGAGCCGGTGACCGAGGCGGTGGTGCCGGTGCCGCCCACGATGGAGCAGTGCACCGCCGCGAGAGCACCGCTCTCCCAGGAGAGCAGCGCAGCCGTCTGGAGATCGACGCCCTCGTCCGAGAGCACCGCTCGCGCCGACAGCCCGTCCGGCTCGCCGAGCAGCAGATGCGCGAACGACACCGGGTACACCCCCAGGTCCAGCAGCGCGCCCCCGCCCAGCGCCGGGTCCCGCAGCCGGTGCGCCGGCGGGAACGGCCCTTCCAGCCCGAAGTCCGCCTGTACGGTCCGTACCTCGCCTATCGCGCCGTCCAGGACCAGCGCCTTGAGCCGCCGCACCAGCGGGTTGCAGTACATCCACATCGCCTCCATCAGGAAGCGGTCGTGCTTCTTCGCCAGCGTGACCAGTTCCCCGGCCTCGCGGGCGTCGATCGTGAACGCCTTCTCGCACAGCACGTTCCGCCCCGCCTCCAGGCACAGCCCGGCGGCCACCCGGTGTGCCGAGTGCGGAGTGGCGACGTACACGACATCGATGTCCTCGTCCCGGGCCAGCGACTCCCAGTCGCCGTACGCCCGCCCGATCCCGAACCGCTCCGCGAACGCCTCCGCCGACCCCGCGGACCGCGAGGCCACCGCCGCGATCTCCGCGTCCGGCAGATCCACCAGGTCCGCCGCGAACGCGGCCGCGATCCCGCCGGTCGCCAGGATCCCCCACCGCACACTCTGCTCAGCCATCCCGGCCGCCCCACCCTCGCTCATGTGTTTCCAGGCAGTCCCTACGAGCTGAGAGCATAGGCGGCGGACATCGGGGTCCACCAAGGCAGGGACTCGGCGAACGCGCGACTTCAGGAGAGAGCGAGGGGGCACATGCCCGAGCAGCCGGCACCGCCGACATCGGACACCCAGGACACCGCCGCACCCGCACCCGTATCCGCACCCCGTGGGCCCGGCACCCCCGCCTCCACCTCCACCCCCGCCGCCCGCCGGGCCGGCCTGCTGCTGGTGCTGGTCCTCGGCGCGCTCACCGCGACGCCGCCGCTGGCGATGGACATGTACCTCCCGTCGCTGCCGGAGGTCACCCGCACCCTGCACGCCCCCGCCGCGACCGTCCAGCTCACCCTCACCGCCTGCCTCGCCGGCATGGCCCTCGGCCAGCTGGTCGTCGGCCCGATGAGCGACCGCTGGGGCCGCCGCCGCCCGCTGCTGGCCGGCCTCGCCGTCTACGTCGCCGCCACCGCCCTGTGCGCCCTCGCGCCGAACGTCGAGACCCTGGTCGCCTTCCGCCTCGCCCAGGGCCTCGCGGGCGCGGCCGGCATAGTCATCGCCCGGGCCGTCGTACGCGACCTCTACGACGGGGTCGCGATGGCCCGCTTCTTCTCCACCCTGATGCTGGTCTCCGGGGTGGCCCCGATCGTCGCCCCGCTGATCGGCGGGCAGATCCTGCGGGTGACGGACTGGCGGGGCGTGTTCGTCGTCCTGACGGTCGTCGGCGCGGTCCTCGCCACGGTGGTGTGGGCGAAGCTCCCGGAGACCCTGGCGGCCGCCGACCGGCACGCCGGGGGAGCGGCCGCCGCCGTACGCGCCATGCGCGCCCTGCTCGCCGACCTCCCCTTCACCGGCTACATGCTCGCGGGCGGCTTCGCCTTCGCCGCGCTCTTCGCCTACATAAGTGCCTCGCCCTTCGTGATCCAGGAGATCTACGGCGCCTCCCCGCAGACCTTCAGCCTGCTCTTCGGGCTCAACTCGGTCGGGCTGGTGATCGCCGGGCAGGTCAACGGCAAGGTGCTGGTCGGCCGGGTCAGTCTGGACAAGGTGCTGGGCGCGGGCCTGGCCGTGACCGTGCTCGCCTCGACCGCCCTGCTCCTCATGTCGACCGGGGTCTTCGGCCCGGTCGGCCTCGCCCCCGTCGCCACCGCCCTGTTCGTGCTGATGTCCGCGATGGGCTTCGCCCTCCCCAACGCCCAGTCCCTCGCCCTGCTGCGCACCCGGCACACCGCCGGATCGGCGTCCGCGCTGCTCGGGACCTCCTCCTTCCTGGTGGGCGCGGTCGCCTCGCCGCTGGTCGGGATCGCCGGAGAGAGAACCGCCGTGCCCATGGCGATCGTCCAACTGGCGGGGACACTGGTGGCACTGGCCTGCTTCGTGGGAATGTGCCGTCCCTGGACAGCGCGTGGGAACACACGTGCGGTGTTGGAGGGAGCAGAGAGCTGAGCGTACCGAGACTGCGCGTCGAGACACCGGAACGGGCCGGGCTCGACCCCGCGGAACTCAGGCACCTCGTGCGCGAAGTGCGCGCCCTGACCGCCGGTGAGCGACCCTGGGCGGCCGGGACCGTCGTGGTCGCCGGACGCGGTCCCGTGATCGCCGTGCAGCAGGCGGCCGGCTGGGCGGTGCGCTGGTCCGCGTACGACGCCGAGACCGACGCCGGTGTCGGACTGCCGCCCGCCGCACGGGTCCCGATGACCGTGGACACCCCCTTCGACCTGGCCTCCCTGACCAAACTCTTCACCGCGGTCGCCGCCGTGCAGCAACTGGAACGCGGCACCCTCGGCATTGACGCCCTGGTCGGCGCCTACCTCCCCGACTTCCGGGCGGCCGCCGTCCACCACATCACCGTCCGCCAGCTCCTCACCCACACCTCCGGCCTGCGCCCCGAACTCCCGCTCCACGACTGCCCCGACGACGCGGCCCGCCTCGACCTGCTCCGCGCCGAGGCCCCGAGCAGCGCCCCCGGCGCCTACCGCTACTCGGACCTCAACATGCTCCTCCTCCAGCACGTCCTGGAGCGCATCACCGGCCGCACCCTCGACGTCCTCGTCCGCGAGGGCATCACCCGCCCGCTCGGGATGACCGCCACCGACTTCGGCCCCTGCCCGGGCGCGGCGGCCACCGAGGACCAGCGGCGGCCGTGGGCCAAGGCGGACCGGGGCATGCTGCGGGGTGTCGTGCACGACGAGAACGCCTGGGCGCTGGGCGGGGTGGCCGGGCACGCGGGCCTGTTCTCCACGGCCCGGGACCTGGCCGTCTTCTGCCGGACGCTGCTGGCGGGCGGTGCGTACGGCCCGGCACGCATCCTCGGCCCCGACTTCGTGGACCTGCTGCTGGCCCCGCCCGGACTGGGGTTCCTGGTGGACCAGGCGTGGTTCATGGGCGAACTGGCGGGACGGGGCGCGGCCGGGCACACCGGGTTCACGGGGACGAGCCTGGTGCTGGACCGGGCGACGGACACGTTCCTGGTCCTGCTGGCCAACACCGTCCATCCACGGCGGCGGCCGGGCGACAGCGCCCCGAGAGCGGCGGCGGCGACCCGCCTGGCGCGGGCGGTGTTCCTCAGCCCGTCGGGGGTGTGAGGGCGGGTCCGCCGGGGAGGTGAGGGCGCGGGCCGGCCACCCCTACAATCTCCGGGTGAACCACCCCGCATCCCCGGCCGACCGGCTCCGTGCCACGCTCTCCGACCTTCTCGACGGCCTTCCCCCGAAGCAGGCCGCCGGCGCCGTCGAGCGGCTGATCGCCAGCTATCGGGGGGCCACCCCGACCGACGCGCCGATCCTGCGGGACCGGGCGGACGTGGTGGCCTACGCGGCGTACCGGATGCCGGCGACCTTCGAGGCGGTACGGGCGGCGCTGGCGGCGTTCGCCGACGCGGTGCCGGAGGGCTGGGCGCCGGGGAGCCATGTGGACGTCGGCGGCGGGACGGGCGCGGCGACCTGGGCGGTGACCGACACCTGGGCCGGGACACGGCCGGTGACGGTCCTCGACTGGGCCGAGCCGGCGCTGGCCCTCGGCCGGGAGATCGCCACGGCCAACCCGGAGCTGCGGGAGGCGGTGTGGCGGCGCTCTCGGATCGGAGCGGCGCTCACCATCGAGAGCACTGATCTGGTCACGGTGTCGTACGTCCTCAACGAACTCGACGAGGCCGCCCGCACCGCCCTCGTCGACGCCGCCGCGGCCGCCGCGCAGGCCGTCGTCATCGTGGAGGCCGGCACCCCGGCGGGCTACGCCCGGGTCATCGAGGCCCGCGACCGCCTGATCGCCGCCGGCTTCCGGGTCGCCGCGCCCTGCCCGCACAGCGCCGCCTGCCCGATCGTCCCCGGCACGGACTGGTGCCACTTCTCGGCCCGGGTCAGCCGCTCCTCCCTGCACCGCCAGGTCAAGGGCGGATCGCTGCCCTACGAGGACGAGAAGTTCAGCTATGTGGCGGCCACCCGCCTCCCGGCCGCCCCGGCGCCGGCCCGGGTGGTGCGGCGGCCGCAGATCCGCAAGGGTCAGGTCATCCTCGACCTGTGCGCGGCCGACGAACAGCTGCGCCGCACGACGATCACCAAACGCCACGGCGACCTGTACAAGGCGGCGCGGGACGCGGACTGGGGCGACGAGTGGCCGCCGCCTGGTTCGTGAAGGTCACGTCGCCGGGGTCGACCCTCGCGTACCCCCCTTCACGCCCAGATGGGACGATAAGGCATGCTGGCCGGACCACAGGGAGGCGAGGCGATACATGAGCGGGACGTTCGGCGGCCGTAGCGGCCGGCAGGGCAAGCTCTCCCAGTGGCTGCTCGGGCGGCGGCCCAAGGAAGCCGCCGCCACCGGTGACGCCGGCCGTGCGGCCCTGCTGCTCGCCGCCGCCGGGGCGGGCCTCCCGCTGGCCCCCGCCGCGCATCCCGCCCCCGGCTACGGCTGCTCCTGCGACCGCGTGGGCTGTCCCACCCCGGCCCGGCACCCGGTGTCGTTCGCGTGGCAGACGCAGTCCACCACCGACCGCGCCCAGATCGAGCGCTGGGCCCGGCACCAGCCGCAGGCCAACTTCATCACCGCGACCGGGATGACGCACGACGTCCTGGACGTCCCCCTGGAGGTCGGCAGGCAGGCGCTGGAGCGGCTGCTCGCGAACGGCGTCGAGGTCGGCCCGGTCGCCGAGAGCGACGACGGCCGCATGCTGTTCTTCACCCTCACCCGCGGCACCCCGGAGGACGAGGACGAGTGGTGGCCGTGCGAGCTGGACTGCCACCCCGAGACCATGGACGAGCACCCGGGCCTGCGCTGGCACTGCCGGGGGTCGTACGTCCTCGTACCGCCCGCCCGGCTGCCCGGTGACGGCGACCGGCGGGTGCGCTGGGTGCGTGGCCCCGAGCACCCGCTGCCCGACCCGCTGACCCTCCTGGAGATCCTCACCGACGCCGGCGCCCGGCACGCCGACGAGGAGCCCGACCAGGTGGGCACCGCCTGGCCGGTCCGCCGCTAGGTCCTGTCGTCAAATTCCCGTCGTCCGCCCGGAGGGCGGGCCCCGCGGCGTCAGGTGCGTGCTCTCGGCGTGCCGGGCCCTGAGCCTCGTACTGGACGTACTTGGGTCAGGGCCCGGTGCGGCGAGAGTGCGTGCATGGCGTCGCGGGGCAGACGGGAATTTGACGACAGGGCCTAGGAACCCTCCGCGGAGGTCAGACCCTGGATGCGGCCCAGGATCGAGACCTTTCCGGTGCCCGCCGGGTCCAGGGCGACCTGGTTGGAGACGAACTCCATGGTCAGCGACTGCTTGATCTCGCCCTTGGTGAGGGCCTTCACGTCCTGGTTCGGCGTCGGCAGCGAAGTGCCCGCGGCCGCGGTCTCCTTGGCGTAGTAGCGGGTGGTGAAGAACACCATCGCGCCGCCGTCGGTGGTGCGCAGTGCGAGCGGCGCGTAGTCGCCGTTGGTCAGCGGCTCGTCGATGTACTGGGTCGCGAGGCCCGGCTTGGTCGACTTCCTGCGGTCCGTGCGCCAGCCGCTGGTGTGCGCGCCGTCCGCGAAGACGGCGCCGCCGCTCTTCAGGTACGTGGCGTAGTCCTGGCTCAAGTCGGCTGGACTGGCGGTCAGTTGGGCGCTGTTCGCCGGGACCGCCTCGGCCCAGCCGTCCTTGTCGGTCGTGAACTTCGGTACGGCGTCCGGCGCGACCAGCGTCAGATACGCCACCTGGAACGGCTCGGAGAGGCTGTCGCGGGTGAAGACCAGCAGCCAGCGGTCGTCGCCGCCCTTGTTGCCGTGCGCGTCGGCGAGGAACCAGCGCGGCCAGCCGGCCTTCTTGGGGATGGTGTAGGTGACGTCGTCGAACTCCAGTGGCGAGTGGCCGGAGTTGCCGCTCGGGCTGTTGACGTGCCCGGCCTTCAGGCGCGCGGAGTCGATGTCGGCGAGGGCGCCGGTCGTGTAGTCGGCGTCCAGGGAGCCGTCGTAGGCCTCGTCGGCCTTGTTGTAGGCATCCGTGAACTGCTTCAGCGCCTTGGCGGCCTCGGCGCGGGTGGTGGTGGGGAGCACCTCGCGTTCCCCGTGCACCACCACGCATCCGCTCGCCGTCAGCGACATAGCGGTCAACGAGACCGCGATGAGCGCGTTCCGATCACGCCTGCGGAGTCTGCGGAGCCGCCGAGGGCCGCGCTCCCTGGTCGTCAGGTGCGTCATCAGGTGCCTTCACCTTCCCCTTCCCGGAGCCGAACCCTACCGGGGCGAAGAAGAGTACGAGAGTCGGGACCAGGTACAGCAGCCACACCGTGACCTGGAGCACGGTCGGGTCGGGCTGGAAGTTGAAGACGCCCTTGAGGAGGGTGCCGTACCAGCTGTCCGGCGGGATGGTGCCGCTGATGTCGAAGGCCTGGTTGGTCAGGCCCGGGATCCAGTCGGCCTCCTGGAGGTCGTGGAAGCCGTACGCCAGCACGCCGGCGGCGACCACGACCAGCATGCCGCCGGTCCAGGTGAAGAACTTGGCGAGGTTGATCCGCAGGGCGCCGCGGTAGAACAGCCAGCCGAGCAGGACCGCGGTGGCCAGGCCCAGGGCGACGCCGATCAGGGGGCGCGGGGTGCCGTCGCTGGCCGCGTGCACGGACGCCCACACGAACAGGGCGGTCTCGAGTCCCTCGCGGCCCACGGCCAGGAACGCGGTGGCGACCAGTGCGCCCGTGCCCATCGCGAGGGCCGCGTCCAGCCTGCCGTGCAGCTCCGCCTTGAGGTGCCGGGCGGTGCGCCGCATCCAGAACACCATCCACGTCACCAGTCCGACCGCGACGATGGACAGGGACCCGCCGAGCGCCTCCTGGGCCTGGAACGTCAGCTCCTGGGAGCCGAATTCGAGCGCGCAGCCGAAGCCCATGGCGATCAGCACCGCCACGGCGATGCCGATCCAGATCGGCCGCAGGGCGTCCCTGCGCTCGGTCTTGACCAGGTAGGCGATGAGGATGCAGACGACGAGCGAGGCCTCAAGGCCTTCGCGCAGCCCGATCAGGTAGTTGGAGAACACGGCTCACGCCCCCTTGGCGGACTCGGAGAACAGCGTCCGGCCCCACCAGTCGTCCTTGTCCCGGACGCCGGGCGGGACCGCGAAGACCGCCGAACCCACGTGCTGGATGTACTCGTTGAGAGCGTCGGACGCCGACAGCCTGCGCTGCAGCGGGATGAACCCCTTGCGCACGTCACGCTGGTAGGCCAGGAAGAACAGCCCCGCGTCGAGCCGCCCGAGTCCGTCCGTGCCGTCGGTGAACGAATAGCCCCGGCGCAGGATGGTGATCCCGTCGTTGGAGTCGGGGTGTGCGAGCCGCACATGGGCGTCCGGCTTCATCGCCTTCAGGAACGGCGCGTCGTGCTCCTTGGCCTTGCCGACCGGGGCTCCTTCGCCCTTGTCCCGGCCGAAGACGTCCTCCTGCTCCTGGAGCGAGGTCCGGTCCCAGGTCTCGATGTTCATCCGGATGCGCCGGGCGACGAGATACGACCCGCCGCTCATCCACGCGGGACCGTCGCCGTCGCCCACCCACACGAACTTCTTCAGCCGGTCGGTCTCGGTGCCCGCGATGTTGCGGGTGCCGTCCTTGAACCCCATGAGGTTGCGCGGGGTCTGGGCGTCCGGTGTGGTCGAGGACGTCTTGCCGAAGCCGAGCTGGGACCAGCGGATGGCGACCTTGCCGAAGCCGATCCGGGCGAGGTTGCGGATGGCGTGCACGGCGACCTGGGGGTCGTCGGCGCAGGCCTGGACGCACAGGTCGCCGCCGGTGCGGGCGGAGTCGAAGTTGTCGCCAGGGAACTGCGGCAGGTCGACCAGGGCGGCCGGGCGGCTGTCCGCCAGCCCGAACTTCTCGAAGAACGACGGCCCGAAGCCGATCGTCAGCGTCAGCCGGGACGGCTTCAGCCCGAGCGCCTCGCCGGTGTCGTCCGGGGGTGCCTCGGCGAGCCCGCCGTAGGCGCCGTCGCCGATCGCCTTCCCGGCGGTCAGCCGCTGGGCCGCGGCCGTCCAGTCCTTCAGCAGTTGGACGAACTCGGCCCGGTCCTCGGTCTTCACGTCGAACGCGGCGAAGTGCAGCCGGTCCTGGACGGGGGTGGCGATACCGGCCTGGTGGGCGCCGTGGAACTCCACCGCGCCACCGGCGTCGGCGGCGGCCGGGTCCATGTCGTCGCCGGCCTCGGTCATCGCCACCGCGCCCCCGGCCACGGCGGCGCCGAGCGCGAGCCCGGCCCCGCCCCAGCCGATGAGCGCGCGCCGCGACGGATTGGTTTTCTCGGCCATGTCCCGCCCCTTACTTGATGACGGCCGCGGCGAGCTTGGACAGCGGCTCCGCGAGGGCGTTGACCGCGTCGGACAGCTCCTTGCGCTGGGCCTTGGTGACCTTGTCG
This sequence comes from Streptomyces sp. NPDC048254, assembly GCF_043201895.1. Classification (NCBI taxonomy): domain Bacteria; kingdom Bacillati; phylum Actinomycetota; class Actinomycetes; order Kitasatosporales; family Streptomycetaceae; genus Streptomyces; species Streptomyces sp. NPDC048254. The sequence goes on from NZ_JBICZJ010000011.1 coordinate 104,039, forward strand.
TACGACACGAAGCCGTCCGAGGTCGAGGTCGTGCGGTACTTGTCGAGCAGCGTGTTCAGCGCGGTGAACTGCTTGTCCAGCTCGGTGGTCAGGGCCGCGTCGTTCTTCTGGGCGACCGGCTTGAGCAGCTCGTACGCCTTCTGCGCGCCGTCGACGTTGGCCTTGAAGTCGCTGAGGTCGGTGTGCGAGTAGAGGTCCTCCTCACCGGTGATCTTGCCGGTGGCGACCTCGTCGAGGAGTTCCTTGGCGCCGTTGGCCATGGAGGTCGGGGTGATCTCGGCCTTGCCGACCCGCTTCTGCCAGTCATTCAGGTCGGTGAGCAGCTCGTCGGCGAGGGTCTTCTGCGCGGCGCCGATCTTCTTGTCCTGCCACAGCGCCTTCTCCAGCGCGTGCCAGCCGGTCCACTTCTGGCCCTTCTCCAGGCCGTCGGCGCGGGTGTCCGTCTTGGGGTCGATGTCCCCGAAGGACTCGGCGATCGGCTCGGTGGTCTCCCAGCCGACGCGGGAGGGGGCGTAGGCGCTCTTGGCGGCCTCTATGTTCCCCGCCTTGATGGCGTTGACGAACGTCTCCACCTTCGGGATCGTCGCGTCGGCCTGCTCCTGCGCGTACTCGCGGTAGTCGGCGACGGCCTTGTCGAGCGCCGGGTTGCGCTTGGCGACGGCGCCGGAGCCGGTGACGGTCAGCTTCTGCCGGACCCCGTGCCCCTTCATCCCCGGCCGGCAGGCAATTTCGTACGACCCCTGCTTCACCTCGGCGGTGAGCGTGTACTTGGTCCCCGGGCCGATGTTCTCCTTCTCCGAGACGATCCGGTCGTCCGGGAAGAGGATCTCGACCTCGGTGGCCTTGGAGCCCTTGTTCTCGATGGCGAGCGTGACGTGTCCGGCCGGCACGGACTTGGCCGACGTCTCGCACTTGGCGTCGGCGGCGGTGACCTGGATCGCGTCACTCCCCTTGGCGTCGCTCTTCGCCGTGCAGGCCGAGAGGGCGGTCAGAGCTGCCGCGGTGGCGGCGGCGGTGACGGTGAGTCGGACGGCACGCATGCAGGCTCCAAGCGGGGGAGGTGTGGTGAGGCTGGCCTAACTTACATGAGGCTTACCTCACTGATACCCATCCGGGCCGGGATTGACCAGACACAGAAAGATCACAGATACGGCTTGATATCGGCGGCCCAAAACTGACACCAAAAGATGGTCAAGGAAAGGTCAAGGAAGCCGTTTCGGTCCTACGACGACCGCGCCCGTCCGCGGATGCGGCAACACCTCGACCGGGTGCCGTACACCTCCGACAGCAGCCGCTCCTCGAACACGTCGGCGAGTGGGCCGTCGGCGACGATCCGGCCGGCCCGGAGGATCGCGACGCGGTGCGCGTAGGCGGCGGCGAGAGCGAGGTCGTGCAACACGACGACGACCGCGTCTCCGGCGGCCGCCCGCTCCCGGCAGAGCCGCAACACCAGTTCCTGGTGCTTGAGATCGAGCGCGGCGGTCGGTTCGTCGAGCAGCAGCAGCGGCGCGTGCTGGGCCAGCACCCGGGCGAGCGCGACCCGCGCCCGCTCCCCGCCGCTCAGCGCGGAGAACGGCCGTGCGGCGAACTCCGTCACCTCGGCGACCGCCATCGCCCCGGCGACCGCGAGTTCGTCCTCCTCCGGGGTGGCGGTGGCATGCGGCGCCCGTCCCATCCGGACGACGTCCGCCACGGTGAACGGGAAGGACAGCGCGGCCGCCTGGGGCAGCACGGCCCGCCGCAGGGCGAGCTCACCCGCGGACCACGCCTCGGCAGGCCGCCCGAAGACCCGCACGACCCCGTCGCCGGCCGGTACGTCAACGGCGAGCGCCCCCAGCAGAGTCGACTTCCCGGCCCCGTTGGGCCCGACCAGCGCGACCACCTCCCCGGCCCGGGCAACCAGATCGACACCGACGAGAACAGACCGAGCCCCGAGCCGAACACAACCGACGCCGCCGCGCCGAAAAAAGAGGTGCCGGCGACACCCAAGGGGCGCGGGGAACTGCGCGACAAGCCACGACGGCGCCGCAGCCGGCCAAGTGCCCGTCGGAGTCGGTCGGGCAGTCGGGTGGCTCATGCCCAACCCCCCTGCCGGCGCCGGTTTCTCCGGAGGAGCCAGAAGAAGAACGGGCTTCCGAGCAGGGCCGTCAGGACGCCCAGGGGGAGTTCGGCGGGGGACGCGACCAGCGGACGCCTCCGGCACGGCGAGCGGCGGCGTCACCGGCTCGACCACCGGTGGCACCGGTGGTACCGGCGGCAGCCTCGCCGCCACCGGCTCGGCCCTCCCGGCCGCCGCCCTCGGCACGGCGGCCGCGGTCACCGTGGCGGCGGGCGCGGGCGTGGTGTTCGCGATACGCAGGCGCCGTACCGAGGCGTGATCCCCGTCGGCGGCGGCCGGGCGTCCCCTGTCGGCGGCGGCCGGGCGTCCGCCGCGTCTGGGACGACCCGGCCGCCGCCGCAGTGCTTCAATGCCGGAGTGACTGATTACGACGTGCTGCGTGTCTTCTGCGCGGCGAACGGCGGCTACGGCAAAGAGCTCGGGGTCGTCCGCGACGGCTCGGTGCTGCCCGCGCCGGAGGACCGGCAGGCGCTGGCCGCGAAGCTCGGGTTCAGCGAGACCGTGTTCGTCGACGACCCCGAGCGCGGGGTCATCGACATCTACACCCCCACCCTGCGGCTGCCCTTCGCCGGGCACCCCTGCGTCGGCACCGCCTGGCTGCTGGACGTGCCCGAACTGGTCACACCGGCCGGTGTGGTCGGCGCCCGGCTGGACGGGGAGTTCAGCTGGATCGAGGCGCTCCCCGAGTGGGCCCCGCCGCGCACCCTGCGCCAGTACGCCACGGCCGCCGAGGTGGACGCGCTGCCGGTGCCGGAGCCCGGGGAGCGAAGCGAGACGGGGGTCCCCCCGGACGAAGTCTGGGGGAGGATCTACGCCTGGGCGTGGGAGGACGAGTCGGCCGGGCGGGTGCGGGCCCGCGCCTTTCCCGGGCGCGGCGACGGCATCGACGAGGACGAGGCGACCGGGGCGGCGGCGCTGCTGCTCACCGACCGGCTGGGCCGAGCCCTGAACATCACCCAGGGCAGGGGCTCGCAGATCCTCACGGCACCGCAGCCGTACGGCTGGGTGGAGATCGGCGGGCGGGTCCTCCTGGAGGGCGAGGAGAGGCAGCCCGGGATCAGCTGGTGACCGACGTGTCCTGCCGGCCGCGCCGCACGTAGTACCAGGTCATGTTCGACGACAGCCCCGTCAGCAGCACCCAGACGACACCGATAGGCCAGCTGCCCTGGACGAAGGAGACGACGGCGGCGACGACCGCGAGGACGCAGACGACCAGGGAGTAGAGGGCGAGGCGGGGCATGTCGGAATCGCTTTCGGATCGGTCGGCCGGGGGACACCGGTGGCAGCCACCAGTGTCCCCTATCCGCTCAGAGGATCCGCTCAGACGTCCGTGACGCGGAGCCCGGCGTGGGCCTTGTAGCGGCGGTTGACCGAGATCAGGTTCGCGACCAGGGACTCCACCTGGTGGGCGTTGCGCAGCCGCCCCGCGAAGATGCCCCGCATCCCCGGGATCCGCCCGGCCAGCGCCTGCACGATCTCCACGTCCGCGCGCGCCTCGCCCAGCACCATCACATCGGTGTCGATCTCCTCGACCTCCGGGTCCTGGAGCAGCACCGCCGACAGATGGTGGAAGGCCGCCGCGACCCGGGAGTCCGGCAGCAGCGCCGCGGCCTGCTCCGCCGCGCTGCCCTCCTCCGGCTTGAGCGCGTAGGCGCCCTTCTTGTCGAAGCCGAGCGGATTGACGCAGTCCACGACCAGCTTCCCCGCCAGTTCCGCGCGCAGCGACTCCAGCGTCTTGCCGTGCCCGTCCCACGGTACGGCGACGATCACGAGGTCACTGCGGCGCGCGCACTCGGCGTTGTCGGCGCCCTCGACACCGTGCCCGAGTTCGTCGGCGGCGGCCTGCGCGCGCTCGGCGGCCCGGGAGCCGATGATCACCTTCTGGCCGGCCCGGGCCAGCCGGTAGGCGAGGCCCTTGCCCTGCGGGCCGGTGCCGCCGAGTACACCCACGACCAGACCGGAGACGTCGGGCAGGTCCCAGGGATCCTTGGCGGGGGCCTTCTCGGCCGCCGCCCGCTGTGCACTGTCGGAAGTGTCGGAAGAGGTCATGGGCCGACTCTACGTCCGTGGCGGCGGCCGCACCCGGTCAGGTGAGCCGGTTCACGGGCACCCGGCGGAAGGTGATCGTCTCGTACGCGCCGAAGTCCCCGGTCTCGTACAGCAGTCCGACGGTGTCCTTGTCGATCCGGGTCAGGTCGGAGTACGCGGCGGGCAGGCCGTCGAGCGGGTGGACGGGGCGCCAGGTGGTACCGCCGTCGCCGGACGCACGGATCGTCATCAGCGCACGGGTGGCGGGGTCGGCGGGGCCCGAGTAGAGCAGCAGATCGGGGTCCCGCAGCTGGAGCACGGAGGCCTCGCAGACCGGCGCGGTGAGCCCGGCCTGCGGCCGGAACGGCTTCACCAGCGTCTTCCCGCCGTCCTTCGAGTGCGCGTCGGCCCGGTTGCCCGGCGACGGCGAGTCGTTGCGGGTGTTGAAGTAGACGCGCCCGTCCGGGAGTTCGGCGGCGGTGGTCTCGTTGACGTTGATGTAGTTGTTGGGGTTCTCGTCGACGTAGCCGAGGTACCAGGTCTCGCCCCGGTCGTCGCTGAGCAGGCAGTGGCCGCTGTTGTACCTGCCCTCGGTGCCGTTGTCGGTCCCGGTGGGCGGCACGGTGTGGTTCGCGGCCACGACGACCCGCCCGGTGCGCAGCTGGATGGCGTGCCCGGGGGTCGTGGCGTACCACCGCCACCCGGCCTTCTTCACCGTCTTGGTGATCTCCTTCGGAGCGGACCACGTCACCCCGTCGTCGTCGCTGTGCTGCACCCACACCCGCCGCCCGTCGGCGTCCGACACCTGCCCGCGCAGAATGGCGTCCTCGGTGGCGGAGGCGGCGCTGCGGACGTGGACGAGCAGGATCCGGCCGCTGTCCAGCACGACGGGGGCGGGGTTGCCGGCGAGGTCGCTGCCGTTGTTCGCGGCGACCTGGAGCGCCCCCCAGGTACGCCCCCCGTCGCCGGACCTCTTCAGCACCACGTCGATGTGCCCGTGGTCGGCACCGGAGTTGACCCGCCCCTCGCAGAAGGCGAGCACGGTGCCCGCCCGGGAGACCACCACGGCCGGAATCCGGAAACTGGCGTAGCCCTCGGTGCCCGCGCGAAAGGGAATGCTTGCTTCTACGTCGCTCATGGGCCGCCTTCTCCCCTTGTCGGGCGAATTCAGGGTGAACTCCGCGTCACGAGTGACCGATTGCGGCAGTATGCGGGGGCATGGACGCCGTACGGGTCGCGTTGCTGCGCGAAGTGCTCGCCGGGACCGAGTGGTTGGGGGCGACGCGCAGATTCGCGGGCGCGCTGCGGGGCTCGGTGGTGACGCACGGCGGCGGACTGCTGCTGCTCGGCACCCCGGAGTACGAGCCGTGGCATCTCGCCGCGCACCTGGTGGACGAGGCCGCGTGGTCCGGTACGCCGGAACTGGCGCCGACGCTGGTACGGCACGGGGCCCGCCCCACGGATCCGGCGCATCTCGCGGCCGGCCTCGGTCGTATCGAGGCGGCCCGCCGGGGGGAGACGCTGCTGGTGGTGGCGCCGGGCGACTCCTCGGAACCGCTCCTGGACCACGTCCACACCGCCCGCCGGGCCGGGGTGACGGTGCTGGCGCTGGCCGCCACGGCCGACGACGCGCTGACGGCGATGGCCCACGAGACCCTCACGGTGCCGGAGGGCGCGGAACTGGACCTGGACACGGTCCAGCACCTGGTCAGCGCGGCGACGGGGGAGAACGGCCCGTCCCCGAGAGCCCGCCGCCGCTTCCGCGACCGCCTGTCGAGGCTGGCCGAAACGGTGACGGCACCGCCGCCGACGCCTTGGTAACCCTCCGCCCGGCCACGCCCCTCGCACGCGGCTCCGCGCAAAAAGCGGTTGAGGCGGCGCCGGTGGGCGTTCAGCATGGCTCGGCGTGACCGTGCTTCCCGACCTCACCCCCTGGCGGGCCTCCGTCGACTTCCGTCGGCTGTGGGCCTCCGGCCTGATCAGCAACTTCGGGACCTTCCTGACGTTCGTCGCACTCCCGGTGCAGATCAAGGACCTCACCGGGAGCGCGGCCGCCGTAGGAGCCGTCGGCGCGGTGGAGCTGCTTCCGCTCATCCTCTTCGGCCTCTACGGCGGCGCCCTCGCCGACGCCCTCGACAAGCGTCTGCTCATCCTGTGGACCGAGGCAGGTCAGGGCCTGCTCAGCGCGGCCCTGCTGCTCAACGCCCTGCTGCCGCACCCGGCCGTCTGGCCGCTGTACGCCGTCGCCGCGCTCTCCTCCGCACTGGGCTCGGTCCAGCGCCCCGCCCTCGACTCGCTCTGGCCGAGGATCGTCGCCCACGACGACCTTCCGGCCGCGGCGGCCCTCAACTCGTTCCGCTGGACGGTCGGCGGCGTCGCAGGACCCGCCGTCGCCGGCCTGGTCGTGGCGTACGCGGGCCTCGGCTGGGCGTACGGCGCCGACCTCGTCACGTTCGCCGTCTCGGTCGTACTGATCCTGCCGATCGCCGCGTCCCCCGCCGCCCACGAGGCGGTGAAGCCCTCCCTCCGCTCCATCGCGGAGGGCGCCCGCTACGCCTGGTCCCGCAAGGAACTCCTCGGCACCTACGCCGTGGACCTCGCGGCGATGTTCCTGGCGATGCCGCTCGCCGTCCTGCCTTTCCTGGCCGACGAGTTGGACGCGAAGTGGTCCCTGGGGCTGATGTACGCGAGCATTCCGGCCGGGTCGCTGCTGGTGAGCCTGGTCAGCGGCTGGACCGGGCGGGTGCGCCGGCACGGGCGGATGGTGGTGCTGTCGGCCGCGCTGTGGGGCCTGGCGATCGCCGCCGCCGGCGCCGTGCGCGACGTATGGCTGGTCCTGCTCCTGCTGGCCGTCGCCGGCGGCTGCGACATGATCAGCGGGATCTTCCGGGGCGCCATGTGGAACCAGACGATCCCCGACGAGCTGCGCGGCCGGCTCGCCGGGATCGAGCTGCTGTCGTACTCCGTGGGCCCGACCCTCGGCCAGGTACGGGCCGGCGGCATGGCCGGATGGCTGGGCGTCCGGGCGTCCGTCGGCGTGGGCGGCCTGCTGTGCGCGGGCACGGTCGGCCTGCTGGCCCTGTGCCTGCCCGCCCTGATGGCGTACGACGCACGGACCAACGAGCACGCCGTACGGCTGCGCGCTCGGCGCACGGCCGCACCGACCCGGCTCTGATCAGCCCTCGTCCGAGGAGTCACCCGCCGGCGCGTCGTGCCACTTGGGATCGTTCTCCCACTGGAGGTTGCGTTCCCGGGCGATCTCCATCGCGTGCTCGGCCTCCTGCCGGGTGGCGTAGGGGCCGAACCGGTCCTTGGCAGGGCACTCGGGGCCCTCCTCGACCTTCTTGTGCTCCAGGCAGTAGTACCACTCGCCCGGCTTGCCGACGGTCCGCTTCTTGAACAGGGCCATGACCGGCTCCTTTCGCCTTCCACATGTTCCCGCATGCCCGCTGGTTAGACTCGCTGGCATGTCTGGCCAGTCGCTGCTCGTACCAGGGGAGCTCTCTCCCACCCGTTCGGTACCCGGAAACATCCGCCGCCCCGAGTACGTCGGCAAACCCGCGCCGACCCCGTACACCGGGCCCGAGGTGCAGACCCCGGAGACCATCGAGGCGATGCGGATCGCCGGCCGTATCGCCGCGCAGGCGATGGCGGAGGCCGCGAAGATCATCGCGCCGGGGGTGACCACGGACGAGCTGGACAAGGTCGCGCACACGTACATGTGCGACCACGGGGCCTACCCGTCCACGCTCGGCTACCGCGGCTTCCCCAAGTCCCTGTGCACCAGCCTCAACGAGGTCATCTGCCACGGCATTCCGGACTCGACCGTCCTCCAGGACGGTGACATCGTCAACCTGGACGTGACGGCGTACATCGGCGGGGTGCACGGCGACAACAACGCGACCTACCTGGTCGGGGACGTCGACGAGGAGAGCCGGCTGCTGGTGGAGCGGACCCGGGAGTCCCTCGACCGGGCGATCAAGGCGGTCCGGCCCGGCCGGCAGATCAACATCATCGGCCGGGTCATCGAGTCGTACGCCAAGCGCTTCGGGTACGGCGTGGTGCGGGACTTCACCGGCCACGGCATCAACTCGTCGTTCCACTCCGGGCTGATCATCCCGCACTACGACAGCCCGCAGGCGACGACCGTGATGCAGCCCGGGATGACCTTCACGATCGAGCCGATGCTGACGCTCGGGACGCACGAGTACGAGATGTGGGACGACGGCTGGACGGTCGTCACCAAGGACCGCAGGCGGACCGCGCAGTTCGAGCACACCCTGGTGGTGACCGACACCGGCGCGGAGATCCTCACCCTGCCGTAGCCCCGCTTCAGCCCCGCCGTTCCGCCGGGCCCGTCCTCCCCTCGGAGGGCGGGCCTTTTTCGGGTACGCTTTTACCGACAGCGTGTCGGTAACTTTACCGACGAGGCGTCGGCAAGGCATTGACTTAGGTAAGCCTTACCTTAGAGGATGTTGCCCATGGACTCCTTCTCGACACTCATCCGCAGCGCGTCCCATGAGCAGCACGTGGAGGTGGGGACCTCGACGTTCATGAGCGATCTGCTGGGCGGCCGGCTCGGCGTGCGGGCGTACACCCGCTACACCGAGCAACTGTGGTTCGTGTACGACGCGCTGGAGGGCGCGGCCGACCGGCTGGCGTCGGACCCGGTGGCCGGGCCGTTCGTCCGGCCCGAGCTGTTCCGGCTGACGGCGCTGGAGCGGGACCTCGCGCATCTGCGGGGGGCCGGGTGGCGGACGGGGCTCACGGCGCTGCCGGCCACCGAGGAGTACGCGGCCCGGGTACGGGAGTGCGCCGAGGCCTGGCCGGCCGGCTACATCGCCCACCACTACACCCGCTACCTCGGAGACCTCTCCGGCGGCCAGATCATCCGCGACCGCGCGGAGCGGACCTGGGGTTTCGAGAAGAAGGGCGACGGCGTCCGCTTCTACGTCTTCGAGGGCATCGCGAACCCCGCCGCCTTCAAGCGCGGTTACCGCGAACTCCTCGACGCGGTCGACGCCGACGACCTGGAGAGGCAGCGCATCGTCACCGAGTGCAAGCGCGCCTTCGCCCTCAACACGGCGGTGTTCCGGGAACTGGGCGAGGAGTTCCCGCTGACGGCGTGACGGCGTGACGGTGTCACGCCGCGCGGGCTCACTGGGCGATGGAGCAGTACTCGTTCGTCCCCTGCCAGAAGCGGTAGAGCTCCTGACCGCAGTACTGCGAGACGTCGTCCACACCCAGGCCGCGCAGCAGCGCGTCGATCACGTCGAAGAACGCGCTGTTGACCGACGGCACCCACAGCAGCGCGAACACGAAGAGCAGGCCGAACGGGGCGAACGGCTCCACCTGCCGCTTGATGTTGTACGACAGCCAGGGCTCGATCACGCCGTAGCCGTCCAGGCCCGGCACCGGCAGGAAGTTCAGGATCGCCGCCGTGACCTGGAGCAGGGCGAGGAAGGCGAGAGCGTAACGGAAGTCGCGCGGGACGCCGTCCAGGGAGTGCAGCCAGAACGGCGCGGTGCAGACGGCGGCGAAGACCACGTTCGTCAGCGGTCCCGCCGCCGAGATGAGGCTGTGCCGCCAGCGGCCGCGGATCCGGTTGCGCTCGATGAACACCGCACCGCCCGGCAGACCGATCCCACCCATGATCACGAACAGTACCGGGAGCACGATGCTCAGCAGGGCGTGGGTATAGGCGAGGGGATTGAGGCTCAGGTAGCCCTTCGCGCCCACGGTGATGTCACCGCTGTGCAGGGCGGTGCGCGCGTGCGCGTACTCGTGCAGGCAGAGCGACACGATCCAGGCCGCCGTCACGAACAGGAACACGGCGACCCCGGGCTGCTCGGCGAACCCGGACCAGGTCGCCCACCCGGTGACGGCGGTGACGGCCAGGATCCCGACGAAGACGGGACTGATCCGCCGGTCGCTGTGGCGGGTGGTGGTGGCGGTCATGGGGCGGGACTCCTGGGGCGCGTCGGTGACGGTGGCGTGCGGGGTCGACCGTACAGGTGACGTGAGAAGAACGTCATGCGGAGGGCTGTGGGTTCCTGGTAGTCGTTACGCTGATATCGAGTCGAACGAGGAGGCGCGCATGACGATCGCAGACGGATGGGTCGAACTGGTCCAGGACCAGATCGAGATCCCGCGCAGCGCGCGCCTTCGGCTGACGGAGAACGGCCTGACATTGGTACCGGTCACTCACGCGCACACCACGACGGCACGGCGGATCGCCAACCAGATCGAGACCGGGCTGCCCGGCTGGGCGGCCGTCGGAGAGTTCTCCGTCGTCCCGCCCCGGGAGGGGTACAAGCCCGAACCCGATGCCGCGGCGCTGCCTCTGGATCAGGTTCGCTCGGGCGACAGCGAGGTCAGCGAGAAGTTGCTGCCCTTCGTGGTCGAGGTCGTCTCCCCGGAGAGCCGCAACCGGGACTACAACACCAAGCCGGGCCACTATGCCCTGCGCGGTATCCCCGCCTACCTCATCGTTGACGTGCTCTCCGCTCGCTGGACCCTGCTCACCCGCCCTGAGAACGACGAGTACCAGCACAACGAGTCCGGCGTCTTCGGCGACCGGATCGAGATCCCCGTCGCCGACCAGACCCTCACCCTGGACTCCTCCCAGTTCATGCGCATCTGAAACCCCGAGGCGAGGTGCGGGCGTCCCCAGCGACAATGGACCCCGTGCGCTACCGGATTCTTGGCACCACCCAGGCCCTCCGCCCCGACGGCACGGCCGTCCCCGTGGGCGGTTCTCGGCTGCGTGCCCTGCTGACCGTGCTCGCGCTGCGGGCCGGACGCGGGGTGCCCGCCGGGCTGCTCGTCGACGAGGTGTGGGGCGACGAACCGCCCGCCGACGCGACCGGCGCCCTCCAGGCCCTGGTCGGCCGGCTGCGCCGGGCGCTCGGCGCGGACACGATCGAGTCCACCGACGGCGGCTACCGCCTCGCGGCCGCCCCCGACGACATCGACCTGCACCGCTTCGAGCGGCTCACCGGCGAAGCCCTGCGCGCGCTCGCCGACGGCGACCCCGCCAAGGCGGCGACCGTCCTCGACGACGCCCTCGCCCTGTGGCACGGCCCGGCCCTGGCCGACCTGCCCGACCGCACCGCCGAGGCGGCCCGCGTCGACGTCCGCCGCCTGGACGCGCTGCGCGCCCGCCACACCGCCGCCCTCGCCCTCGGCCACGCCGAACAGGCCCTGCCCGAGCTGACCGCCCTGTGCGACGCCCACCCCCTGGACGAGCCCCTCCAGACGCTGCGGCTGCGCGCCCTGCACAGCTGCGGCCGCACCGCCGAGGCGCTGGCCGCCCACGACGCCGTACGGCACCTCCTCGCCGACCGCCTCGGCTCCGACCCCGGGCCCGAACTGCGCGCCCTGCACGCCGAGTTGCTCGACCCGGCGGCGGAGCCCGAGGAGCCGTCCCGGCCCGGTAACCTGCGCGCCCGGCTCACCTCCTTCGTCGGACGCGAGGCCGACCTGGAGGTCATCCGGGGCGATCTCGCCGGCGCCCGCCTGGTCACCCTGCTCGGGCCCGGCGGGGCCGGCAAGACCCGGCTGTCCCAGGAGGCCGCCGAGACCGTGCGGACCGCCGCCCGGGACGGGGTGTGGCTGGCCGAGCTGGCCCCCGTCGACGACCCGGCCGACGTCCCCGAGGCCGTGCTCAGCGCGCTCGGCGCCCGCGAGACCGTGCTCTACGGCGCCGGCGCCGAGGGTATGCGGGCCGCCGCCGACCGGCACGACGACCCGGTCGAGCGGCTCGTCGACCACTGTTCCCGGCGCCGGATGCTGATCGTCCTCGACAACTGCGAGCACGTCGTCGACGCGGCGGCCGACCTGGCGGCACAGCTGCTGGAGCGCTGCCCGGACCTGACGATCCTCGCCACCAGCCGCGAACCCCTCGGCGTCCCGGGGGAGTTGCTGCGCCCGGTGGAGCCGCTGCCCGAGCCGGTGGCGCTGCGGCTGTTCGCCGACCGGGGCGGTGCGGCCCGGCCCGGCTTCACGGTCGACGCCGACGAGGAGACCGCGGCGGCCAGCGCCGAGATCTGCCGCCGCCTGGACGGACTGCCGCTCGCCATCGAGCTGGCCGCCGCCCGGCTGCGGATGCTCACGCCCCGCCAGATAGCCGACCGGCTCGACGACCGGTTCCGCCTGCTGACCTCCGGCAGCCGTACCGTGCTGCCCCGCCAGCAGACCCTGCGCGCGGTCGTCGACTGGTCCTGGGACCTGCTCGACGCGGCCGAACGGGACGTCCTCGGCCGGCTCTCGGTCTTCGCGGGCGGCTGCGACCTGGCCGCCGCCGAGGCGGTCTGCGGTCCCGCCGCCCTCGACGCCCTCGCCTCCCTGGTCGACAAGTCCCTGGTCGTCGCCGCCCCTTCGGCCGGGCAGGAGATGCGCTACCGGCTCCTGGAGACCGTCGCCGAGTACGCCGGCGCCCGCCTCGACGAGAGCGGCGGGCGCGCCGCGGCCGCGCGCGCCCATCTGACGTACTACCGCGAACTCGCCCGCACCACCGACCCGTTGCTGCGCGGCTCCGGCCAGCGTGCCGCCGTGGCCCGGCTGGAGCTGGAGTACGAGAACCTGCGCACCGCCATCCGCCACGCCATCGCCGCCAAGGACGAGCAGGAGGCGCTGTGCCTGGCCCACTCCCTGGTCTGGTACTGGCAGTTGCGTGACAAGCGGGTCGAGACCCGCACCTGGTGCGCCGACATCATGGCCCTCGGCCCGGACCCCTTCGCCGAGCCGGTCCGCCGTGCCGAACCGGTGTGGCAGCGCGTGCACGACACCCCGCCGCCGTACACCGGGGAAGTCCTCGTCGAGGCCCGGCGTGGCATCCATCTGGCCCATCTGGCCTGTATGGACACCGAGTTGGAGGTCTGGCAGACCCCGGCCGCACAGGCCAAGATGCGCGCCGTCGTCCAGGCCTACGAGCCCGGCCAGCCGCAGACCTGCCGGGCCCCCGGCATGTTCTGGTTCTTCGCGGTGATGCTGACCGGCGGCCTGGAGCAGCTGCGCACCATCGTCGACGCCGGCGTCGAGACCAGCCGTCGTACGCCCGGCTACGAGTGGGAACTCGCCGGCGCCCTCCAGCTGCGCGCCAACGTGTTCGCCAACTTCGCCACCTCGGCCGGTGCCGCCACCCGCGACGCCGACGAGGCCCTGGAGATCTTCCGGCGCCTTGGGGACGACTGGGGCACCGCCGAGGCCTTCTCCGCGCGCGCCGAGTCCCGGGAACGCATGGGGGAGTACCGGGCGGCCGCCGCCGACTACGAGGCCGCCATCGAGTGCGCCGAACGGCTCGACGCCCGCACCCAGGTCGCCGTGCTCAACGCCCGCCTCGGCATGGCGCTGCTCGAACTGGGTGAGATCGAGCGCGGTGAACGGCTGCTTCGCGAGGTCATCGCCGACCACGACAGCAGCCACAACGAGGCGATGCCCGCCGCGCGGCTCTTCCTCACCGTGTGGCTGCTGCTGACCGACCGGATCGCCGAGGCCCGCGAGCAACTCCGGCTGCTGCGCGCCCAGTTCAAGATCTCCCACTTCGTCGTGTTCGACGCCATGATCCTCATCCAGGAGGCCTGGGTGGACGCCCTCGACGGCCTCCACGCGGACGCCCTGGCCAAGCTGCGCGAGGCGATATCCCACGCCGACGACCCGCTGTCCCAGGCCGTCACCCCGCACTCCGGCTCCTCCAGCCTGACCGTCGCCGCCTTCGCCCTGGCCGGGATGGACGACGGCGCCCGCGCCCAGGACGCCGCCCGCTGTCTGGGCGCCGCCGAAGCACTGCAGCCGCCCGGCCATGTCCCCTCCGGTATCGAACGCAGGCTGCGCGCCCGCGCCGAGGACCGGGTCCGCGCCGCGCTCGGCGACGCCGCCGCCTACGAGGCCGCATACGCCGAGGGCGGCGGCCTCTCCCTCGTGGAGGCCACCGCCCTGCTCTGATCCGGGCTGCCGGACGACGTCAGCTCTTGGTGCGGAACTTGTGGATCGCGTACGGTGCCGCCACCGCCGTGATCCCCACCGACCAGGCCAGCGTGATCCACAGGTCGTGGGCGACCGGGCCGCCGATCATCAGTCCGCGGGCCGCGTCGGCGAGCGTGGACAGCGGGTTGTAGTCGGTGAAGGCCTGCAGCCAGCCCGGCATCGACTGCGTCGGCGCGAAGATCGACGAGCCGAACTGCAGCGGGAACAGCACCAGGAACCCCATCGCCTGCACGGACTGCGCGCTCTTCAGGATCACGCCGAGGGTGAGGAACACCCACATGATCGAGGAGGCGAACACCGCGGACAGGCCCACGGCGGCGAACAGTCCGGCCCAGTGGGTGATGTGGAACCCGACCAGCACGGCGACGACCATCAGCACGGCGGTAGCGAACAGCATCCGCACCAGCTCGACGGAGATCTTCGCGAACAGCACCGAGCCGCGCCCGATCGGCAGCGACCGGAACCGGTCCATCACACCGGAGTTGAAGTCCTGGCTGAACCCGGTGCCGACGCCCTGCGAGAGCGTCATGCTCATCATCGCGATCATGCCCGGGATGACGTACTGGACGTAGCCGTCCTGGCCGCCGCCGAGGGCCTGCCCGATCGAGCCGCCGAAGACGTACACGAACAGCAGCGTGAAGACGACCGGCATCAGCAGGGCGTCGAACATGGACTCCGGGTCCTGCCGGATCCACAGCAGGTTGCGGCGGATCAGGGCCCCGGTGTGCCGCAGGTGGCCGCGCAGCGGGATCCGGGCGTCGGCGGCGCCCGGGACGGGGGTGACGGCCGGGGTGGTGGTGACGGCGCTCATACGGCGACCTCCTCGCGGTCGTCGGCGGGCGTGGCGTCCTGCGGGGCACTGGCACGGTGGCCGGTGAGGGACAGGAAGACCTCGTCCAGGCTGGGCAGTTCGGTGACGATGGAGCTGATGGTGATACCGCGGGCGGTGACGGCGCCGACCACGGCGGTCAGCTGCTCGTCGCTGAGGATCGGCACCAGCAGGGTGCCCCGCTCGGCGTCCACGGTGGTGGTGGCGAGCCCGGTGATCCCCAGCTCGTCGATCATGGTGGCGAGCGGCCGCACCTGGAGCGGGTCGACCGGCTGCACACGCAGCGTCCGCCCGCCGACCTTGGCCTTCAGCTCCTCCACCTTGCCGCCGGCGATGACCTTCCCGCGGTCCACGACGGTCAGCTCGGAGGCGAGCTGCTCGGCCTCCTCCATGTACTGGGTGGTCAGCAGCACGGTCACGCCCTCGCCGACCATCGCCTTGACCTCGTCCCACACCTCGTTGCGGGTGCGCGGGTCGAGACCGGTGGTCGGCTCGTCCAGGAAGAGCACCTGGGGGTGCCCGATCATGGAGGCGGCGAGGTCCAGCCGGCGGCGCATGCCGCCGGAGTAGGTGCTTGCCGGGCGCTTGGCGGCGTCGGTCAGCGAGAACCGCTCCAGCAGCTGGTCGGCCCGGGCCCGGGCGTCCTTGCGGGACAGGTCGAGCAGCCGCCCGATCATGTAGAGGTTCTCCCAGCCTGGCAGCTTCTCGTCGACCGAGGCATACTGCCCGGTCAGTCCGATCACCCGGCGCAGCTGGCGGGGCTGGCGCAGGACGTCGTAGCCGGCGACGGTCGCCTGCCCGGCGTCGGGTTTCAGCAGGGTGGACAGAATCCGGACAATGGTCGTCTTGCCGGCCCCGTTCGGCCCGAGGACACCCATCACGGTGCCCTCGCGGACGTCCAGATCAACTCCGTCGAGAGCCTTGGTGTCGCCGTAGTGCTTCACCAGCCCCCGGACGGTCACGGCGGTGTTGTCGATTCGCGTCATGGGAAGAACCGTGCCAGGCCCCACCGACAAACCACCGACAGGCCGCCGACACCCGCGTACGTCCTGCCGACAACCCGCCTACGAGCCGCCGACACGGGGCGGCGTAGCGTGCCCGCCATGACCGTCCTCGCTGCTGGGAGCATCGGCACCGACCGGCTGGAGCTGCTGCCGTTGCGCGTCGGGCACGCCGGGGAGATGGCCGCGGTGCTGTCCGACCCGGCCCTGCACACCTTCACCGGCGGCACCCCGGACACCCCCGAGGCCCTGCGCTCGCGCTACCGGCGCCTCACCGCGGGCTCCCCCGACCCGGCCGTCTCCTGGCTGAACTGGGTGATCCGGCTCCGCGCCGAGTCGTGTCTGACGGGCACGGTGCAGGCGACGGTCGCCGGCCCGGTCGCCGAGATCGCGTGGGTGGTGGGGACCCCGTGGCAGGGCCGTGGCATCGCCACCGAGGCGGCCCGCGCCCTGGTCGCCTGGCTCACCCGGCAGCCCGTACACACCGTCATCGCCCACATCCACCCCGACCATCACGCGTCCGCCGCCGTGGCCACGGCCGCCGGCCTCACCCCGACCGACGTATGGCACGACGGCGAGATCCGCTGGCACCGGGAGATGACCCCACCTCCCTGTTGACCACCACCGCCCGCGACCACGAACCCCCCGACGACCACCGCAACCATCAATTGAGCAACCCCCCCGGCGAGCACCACCTCCGCGAGAGCGGCGCCGGTTTAGGCGCAAAGAGGGGCCAGCCCGCCGACGGGGGAAGATCGGCGGGCTGGCCGTGGTGTTTCCGCAGTGGTTCTAGTGGACGGAGTGCTCCTCCAGCGGGAACGTTCCGCCGACGACGTCCTCGGCGTAGGCGCGGGCCGCGTCGCCCATGACCTCGCGCAGGTCCGCGTACTTCTTCACGAACTTCGGCACCCGGCCCGAGGTCAGGCCCAGCATGTCCGTCCAGACCAGGACCTGTGCGTCGGTCTCGGGGCCGGCGCCGATGCCCACCGTCGGGATGTGCAGCATCCGGGTCACCTCGGCCGCCAGCTCCGCCGGGACCAGTTCGAGTACGACCGCGAACGCGCCCGCGTCCTGGACCGACTTGGCGTCGCGCAGCAGCTGCTGGGCCGCCTCCTCGCCGCGGCCCTGCACGCGGTAACCCATCGCGTTGACGGACTGCGGGGTCAGGCCGATGTGCGCCATCACCGGGATGCCGGACTCGCCGAGGAGCCGGATCTGGTCGTGCGAGCGCTCGCCGCCCTCCAGCTTGACCGCGCCGACACCGGCCTCCTTCACCAGCCGGGTCGCCGAGCGCAGCGCCTGCGCCGGACCCTCCTGGTAGGAGCCGAAGGGGAGGTCGCCGACGATGAGGGCGCGCTGGGTGCCGCGGACCACGGCCGCCGACAGCATCGTCATCTCGTCCAGGGTGACGGGTACCGTCGACTCGTACCCGAGGTGGCAGTTGCCCGCCGAGTCGCCGACCAGGAGCACCGGGATCCCGGACTCGTCGAAGACGGAGGCGGTCATCGCGTCGTACGCGGTGAGCATGGGCCACTTCTCGCCGCGTTCCTTGGCGAGGGCGATGTCGCGGACCGTGATGCGGCGGGTGCCCTTCCCCCCGTACAGCGTCCTGCTGCCGTCGGAGGGGCTGTTCTGCACAGGCTGGGCAGCCGAGAGCTGCGTCATGGCAACGGCTCCTTCAAATCATCTCGAGGCACCCTGACGGTGTCCCCGGATCGGTTCCATGGTGGCACTTCGTGCCGTCCTCGGCCAGAGGACCGCCGTGTGATCCATCGGTCACCCGCCTTGCGTAAGGCCTCGGTAAAGGAATTCAGATACGAGACGGGTCCGTATTGAAATGGGCCTAGGCTCGTCGTCATGACAACTCCTGCCGACCGCGCTGCAACCGGCCCGCGCATATCCGAGGAGGTGCACCGGCGCCGCTGGGCGATCCTCGGCGTGCTCATGTTGAGCCTGCTGATCGTGGTGCTCGACAACTCGATCCTGAACGTCGCCGTCAAGACCATCTCCACCCCGGCCCCGGTCGGTCTCGGCGCCACCCAGAGCCAGCTGGAGTGGGCGATCAACGCCTACACCCTGGTCTTCGCGGGCCTGCTGTTCACCGCCGGCCTCGTCGGTGACCGGCTCGGCCGCAAGAAGGTGCTGATCGGCGGCCTCGTCGTGTTCGGCCTCGGATCCGCCCTGGCCGCCGAGTCCGGCTCCCCGGGCGAGCTGATCACCTACCGCGCCCTGATGGCCCTCGGTGCCGCCTTCGTGATGCCCGCCACCCTCGCCGTCCTGATGAACGTCTTCGAACGTCAGGAACAGCCCAAGGCCATCGGTATCTGGGCCGGCGGTGTCGGCCTCGCCATCGCGATCGGCCCGATCACCGGCGGTGTGCTGCTCGACCACTTCTGGTGGGGCTCGGTCTTCCTCGTGAACGTACCGATCGTGATCGTCGCGCTCGCGCTGATGGTGTGGCTGGTGCCCGACTCGCGCGACCCGCGTCCGGGCCGCCTCGACCCCGTCGGCGTGGTGCTCTCCGTCGTCGGTCTGGTCCTGCTGGTCTACGGCATCATCAAGGGCGGCGAGCTGGCCGACTTCACCGATGCCAAGGTGCTCGCCACCATCGCCGCCGGGGTCGTGGTCCTCGTCGGCTTCGTGATCTTCGAGATGCGCAGCGACCATCCGTCCCTGGACGTCACCTACTTCAAGAACAAGGTCTTCTCGGCCGCCATGGCCGCCATCGCGCTGGTCTTCTTCGCGCTGATGGGCGTGACCTTCTTCTCCGTCTTCTACACCCAGAGCGTGCGCGGCTACTCGCCGCTGCAGTCCGGTCTGCTGCTGCTCCCGCTGGCCCTCGCCCAGCTGATCTTCGCGCCGCGGGCCCGGCTGGTCGTGGAGCGGATCGGCAACAGGGCCACCACCACCGGAGGCCTGGTGCTGATCGCGGCGATGCTGGGCATGTTCGCCACCTTCGAGGCCGACACCCCGATCTGGCTCCTTGAGGTCGTCTTCTTCCTGATGGGCACCGGCATGGCGCACATCATGACGCCGACCTCGGTCGTCATCATGCAGGCCCTGCCCCGGGAGAAGGCCGGTTCCGCCTCCGCGCTCAGCAACACCTTCCGCCAGGTCGGCGGCGCCCTCGGTATCGCCGTCCTCGGCTCGGTGCTGTCGACGTCGTACCGCAACAGCATCGAGGGCAAGCTCGGCGCGCTGCCGCCCGGGCTGCGCGGGACCGCCGGCGAGTCCATCGAGGCCACCCTGGGCGTCGCCCAGAAGCTCGGGGCGCAGGGCAAGGCCCTGGTCACGCCCGCCAACGACGCCTTCCTGCACGCCATGCACATGACCGCCCTGTGCGGTGTGGGTGTCGCGCTGCTCGGTGCCGTGGTCACGGCCCTCTTCCTGCCGGGCAGGCCGCCGGCCGGTCAGCAGGGCGAGCGGGAACAGGAGTTGGTCGCCGCCGCGGAGTGAGCGGACGCACGATAGAGCACGGGTCGACGGGGGGAGGCTTGGGCTGCGGGAGAATTCCCGCAGCCAGTGAGAGGACGGTATGACGTGAGGCTTGCCGACAGTCGGCCGCGGTCCGTGGGTCCCGCCCGCGGCCGGCCCCGCAGCGAGGCGGTGGAGAGCGCCATCCTGGAAGGGGTCATGAAGCTCCTGGAGGAAGGCGTTCCGCTCGCCGAGCTGTCCATCGAGCGGATCGCCCGGACCGCCGGCGTCGGCAAGGCCACCATCTACCGCCGGTGGAACGGCAAGGAGGAGCTCTTCGTCGACGTCATGCGCGCCGCCGAGCCCCCCGACCCCGAACTCCCCGGCACCTCCATGCGCGACGACCTCGTCGTGATGCTCGAAGCGCTGCGGCAGCGGGGGCTGATGAACCGTTCGTCGGCGATCCTGCACAACGTCTTCGCCCAGATGAAGAGCAGCCCCCGCATCTGGAACGCCTATCACGTCAACGTCATAAACCCGCGGCGCGAACTCGGCAAGGAGGTGCTGCGCCGCGGCCAGCAGAACGGTGAACTCCGCGCGGACGTCGACATCGATCTGGCCAACGACATGTTCACCGGCCCGATGTTGGTCAGGGCCATTCTGCGCCCGGACGCGGAGCTCCCCGAGGGCCTGGCCGAACAGATCGTCGACTCGGTACTGGCCGGTCTACGGCCCGTCAGCTCACCGCACCCGCAGCTGCCGTCGCAGCCGTGAGGGCTCTTGTCGCCGTCGGCGGAATGTGCACGTTTCGTCACAGTCCATCCTGACCCGGCGGTAACCGGAACCCTATCGGCCGGTGTGTTCGTCCTCGTCTTCCGTACGGCCGTCATGTGACGGCGGGATCGGAGCCGATCATCCCCTAGGGTCGTATCCCGGGGGACGACGGTGTGCACGGCGGGTTGTGAGGCAGGCGGTATGGCGCAGCAGGCGTACATGACGGAGACGGACAACGGCGGCTCGGGGCCCGAGCGTCGGGGAGACCGGTTCCGGCGCCTGGTGAACCGCCTGCTGACCGGCTGGCGCGACGACCCACGCATCTGGCGCCGGGGCATCGTCCTCGCCGTCATCGCCCTGCTGCTGGCCGGCGTGATGCTGATGCACTCCCGCATCCCCAACGCCATCGGCAACCTCGGCAGTCTCACCGAGACGTTTCTGCCCTGGCTGGGCCTGTTGATCCCGGTGCTGGTGCTGCTCGGCGTCCTGCGCAAGTCGGCGACCGCGCTCATCGCCGTCCTGCTCCCGGCGATCGTCTGGCTGAACCTGTTCGGCGGACTGCTCACCGACAAGGCCGGCACCGGCGGCGACTTCACGGTCGCCACGCACAACGTGAACGCCGATAACCCCGACCCGACCGGCACCGCCGAGCAACTCGCCGCGTCCGGCGCCGACGTGGTGGCCCTGGAGGAGCTGAAGGCGTCGGCCGTACCGGCGTACGAGAAGGCGCTGTCGGCGACGTACAGGTACCACGCGGTCGAGGGCACCGTGGGGGTGTGGAGCAAGTACCGGCTGACCGGCGTCAAGGCCGTCGACATCAAGCTCGGCTGGACGCGCGCGATGCGGGCCACGGTCGCCACCCCGGAAGGGGCCCTCGCGGTCTACGTCGCGCATCTCCCCTCGGTGCGGGTCAAGATGAACGCCGGGTTCACCGCCCGGCAGCGGGACACGAGCGCGGACGCGCTGGGCGAGGCCATCGCCGACGAGAGCCTGCCGCGGGTGATCCTCCTGGGCGACCTCAACGGCACGATGAACGACCGTTCCCTCAACGGCGTGACCTCGCAGATGCGTTCCACGCAGGGCGCCGCGGGCAGCGGGTTCGGGTTCAGCTGGCCGGCCGCGTTCCCGATGGCCCGTATCGACCAGATCATGGTCAAGGGCGTGGAGCCGGAGAGCTCCTGGACCCTGCCGAGGACCGGCAGCGACCACCTCCCCGTCGCCGCCCGTGTGAACCTGACCACATCGGATTCGTAGAAGCCCCTGGTCAGGCCGGTGCGATCGCCTTTGTAAGGACAATCGGACACCGCACTGTAACCTGCCGGAATACTGGGCCTGGGATGCTTTGTTCCGCAGCTGAACTTAAATACGTCCGCACGGAACCCCGCTCCCCGAAAGGCAAAGCCCTCTCATGCCCCTGGCCCTGCTCGCCCTGGCCGTCGGCGCTTTTGGTCTCGGCACCACCGAGTTCGTGATGATGGGCCTGCTGCCCGACGTCGCCGACGACCTGCACATATCGATCCCCACCGCCGGCCACCTGGTCTCGGCGTACGCGCTCGGCGTCGTCATAGGCGCCCCGCTCCTCGCCGCGCTGACCGCGCGCATGCCCCGCCGCACGGTCCTCATCTCCCTGATGGCCCTGTTCGTGGCGGGCAACGCGCTGTCGGCCCTGGCCCCCACGTACGACTGGCTGCTCGCCGCCCGCTTCCTGAGCGGCCTGCCGCACGGGGCGTTCTTCGGCGTCGGCGCGGTGGTCGCCACCAACCTGGTGGCACCGGAGCGCAAGGCCCGCTCGGTCTCCCTGATGTTCATGGGCCTGACGGTCGCCAACATCGCGGGCGTTCCCGTCGCCACCCTCATGGGCCAGCACCTGGGCTGGCGGGCGACCTTCCTGGGCGTGAGCCTGATCGGCGTCGCCGCGATGGCCGCGGTCGCGCTGCTGATCCGAGGGGCCGACGCCCCGGCCCCGGTCTCCGGCCTGCGCGGCGAACTGACCGCCCTGCGCTCCCTCCCGGTCTGGCTGGCCCTCGCCACGACGGTCGTCGGGTTCGGCGCGCTCTTCTCCGCGTACAGCTACATCACGCCGATGCTGACGGACTCCGCCGGGTACGCCGACTCCGACGTGACCCTGCTGCTGGCGCTCTTCGGCGTCGGCGCCACCGCCGGCAACCTGATCGGCGGCCGCCTCGCCGACCACGCGATGCGCGGCACGCTCTTCGGCGGCCTGGCCTCCATGGTCGCGGTGCTGCTGCTCTTCCCCGTCCTCATGCACGCGCAGTGGAGCGCGGCCCTGGCGGTGACGCTGCTGGGCGTGGCCGCCTTCATCACCGGCTCCCCGCTCCAGCTGATGGTCATGGAACGCGCGGCGGCGGGCCCCTCCCTCGCCTCCTCCGCCAACCAGGCGGCCTTCAACCTCGCGAACGCGGGCGGCGCCTGGATCGGCGGCGTGGCGTTGGCAGCGGGCTTCGGTGTCACCTCCCCGTCGCTGGCGGGCGCGGCGCTCGCGGTCCTGGGCCTGGGCGTGGCGAGCGTGGCGTTCGCGGTGGACCGGCGGCGGGATGCCCCGTCGACGGGCGGCCGGAAACGGGTGGTCGCCTCCCACGTACCGGAGGCTACGGAGCCGGTGCATTCCTGACACTCCGACCGGACGCACTGGCCGACCGGACGCCTTGGCTGACCGGACGCCCTGGCCGACCGGACGCCTTGGCCGAGGTGATGGACCCGCGCGTTCGTCACCTCTGAAGCCAGACCGTCGTCGACCGGCCCCTGTCGCCGCGGACGACTCCGCGGAACCCTCCGTGGTCGAGGGAGACACGGCGTGCCTTGGCCGAGAGGTTGCTGTGAGGCCGCTCGCTTCCTGTGATTGTCGTGCCTCCACGGCCCGCGTCAAGGGCGCTGCGTTCCGCTGCGCTCCACTCCGCGTCGCCTGACGGCGATCGGCCTGCGGCCGCCCCTTGACCCGGTCCGTTCCAGCACGGGGAAGAAGCGAGCGAGCGGCCCGAAGGAGCGGTGGCCCCGCCCGGCGCTGCCCGCCGGGTGCGCTGCGAAGATGCCGTCGGCGGAGGGGCGCAGTCGCGTCTCGCCTGCACGCCGGGAGGGCCAAGCGGCGAGCGGCCGGCCTTGTGTGGCGATTGGCGGATTTGTGCCAGGCGCCTGGAGTGAATCCGTGGTCTGGGTGGCTCGTCCGGCGCGGAGGTGGCACACATCATCCAATTCCCGTATCTCTGCGAGCAGAGGGGCGGATGAGATGGCCGGGTAGGCCTTCGGTAGTGGTTCCGGGCGTGCCTCCCGCGCCCGTGCCTCCCCACGCCCCACCCTCCGACGGCCGCCAAGCCGACCCGGCGTCCATGCGAGACGCGACCGCGCCCCAAGCCGCCGCGCGAACGCAGCCGGCGCGAAGGGTCGGCGGGCCTGAGTCGGCCACTTTCCCCGGGCCGCCCGCTCGCTTCTTCCCCGTGCTGGAGCGAGGCGTGTCAAGGGTGACCCGGAGGGTCATCGCCGAAGGCGACGCGGAGTGGAGCGGAACGCAGCGCCCTTGACCCGGCTCGCGGAAGCGCGACACTGAGACGAAGCGGGCGGCCCCACGGCAACGTGTCGGCGTCTGCTCACATCAACCGCCCCTCGGCGACTTCGGCGCGGCTCAGTTCCGCAGCTCGCACCAGACCGTCTTGCGGTCCTGCCCCTGCTCCACGCCCCACCGGTCGGCAAGCGCGTCCAGGAGGGCCAGGCCGCGGCCGGACTCCTCCGTTGCGGTGGCGGACAGCAGGACGGGCGATGCGCCGGGGGCGGGGTCGGTCACCTCGATACGGGTGTGGTCGGGGGATGCCGTAGGGATGACACGGACCGTCACGGGGGCACCCTCGCCCACGTGGTCGATGACGTTCGTCAGCAACTCCGTTGCGCACAGCCGTACTTCGAAGGCGTGGCCGCGTAGCCAGTGGCGCAGTTCCGGTGCGGCCTTCGGGGTGGCCAGGAGGTGGAGTTCCAGGTGCGTCATCGCTCTGCCGCCGCCGTCATCCTGAGCGCGGCGGCGAGGGCCCGGGCCGTGGCCGTGTTGCAGTTCCCGAGCGCGACGAGGCCGGCGGGTGGGGTGTACGTACCCGCGAAGCTCGGCAAATCGACTCGGAGCGATGGGAGCGTGATGCCGTGCTCGGCGAGGGCGGTGCGGAGGTCCTCGACGCACAGGGCGACGTCGTAGGCCGTGGGGGAGTGGTCGGGCATGAGAGGGGGCAACTTCCTGTGCGGTGTGTGACGAACACCTCACAGGCTGTCGATCGGCTCGCTACCGTGGAAGAGCATTCGCGTCCGCGACGCGAACTGCGGAAACGGCCCGGTGAGTTACGGCGGTGAGCACGTGGTGCGGCGCAAGGACATCGACGGCTCGGTGAGCGTCCCGACCTTCTACGGCAAGGAGTTGCGGTGGAAGCGGGAGGCGGCGGGACTGTCGTTGGAGAAGCTCGTCGAGGGCAGCTTCTACGGCAAGTCCCACCTGAGTGACATCGAGCGCGGGGAGCGCCGGATGCCGTTGGAACTGGCCCGGCATGTGGATCGGGTGCTGGGGACGGACGGGTACTTCGAGCGGCATTGCGAGGATGTGCGGAGGGCGAGAAGAGGGCCGCATGCCGCGTACTTCGAGAAGGTCTTGGAGGCGGAGAGGCACGCGGAGTCGATCGAGGAGTGGTGCCCCAGCACGTTCCCCGGGCTGCTTCAAACGGCCCCGTACGCAAGGGCGTTGGTTCAGGCTGCCCATCCGTCGGCGTCCGATGACTGGATCGAGGAGAAGGTGCAGGCCCGGCTCGATCGTGCCGGTCTCCTCGACGACGGCCACTTGGTTCCGGAGTACTGGGCCGTCCTGCACGAGTCGCTTCTCACGGACGCCATCGTGCCGCCGCAGGAAATGACCGCGCAGCTTGACCGCATCACGGAGTTGGCGGACCGACGCAGGATCACTCCGCAGATCGTTCCGCGGAATTGCGGCGCGTATCCCCTCATGGCCGCTTCGATCACGATCATGGCCTTCCCGGACGCCCCACCACTGCTGTACGTCGAGGCGTCGTACAGCGGGGACACCATCGACGATCCGGCCCTCGTGAGTCAGTACCGCAAGGCATACGATCGGCTCAGGGCCGTTGCGCTGTCACCAGACACGTCCCTCGCCATGATCAAGGCAGCGGCAGAGGATTACCGAAATGGCAAGCAAACGAGTCGACTTGAGTGACGCGCTCTGGTTCAGGAGCAGTTACAGCAACGGTGATGGAGGGAACTGCGTCGAAGTCGCTCACGGAGTCCCCGGCCTCATCCCCGTCCGCGACTCGAAGGCGGCCCCCCACGGCCCCGCCCTGCTCCTCCCCGCCACCGCCTGGGCCCCCTTCATAGCCTCCCTCAAGTCGGCGTAACGCAAAGGGGCGTGGGGGCCTCCGAAGAGAAGGACCCCACGCCCCTTAGTCAAGCCGCGCAGCGGATCAGTGCTTGCGGTGCGCCTTGTACGACTCCACGTAGCCGTTCGCCGGGGTACCGACGCCCGTCACGTCGTCGTAGCCCTTGACCGCGGACAGGGAGCTGTCCTTGCCGAGGCTGCGGACCGAGGTCAGCAGGCCGTCGGTGGCGTCGTAGCCGTTGGCGAAGTCGACGCGGGCGACCGCGAGGTCCTTGCCGGTCGGCTTGTCCGTGACGTCGTGGTAGGCCTTCGTGCCGTACTTGGAGTAGATCAGCGGGTTGGCGAAGCCGATCGCCTTGCCGCCGCCCGCCTCCTGCGCGAGGGCCTGGACCGCCGCGATGACCGGAGCGGCCAGCGAGGTGCCGCCGATGCGGTACTCGCTGTACGCCTCGGTGCCGTCCGCCTGGGTCTGCGTCTGGCCGACCTTGAAGCCGGTGTTGGGGTCGGCGATCGCCGAGATGTCCGGGACCACGCGGTTGCCGGAGGCGCTGTTGGCCTTGGCGAGCGCGTCCGGGACGACACCCTTCTGGTACGACGGCTCGTTCACCGTCTTGCTGGTGCCGCCGCCCGCGCCCGAGGTGAACGGGCCGGGGAAGCCGGTCCAGCTCTTCCCGTCGGCCGACAGCGAGGCCTTCTCGGTGCCCCAGCCGGTCTCCCACAGGTACTTGTCGCCCTTGCCGACGGCCAGCGAGGTTCCGCCGACCGCCGTCACCCAGGCGGAGTTGGCCGGGGTGTCGACCTGCTTCGTGTCGGTGTTGGCGACCTCGTCGCCGTTGTCACCGGAGGAGAAGTAGAAGCCGATGCCCTGCACCGCGCCCAGCTGGAATACCTGGTCGTAGGCGGCCGCGAGGTCCGGGGTCTGGTTGGCCTCGATGTCGCCCCAGGAGTTGGAGACGATGTCGGCCAGGTGGTTGTCGACGATCTTGCTGAGGGAGTCCAGCAGATCGTTGTCGAAGCAGGACGCGGCGCCCACGTAGGTGACGTCGGCGTCCGGCGCGACCGCGTGCACGGCCTCGACGTCGAGGGTCTCCTCGCCGTACCAGCCGGAGGCGTCACACTCGTCGGCGCCGGTGTTCGTGTAGTTCGAGGGCAGCACCTGGTGCAGCTGGCTCGTCTTCCACGCGGCGTCGCCGTGCGCCTTGGCGTAGGTGCCGGCGTCGTAGGCGATGGTCGGCGAGGCGAACGCGTCGGTGATCGCGACGCGCACGTGCTTGCCGGTGTACTTGCCGGCGCCGTAGGCGGCCCGCAGCTGCTTGCCGGTGTAGCCCTCGACGGCGTACGGGATCTTGGTGCCGTACGCGTCCGGCAGCGTGGTCGCGGTCTTCGAGCCGTAGTACGACGAGAACGGCCCGGAGTTCTTGAACACGCCGGCCGGGGGCGGCAGCGTGTCGTCGTGGGTCGCCTTGTGCGGCGCGTTGTCCAGGCCGGTGACGGTGAGGATGGAGCTGCTCACGGCCGCCGGCACCGACGCGGTCTTCACCGGCGCGCGGTAGGTCTTCGAGCCCTTGGCGTAGTTGTGCAGCTGGGTGCCGAACGCCTGCTCGACGGTGGACACGTCGCCGGCGACGGCTATGTAGTGCTGGGTGACCTCGGTGACCTTCAGGCCGGAGGCGGCCAGCCAGGACTTGACGGCCTTCACCTGGGCCGCGGTGGCGCCGAAGCGGGCCTGCGCCTGCTTGGCGCTGAGGTACTTGCCGTAGTACGGCGAGCTGGGGTCGGACACCGCCTTCGCGTAGGCCGCGAGGCCGCTGGCGTTCCGGCCGGCCAGGTAGACCCGGGCCTTGACCTGCGCGCTGTCGGAGGTGGCGCCCTTGTCCGCCTTGGCCGTGGCCCAGGTGGGCTTGGTGCCCTTCAGGGTGTCACGGGCCGGGCTGTCCGCGGCGTGGGCCGCGGGTATGCCGAGTGCGAGCGCGCCGGCGATCATCGGCAGTGTCGCTGCCATGCTCACGCTGGCCCGCACCTTGGCACGGTTCGATCTCATACTGCCCCCTGCTATGCGGTTCGACGCATGGAGTGGTCGGTCAGGCGTGATCATCGGGAGGCCGGCGGCGGAACGGCCCGTGAATGGATCACACGATGGACGTCACTCTTACGGTGAACTGTTCATGCCAGGGGAATGAAAAGGCCAAGGAAACCCCAAGGGGGCGTTGATTAGGGGTTTTTGACCGGATTTCGACGCCGCACCAAACGTTACGGATCGATTGCGATTGCCCGTAAGCCCTTGCGGTGCCGTTAAGTCGACAAATCCCCCACCCTGTACGCCAGTTCAGGCGCGCGGCTCGGCGCCCCGCTCCTTCAGCATCTGGGCCATCGTCGTCAACTCCGACTGCTGCGCGTCCACCATGCCCTGGGCGAGGTTCTTCTCCACCGTGACGGTGCACTTGGCCACACACCCCTCGGCCATGTGGATACCGCCCTTGTGATGGTCCGTCATCAGCTGCAGATAGAAGATCTCCGCCTGCTTGCCGTTGAGTGTCCCCAGCTTCTTCAGCTCGGTGTTGGTCGCCATGCCCGGCATCAGCGCACCGTCCTTGCCGGAGGCCATGTCGCCCATGCCCATCCAGGTCATCGGCGGATCGGCCGACACCTTCGGCAGCCCCCACAGGTCCAGCCAGCCCAGCAGCATGCCGCGCTGGTTGGCCTGCGTCTGCGCGATGTCGTAGGCGAGGCGCCGTACGTCGGTGTCCTTCGTGCGGTCGCGCACGATGTACGACATCTCGACGGCCTGCTGGTGATGGACCGCCATGTCCCGCGCGAACCCCGCGTCCGCCGAGTCGGCGCTCGGGACCGTAACGCCACCGCCGTCGCCGTCCTCGCCCGCGACCGCGTAGGTGATCGCGCCGGCCGCGACCAGCACCGCCACCGCGGAGCCCGCGATGAGCACCGACCGCATCACTGGCCCTTACCGCCCGTGCACGCGGCACCCGGCTCGGGGGTCTGCTTGCCCTGCACGAACTCCTCGAAGAACTTGCCCACGTTCGGGTCGTCGGCCCCGGTCACGGTGCGCTGGTGCGCCCACGCCGTCATCATGATCGGGTCCTTCTGCTTGTCGTCCGGGCTCATCAGCGTGTACGGCGTCTGCTTCACCTTCGCCGCGAGCGCGTCGACGTCGGCCTTCTTCGCCTTGCTGTTGTACGTCACCCAGACCGCGCCGTGCTCCAGCGCGTGCACGGCGTTCATGTTGTCGATCGCCTCGGTGTAGACGTCGCCGTTGCAGTTCTGCCAGACCGGGTTGTGGTTGCCGCCCACCGGGGGCTCGGTCGGGTAGTGCACGGTCGTCGTCACGTGCGTCCGGCCCAGCGTGCCCTTCCAGGTGTTCACCCCGTCCTTGCCGGTCACGAAGTGCCCCGAGGTCTTCGCGTCGGCCGCCGTGGTGTCGTCACCGGACCGGTTCTTCACCAGCACCACACCGCCGACCACGAGGCCGGCGACGACCACCACGCTCGCGGCGATCGTGAGGATCCGGCCGCGACGCTCACGCGCCTGCTCGGCGCGCCGCATCTCCTCTATGCGCGCCTTGCGCTCGGCGCTGTTGCTCTTCTTCGCGGAACCCATGGGATGTGTCCTTCTGGGGGAAAGGGACGTGGAAGGTGGGGCCCGCTGATCGTAATGGGGGAGATGGGGCCGGTCGTAGGGAGGACACAGGAAAGACCTGGAAATGCCGGTGATTCGACAGGAAACCGATAATCGGAACGCGGGGGCGCGCATGGGTGTGGGGTGTGGCCCGCGCCAGGCACCGGGCATCGAGTGGGTCTGCATCTGATATTCATCTTCATGAGTCGGGTGTGACGTGCGCCGGAATCGGATCGGCCATTACGGATGTCGGTGCGAGCAGGCAAGATGGGCGCCAGGGCGGTACACCTGCCGTACGGGAGCCGTTCAGGCCGAGGACGCCGGGGCGATCATGGTCCGCAACGCGCATGAAATGCTGTTGTGGTGTGATGCTCAGGTGCCCGACCGCCTCCTGTGGGACCGGGAACAGGCGGCCTGACCAGCAAGGATGGGGAAGCGGAAGATGGACAAGCAGCAGGAGTTCGTGCTCCGGACCTTGGAGGAGCGGGACATCCGGTTCGTACGCCTGTGGTTCACGGACGTGCTGGGCTTCCTCAAGTCCGTCGCCGTGGCCCCGGCCGAGCTGGAACAGGCCTTCGACGAGGGCATCGGCTTCGACGGCTCCGCGATCGAGGGCTTCGCCCGGGTCTACGAGTCGGACATGATCGCCAAGCCGGACCCGTCCACCTTCCAGGTCCTCCCGTGGCGCGCCGAGGCCCCCGGCACCGCCCGCATGTTCTGCGACATCCTCATGCCGGACGGCTCCCCGTCCTTCGCGGACCCGCGGTACGTGCTGAAGCGTGCGCTGGCCCGCACCTCCGACCTGGGCTTCACCTTCTACACCCACCCGGAGATCGAGTTCTTCCTCCTGAAGGACCGCCCGATGGACGGTTCCCGCCCCACCCCGGCCGACAACTCGGGCTACTTCGACCACACCCCGACCAACGTCGGCATGGACTTCCGCCGCCAGGCGATCACCATGCTGGAGTCGATGGGCATCTCGGTCGAGTTCTCCCACCACGAGGGCGCGCCCGGCCAGCAGGAGATCGACCTGCGGTACGCGGACGCGCTGTCGACGGCCGACAACGTCATGACGTTCCGCCTGGTCATGAAGCAGGTGGCGCTGGAGCAGGGCGTGCACGCGACCTTCATGCCGAAGCCCTTCTCCGAGCACCCCGGCTCGGGCATGCACACCCACCTCTCCCTCTTCGAGGGCGACCGGAACGCGTTCTACGAGTCGGGCGCGGAGTTCCAGCTCTCCAAGGTCGGCCGTTCCTTCATCGCGGGCCTGCTGAAGCACGCCGCGGAGATCTCGGCGGTCACCAACCAGTGGGTGAACTCCTACAAGCGCATCTGGGGCGGCTCCGAGCGCACCGCCGGCGCCGGCGGCGAGGCCCCCTCCTACATCTGCTGGGGTCACAACAACCGCAGCGCGCTGGTCCGGGTTCCGATGTACAAGCCCGGCAAGACCGGCTCGGCGCGCGTCGAGGTCCGCTCCATCGACTCCGGAGCCAACCCGTACCTGGCCTACGCCCTCCTGCTGGCGGCCGGCCTCAAGGGCATCGAGGAGGGCTACGAGCTCCCGCCGGGCGCCGAGGACGACGTCTGGGCCCTCTCCGACGCGGAGCGCCGCGCGATGGGCATCGAGCCCCTCCCGCAGAACCTCGGCGAGGCCCTCACCCTGATGGAACGCAGCGACCTGGTCGCCGAGACCCTCGGCGAACACGTCTTCGACTTCTTCCTCCGCAACAAGCGCCAGGAGTGGTACGAGTACCGCTCCGAGGTCACCGCGTTCGAGCTGCGGAAGAACCTGCCGGTGCTGTAAGGGCGGGTCGCCGGCAAGGGCGGGTCACCGTCCTGGCCCGAGCCGGTGTCGACGGCCCCCGTGTGCTCTCGCGGCCACGGGGGCCGTCACTCGTTCGGCGGGTTCGGGCCGGGATGTTCGAATTGACACCGGGTTGCCGGGACCCCGTACTGAACACGAGGGACTTCTGGCCAGTTTCCCTGTGGGGGGATTCCACCACCCGTGATCCATCCCGCCTTCAGGGAGGCACCGTGACGGTGCAGCAACAGCAATCCACGATCCCGACGATCCTGGTGTACGAGGAGGACCCCGGATCCTTCGGGCACGTCAACATGCCCGTGCCGCATGCCGTTCCGCAGCTCGACACCCAGCCCTTCCCCGCCGCCATCGCCGAGACCGCACCGCAGCCGGACAGCGCGGGACCGGGCACCGAGGCGTTCCGCTACTGGGTCGCGGCCGACGCGCTCAGCAGCGCATGCCAGGCCTGGGGCCCGCTCGTGCCGACCGGCACGCACTGGCACCCGACGGTCGGCCGCGCCCTCACCGCCCATCTCGACGCCGGAAACGACCTCAACGCCTTCTACGACCGCAGGGGCTTGTGGTTCTTCCGCCGCACGGTGGCCGGCGTCACCGTCGCCTCGTGTGAGAGCGGCGACGTCGTCAGGCACGAGGCCGGACACGCGATCCTCGACGCCCTGCGCCCCCGGCTGTTCAGCGCGTCGAGCGCGGAGGCGGCCGCCCTGCACGAGGCGTTCGGCGACATCAGCGCGCTGGTGTCGGCACTCCGGCAGGAGTCGCTGCGCAGCTCCGTCCTGGCCGAGACCCAGGGCGACCTCGAAGTCTCCTCGCGGGTGTCCCGGATGGCCGAGCAACTGGGCTGGGCCATCCGCCAGGCCCACCCGGGCGGGGTCGACCCCGACTGCCTGCGGAACATGTCGAACAGCTTCTTCTACCGCGACCCGGTGCTGCTGCCGCCGAGCGGCCCCGCGAACATGCTGTCCAGCGAGCCGCACTCGTTCTCCCGGGTGTTCAGCGGCGCCTTCCTGAAATGCGTCGCCGGGATCTTCCGGCAGCAGGACCTGCAGGACCAGGCCGGTCTGGGCCTCGCGGTCGAGATCGCCGGGCAGCTGCTGGTGGACGCCGTCGTCGCCGCGCCCGTGGTGTCGGCCTACTACGCGCAGGTCGCCGGCCACATGATCGCCGCCGACCAGCGCCGCAACGGCGGCCGCTACGGCCCGTTCCTGCGCTCGGCGTTCGTCCGGCACGGCATCCTCTCCCTGGAGGCCGCCACGTCGATCACCGAGTCGGAGGTGTCGCGCCGGAGCGTCGGCATGGCCGAGGCGACGCCGGGCGGCGGTGACGAGGAGGGGCTGATGCCCGTCACGGTCCACGGGGCGACGTACGGCCTGAACCAGCCGATCACCCTGTCCGCCCCGGCGGAGGAACGACGGTTCGGTATCGCGGCCTCCGACCCCGCCGGCGGCTCACTGCGGCCCGCCGACCCCGACCGGGTCGCCACGTCGTTCCTCGAGGACCTCGTCCGGCGCGGCCGTGTCGACGTCCCCGAGGAGTACCGCACCGCCTCGGCGGTCGTCGACAACAGCCCGTCGCGGATCAAGACCCACGAGATCGCCCGGAGCTCGACCGGCGAGGGCCTCGCCCTGGTCCGGCGCTTGTTCGACTGATCCACCGGGAGAGCTTCGGCGTCAGCCGAAGAAGCGCAGACGGCGGGCGGTCAGCCGCCCGTCGTCCTCGCGCCTGACGACATGCGTCGTATCCGCCGTCGGCTCCTCACCCTCGAACACCGCCTCGCCGCGCGCCAGCA
Source organism: Streptomyces sp. NPDC048254 (assembly GCF_043201895.1). Classification (NCBI taxonomy): domain Bacteria; kingdom Bacillati; phylum Actinomycetota; class Actinomycetes; order Kitasatosporales; family Streptomycetaceae; genus Streptomyces; species Streptomyces sp. NPDC048254. Next base: position 136,806 of record NZ_JBICZJ010000011.1, read on the forward strand.
GGTCGTTGACGAACTTCTCGGCCGCGACCCGCTCGGCGTCCCCGTCCGGCTCCGCACCGCCGAGCACGTCCGGCTCCTCGCCGGCCCGCACGCCGTCACCGGTGGTGTCCACCGGCCCGCGCAGGTCGACCGTGAACCCCGCCCGCTGCAGCGCCTCGGCGCCCCGCGTGGTCACCATGGCGAGCGCGAGGCGCTCGGAGACGACCTCCACGACGACGGCCTCGGTCGCGTCCACGGCCGTGTCCAGATCCGGGCCGTCCGGGCCGGCGGGCGACTCGATCCGGGCCCGGAGCACCGGACGGTCCTCCGTGGCGGCCCGGGTGAACACAGGGTGGGCCGCCGTACGCATCCCCGCCTTCCGTGCGAACGCGCGCTCGCGGGCGTCCTCGCCCACGAAGACACAGCCGTCGGCCGTCCCACCGGCGCTCGCGACGGCCCGGTCGAAGAGGGCGCGGCTGTCCTTCGCGCCCCAGTGCACGAGGGCCACGTCGGTGAAGCGGCCCGGGAACGCCTCGTGCAGCGCGGCCGCCACCCGTTCGGCGTCACCCTGGTGGGTCCCGGGGTTGGAGATGATGCCCTGGCGCAGCTCGCCGAGGTCGTCGAGCACGGCCAGGACACGCGGCAGGGGACGGAGCGCCAGGGAGCCGTCCGGGTTCAGCCGGGGTTCCGCCAGGGTCGCCCCGATGTCGAAGAAGATCACAGGCATGGGAAGTGCCTCCCCACGGCGGACGCCTTCGAGTCGCAACCGCCCGGGACAGGGCCCCACATTCACCCGGGCGGCTACGGACCGACGTACGCCGGTGACACCGCCGAGGCGCTGATCCGCCGCGGTTTTCCCGATCCGTCCGCCGGTACCTCGTACAGGTCCGCCCCGTAGTCGCCCGGCAGCGCGTACACGACCGTACGCGCGTCCTTCCAGACCGCCTGGTCGTCCACGCTTCGGGTCTCCGCCAGCGGTGTCTCGCGCATCGTCCTCAGGTCCAGGACGTACAGGCGCCAGGGGGAGTCCTTGGGGAGGCCCTTCACGCGCTTCTTGTAGGCGATGCGCGTGCCGTCGGGGGAGAGGGACGGGCACTCGACGTTCGGGTGGAGCGTGGTCACCGTGCGGGTGCGGAGGCTGCCGCGCACGAGGTACGTCGTGCCCTTCGTCGCCAGGGTCGCGTAGAAGGTGTCGTCGTCCGAAGCGAAGGTCAAGCCCCAGAAGTTGACGTCCGCGGACTGGTAGGAACGGCCGTCCCTGACGATCCGGAACGCCTCCAGGGACGGGATCAGTCTCCCCGTGCGCGTGTCGGCTATGGCCGTACGCGTCGAGAAGTTCGTGCCCGCGTACGAGTCGCCGCCCACGAACGCGGTCCATGCGGCGTAGTGGCCGGTGGGGGAGACCCGGGCGCGGGAGGGGATGCCCGGGACGTCGTAGTGGGCGCGCGTGTGCAGCTTCGCGTCCAGGATCAGGGCGCGGTAGGTGTCCGAGACCGGGCCGTGCACGGCCTGGAGGCACACTCCCGTGCCTGAAGCGGCGTAGAAGCGCAGGCATTTCACGCCGGAAGCCGTGCGCGGGCCGGCCGGGTCGGTCGCCGGGGTCGTCGTCAGTTCGTCCCGGTGCGGGCCCCAGGCCATGTTGCGGAAGATCATGTTGCCGGGGGTGGTGAGCGTCACCGTTCCCGAGGTGACCTTCGGGCCGCCCGCCTGGGTGTGGTCGCGGCGCTCCGCCCGCGCCGACGCGTGCAGGACGGAGGCCAGGGCTGTCGCCCCCAGCGCGGCCAGGGCCGCGACGAGGATCAGGATGCGGGACCTCAGGGTCATACGGCAGCCTTCCGGAAGGGGCGCAGGGTCAGGGCGTACGCGGCGCACACCGCCAGGGCCACCGCCGACACGCTCAGCGCCGTACGGTCGCCCCACAGCGTCCAGGCCGCCCCGAACGCCAGTGAGCAGGCGAAACGCGCCCCCGCCTGGCCCGTCTGGACCAGCGCCAGGCCCGACGAGCGCAGCGCCTCCGGCACGCTGTCCGACGCGGCCGCCATCAGGACCCCGTCGGTCGCCGCGTAGAACGTGCCGTGCAGGGCGAGGACCACGTACGGCAGCGCCGTGCCGTGCCAGGACGTGAGCAGCGACGCGTACGTCAGCAACAGGGCTCCGTGACCCGCCAGGAACACCCGCCAGCGGCCCCAGCGGTCCGCCAGCCGGCCCAGGGGGACGGCCAGGAGGAGGAACCCGGCCGCCGTGCCCAGGGGGAGCAGGGCGAACCAGCGGTCCGGGACGCCGAGCCGCCGTTGCAGCAGCAGGTACACGAACGAGTCGCTCACCGTGGCGAGGCCGAGGAGCAGGGCGCAGACGGTGATGCGGCGCAGGTCCCGGTTGGACAGCAGGCCCACGGCCGCGCGCAGCGTGGGGCGCGCCGCCGCGTCGGCCGTACGAGAGCGTTCACCCGGTACGAAGAGCACCAGGACCAGTACCCCGACCACCGCCACGCAGAAGCTCACCGTGAAGACCGCGTCGTAGCCGTCCACCGTCGCCCGCAGGATCAGGAACGCCGCCAGGGGGCCGAGCAGGGCGCCCGCCGTGTCCATCGCCCGGTGCACGCCGAAGGCGCGGCCCCGGGTCTGAGGGGTGCTGGAGAGGGAGATCAGGGCGTCGCGCGGAGCCGTGCGCAGGCCCTTGCCCGTGCGGTCCGCCGCGAGGACCAGGCCGATGGGGGTCAGGGTGTGGGCGATCAGCAGCAGGGGCTTGCACAGCGCCGAGAGCGCGTAGCCCGCGCCCGCCACCCACTTGTGCCGGCCGCCGCCGCGGTCGGCGAGGTGGCCGCCGACCAGGCGTACGACCGCCGAGAAGCCGTTGTAGACGCCGTCCAGGAGCCCGAAGCCCAGCGGGGACAGGCCCAGGCCCGTCACCAGGTACAGCGGGAGGACCGCGGTCACCATCTCGGAGGACACGTCCGTGACCAGGCTGACCGTGCCGAGGGCGAGGACGGTGGGAGCGACCGCGGTGCGGTACCGCCCGGCTGTCACCGGCCGGGCGGTACCTTCCGCGGACGCCGCGGGAGTGCTCGCGCGGCTGTCCGCTACATACACGTCAGGACGCCCAGATCCCGGTGATGTCGTCGGCCGAGGCCGCGTTGCCCGCGTGCGCGCTCAGGCCCTGGCCGTCCTCCAGGGTGCGCAGCAGGTCGTAGTGGTTGTAGGTGGTGGAGGAGGTCGACCCCGCCTTGACCGGCTGCCCGTACAGGACCGTCGGGATGCGGTTGCCGGCCAGGCGGTTGTCCTCGTCCATGGTGACGACGAGGAGGCTGTTGTGGGTCTTGGCCCAGGTCGCGTACGCGCCGAGGTTGTTCTTCAGCCAGGTGTCACCGGTGGACACCGAGCAGTCGTGCATGTCGCTGCACAGGTTGGGGGTCACGAAGGAGAGCTGGGGCAGGGTGGTGTAGTCGGTGGGGAACTGGGCGAACGTCTTCGCGGTCGACGTCGGCACGTTGCTGAAGCCGAACCACGGGTTGTGCTTGCGCGCGTAGTTGCCGCTGCTGCACGTGGTCGAGCCCTGGCTGGGCAGGGTCTCGTTGTAGCTGGCCCAGGTGCGGCCGGCCGCGAGCTGCTCGGAGGCCAGGTTCGCCGCCGAGGAGAAGCCCGCGGTGTAGCAGCCGTCGTCGGTGATGCCCTGGGTGGCGCCGGAGAACAGGGCGAAGTAGTTCGGCTGGCTCGGGTGGGTCTCGGCGTACATCTGGGTCAGGTTGGCGCCGCCGGTCGCCAGCGAGTTGATGTACGGGGCGCTGGAGGAGCCGACGACCTGGCTGTAGGCGTGGTTCTCGAAGACCACGACGATCACGTGGTCCGGGGTCGGTACGGCACTCGCGGCGTGCGCGGACGTGCCGCCGAGCCCGGTCCACAGGCCGATCGCGGCCGCGGTGAAGGCGGTGGCGGAGGCCACCGTCGTACGGGCTCGGCGCAGCATGGCCGAACGTGCGGAACTGCCGGACACATCAACCTCCGGTGGTGGGGGAAGGGAGGGACTGGTGGCGGTACGGACAGAGCATGCACACGCCAATTATCCCCTGTCCCACCGCGCCCGGCCAGACGGATGAAGAGCCGGTGAACTGCTCCCGCAGGACGCCTAGTCGGGCCACGTCCACTTCGTCTGGCCGAACGGCTCGCCCTTGCCGAAGCCGAGGACCTTGCGGGGCCGCACCGCGAAGACCAGGGCCGGCCCGGGCGCGTGGTGGAAGCAGCCGTCGGCCACCTCGTAGTGCCAGACGGGGCCGTACTTCGCCGCCCAGGCCGCCGCCAGCTCGCGCAGCCGGCCGTCGTCGGTGACCCGTACCGCCTCGCCCTCGACGGTCAGGTCGTACCCCTTGTCCCAGCCGTTGGTGCCGGTGGTCAGGACGACGTGCGGGTTCCCGGTGAGGTTGCGCTCCTTGCGTTCGCCGGGGCCGGTGCAGAAGTGCAGGGCGCCGTCGTGCCACACCGCGAGCAGCGGGGTGACATGCGGCCGCCCGTCCGGCCGAACCGTGGAGAGCCAGAACAGCTCGGCGCCGGTGAGCAGCTTCTCCGCCTCGGACCAGTCGTGGGCCCGGGTGCCGGGGCTGCTGTAGCGGGCGTCCAGCACACCCTCGGGTTCGCGCATGATGCCTCCTTCGGTTACCTGCCGGTGCGGACCCGGTACAGACCACGATCCCGCCGGAAACTCATCGGCGCTCGTGGCAGGGTCTGCGGTTAGGCTCTGGCGTGGACGACCTTGATCCGGTTCTCGATCCCTGGGGAGGCCGCGGATGACGCCGGGGCGCAGGAGCAGTACCTTCACGCGACTGCTGCGGCACGGCTTCACCGATGCCTCGGCCGCCGAGCGGCTGCTGGACAGCCCCGAGCTGGCGGCCGTACGCGACGACCCGGTCCTCCTGGAGGCACTGGGTGCCACCGCCGACCCGGATCTCGCCCTGCACGGCCTGGTACGGCTGCTGGAGGCCCAGCCCGGCCCCACCGCCCACCGGGAGCTGCTCGACACCCTGATAGCGGCCAAGCCGCTGAGGGACCGCCTCCTCGGCGTCCTCGGCGCCTCCGCGGCCCTCGCCGACCATCTGGCCCGGCATCCCCGGGACTGGGAGGCCCTGGTCACCTACGAGCCCCGGGACCTGCACCCCGGGGTGGCGGAGTTCGAGCGCGGCCTGGCCGAGGCCGGCGACCCGGTCGGCCTCCGGGTCGCCTACCGGCGCTGCCTGCTGTCCATCGCCGCCCGGGACGTCTGCGGCACCACCGACGTCGCCGAGACCGCCGCCGAGCTCGCCGACCTCGCCACCGCCACCCTGCGCGCCGCCCTCGCCCTGGCCGAGCGCGCCGCGCCCGAGGACGCCGCCGCCTGCCGGCTCGCGGTGATCGCCATGGGCAAGTGCGGCGGCCACGAGCTGAACTACGTCTCCGACGTCGACGTCATCTTCGTCGGCGAGGCCGCCGCCGGCGCCGACGAGGCCAAGGCCCTGCGCTCCGCCACCAAGCTCGCCTCGCACATGATGCGGATCTGCTCGGAGACCACGGTGGAGGGCTCGATCTGGCCGGTCGACGCCAACCTCCGGCCCGAGGGCAGGAACGGCCCGCTGGTGCGCACCCTCAGCAGCCACCTCGCCTACTACCAGCGCTGGGCCAAGACCTGGGAGTTCCAGGCCCTGCTCAAGGCCCGCCCGGTCGCCGGCGACCGCGAACTGGGGCAGGAGTACATCGACGCCCTCGAACCGCTGGTCTGGAAGGCCGCCGAGCGCGAGAACTTCGTCGCCGACGTGCAGCAGATGCGCCGCCGGGTGGTGGAGAACATCCCCGTCGCCGAGGTCGACCGCGAGCTGAAGCTCGGCCCCGGCGGCCTGCGCGATGTCGAGTTCGCCGTCCAGCTCCTCCAGCTGGTGCACGGACGGGCCGACGCCACCATCCGCTCCGGCACCACCCTCGTCGCCCTCCAGGCCCTCGCCGCCGGCGGCTACGTCGGCCGCGCCGACGCCACCCAGCTCGACGACGCCTACCGCTTCCTGCGCTCCATGGAGCACCGCATCCAGCTCTACCGGCTGCGCCGCACCCACCTGGTCCCCGAGGACCAGGCCGACCTGCGCCGCCTCGGCCGCTCGCTGGGCCTGCGGACCGACCCGGAGACCGAGCTGATCCGCGAGTGGAAGCGGCACACGGGTGTCGTACGACGCCTGCACGAGAAGCTCTTCTACCGCCCGCTGCTCGACGCGGTCGCCCAACTCGGCCCCGCCGAGGCCAGGCTGAGCCCGAAGGCGGCCCGGGAACGCCTGGAGGCGCTCGGCTACGCCGACCCGGCCGCCGCCCTGCGCCATCTGGAGGCCCTCGCCTCGGGCGTCACCCGCAAGGCCGCGATCCAGCGCACCCTGCTGCCCGTCCTGCTGGGCTGGTTCGCCGACTCCGCCGACCCGGACGCGGGCCTGCTGAACTTCCGCAAGGTCTCCGACGCCCTCGGCAAGACCCCCTGGTACCTGCGGCTGTTGCGGGACGAGGGCGCCGCCGCCGAGAACCTCGCCCGGGTGCTGTCGGCCGGCCGGCTCGCCCCCGACCTGCTGATGCGCGCCCCCGAGGCGGTCGCCCTGCTCGGCGACGGCGACGGTGTCCGCGAGGGCGGCAGCCCCGGCGGTGGGCTGGAACCCCGCGAACACGCCCAGCTGGAAAGGGAGATCCTCGCCGCCGTCGGCCGCGCCGACAACGCCGAGGACGGCGTTCGGGCCGCGCGCGGTGTCCGCCGCCGCGAGCTGTTCCGTACGGCCGCCGCCGACATCGTCGACTCCTACGGCACCGAGACCAATCCCGCCCTGGCCGACCAGGGCGCCCTGGTGGACCGGGTCGGCGGCGCGGTCTCCGACCTCACGGCGGCGACCCTGGCCGGCACCCTGCGGGCGGTGGTCCGGTGGGGGTCCCCCCGCTCGAGCGAAGCCGAGAGTGGGGGAGGCTGGGGCGACACCCTGCCGACCCGGTTCGCGATCATCGCCATGGGCCGGTTCGGCGGGCACGAGCTGGGCTACGGCTCCGACGCGGACGTGCTGTTCGTGCACGAGCCGCGGGACGGAGTGGCCGAGCGGGAGGCCGCCGACGCGGCGAACAAGGTCGTCTCCGAGATGCGGCGGCTGCTCCAGATCCCGAGCGCCGACCCGCCCTTGCTGATCGACGCCGACCTGCGGCCCGAGGGCAAGTCCGGGCCGCTGGTGCGCACGCTCAAGTCCTACGAGGCGTACTACCGCCGGTGGTCCCTGGTGTGGGAGTCGCAGGCCCTGCTGCGGGCCGAACCGGTGGCCGGTGACGAGGAGCTGGGGCGCAGCTTCATCGACCTGATCGATCCGCTGCGGTATCCGGCCGAGGGCCTCGGCGAGGACGCGGTACGCGAGATCCGGCGGCTGAAGGCCCGTATGGAGTCCGAGCGGCTGCCGCGCGGGGCCGACCCCAAGCTGCACACCAAGCTCGGGCCGGGCGGGCTGTCCGACGTCGAGTGGACCGTGCAGCTGCTCCAGTTGCGGCACGGCTGGGCCGAGCCGGGGCTGCGGACCACCCGGACCCGCGAGGCGCTGGCCGCGGCGTGCGCGGCGGGGCTGCTGGGGGCCGAGGAGGCCTCGATACTGGACGAGGCGTGGGTACTGGCCACGCGGGTGCGGAACGCGGTGATGCTGGTGCGGGGGCGGGCCGGCGACACGTTTCCTCCGGAGAGCCGGGAGCTGGCCGCGGTGGGCCGGTACCTGGGGTACGGGGACGGGCATGTGGGGGACATGCTGGACGCGTACCGGCGGACCGCGCGGCGGGCTCGGGTGGTGGTGGAGGAGCTTTTCTACGGGGCGTAGGAGGGGGCGAAGATCAGGACCGTCCCGGCGAAGCCCACGAAGAGGTCGGTCGGGCGGGTGCCGGACAGGACGCGGGGTGCGGCCCACCGCCGCCGGACCGGCCGTCCCCCCGGCCGCGTCGGCCCGAGCCGCCCGCCGGGCTACGCCCGTCTCGGCAAGGTGTGCGGCAGCGTGCCGTACCACAGGCCTGCCAGGGTGAGGCCGAAGGTCAGGCAGAGCATGCCGCCCGCGGCGTCGAGCCAGAAGTGGTTGGCCGTGGCGACGATGACCAGCAGGGTCGCCGTCGGGTAGAGGAGGCCCAGGATGCGCGCCCAGGGTGCCGATGCCAGGGCGAAGATCGTCAGGCCGCACCACAGGGACCAGCCGATGTGCATGGACGGCATCGCGGCGTACTGGTTGGACATGTGCTTGAGGTCGCCGGAGGCCATCGAACCCCAGGTGTGGTGGAGCATCACCGTGTCGATGAAGCCGCCGCCGTTCATCAGCCGCGGCGGGGCGAGCGGGAACAGGTAGTAGCCGAGCAGGGCCACGCCCGTCGTGGCGAAGAGGGCGAGGCGGGCCGCCGCGTAGCGGCCGGGATGGCTGCGGTAGAGCCACACCAGCACACCCAGCGTCACCACGAAGTGCAGTGTCGCGTAGTAGTAGTTCATTCCGACGATCAGCCAAGTCGCCGAGTTCACGGCGTGGTTGACCGAGTCCTCGACGGCGATCCCCAGATGGTGCTCGGCCCGCCAGATCCAGTCCGCGTTGCGCAGCGCCTGCGCCCTCTGCTCCGGGACCGCGTTGCGGATGAGCGAGTAGCTCCAGTAACTCACCGCGATCAGCAGGATCTCGAACCAGAGCCGGGGCCGGCGCGGCGTGCGCAGCCGGCGCAGGAACCCCTGTTCTCCCTCGCCCGTGACGGTCCGCGGAAGGGTCTGTTGTGCCCGCCCTTCCGGCTCTGTCACGGTCGAGTCACTCATAGGAACAGAGTCTGCCAGAAAAGACATCCTCGACAGATCATCCCAAGGTTGGGTTCAGCGTGCATGTTCTACGGCGGGACGACTACTTCCCTGGTACCGCTGCCGTAGAACCGCGTACCACCAGTTCCGGCATGAAGACGAACTCGCTGTGCGGAGCCGGCGTCCCCCCGATCTCCTCCAGCAGGGTGCGCACCGCGGCCTGCCCCATCGCCGGGACCGGCTTGCGGATCGTGGTGAGCGGCGGGTCGGTGAAGGCGATCAGCGGGGAGTCGTCGAAACCGACCACCGAGATGTCCTTGGGGACGTCGAGACCCCGCTGCCGGGCCGCCCGTATCGCGCCGAGGGCCATCATGTCGCTGGCGCAGACGATCGCCGTGCAGTTGCGGTCGATCAGTGCGGTGGTCGCCGCCTGACCGCCCTCCAGGGTGTAGAGGGAGTGCTGGACCAGCTCGGTCTCGATCGTCCCGGCCGGCAGCCCCAGCTGGTCCTGCATGGCCCGGACGAAGCCCTCGATCTTGCGCTGCACGGGGACGAAGCGTTTCGGGCCGAGGGCGAGGCCGATCCTCGTGTGCCCCAGGGACGCCAGATGCGTCACCGCCAGCGCCATCGCCGCCCGGTCGTCGGGGGAGATGAACGGCGCCTGCACCTTGGGCGAGAAGCCGTCCACGAGGACGTACGGCACGCCCTGCGCCCGTAGCCGCTCATAGCGCTGCATGTCGGCGGTCGTGTCCGCGTGCAGGCCGGAGACGTAGATGATGCCCGCGACCCCGCGGTCCACCAGCATCTCGGTCAGCTCGTCCTCCGTGGACCCGCCGGGGGTCTGGGTGGCGAGCACGGGGGTGTAGCCCTGCCGGGTCAGCGCCTGCCCGATGACCTGGGCCAGAGCCGGGAATATCGGGTTCTCCAGCTCGGGGGTGATCAGCCCCACCAGGCCCTCGCTGCGCTGCCGCAGCCGTACCGGACGCTCGTAGCCGAGCACGTCCAGGGCGGCGAGCACGGACTGGCGGGTGGTGGCGGCGACGCCCGGCTTGCCGTTGAGCACCCGGCTGACGGTCGCCTCGCTCACCCCCGCCTGCGCTGCGATGTCGGCAAGCCGTGTGGTCACGGCACTGGACTGTACCGGCCGTATGTCCCCTTGCACACCGATCGGGCGCCTGATGCGGCCTGGGGGGCGGCCCGGTGCGGGCTGCTGCGTCATCGCACTCCCTCGTGAAACGTGATGGCAAGAGCTTGCAGAGTCTTGCACAAGTGGCCGTCGTAGCGCTCTACCGCCGTAAACAAGCAGCAAGCAAGCGTCTCACGGTGGTCGCCGACAGGTCACGCCCGGATAACTTCGGAGATCTCTTGCACTTTTTTGCTGCAAGGTCTTTCGTCGCGCTTACATCGCTGTTACGTTCCCTGACGCCCGGCCGCCGCAACGGCGCTGTCGGCACGACGGCGAGGACGGCGGACGGGGCCGCCCTCGCATCACTCGGGCTTTTCACCCTCAAGGAGAACTCATGCGGCGTGGCATAGCGGCCTCCGCGCTGGTGGCGTCCCTCGCCCTCACGGCGACGGCGTGCGGCGGGAGCGACAGCGACAGCAAGTCGGACGGCCCGGTCACCATCACCTGGTGGGACACCTCCAACGCCACCAATGAGGCACCGACGTACAAGGCCTTGGTCAAGGAGTTCGAAGCCGCGAACAAGGACATCAAGGTCAACTACGTCGACGTCCAGTTCGACCAGGCGCAGAACAAGTTCGACACGGCCGCCCAGTCCGGCAAGGGCGCCCCCGACGTGCTGCGCTCCGAGGTCGGCTGGACCCCGGCCTTCGCCAAGGCCGGCTACTTCCTGCCGCTGGACGGCACCAGCGCGCTCGCGGACAAGGACAAGTTCCAGTCCAGCCTGATCACCCAGGCCCAGTACGAGGGCAAGACCTACGGCGTCCCGCTGGTCACCGACACCCTCGCGCTCGTCTACAACAAGGCCCTGCTGAAGAAGGCCGGCATCGCCGAGGCCCCCAAGACCTGGGCCGAGGTGAAGACCGACGCCGCCAAGATCCAGGACAAGGCCAAGGTCACCGGCTACTGGGGCCCCGAGGCCGCCTACTACACGCAGCCCTTCCTCTACGGCGAGGGCACCGACATGGTCGACGCCGCCGCCAAGAAGATCACCATCACCTCGGCGGCGGCCGAGAAGGGCTACCAGACCTGGCTGGACCTCTACTCCGGCAAGGGCCTGCAGAAGGCGGACACCACCGCCGACGCCTACGCCCACCGCCAGGACGCCTTCGTCAACGGCAAGGTCGCCATGACCATCGAGGGCCCCTGGGAGATCACCAACTTCTACAAGGGCTCCGCGTTCAGCGACAAGTCCAACCTCGGCATCACCACCGTCCCGGCCGGCTCCACCGGCAAGGCGGGCGCCCCGACCGGCGGCCACAACCTCTCCATCTACGCCGGCATCGACAAGGCCCACCAGGAAGCCGCCGAGAAGTTCGTCGCCTTCATGACCTCCGCCAAGTCCCAGACGGAGATCGCCCTGAAGAACTCCACCCTGCCGACCCGCTCCGACGCCTACACCGCCGAGGTCAAGGCCGACCCGGGCATCGCCGGCTACCAGGCCGTCCTCTCCTCCGCGCAGCCGCGTCCGGCGCTCGCCGAGTACTCCTCACTGTGGGGTCCGGTCGGCACCGAGCTGACCAAGATCGCCGGCGGCAAGGAGTCCCTCGGTAAGGGCCTGGGCACCGCCGAACTCGGGATCGAGAAGCTCGTCCCCGACTTCAGCAAGTAAGCCCCGGGTGGCCGTCGGATCCCCCTGACACATGGGGGGAGGGATCCGGCGGCCACCGGCCTGTGCCCAGCCCGATCCCGGAAAACCCAGAAGGTGTCGAACCATGACAGTCGCCATCGACCGTGCGACCGGCAAGCGCCACGGAGACCGCGCGCCCCGCCCCGGGCTGGGCCGCCGGCTCCGCACCAACTACCAGAAATACTGGTACGCCTACGCGATGATCGCCCCCGTGGCCGTCGTGCTCGGGGCGCTCGTCATCTACCCGCTGGTGTACGGCTTCTACCTGACGCTGACGGACGCCAACAGCCTCAACACCGCCCGCACCATCGGCGTCAACCACATCGACGCCACCTACAAGTTCATCGGCCTGGACAACTACAAGGACATCCTGTTCGGCCCGACGTCCTACGACCGCTTCTGGTCGCACTTCGTCTGGACGATCGTCTGGACCGCGCTCTGCGTCACCCTGCACTACACCATCGGCCTGGGCCTGGCCCTGCTGCTCAACGAGAAGTTCCGCGGCCGCACCTTCTACCGCATGGTCCTGGTGCTGCCCTGGGCGGTGCCGACCTTCGTCACCGTGTTCGGCTGGCGGTTCATGCTCGCCGACGGCGGCATCATCAACGCGACGCTGCACTTCCTCCATCTGCCGCAACCCGACTGGCTGGAGGACACCTTCTGGCAGCGGGCCGCCGCCATCCTCGTCAACACCTGGTGCGGTGTGCCGTTCATGATGCTCTCGCTGCTCGGCGGCCTCCAGGCCATCGACGGCACGCTCTACGAGGCCGCCGAGATGGACGGCGCCACCGCCTGGCAGCGCTTCCGGTACGTCACCCTGCCGGGGCTGCGGTCGGTCAGCTCCACGGTCGTCCTCCTCGGCATCATCTGGACGTTCAACCAGTTCGCCGTCATCTTCCTGCTCTTCGGCAACACCGCCCCGGACGCGCAGATCCTGGTCACCTGGGCGTACTTCCTCGGCTTCGGACAGCAGCCACGTGACTTCGCCCAGTCCGCCGCCTACGGCATGCTGCTGCTGGCCGTCCTGATCGTCTTCACCTCCTTCTACCGCCGCTGGCTCAACCGCAACGATCAGCAGCTCGCGATCTGAGGCAGGAGTTTTCATGAGTACGACCACTGTCGAGACCTCCGCCCAGGTCGCCGAGGAGGCCCCTGTGACCAGCAGTCCGCGCCGTGTCCGCCGCCGGGACGAGCGCGGCCCGCTCGGCACCGCCGTCACCCACGGCATCCTGGGCGTCGCGAGCCTGATCGCGTTCTTCCCGGTGGCCTGGCTGATCTTCCTCTCCCTCGGCCCGGACAAGGACGACTACCTCCATCCGAGCGGCATCTGGCACAAGATGACGCTGGACAACTACTCCTTCGTCCTCCAGCACACCGGCTTCTGGGACTGGTTCAAGACGACGATGATCGTCGTCGGCGGCACCACGGTCATCGGGCTGATCCTCGCCTCGACCACCGGCTACGCCGTCTCCCGGATGCGCTTCCCTGGCTACCGGAAGTTCATGTGGCTGCTGCTGGTCACCCAGATGTTCCCGATCGCCGTGCTGATCGTGCCGATGTACCAGATCCTGTCGAACCTCGGCCTCATCGACAGCTACCTCGGCCTGATCCTGGTCTACTGCACCACGGTCGTCCCCTACACGGCCTGGCTGCTCAAGGGCTACTTCGACACGATCCCCTTCGAGATCGACGAGGCCGGCCGGGTCGACGGGCTCTCGCCCTTCGGCACCTTCGTGCGGCTGATCCTGCCCCTCGCGAAGCCGGGCCTCGCGGTCGCCGCGTTCTACAACTTCCTCACCGCCTTCGGGGAGGTCGCCTTCGCCTCCACGTTCATGCTCAGCGACGACAAGTACACGTTCGCGGTGGGGCTGCAGAGCTTCATCAGCGAGCACGACGCGCAGCGCAACCTGATGACCGCGACGGCGGTGCTGATCGCGATACCGGTGGCCGTGTTCTTCTACCTGGTGCAGAAGAACCTGGTGACCGGGCTCACCGCGGGCGGTACCAAGGGGTGACCGGCGGTTGCCGAGAAGCCGCCTCGGCCGTCGTTCGTCTGCGGCGCCGTTGTGGCTGGTCGCGCAGTTCCCCGCGCCCCTTTCGGGCGCGGGGTGGCGGCCGCGGTCACCATCCGACCCCGCTGTGACCGCGGCCGCCTCGTCACCCCGCCCGTCTCCATATCCGCATCCACCTCTGACCCGATGACTCCGTTACATATCAAGGACGCCATGAGCCAGCAGCAATCCGCCGCACCGGCCACCGCCACGACCACCGTCGCCCGTCGCCGCGACTGGTGGCGGGACGCGGTGATCTACCAGGTCTATCCGCGCAGCTTCGCCGACAGCAACGGCGACGGGATGGGGGACCTGGAGGGCGTACGTTCCAGACTCCCGTACCTGCGTGACCTCGGTGTCGACGCCGTGTGGCTCAGCCCGTTCTACGCCTCCCCGCAGGCCGACGCCGGCTACGACGTCGCCGACTACCGGGCCGTGGACGCGATGTTCGGCAACCTGCTCGACGCGGACGCGCTGATCCGGGACGCCCATGAACTGAGCCTCAGGATCATCGTCGATCTGGTCCCGAACCACTCCTCCGACCAGCACGAGTGGTTCAAGCGGGCGCTGGCGGAGGGCCCCGGCTCGCCGTCGCGGGACCGCTACCACTTCCGGCCGGGCAAGGGCGAGAACGGCGAACTCCCGCCCAACGACTGGGAGTCCATCTTCGGCGGCCCGGCCTGGACGAGGGTGGCGGACGGGGAGTGGTACCTGCATCTCTTCGCCCCCGAGCAGCCCGACTTCAACTGGGAACACCCCGCCGTCGGCGACGAGTTCCGCTCCATCCTGCGCTTCTGGCTGGACATGGGCGTGGACGGCTTCCGTATCGACGTGGCGCACGGTCTGGTCAAGGCGGCGGGTCTCCCGGACCTCGGCGGCGGCGACCAGCTGAAGCTGCTGGGCAACGATGTCATGCCGTTCTTCGACCAGGACGGTGTGCACGAGATCTACCGCCAGTGGCGGCACGTCCTCGACGAGTACGCCGAAAATGAGTGGGGGCCCGAAGGGCCTTCCGCAGAAGGGCGGTGGTGGGCGACGGGCGGGCGCATCTTCGTCGCGGAGGCCTGGACGCCGACCGTGGAGCGCACCGCCAACTACGTCCGCCCGGACGAGCTGCACCAGGCCTTCAACTTCCAGTACCTGAGCACCGACTGGGACGCGAAGGAACTGCGCACCGTCATCGACCGCACCCTGGAGGCCATGCGCCCGGTCGGCGCCCCCGCCACCTGGGTCCTCTCCAACCACGACGTCACCCGGCACGCCACCCGCTTCGCCAACCCGCCCGGCCTCGGCACCCAGATCCGCACGGCCGGAGACCGGGCGCTGGGCCTGCGCAGGGCGCGGGCGGCCACCCTCCTCATGCTCGCGCTGCCCGGATCGGCGTACATCTACCAGGGCGAGGAGCTAGGGCTTCCGGACGTCGTCGATCTGCCCGACGAGGTCCGGCAGGACCCCGCGTACTTCCGTGGTGCCGGGCAGGACGGCTTCCGGGACGGCTGCCGGGTACCGATCCCGTGGACGCGGGAGGGCTCGTCGTACGGCTTCGGCGGCGGGGGCAGCTGGCTGCCGCAGCCCGCGAGCTGGGGCGAGCTGAGCATCGAGGCACAGACCGGGGTGGCCGGTTCCACCCTGGAGCTGTACCGCACCGCGCTGCGCGTCCGTCGTACACAGTCCGATCTGGGCGCGGGCGAGGCGGTGGAGTGGCTGCGTGCCCCGGAGGGCGTACTCGCCTTCCGGCGCGGGGAGTTCGTGTGCGTCGCGAACACCAGCGGGGAGTCGGTGACCACTCCGGCGTACGGTCAGGTGCTCCTGACCAGCGGTGAGGTGACCGAGGCGGGCGGCGAGGCGAAGCTGCCGGCCGACACCACCGTGTGGTGGACGACCGCCTGACGGACCGTCACTCGGTAACTTCTTGCGGCAATTTCTGAGGGCCCGCTACCCATCCGGGGAGCGGGCCCTTAACATCTGCGCAACCGCAAGGTTTCAGCAACCTTTCAGCAAGAGCCTTCAACGGCGCCTTCAAAGACGAAGGAACCCCCACATGGCACCCAAGACCCTCTCCGCCGCACTGGCGCTCGCCGCCTGCAGCATTGTCATGACCCCGTCCGTCGCGTCGGCCTCCCCGCCCGGCACCAAGGACGTCACCGCCGTCCTCTTCGAGTGGAAGTACGCCTCGGTCGCCAAGGAGTGCACCGCCACTCTGGGCCCCGCCGGCTACGGATACGTCCAGGTCTCCCCGCCCGCCGAGCACATACAGGGCTCGCAGTGGTGGACGTCGTACCAGCCCGTGTCGTACAAGATCGCGGGCCGGCTCGGCGACCGTACGGCCTTCCAGAACATGGTGAACACCTGTCACGCGGCCGGCGTGAAGGTGGTCGTCGACACGGTGATCAACCACATGTCGGCGGGCAGCGGCACCGGCACCGGCGGCTCGTCGTACACGAAGTACGACTACCCCGGCCTGTACTCCTCCTACGACTTCGACGACTGCACCTCCCTCGTCTCGAACTACGCCGACCGCTGGAACGTCCAGCACTGCGAACTCGTCGGCCTCGCCGACCTGGACACCGGCGAGGAGTACGTCCGCAAGACCATCGCCGGCTACATGAACGACCTGCTGAGCCTGGGCGTCGACGGCTTCCGCATCGACGCGGCCAAGCACATCCCGGCCGAGGACCTGGCCAACATCAAGACCCGGCTCACCAACCCGTCGGTCTACTGGAAGCAGGAGGTCATCTACGGCAGCGGGGAGGCCGTCCAGCCGACCGAGTACACCGGCAACGGGGACGTCCAGGAGTTCCGCTACGCCTACGACCTCAAGCGCGTCTTCAACAACGAGAACCTCGCCTACCTGAAGAACTACGGCGAGGGCTGGGGGTACATGAGCAGCTCGGTCGCCGGCGTCTTCGTCGACAACCACGACACCGAGCGCAACGGCTCCACGCTCAACTACAAGGACGGCGCCAACTACACCCTGGCCAACGTCTTCATGCTCGCCTACCCCTACGGCGCCCCGGACATCAACTCCGGCTACGAGTGGACCGACGCCGACGCGGGGCCGCCCAACGACGGTACCGTCAACGCCTGCTGGCAGGACGGCTGGAAGTGCCAGCACGCCTGGCCGGAGATCATCCGCATGGTCGCCTTCCGCAACGCGGTACGCGGCGAGTCGGTGACGAACTGGTGGGACGACGGAGCCGACGCGATCGCCTTCGGGCGGGGCGCCAAGGGCTACGTCGCCATCAACCACGAATCGGGCTCGCTGACCCGGACCTACCAGACCTCCCTGCCGGCGGGGACGTACTGCAACGTGCAGGCGAACACCTCGGTGACGGTGAACGCGAGCGGTCAGCTCACCGCCACCCTGGCCTCGAACACCGCCCTCGCGGTCTACGCCGGGAAGTCGACCTGCTGAGGATCCATCCGCTGGGTACCGATCACCGACAGCAGCCGCAGCGCCTCCTCGGACCGTGAGCCCGGAGTCGCGGTGTAGATCACGACCTGCTGGTCCCGGTCGGTGAGGTCGAGGGCGTCGCAGTTGATACAACTCGTCCGTCGGCAGCCTGGGCGCCAACCCCGTCCTGCCGGTCTACGGCGCCCTGAAACGCGCCGTCAACAGCCTCACCGAGTCCGCCGCCGTCACCTACGGCCCCGAGGGCATCCGCGTCAACGCGATCGCCCCCGGCGGCACGCTCACCGAGATGGTCCGCGCCTGGGAGGAGGCCACCCCCGGCGTCATCGACCGCATGAGGTCCACGACCCCGCTGGGCCGCACGGCCGCCCCCGACGAGATCGCCGAGCCCGCCGCCTGGCTGCTCAGCGACCGCGCCTCCTGTGTGACGGGCGCGGTCCTGCGAGTGGACGGCGGGGCGCGGGCCTAAGCGGGCCCGGCGAAGTCCGCAGCGGTTCGGCAGCGCCCCGAAGGGGCGCGGGACTGTATCGATATGCGGCTTCGCCGCGTGGGCGCGACCAGCCACGACGGCGCCGCAGTCGGCAGCCGGCACATCGCGGCACTTCCGGCGCAGCGCTCAGGTCACGGAGTGACGTTGATGTGCCTGGCCAGCGCGGTGACCGAGAGGTCGGCGTGGTCGACCCACTGGGGAAACGCCAGCGTCTTGTGCTTGGTCGAGGCGGGCGGCGTGATCTCCAGGTAGGAGGCGTGCACCGCACCCGAGGTGCCGGTGTTGGCGTGGGTCCAGGCGACGACGGCCTCGGCGCTCTGGCCGTCCTTGAGGACCAGGGTCTTCTTGCCGGGGTCCTTGGCGTACCAGGTGCTGCCCCAGTGCGTGTGGGTCGTGACCGCCTTGTGCGCGGAGTTCTCCAGGCCCAGGCCGGGGTAGCCGCGCAAGGCGCAGGTCTTGCCGCTGAGGTTGCGCAGCCGGATGACGACACCCTGGTGGTTCATGCCGCCGGCGAGCTGCTGGCCGAAGGTTGCCTTGAGCGCGGCGGCGGAGCAGGTGGGCGCGGCCTTGGCGGCGGCCGGGGTCGCCGCATTGGCGGTACCCGCCCAGACGAGGCCCAGACCGGCGAGGGCGGCCGCGCCTCCGGCAAGCTTGGCGCGGCTGATCCCGCGGCGGGCCCGGTGCCTGCCCGCGAACCCGGCGGTGTCGGTGCTGTAGGTGTTCAGGTCTTCGTTCACGGCGACGACGCTCCACTCGTGTCGTGAGGCACGGGGCGTGGTCTGCGCCCCGTGCCGTCCTCTGGTGCCTTACACGAGGTTCGATGCACGACACCGCGGATTTGTTCGCGCCGTGCCGCGGGAAACTTTCCGGGCCTACTTCCAGCTGTCACTCGTCGTGTAGCCGGAGGAGCTGCCCGTGGTGTAGGAGCGGTTCGTGCCCGACTCCCACGTCACGTTCCCGGAGCTGTCCTTTTTGATGAATTTATAGGTAAATGTCGTGCTCTTCGGGACGATCACCAGCTTGCTCCATGTCGGGTACGACTCCGACGACAGCGGGATCGCGTCGCTCGTGTTCCAGGAGCCGAGGGACGCGATCGAGCCGACGACGTAGACGTTGGTGCCCCAGTCGGTGGTGGCGTACTCGTTGAAGGTGACGTCGGTGGCCGAGTCGCTCGCCACGTTCCAGGAGTTGTTCAGCGAGATCGCCGAAGTCGTCGTGGCCGCCGCTCTGTTGGCGTTCGACTCCCAGGTGACGTTCCCGGAGCTGTCCTTCTTCACGTATTTGTAAGTGAAGGACGTGTTGATCGGCACGTTCACCGCGCCCGACCAGATCGGGTAGCCGGAGGACGACAGCCGGACCGCCTTCGAGGTGTCCCAGCCGCCCAGGGCGGAGATGGAGCCGACGACGTAGACATCGGTGCCGCTCGTCGTCGGGGCGTACTCGTTGAACGTCGCGCTCACCGTCGACGTCGAGCCACCGCCACCTGTGTCGTCGCAGCCGACCGTGCACGTGTAGTCGGCGTTGTAGAAGGCGACCGCGTCCTTCGCGGGGATGGTGATCGACGCGTTCCCGCCGGAGACCGTCACCGTGCTCGCGCCGCCGTCGACGACGTTCGCGTACGTGCCGTCCGCCATGCCGGTCGCGAAGGTGTAGGTGGCCGCGCCGGAGCCGTTGTTGACGGCGAAGAAGCCGGCGCCGCTGCGGCCGAAGCCGATGACGGAGGACGACTTGGTCGACCAGTCGGAGACGGCCGCGCTGCCGGCCGCGTTGTGCCAGGCCACCATGCCGACGACCGCCGTGTCCCGGTCCAGGCAGTTCCAGCCGTTGGAGCAGTCGGTGTCGGTGACGAACCCGGCCGAGTTCGGCGGCGCCTGGTCGCTCTGCGTCCACTGCCAGCTGGAGTAGATGGTCGGCGTCGACCACTTGTAGGCGAGCTCGAAGAGGTTGGCGAGCTTGTAGCTGTCGCCGTCCTTGTAGCTCATGTGCAGGCCGTTGCGCTCGGTGTCGTGGTTGGTCACGAAGGACACCGAGTTGGCGGCGGGCAGGATGCCGCTGCTCTCCAGGGAGGACAGGTCGCTGACGTTGCCCTGGAACGCCGACTTCATCCTGCTCGCGTAGGTGAAGTCGAGGACGTCACCCGAGCCGTAGTAGTCGCTGGGCTGCGGGGTCGAGCCCGGGTACACCTCGTCGAAGACGTACGGCGCCGCACCGGACGTCGTGGTGTTCAGCCTGGCGACGATGGCCGCCATGTCGGTGGCCGGGATGTGCTTGGCCGAGTCCACCCGGAAGCCGTCGACGCCCAGGGCGATCTGCTTGTTGAGGAAGGCGGCGAGACCCGAACGGACGTTGTCCGCACTGGTCTTGAGGTCCGGCAGGCCGAGGAGTTCGCAGTTCTGGACCTGGGTGAGGTTGGAGTAGTCCTGGATGGTCAGGTCGGAGGTGGGGCAGTCGGCGGAGGTGTGGTAGTCGCCGGGGTCCCATTCGGGGGTGTCGTACTTGCTGGTGAGCGTGGTGCCGTCGTAGCCGGTGCCGGTCTGCGCGGCGGTGTGGTTGATCACCGCGTCCGTGTAGACCTTCACGCCCGCCGCGTGACAGGCGGAGACCATCGACGCGAACTGGGCCGCCGTACCGAAACGGCTGTTCAGGGTGTACGAGTACGGCTGGTAGACGTCCCACCAGTAGTAGCTGGACTGCTTGAGGGACTCGGAGGGCGGGGCGACCTGGACCGCGCCGTAGCCGGCCGGGCCGAGGACGTTGGTGCATTCGGACGCGATCGAGTTCCAGTTCCACTCCCACAGGTTGGCGATCACATCGCCCTTGGCGGTGGTGTCCGCCTGTGCGGGCGAGGCCGGGAGGGCGATCACGCCGGCCAGCGCGAGGGCGCCCGCGGCCAGTGCGCCCGCTGTGCGGCGGAGGACACCCGGGGGTCGGTGTCTGGTGGTCATGTGCGGCTCCGAAAGGCTCGGAAAGGCTCGGAAAGGATTGGGGCAGGCTTCAACAACCCGTGAGAGTGCGGCAGTTGGGATACCGCGTCAATACACCTCGTGAAAGTTCTTGCTGTGAATTGCAAGCCTCTTGCTGTAAGCCTTTCGGCGGCGGTACGGTCGCGCGGGGTCGGACCCAAGAGAGCCGCAATCGCTAGGAGTTCACACCGGTGATACATGTCAGACGGGTCGCGGCCGTCGCCGTCGCCGCCCTCGCCGCCGCGCTCGTGCAGCCCCTCGCCGCACACGCCGCCGCCCCGCCCGCACCGCCCTCCGACGCGAAGCTCGCCGCCGAGCCCGCCCGGCACGACGACACCCGCGAGCAGTTCTACTTCGTCATGCCGGACCGTTTCGCCAACGGCGACACCGGCAACGACCAGGGCGGCCTCACCGGCTCCCGCCTCTCCACCGGGTACGACCCCACCGACAAGGGCTTCTACCAGGGCGGTGACCTCAAGGGCCTGACCAAGCGGCTCGACTACATCAAGGGGCTCGGCACCACCGCCCTCTGGATGGCCCCCATCTTCAAGAACAAGCCGGTGCAGGGCACGGGCAGCAACGCCTCGGCCGGCTACCACGGTTACTGGATCACCGACTTCACCCAGGTCGACCCGCACTTCGGGACCAACAAGGACCTGGAGACCCTGATCTCCAAGGCGCACGCCAAGGGGATGAAGGTCTTCTTCGACGTCATCACCAACCACACCGCCGACGTCGTCGACTACGAGGAGAAGTCGTACGACTACCTCTCCAAGGGCGCCTTTCCCTACCTGACCAAGGACGGGCAGCCCTTCGACGACGCCGACTACGCGGCCGGCGGCAAGAGGTTTCCGGCCGTCTCCGCCGCCTCCTTCCCGCGCACGCCGACCGTGGCCGACGACAGCAAGGTGCCGTCCTGGCTCAACGACCCGACGATGTACCACAACCGGGGCGACTCGACCTTCGCCGGCGAGTCCGCCACCTACGGCGACTTCTCCGGCCTCGACGACCTGTGGACCGAGCGTCCCGAGGTCGTCAGCGGGATGGAGAAGATCTACCAGCGGTGGGTGCGGGACTACGACATCGACGGCTTCCGGATCGACACCGTGAAGAACGTCGACATGGGGTTCTGGACCCAGTGGGCGACCGCGCTCGACACGTACGCGGCCCGGCACGGCCGTGAGAACTTCTTCATGTTCGGCGAGACCTACTCCGCCGACACCTCGGTCACCTCCCCGTACGTCACCCAGGGGCGGCTGGACGCGACCCTCGACTTCCCCTTCCAGGACGCGGCCCGCGCCTACGCCTCCCAGGGCGGCAGCGCGCAGAAGCTCGCCTCGGTCTTCGGCGACGACTACAAGTACACGACCGACAAGGCCAACGCCTACGAGCAGGTCACCTTCCTCGGCAACCACGACATGGGGCGGATCGGGTACTTCCTGGAGCAGGACAACCCGAAGGCCACGGACGCCCAGCTGCTGGCCAAGGACCGGCTCGCCAACGAGCTGATGTTCCTCAGCCGCGGCAACCCGGTCGTCTACTACGGCGACGAGCAGGGCTTCACCGGCTCCGGCGGGGACAAGGACGCCCGGCAGACGATGTTCGCGTCGAAGGTCGCCGACTATCTCGACGACGACGAGATCGGCACCGAGCGCACGCATGCGAGCGACGCCTATGACACCAGTGCACCGCTCTACCGGCAGATCAGTGCTCTCTCCAAGCTGCGCGCGGCCAACCCGGCCCTCGCCGACGGCGTGCAGACCGAGCGCTACGCGGCCGACGGCGCCGGCGTCTACGCGTTCACCCGGACGGACGCCAAGACCGGCCAGGAGTACGTCGTCGCCCTCAACAACGCCGAGGCGCCGAAGACCGCGTCCTTCACCACCGGCTCCGCCGACATGCGCTACCGCGCGCTCTACGGCACGGACGGGGCGCTGACCTCCGACGGCGCGGACCGGCTGACCGTCACCGTCCCGGCCGGATCCGCCGTCGTCTACAAGGCCACCGGCCCCCTCGACAAGCCCGCCACCAGCCCGGAGATCACCCTCGCCGCCCCGGCCGCCGGCGCCACCGGCACCGTCGACCTCACCGCGGACGTCACCGGTGGTCAGCTCGACCGGGTCGTCTTCGCCGCCCAGGTCGGCAACGGCGGGTGGACCACCCTCGGCTCCGGGGACCACGCCCCCTACAAGGTCACCCAGACCCTCGCCGAGGACCTCCCGGCCGGCACCGCGCTGCGCTACAAGGCGGTCGTCGTCGACTCGGCGGGCCACCGGGCCTCCGCCACGGCCGAGAGCAGCTCCGGCACCCCGCCCGTCCCCGAGACCCCCACCGCCTCCTCCCGCGACTACGCGATCGTCCACTACAAGCGCACCGACGGCGACTACGCCGACTGGGGCCTGTACGCCTGGGGTGACATCGCCGACGGCGAGGCGACCACCTGGCCCGCCGGGCACCCGTTCGTCGGCCGCGACTCGTACGGCGCCTTCGCCTACGTCAAGCTGAAGTCCGGCGCCTCGAACGTGGGCTTCCTCGTCGTCGACAAGGACGGCGACAAGGACGTCTCCGTCGACCGCTCCATCGACGTCACCAGGACGGGCGAGGTCTGGATCGAGCAGGGGAAGGCGGACGTGATGACCGAACGGCCCGCCTACCCGGCCCAGGACACCACCAAGGCGGTCATCCACTACCACCGTGCCGACGGGAACTACGACGGTTGGGGCCTGCACGTCTGGACGGGCGCCGCGAACCCCACCGACTGGTCGAGCCCCCTGAAGCCGGTGGCGACCGACGCCTACGGCGCGGTCTTCGAGGTACCGCTCACCGAGGGCGCCACCAGCCTCAGCTACATCATCCACAACGGTGACGAGAAGGACCTCTCCGCCGACCA
The DNA here is from genome assembly GCF_043201895.1 of Streptomyces sp. NPDC048254. NCBI lineage: Bacteria > Bacillati > Actinomycetota > Actinomycetes > Kitasatosporales > Streptomycetaceae > Streptomyces > Streptomyces sp. NPDC048254. Next base: position 160,176 of record NZ_JBICZJ010000011.1, read on the forward strand.
GTCCCTGGACCTCACCTCCAGCGGCCACGAGGTGTGGCTGTTGAACGGCCAGGAGAAGTACCTGCTCCCGCAGCCCGCCGGCAGTGCGGCCGCCCTCGACCTGACCACCTCCGCGGCGGTCTGGATCGACCGGTCCACGGTCGCCTGGGACGGCGCCGACGGTGCCGCCTCCACCCAGCTCCTCTACTCCCACGACGGTTCGATCGCCGTCGCGGACGGGACGCTGACGAGCGACGACGAGCGGTGGCTGCGGCTGACGAAGACCACCCTCACCGACGCCCAGAAGGCCAGGTTCCCGTATCTGAAGGACTACACGGCCTGGTCGGTCGACCCGCGCGACCGCGACCGGGTGCGCGAGGCGCTCGACGGACAGCTCGTCGCCTCCCAACGGGCGGCGAACGGGGCGGTGCTGGCCGCGACCGGCGTACAGATCGCCGGGGTGCTCGACGACGTGTACGCCAAGGCGACGACGGCGAGTCTCGGTCCGGTCTTCCACCGCGGAAAGCCGACCCTCTCCGTCTGGGCGCCGACCGCGCAGAGCGTGGGCCTCGAACTCGACGGCTCCACCGTGGCCATGAAACGGAACCCCGCCACCGGCGTCTGGTCCGTCACCGGCCCCAAGTCCTGGAAGAACAAGCCCTACCGGTATGTCGTGAAGGTCTGGGCGCCCAGCGTCCGGAAGCTGGTGACCAACAAGGTCACCGACCCCTACTCGGTCGCTCTCACCGCCGACTCCGAGCGCAGTCTCGTCGTCGACCTGGCCGACAGGTCCCTCACCCCGGGCGGCTGGTCGACCTACACCAAGCCCAAGGCCGTGCCGCTGAAGGACGCCCAGATCCAGGAGCTGCACGTCCGGGACTACTCGGTGGCGGACTCCACGGTCCCGGCCACCGACCGGGGCACGTACCTGGCCTTCACCGACAAGGGCAGCGACGGCTCGAAGCACCTGCGCGCGCTCGCGAAGTCCGGGACGTCGTACGTCCATCTCCTCCCGGCCTTCGACTTCGCCACCGTGCCCGAGAAGAAGGCGGACCAGGCGAGCCCCGACTGCGACCTGGCCTCCTACCCGGCCGACTCCGACCAGCAGCAGGAGTGCGTCGCCGCGACCGCCGCCAAGGACGCCTACAACTGGGGGTACGACCCCTACCACTTCACGGTCCCCGAGGGGTCGTACGCCACCGACCCGGACGGCACCGCCCGCACGGTCCAGTTCCGGCAGATGGTCAAGTCGCTGAACGAGGACGGCCTGCGGGTCGTCATGGACGTCGTCTACAACCACACCGCGGCGAGCGGGCAGGCGGACACCTCCGTCCTCGACAGGATCGTGCCCGGCTACTACCAGCGGCTGCTCGCCGACGGCTCGGTCGCGAACAGCACCTGCTGCGCCAACACCGCGCCCGAGAACGCCATGATGGGCAAGCTGGTGGTCGACTCGATCGTCACCTGGGCCAAGGAGTACAAGGTCGACGGCTTCCGCTTCGACCTGATGGGCCACCACCCGAAGGCCAACATCCTGGCGGTCAGGAAGGCCCTGGACGCGCTGACCCTGAAGAAGGACGGCGTCGACGGCAAGAAGATCATCCTGTACGGCGAGGGCTGGAATTTCGGCGAGGTCGCCGACGACGCCCGGTTCGTCCAGGCCACCCAGGCCAACATGGCCGGCACCGGCATCGCCACCTTCTCCGACCGCGCCCGGGACGCCGTACGCGGCGGCAGCCCCTTCGACGCGGACCCCGGCGTCCAGGGCTTCGCGACCGGGCTCTACACCGACCCCAACGCGTCGACGGCCAACGGCACTCCGGCCGAGCAGAAGGCCCGGCTGCTGCACTACCAGGACCTGATCAAGATCGGCCTGAGCGGCAACCTGGCCAGGTACCGGTTCACCGACACCGACGGCAAGGAGGTCACCGGCGCCGAGGTCGACTACAACGGCTCGCCCGCCGGCTACGCGGACGCGCCCGGCGACGCCCTCGCCTACGTCGACGCGCACGACAACGAGTCGCTGTTCGACGCGCTGACGTACAAGCTGCCGGCCACCACCAGCGCCTCCGACCGGGCCAGGATGCAGGTCCTCGCGATGGCCACGGCCGCCCTGTCGCAGGGTCCGTCGCTCTCCCAGGCGGGTACGGATCTCCTCCGCTCCAAGTCCCTGGACCGCAACTCCTTCGACAGCGGAGACTGGTTCAACGCCATCCACTGGAACTGCTCCGACGGCAACGGCTTCGGGCGCGGGCTGCCCATGGCCGCCGACAACGCGTCCAAGTGGCCGTACGCCAAGCCGTTGCTGGGTTCGGTGCGCGTCGGCTGCGCGGAGATCGACGGGGCCTCGGCCGCCTACCGTGATCTACTGAGAATCCGTACGACCGACAGCGTGTTCTCGCTGGACACGGCTGGACAGGTGCAGTCGAAGCTCTCGTTCCCGCTGTCCGGGAAGGACGAGACGCCCGGCGTGATCACCATGGAACTCGGAGACCTGGTCGTCGTGTTCAACGCGACGCCGGAGCGGCAGGAGCAGCGGGTGGGCGCGCTGGCCGGCACCGGTTACCGGCTGCATCCGGTGCAGGCGGCCGGCGCGGATTCCGTCGTCAAGTCCGCATCGTACGACCGGGAAGCGGGTACGTTCATCGTTCCGGGACGCACCGTGGCGGTGTTCTCCCGGACCGCATGACATCCGCACTACTTTGGTGGGGCAGGCCCAGAACCGGGTGCTGCCCCACCGGCGTTGTCCAGGGGCTGGTAAATGGACGTCAACGGCAAGCTGACAGACACCACCGTGCTGATCGTGGACGACGAGGCCGCGAGCCGGTACGCGATGGGCACCGTGCTGCGCCGGGCCGGTCACGAGGTCGTCCCGGTCGCCTGCGGCCAGGAGGCGCTCAGCGAACTCGACGTACGGCTGCGCAAGGGCCACCTGCCCGACGTGGCCCTCATCGATGTGCACCTGCCGGACATGAGCGGCTTCGAGCTGTGCCGCCGGCTCAGGGAGCGGCCGCACATGGCCGGTCTGCCCGTGGTGCACTTCTCGGCCCTGACCTCCGCCCCGGCGGACCGCTGCCCGGGGCTGGAGACGGGCGCCGAGGCGTATCTGACCGTGCCCGCCGAGCCGGAGGACATCGAGGCGGCGGTCCGGACCGCGGTCCGTGCCGCCCGGCTGCGCGCCGACAACCAGGCGCTGGTACGGCGGCTGAGGCAGCTGTCGGAGACGATCGTCACCATCCAGTCGGCGCGCTCGCTGCACGAACTGGCCGACGCGGCGGCGGACGGCGCCGCCCGGCTGCTCGGCTGCCCCGCCGCCGTCTTCGTCCTCGACCGGGACGGCGAGCTGTACCGCGGCCTGAGCCGGGAGCGCACCTCCCTCGCCCTGCCCGACGAGGGCGCCCACCGGGACGTGGCCGGGCTGCTGCGGCGGCTCACCCGAGGGCAGTCCGGGGTGCAGATCACCACCGTGCCGGCCCCGCTGTGGCCCGCCGGGTTCTTCCGGCCCGGGGTGCAGCACGACGCCCGGCTGGCGGTGGTCCTCACCCAGGACGGCAAGGCGCCGGTCTGCCTGGCCACGCCCACCCGCGGGCTGCGCCGGGTCAGCCCCGACGGCGAGGCACTGCTGGCCCAGCTGGCCCAGGCCACCGCGCTGGCCGCCGAGCCGCTGCTCATGTACCAGGTGGAGCGGCATGTCGCGCTCACCCTCCAGCACAGCTTCCTGCCCCGCCCGCACCGGCTGCCCGAGCTGCCGGGCGTCGACATAGCGGTGCGTTACGAGCCCGCCTCCCAGGAGACCGAGATCGGCGGCGACTTCTACGCCGCGCTACGGGTCGGCGACGGCGTGCTCACCGCGGTGGGGGACGTCGTCGGGCACTCGCTGGACGCGGCCACCGTCATGGTCGAACTGCGGCACGCGCTGCGCGCCTACTGTCTCGCGGAGAGCGACCCGGCCGCGCTCGCCGAACGGCTCGACCAACTGCTCCAGCACTACCACGCCGAGGTCACGGCCACCCTCTGCCTGGCCCTGATCGACCCCGGCACCGGGCGCACCCGGATCGCCAACGCCGGCCACATCCCGCCGCTGATACTGGGCGACGACGGCAGCGCCGAGTACGTCAAGGCGTCCGGTCCGCTGCTCGGCGTGGGCCTGCCGCACCCGCCGCCCACCGAACTGGTCCTCGGACCCGCCGACCGGCTCCTCATGGTCACCGACGGCCTGATCGAGACCCGGGGCACCGACCTCACGGTCTCCATGGAACACCTCCGCGCCGCCGCCGTCGGCGCCCTGCCCGGCCTGGAGGCACTCTGCGACACGCTGCTGGCCTGTTTCGGACGGGACCGTGAGGACGACGTCGCCCTGCTGGCACTGAGCCTGGCGGACTAGGCTGGCCACCAGTTCCACGTTGACCAGGAGGGTCCATGCCGCAGATCACCGTCGACCACACCGCCGCCGCGGAGGGCGTCTTCGACCGGGAGGGCTTCGCCCGGGCCCTGCACACCGCCGTCGTCGAGATCGCGGCCGCCAAGCCCGAGGCCTGCAAGACGCTGTTCCGCGCCGCGGACGGGACCGCCTTCGGCTATGACGCCGAGGGGGCGCATGTCATCGTGCACGTCACCTTCGGCCTGCTCGCCGGCCGCACCGACGAGACGAAGGCGAAGCTGACCGAGACGACCCTGGAGCTGCTGCGGGAGCACCTGAAGCCGGAGGGGTTCGTGCTGCACGCGTCGGCGGAGGTCCGCGATCTGGATCCGTCGTACCGGAAGTACGAGGGCTGAACGCTTCGCTGTAAGCGCCGTGGTGTGTCGTCGTTCGGCTGCGGCGCCGTCGTGGCTGGTCGCGCCCCGCGGCGGAGCCGCATATCGATGCAGCCCCGCGCCCCTATGGGGCGCTGCAGCTCAGCCCGCCAGCGCGAGCAGTCGGACCGCCAGGTCCGCGAACGGGCCGTCGCCCGGCTCGTCCTTGACCATCCGCTTCAGCAGGGTGCTCATCTCGTCGTCCTGGGCGGCGCTGACGGCGGCCAGCGCCGCGAAGTCGTGGACGAGCTGGACCTCCAGTTCGGCGCGGGGGATGCGCCGGCCGTCCAGCCAGATCAGCGCGGTCGACTCGGCGAGGGAGATCCAGGAGCGGACGACCAGTTCCAGACGGGCCGGTGCCTCGGTGACGTCGAGATGCGTGAGGATCTGCTCGTAGGCGGCCTGCCGTACGGAGTCGATGAGCGCGTTGGTCGCGGAGGAGCCGACCGCCGGGCCGCCGCGCATCAACGCGGCGAAACCGGGCCCGTGTTCGTCGACGAAGTCGAAGAAGCGCCGCATCACCCGCAGCAGCCGCGCCCCGAGCGGGCCTTCCTGCGGCTCGGCGAAGCGGCCCGCGAGATCCTCCGAGGCACGCTTCAACGCGGCCTCGTACAGGCTGAGTTTGCCGGGGAAGTAGTGGTAGACGAGGGGCCGCGAGATGCCCGCGGCCGACGCTATCTCGTCTATCGAGACCTCGTCGGGCGATCGACGGCTGAACAGTTCGAGGGCGACGCCGATCAACTGCTGCCGCCGCTCCTCGACTCCCAATCTGCGGCGTACCCCGGTACTCATACGAACACCTTACCGATCGGATCCGGCCTTCAACGGACCTGACCCGTCATGGGCGTTCACAGATCCAGCACAAGTCTCCCCCCGCGTGCCCGGGATACGCAGATCAGCATCGAGTCGGCACGCTCCGTGTCCGTCAGCAGCTCGTCCCGGTGCTCCACCTCCCCGGCCAGCACCCGCTGCCGGCAGGTCCCGCAGAACCCCTGTGCGCAGGAGTACGCCGTGTCGGGCAGTTCCGTCCGCACCGCGGCCAGCACGGTCGAGTCGGCCGGCACCGTCAACGTCCGTCCGCTGCGCCGCAGTTCCAGCTCGAACTCCTGGTTGCCCGCGCCGGCGGTGCCCGGCGCGAAGCGTTCGAGGCGGACGGCGGGGAACCGTTCCTCCACCGCCGCCGTCAGCCCCTGCGGGCCGCAGCAGTACACCAGCGCACCCTCGGGGACCGTCAGCGCGTCGAGGTCCGGGCGGCCGTCCTCGTCCTCCGCGACGACCGTGACCCGGTCGTCCCCGGCCAGCTCCGCCAGGAACGGCATCGACGCCCGGCTCCGCCCGCAGTACAGCAGCCGCCACTCCGCACCCGCCGGCACGGCCCGCACCATCGACAGGATCGGGGTGATGCCGATGCCCCCGGCGACGAAGACATAGGAGTCGGCCCCGACGAGCGGGAAGCGGTTGCGCGGCCCGCGGACCTCCAGCTCCATGCCCTCGGCCACCTGCTCATGGACCTCCCGGGAGCCGCCGCGCCCGTCCGTGACCAGCCGCGTGGCGATCGTGTACGACGAGGTGTCCACCGGGTCCCCGCACAGCGAGTACTGCCGGACCAGCCCCGACGGCAGCACCACGTCGAGATGCGCTCCCGGTTCCCAGCCCGGCAACCGCCCGCCTTCCAGGCGCAGTTGCACGACGCCGTCCGCGACCGTCTGGCGCGAGGCGACCCGCAGCCGCAGCGCCCGGGAGCGCGGCTGTCCGGAGGTCGGCGGGTCCAGGGCCGGCATCGGCCACAGCGGCGAGACCTCGATACGGCGTCTCATGGCCCGCTTGACGAGCAGCGCGGCGCCCGCGAGGGCGACGACGGTCCGCAGCCTCGGTATCACTCGGCCCCCTTCCCGGCGTGCTCCGCGGCCAGCGCGGCGGGGGAGGAGGCGAGGTAGGCGACGGCCTGGGCGGTGGAGCCCTCCTGGGAGGGGTGGTAGCCGCGGCCCAGGTACCTCGGTATGGACCTGAGCATGTCGCCGGTGGCGGGCAGGGTGCCGCGCCGGCCGGCGAGATAGAAGTCCTTCAGCCGGGCCCGGCCTTCGAGGAGCGTCGGGTCGTTCGCCATGAAGAAGCGGGCGCCGCGCTGCCACAGGAACACGATCGCCGCGAACGCCGTCGCCCAGGTCCGCACCCGCCGCCGGTAGCCGCCGTCGACGTGCTGGAACAGGTCGAAGGCGACCGACCGGTGCTCGACCTCCTCGGCGCCGTGCCAGCGCAGCAGGTCCAGCATGGTCGGGTCGGCGCCGCGCCGGTCCAGTTCGTCGGCGTTGAGCACCCAGTCGCCGAGGAAGGCGGTGTAGTGCTCGATGGCCGCGATCAGCGCGACCCGTTCGAGGAGCCACCAGCGGCGCGCCCGTCCCGGCGGCAGGGTCCGGTCGCCGAGCAGCTTCTCGAAGAACCAGTCGACCTGCGCGGTGTACGGCGCCGGGTCGAGCCCCAGCTCCTTGAGGTGGGGCAGCACCTCGTCATGGGCCTGGGAGTGCATCGCCTCCTGCCCGATGAACCCGACGACGTCCGCGCGCAGCCGCTCGTCGTGGATCAGGGGCAGCACCTGCTTGTAGACGTGCACGAACCAGCGCTCGCCGGCGGGCAGCAGCAGATGCAGCACGTTGATGGTGTGCGTGGCCAGCGGATCGCCGGGCACCCAGTGCAGCGGGGTGTCCTGCCAGGCGAAGGACACGTTGCGGGCCGTGAGCGCGATGTGCTCGGACGCCACCGGTTGCGGCTGCTTGTTGGACATGGCGTCAATGTACTGACGGGTAGGCAGCGTGGGAAGACCTGTGGCAGAGCTTGTTTACGGAAGTGTCAGCAAGGGTCAGCGGAGGTTCTCACCGTAGCCCGCTGATCTCGCTCCCGTCCTCCAGCCTCCCCGTCAGGTCGGCCTGCGCCCCCTGCTTCGCCTTGGCCGCCAGCAGTGTCCCCTGAGCCGACGCGGTGACCCCGCCGGTCGCCCGGATCGACGCCGTGTCGCGGCTGCCCGCGGCCAGCAGGTACCACTGCCCAGCCCCGGACTTCCACAACACTCCGGCCAGCACCTGCGGATCACGCGGACCGCACGCCGTCACGCCGGACCCCTTCGCCGCCACCGCCCCGAACCGGCCGCCCGGCGTCCGGAACTGGGCCAGTGACGCCGCGCCGTCACCCCGCCAGGTCTCCGCACGCGTGCACACCCACGACGCGGTGCCGCCGGCGTCCGGCAGCGGCTGCTCCGCGAACGCCCAGGCGTTGACGCTGCGCACCCCGGCGGACCGCTCCGCGGACAGCGAGCAGGCGAACGGCGCCCAGTCGCGCAGCGCCTTCGCGCCCGAGGCCTCGTCGGTGTACCCGGGCCGGCCCGAGGTGAGGCGGGCCGGCACCAGTTCGCCCAGGTCGGTCGAGAGGTGCGCACCCTGCGCGTCGGTCAGCTGGAGCGTGTTCCAGGACGTGCACGCCCCCTGCTGGAGGGCGGGGCTGGCCAGCGGACCGGTCACCCCGTCGGTCAGCCCGAGGTCCATCGCCCCCGCGGTCGGTTTCACCAGGTCCCGCTCGGCCGCCCTGGTCACCCAGGGAGCCGTCAGATAGCGGACGTTGCCGTCGGAGCGGCCCAGTACCATCGCCTCCGCCTCGACGCCGGCCGCGCCGTCGACGCGGGCGAAGTCCAGGGCCGCGCCCTGGGTGCCGTCCTTAGGCTCGGCGTAGCGGGCGATGCGCAGACCGTCGTAGAAGATCACCACCCGGGCGCTGTCGACGACGCCCGCGTACAGCAGCTGGGGCGGTCCTGCCGGGCCGCCGGTCTGGGTGCCGGGGGTCGCCGAGACGCGGACGGTCTCGCCGGGGCGGGCCCAGACGGCGAGGGCGCGGCGCAGCAGCGCGGTGTCGCCGGTGAGGGCGCCGCGCGCGGGCCAGGCGGAGAAGTCGGTGCGGGCGGCGGTCTTCCAGGCGGTGGCCGGGGCCCTCGTCAGCTGGGCCGGGTCCAGGGCGGCCTGGGCGGCCGGGTTCTGCGCGTACACCGGCGCGGCCGCGCCGTCGGCGCCCCAGCCGCCGCCCGGCAGTGCGACCAGCGCCCCGCACACCGCGAGCGCGGCCGCGGCGGCCAGCGCGGCCTTGGAGTGCTGGCGGCGCCGCATCAGATCGGTGGGCCGCACCTGCAGGGAACAGGGGTCGAACTCGGGGGAGTCGAGCAGCGGGTACTCGGCCGGCACGCCGTTCGCCTCGGCGAGCGCGCCGTCCGGGTCCGCCACCGCGGCCTCCCGGAGGATCTTGCGGACGTCGCCGTCGGGGAGCTGCTCGAGACCGCGCAGGGCATAGGCGGCGCGGGCCGGGCCGGACAGGGCGGCGAGGCGCTGGTCCAGGGCGAGTTCGTCGGCGCCGCCGGAGCGCGGGAAGAGCCTGAGGCCCCACACCTGGGGGAGCAGCGGCGGCAGCTGCGCCCGCTTGGGCCACGCGGTCAGCCTGAGCGGCAGGCCCGCCTCCAGTGCCGTACGCACCACTTCGAGGCGGACCAGGGCGTACCCGGGGTCGGTGTTCCGGCCGGTGGACTGGGCCGGGATCACCGGGGCCTGCTTACGGCCCCGCGGCAGCGCCCGCTGGACCAGGGAGTGCGCGGTCAGGACGCGGCGGCCCCGGGGCAGGCCCGGCGGCAGCACCAGATAGGCGAGCCGGACCAGCCGTGGGTAGTGCTCGACGAGCGCGGCCTCGGCCTGCTCGACATCGACGGCCGGACCCAGGGCTCCGGCGGAGGCTGCTGCGTGACGCTGGGCTACATCCTGTGACTGCACGTCCTGAAGAACGAGCGACTCGTTGGTAGGTCACCGCCACCCGGGTGACCACGGCATCCTGGACCCCTATTCGATTTGAGCGCCCCGCGCCCCACAGCCGTATCGAAGGGGAGGGCCCCGAAGCCATTCCCGGGGCCGGCAACGCGACCGGAGGAACAGATGAGGTTGACCCGACCGATGCTCGCCGTGGCCGGCGCGGCGGCCGTACTGGCGCTGGCGGGCTGTGGATCCGGTGACAGCAGCGCGGAGGCGAAGATACCGGTCACCGCGACCGGCAGCCTGGAGAGCCTGGCCGCCAAGGTGAAGTGCACGCCGGACATGCAGATCGACTCCGACGAGGTCCGCCAGGCCATCTGCAAGACCACGGCCGGCAAGTTCGTCTTCGCCACCTTCGCCACCGACCGCGGCCAGCGCGAGTGGATCAACGACGCCAAGGACTACGGCGGTTTCTACCTCGTCGGCCGCAAGTGGGTCGCCGTCGGCGACGACAAGGTGGTCAAGGCGCTCCGGACCACGCTGGGCGGCGAAGAGGAGATCGGGACCGACCACAGCAAGCACACCAGCTGAACCTCCCGGCACACACGAGAAGGCGGGCGGTGGGATCTCCCACCGCCCGCCTTCTCGCTGTCGGCTGCTAGGTGTTGCTCACTGGCACTTGCGGCCGGTGTTGATGCAGTTGGCGATCTTCGCCGCCAGATTGTTCTTGGTGACGCTGATGAAGTCGTCGTGGTCGGTCGACGGCTTGTGCAGCTGCTCCGGGAAACCGTCCACGGCGTAGGCGTTCTTCACCGTGCCGTCCGCCTGGATGGTGGGGGGCGTGATCTTGTAGACCAGGCTCATCGTCAGCTGCGGGATCGCCTTGAAGCCGTTCCCGCAGACTCCGCTCGCCGGGTCCGCGAAGGCCACGTGCGAACGGTGGTTGGCGCTGTCGACGTTCACGCCGTCCCAGCAGCTCTGGAAGGCGAAGATGCGGACCACGTTGCTGCCCTGCGGGCAGATCGGGTACTGCTCCGTCAGCTGCACCTTGTTCTCGAAGCCGGTGCAGCTCCAGTGCGCGTTGGCGTTGGCCAGACCGTTGGTCGTGGTCTTGGCGTCACCGGTGATGATGCGCAGGAACTGCGGCATCGCGACGACCTTGCTGGCCGGGCTGCCGACGTACTTGATCTGCGCCGACTGCGGGGTCAGGATCTTGCCGACGTTGCCTTCCTTGCCACCGCCGTCCGCGTTCTGGTCGAAGTCCTGCGAACCGTCCTGGACACGCACGACCGGCCAGTAGTACGACGACAGGTCGCTCTGGTTCTGGCAGGAGCTCGGCGCCGCCAGCATCGAGTCGTTGGTGGCGAACGCGTTGACCTTCTGGTTGCCGACGTAGTCGTGCAGGTGGTGCGCGCCGTTGGTCACGCCGGGCGCCACGATGACGTTGTCGGTGTTGTGGTTCTTGTTCGCGTTCACACCGCAGCGGGTGGTGAAGGTACCGGTCGAAGCGTTCTGCTGCTTCTGCGGCTTGGCCAGGACGTTCGGCGCGACCTTCGTGATGTCCACGAAGTCGGCCGCGACCGGGCCGTTGCCCGCCTGCCCGCCGATGTTGGCCGGGGCGCTGGCGCTGGCACTCGGGGCGGCCGTGGCCTGGCCGTTGTTCCCGTTGTTGTTCCCGCCGTTGTTCTGCCCGCCGTTGTTCTGGCCGTTGTTGTTCTGACCACCGTTGTTGTTACCACCGCCGGCGGTGGTCTGGTTGGCGGTCTGCGTGGTGCAGGCGGCGAGCTGGGCCAGCGAGCTGTCGAACTGTCCGCCGACCCGGGTGATGTCGATCCGGATCCGGTCGATCGTGGCCGCCCGCTTCTCCTTCAGGGGGCCGACGATCGCGTTCTGCACGAAGTTCGCGTCGTTCGCCTGGGCCTGACGGGTGGAGGCGAGACGGGCGTAGGCCTCGGTGATCTGCTTGTCGAGTTTCGCCAGTTCCGCCGCCACCCCCATCTTGGCCTTGGCGGGCACGTTCGTCAGCTTCTGGCCGACGTCCGGGCAGGAGATCGTCGCGACCGAGGCGGCGGCGGCCTTCGTGTAGTTCTGCGCCGAGTTGTTCGACTCGTGAGCCGAAGCGTTCATCTGCGCATAGAGCAGCCCGCCCCCGCCGAGTGCGACAGCCGCCGATGCGGCTATGACCTTGACGGTCAGCGGCGAACGGCGTTTGCGTATGTTGCGTCCCATGGAACTCCTCAGACCTTCCTTGCGGGGCGGCATCGAGGCGCCCGACAGGAGTGAAGCGGCGTCCTTTCATACGCAGCCCGTCTCAGACGTGTTCAGGCGTCTCACAAATTCATCAGAGACTTGTTACGTACTTGGGGCACAACTGCCGTTTGAGCAGGGAGATTTCTGGAAAATCAGCGGTCGCGGTCCAGATACGCGAGCACCGCCAGGACGCGCCGATTGTCGTCGTCCGACACCTCAAGTCCCAGTTTGGTGAAGATGTTGGAGGTGTGCTTCGCGATGGCCCGTTCCGTGACGACGAGCTGCCCGGCGATCGCCGCGTTCGAGCGGCCCTGCGCCATCAGCTCCAGCACCTCCTGCTCGCGCGGTGTCAAGCCGGCGAGCGGCCGGTCGCCGGAACGCCGGGACAGCAGCTGCTGGATCACCTGCGGGTCCATGGCCGTACCGCCCGCCGCGACCCGCCGTACGGCGTCCACGAACTGCTCCGCGTCGAACACCCGGTCCTTCAGCAGGTACCCCACCCCGCCGCTGCCGTCGGCCAGCAGCTCCCGCGCGTACAGCTGCTCCACGTGCTGGGAGAGGACCAGCACCGGCAGCCCCGGCCGGTCCTGCCGGGCCCTGAGCGCGCACTGCAGCCCCTCGTCGGTGTGCGTGGGCGGCAGCCGTACGTCCACCACCGCCACGTCCGGCTCCAGCTCGGCCAGCGCCCGGGTGAGTTCGGGGCCGGTCTCGACGGCGGCCGCGATCTCGAAGTCGTAGGCCTCCAGCAGCCGGACCAGCCCGTCGCGCAGCAGGAACAGGTCTTCGGCTAGGACAACGCGCACGGAATCTCCATGGTGACCATGGTGGGGCCGCCCGCGGGGCTGCTGACGGCCAGGACGCCGTCGAATGTACCGAGCCGCCGCTCGACCCCGGCGAGCCCCGACCCGGCGCCGATGACCGCGCCGCCGCTGCCGTGGTCGGTGACCGAGATCCGCAGCATGCCCTCACGGTGATGCAGGTCCACCCAGATCCGGTCGGCGCCGGCGTGCTTGACCGCGTTGGTCAGCACCTCGCTCACCGCGAAGTACGCGGCCGACTCCACCGGCGCGTCCGCCCGGCCCGGCAGGTCCACGGTCACCTCGGTGGGCACCGGCAGCCGCAGCGCCAGCGCCCGTACCGCGTCCCCGAGGCCGCGCTCGGCCAGCACCGGCGGATGAATGCCCCGCACCAGGTCGCGCAGTTCCCCCAGGGCCTCCACGGACGCCCGCCGGGCCTGCGCGAGCAACTGCCTCGCCTTCTCCGGATCCTTGTCCAGGAGCATCTCGATGGTCCCCAGGTCCATGCCCATGGCGACCAGCCGGGCCTGGGCCCCGTCGTGCAGATCCCGTTCGATCCGGCGCAGCTCGGCCGCCGAGGTGTCCACCGCGTCCTTCCGGGTCTCGGTCAACACCCGCACCCGCTCGACGAGTTCGCCCTGACCGGTGTCGAGGACGGCGCGGGTGAGGTTGAAGTGGACGGTCAGCAGGGCCGGGGCGTAGCGGAAGGCGGCGACGAGGATGACGGCGCCGAGCCCGGCGGCGGCGAACGCGGTGGCCTGCCCGCTGACCGGCACGAAGCCGTACCAGTAGCCGTCCCCCAGCACCCGCCACAGCCCGGCGGCCACCGCGAACCCCTCGAAGGGATAGAACACGAGCACCGCCGGCAGCAGCGCCGTCACGAACCCGGCCGTCATGTCCACCAGCAGCCACAGCACGTCCCGCCCGACCTGCGGGTCCTGGAGCAGTGCGAGGGTGCGGGTCCAGGGGTTGGCGTTCGCCGGCACCGGCCGGTACGCCGACGGGATCCGCACCCCGCACCACTCGTGGGCGAGCCGCCGCCGGACGTCCGCCACCTCCCGGACAGCCTCCAGGATCCGGGGCGTCGTGACGATCCCGACGCCGATGGGGATCAGCGCGACGGAGACCGCGGTCAGGACAGAGCAGAGGATCGAGATCGCCGGCATCACCAGCGCCAGCACCAGCCCCCGTACGGCGGCCAGCAGCACCTCACGCGCCCTGCCGCGGAAGCCACCGCTGTTCGTGTTCGTCGTCATGCGGCCAGTCTGTCCGACCGGATATGCAGGGGTCACTGGGCCGAACCCCCATGTCAAGGGGTGGTGCTACGTACACCCCGGGACTGCAGCGCCCCGATAGGGGCGCGGGGCTGTGTCCGACATGCGGCTCCGCCGCGTGGGCACAAGCCCCCACCGACCCGCAGATTGATCACGACCCTCCTGCCGGAAGGCCAAGCACCCTCGCCTCCACCGCCGGGTCCAGCCCCAGGGCCGTACGGCCCGGCTTGAGCGGCGCCTCGTCACCGATCTCCTGGAGCCACCGCCACGTATCCGCCACGGTCTCCTCGGCCGACCGGCACACCAGCCCCGTCGCCACCGCCCGCGACACGTCCATGCGATGCATGGCGTCGTGCGACTCGCTCCCCGGCGGCACCCACACCGGCAGCTGAACCCACGGCTCGATCCCGGCGGCGAGGACCACCTCGGGGTCGGTCCAGCGGAGCTCCGCCGCCGAGCCCGTGATCCGGCGGCACGCCTCCAGCAACGCGCCCATCGTGGTGTGGCCGGGCGGGCAGACCAGGTTGTACGGCCCGGACAGGCCCTTCTCGACCGCGCCCAGGGTCCACTCGGCGAGATCGCGGGCGTCCACGAACTGGACGGGCAGGTCGTGCGGGCCCGGTGCCAGCACCGGGCCGCCCCGGGCGATCCGGTTCAGCCACCAGGGCAGCCGGCCGACGTTCTCGTACGGCCCGAGGATCAGCCCGGCCCGCACCAGTACCGAGCCGTCCGCGCCGAAGGACTCCACGGCGGCCAGCTCACCGCCCCGCTTGTCCTGCGCGTACTCGGTCGGCCCGGCGTCGGCCGCGGCCCCCGTCACCAGTGCCGTGTCCTCGGTGAAACCGGCCGGGCGCGGCCAGTCGTACACCGAGCAGCTCGACACGTACGCGTACCGTCCGGCGCGGTCCCGCAGCAGCCGTGCCGTCTCCCGCACGGCGCGGGGCGCGGCCGACCAGGTGTCGACGACCGCGTCCCATTCGGTGCCGCCGGCGAGGGCGGCGAGACCGTCGGGCGCGGTGCGGTCGCCGTGCAGCGCCCGCACGCCCGGCGGGGGCGGTTGCTGTCCCCGGTGGAAGACGGTCACCTCCCAGCCGCGCTCCAGCGCCGCCGTCACGACGGCCCGCCCCACGAACTCGGAACCACCCAGTACGAGAAGTCTCATGCCGGTGATCGTGCCCGGAAGGGACGCCGGACGGAACGGGACTCTGCCGAGGGCAGAACGGCTCGTCAGCGGCCGGTCGGCGGGGTGTACTTGTAGCCGACCCGGCGGACCGTCTGGATCGCGCCCCGATGCTCCGCGCCGAGCTTGCGGCGCAGCCGGGCGACATGGACGTCGACCGTGCGGCCGTCGCCGACATGGCCGTAGCCCCAGACCGTGGTGACCAGCTGGTCGCGGGTGTGCACCCGGTTCGGGTGCGCGACCAGATGGGCGAGGAGCTCGAACTCCAGGTAGGTGAGGTCGAGTTCACGCCCGTCGACCTGGGCGGTGCGCTGCCCGGAGTCGACGGTGACGAGCGGCAGGATGCCGCTCGCGGCCCGCCCGGCCGCTACGTCGGCCTGCTCCTCGGCGTCCGGCACCGCGACGGGCAGGAACGGCGGCCGCTGGTCCGCCGGCACCAGCACCAGGTAGCCGATCATCGGCGGCTGGCCCGGCAGGGCGGGCAGGGTGTGCTGCGGGGCGGGCAGCCAGGTGGCGCCCGGCGGCAGGAAGTCCGCCATGTCCACCACCTCGTCCCGGTCGACGGCACGCAGCCGATGCCGGGCGGTGGAGGAGGCGGCGAGGGCGGAGGCGGGGGAGAGAGAACGAGTGGTCGCCATGAGACGTCAGCTCTTTCGCGCGAGGAGTTCGTCGGTCGGGACGACGGCCGCGATTCGTGGTCGGGCGCGCCGGGGACGTTCTGCGTTCCGCGCTGGCCGAAGGCCGGGGTGTACGGCTTTAGAGGGCCCGCGCGTTCATCGCGCGGCAACACACCCGGTCGAAGTCGTGGTGCTGACGGGAAGGCCAGAAGGGCTCGAGGTCATGGCGACCCGTCGCGGTGTACCTCTGGTAGCTGGCCATGCGCCCATTGAAGCAGACACAGCCCGGAAACAGGACCCTCCTCTCACTGCTTGGACGCGTCCCCGGCGGGATCCTGATGCCGCCCGCCTCATCCCACCAGCCGTTTGTGCCAGGTCAGCGGGGCGAGCTCGATCGCCTTGTCCGGATTGCCGTCCCACACTGCGGACAGCCCGGCGGCGGTCAGTGCGGCGACCACCGCGCGGCCGACGGACGTGGTGGTCCCGGCCGAGCCGTCGAAGCCGCCGTAGTAGAGGCTGAGGCCGTGGCCCTCGGCGGCGGAGCGGGTGCCCTGGTGGTGGAAGAAGACGAAGCCCCGGGCGCCGCCCGCGTCCTCGGCCTCGGCGCCGATCTCGGTCATGCCGCAGGAGCGGCAGCAGGTGAAGTCCTCGCGGGCGACCACGCCTTCGCGCTCCAGGGCCGTGAACGCCCGCGTCAGCCGGTCCGGGTCGGTGAGCCCGGTCCACGCCCGCTGCTCCGCCACCCGCGCCATCCAGAGCCGCTCCACGATCTCGCGCGCCTGGGCCGGGGAGACCGGCGCGGCGCCGTCCCGGTCGTCGTCCGCCATCAGGTCCACGGTCTCCCGGACGAGCCGGTCGATCCCCAGGTAGCCGTCCCGGAGCAGGGCGTGCACCTGCTCCTCGGCGCGGGCCGCCACCTCGGCCGCGAGCGGGGGTATCTCCTCGCTCGGCGGCACCGGGACCGGTTCCCAGGCCACGCCCGCGTCCCACCCGTCGTCCTCCCGCGCCCAGCCGGCCAGCAGGTCCGCCACCCGGTCCGGGTCCGTGAGGTCGGTACCGGAGAACTCGTCCGCGCCGCGCCGGTGTTCGAGGCGGTAGTCGCCGCCCGCCTCGTGCCACACCTGCGCGAACACCTTCGGCAGGTCCGGGACGCGCTGGGCGATCAGGAAGCGGTTCCCGGGCGCACCGAGCCCGCGCACCGCCTGCCGCAGCTCCTCCGGCGAACTCCACAGACACCTCTGCCCGTTCTCCGTCCAGGTGTTGACGGCGAGCACCTCGTCGATCTCCATACGCCCACCATGGCACGCGCCACTGACAACGCCGCAGGGGCGCCCACCGTGACGGTGGACGCCCCTGCGGGGAGCTCGCGGATCAGACCTGGCCGGCCTTGTCCAGGGCGGTGCAGCAGGTGTCGACGATCAGCCGGGTCACCAGGTACGGGTCGACGTTGGCGTTCGGGCGGCGGTCCTCGATGTAGCCCTTGCCGTCCTTCTCGACCTGCCACGGGATACGGACCGAGGCACCGCGGTTGGAGACGCCGTAGGAGTACTCGTTCCACGGGGCGGTCTCGTGCAGGCCGGTCAGGCGGTCGTCGATGCCCGCGCCGTAGTTCTTGACGTGGTCGAGCGGCTTGGAGCCCTCACCGAGCGACTCGCACGCGGTGATGATCGCGTCGTAGCCCTCGCGCATCGCCTTGGTGGAGAAGTTGGTGTGCGCGCCGGCGCCGTTCCAGTCGCCCTTGACCGGCTTGGGGTCGAGGGTGGCGGAGACGCCGAAGTCCTCCGCGGTGCGGTAGAGCAGCCAGCGGGCCACCCACAGGTGGTCGGAGACCTCCAGCGGGGAGACCGGGCCGACCTGGAACTCCCACTGGCCGGGCATGACCTCGGCGTTGATGCCGGAGATCGCCAGACCCGCCTTCAGGCAGTTGTCCAGGTGGGCCTCGACGATCTCGCGGCCGAAGATCTCGTCGGCGCCGACACCGCAGTAGTAGCCGCCCTGGGGGGCCGGGAAGCCGCCCTCGGGGAAGCCCAGCGGACGGGCGCCGTCGAAGAAGGTGTACTCCTGCTCGATGCCGAAGATCGGCTCCTGCGCGGCGAACTTCTCCGCGACCTCGACCAGCGCGGCACGCGTGTTGGAGGAGTGCGGGGTGAAGTCGATGTCCAGGACCTCGCACAGGACGAGTATGTCGTCGCCGCCGCGGATCGGGTCCGGGCAGGTGAAGACCGGCTTCAGCACACGGTCCGAGGAGTGCCCCTCGGCCTGGTTCGTGGAGGACCCGTCGAAGCCCCAGATCGGCAGCGCGTCGAGACCGGCGGGGGCGCCCGCGATGATCTTCGTCTTCGAACGCAGCTTGGCCGTCGGCTCGGTGCCGTCGATCCAGATGTACTCAGCCTTGAAGGTCACGGGCCACATCCTTCGGGGTGGGTCGGGCGCACTTGCGGGTGCAGTGGCGCTACGGCACTGGGGCGCCTCGGTGTTGCCCGGCAGCCTGTCAACAGGCGATTTCCCGATCATTGCTCGAATGTGAACCCGGTGTTACCTGGTGGTTCTGTGGCGCGACTCACGTTGTGAGACGCGGGCAGGCGGGGTACGGAGCCCATTTCGGGCGCCGTGCGCCATCCCTGCGCGGCGGCCGCCGGCTTTCCCTCCGTGAAAGCCGGCGGCCGAGCCGTGACACGCTTCGTCGATCAGCCGACCTTCTGGATCAGGGCCCGGCGGATCAGGAACTTGCCGGGTTCCCGGACCTGCTCGAAGGCGGCGTTGTTGAGCAGCACGCAACTGCCGGACACCGAGGTGACCTTCACCGTCGTGGACTTGTTGTTGTCCAGGTTGGTGACCTTCAGCGTGGTTCCCGCCGGGAACTGGTTGCTGGAGGCGGCCGGGGCACCGGCCTCGCCGGACAGCGTGACGGTCGAGCCGTTGCAGACCTGCTGGCCCGCGGCGGCGGCACCGCCTCCGGTGTTCCCGGTGGCCGCGCTCTTCGAGGGCGCCGGCGTGGCGGCCTGCTGGCCCGTCTGACCGGTCTGGCCCGTCTGCGTCCCGCCCGCCGCCTGGGAGCCCTGAGCCGACTCCCCAACGACGCAACCGGACGCCTTCTGCTGGACCTTGATCTGCGCGATCACCGCTTCGCGGTTGGTGATCCGGGCCGCCGACTGGGCGTCCGGGTTCGCCTTCTGGTCCGCGATGAACTTCTGGTTGTTGCCGAGGGCGGTGGCCAGCCCCGAGCAGACGGTCGAGTCCGCGGCCGACGACAGTGTCTTCGCGTTCTGCGGGGTCTGCGCGGCGTTCGAGGTGGACGCCAGGACGAAGGCCCCGCCGCCGGCGACGGCGGCGGCGCCGACCAGCAGTGCGATCGACTTCTTGGCGCCGAGACTTCTCCTACGCGACATGCGCGCCTCCTGAAGAGGGGTGGGGGAGCGTACGCCGCTATGTACGAGGTATCGAACGCCGTTACTCAGCGGTTACAGGAGTCGCTGAAGTAACGTACGTCACATCGGAGTTGAGGGATATTCAACTCCTGCCCCTGGCCAGCGCTTCCTGCACGGCCTCGTCGGTGCGGGCGACGAGCGCCGTCCCGTCGTCCGCGGTGATGATGGGCCGTTGGATGAGCTTCGGGTGCTCGGCGAGCGCCGTGATCCAGCGGTCGCGCGCCGCCTCGTCCCGCGCCCACCCCTTCAGCCCCAGCTCCTTCGCCGCCGCCTCCTGGGTGCGGGTGATGTCCCAGGGTTCGAGCCCGAGCCGTTCCAGTACGGCCCTGATCTCGCCCTCGCTCGGCACGTCCTCCAGATAACGGCGGACGGTGTAGTCGGCCCCCTCGGCATCGAGCAGGCCGATCGCGGTACGGCACTTCGAGCAGGCCGGGTTGATCCAGATCTCCATACCGGCCACGGTAGCCAAACCACCGCGCCGGCCGGCCGCACCGGTGACCCGGCAGCGCAGACGGATCACCCTCGGCGGCCTTTTTCCCTATCGTGGTCGGACGGCGAACGGAATCGGGGGAGCGATGCGGGTCCTGATAGCGACGACGGCGGACGGCGGGCAGGACGCCGTACGAGATCTGTACCGATGGCTGCGCGAGGATCCCGACGTGCGCCGCTCGGCCACGCCCACGCTGGTGCCCGCACCGGACGCGGCGGGGGAGCACCCGGGCACCGCCATGGGCGCGGTCGAGATCATCGACCTGGTCCTCGGCCAGGGCTTCTCGGCGCTGAACCTGGCGCTCGCGTACGCCGCCTGGCGCGGCCAGCGGCCGGCCGCCCCGCCGATCGTCATCCAGCTCGGGGACGGCCGGTCCGTCACCGTGCACGACGGATCGGCCGAGACGGTACGCCGCATCGTCGCCGCCCTGGAGGAACCGACCGGCCACCCACAGCCCGCGGACCCGGCCTCGGCCCCGGCCCCGGCCCTGGGCGCGGCCCCGGCCCCGGCCCTGGGCGCGGCCCCGGCCCTGGGCGCGGGCGCGGGCGCGGCCCCGGCACTGGGCGCGGCCCCGGCACTGGGCGCGGGCGCGGCCTCGGACCCGGCCCTGGGCGCGGCCCCGGCACTGGGCGCGGGCGCGGCCTCGGACCCGGCCCTGGGCGCGGCCCCGGCACTGGGCGCGGCCCCGGCACTGGGCGCGGGCGCGGGCGCGGCCCCGGCACTGGGCGCGGACGCGGCCTCGGACCCGGCCCTGGGCACGGACCCGGCCCCGGCCCCGGACGGGACCGGGGCGGGAACCCCGGGAACCCCGGGAACCCCGGGAACCCCGGGAACCCCGGGAACCCCGGGAACCCCGGGAACCCCGGGGACGCCGGGAACCCCGGGGACGCCGGGAACCCCGGGAGGGTCGGGGACGCCGGGAGCGCCGGGAGCGCCGGGAACTCCGGGAGGGTCGTGATGGGCCTGCCCGACCCGGTCGCCTCCCGCGCGCTGCTGATCGGCGTGAGCGACTACGCCACCCTGCCCGGACTGCCCTCCGTGGCCGACGGCGTCGACGACCTCGCGGCCCTGCTCCGCGCCGCGGACCTGTGGGGACTGCGCCGCCCCAACTGCCGCGTCCTGCACGACCCCGCGTCCCCGGAAGCGGTCCTGGACGCCGTCCACGAAGCCGCCGCCGAGGCGACCGACCTGATGCTGGTGTACTTCGCGGGCCATGGACTGGTGTCCCAGGACGGCGACCTGTACCTGGCCCTGCCCCGCGCGGACGCGAGCCGGCTCTACCGGGCGGTGCCCTACGACGCGATCCGCCGGATGCTGGTGTACGAGTGCGACGCGCCCCGCAAGGTCGTCATCCTCGACTGCTGCTACAGCGGCCGGGCGATGACCGGCCACCTGGGAGCGGACGCCACGCTCGCCAACCTGGCCGAGGCGGACGGCACCTATCTGATGACGGCCGCGACCGAGACCAGGACGGCCTGGGCGCCGGAGGGGGAGAAGTACACCGCGTTCACCGGCGAACTGATCGCCGCGCTCGGCCGGGGCGTGCCCGGCGGGGCCGAACTCCTGCAGATGGACACCCTGTTCTGGCACGTCCACCGGGAACTCACCGCCAAGTCCAGACCGAAGCCGCAGCAACGCGCACGCAACGGCGGACACGGCATCACGCTCGTACGGAACCGGTGGACCGAAAGCGGGGCGGACACGGCGGGCACCGGTAGGGCGGACATGGCGGGCACCGGTAGGGCGGACATGGCGGGCACCGGTGGAGTGGGCGCGGCGGGCACCGGTGGAGTGGGCGCGGCGGGTGCCGGTGGACTGGGTGCGGCGGCTGGTTGGGAGGGCGCGGCGGCTGGTGGGACGGCGGTGCCGCTCAGCCCTGCTGCTGGGGCGGCCGCCGCGGAGCCCGTGCAGGCGGCGGTGCCGCGCAACCGGGCTGCTGGGGCGGCCGCCGCCGAACCCGTCCGGGCGGCGGTGGCGGTCAACCGGGCGCCCGCCGGCGTGCCGGCCCGTCACCGCGTCCCCGACGGCGAACTCCACGCCGTCCTGCACACCAGCGCCGGGGACATCGCGCTGCGGCTCCTGCCGGACCACGCGCCCGACACCGTACGGAACTTCGTCGAACTCGCCGAGGGGAAGCGGGAGTGGACCGACCCGCTCAGCGGTCGCAGAACCCGCGCCAGGCTCTACGACGACACCGTCTTCCACCGGGTGATCGAAGGGTTCATGATCCAGGGCGGCGACCCGCTGGGAACCGGAACGGGCGGCCCCGGCTACCAGTTCCGGGACGAGTTCCACCCCGACCTGAAGTTCGACCGGCCGTACCGGCTGGCGATGGCCAACGCCGGCCCGAACACCAACGGCTCGCAGTTCTTCGTCACCGTGGCATCCACCACCTGGCTGAACGGCAAGCACACCATCTTCGGCGACGTCCTCGACGCGGCCGGCCGGCGGGTCGTCGACGCCATCGCCGCGACTCCCACCGGGTCGGGCGACCGTCCCCGTGGGGATGTCGTCCTGCGCGGCGTCAGCGTGCTCGGATCCGGCCACGCGTGAGAGGTCGGCGGCCAGCCTTGTTCGAATATCTGCGGCCTCATACGCACCATCAGAAACCGCCGAAACGGAACCGCGATTCCCTTCGTCACCTGCTGTTTTGACGGATCGTTCGGAGTCCCCGATTGTCAGTGGCGGCCAGTACACTGGAAGCAGTGTTCGAGAGAGTCGCCGGGGTGTCCGGAGGCCCTCTGACCGCGACAGGAGGATGCCTGTGCCGGCTGCCGCACTGAAGCCGAAGCCCTTGCCGACCCAGTCCACCGCGAAGCGTGCCGTCCTGCTCGACTCGCCCTACGCGCCGGCGGAGAAACGCCCGCTGCCGGCCGGGCGCCCACGCGAGTGGTACGTCACGCACAACCGCCGCCTCAAGGCCATGCGCCTCGCCATCGCCCTGCTCGACTCCGGCGTCTACCTGCCCAACCAGGCGCGCGACGAGACGATCCGGAGCACGGCGGAGAGCATCGGCGTCCATCCGCCGTCGGACACCACGTGCCACATGGTGCGCGCACTGATGCGCTACTCGCGGTGAGCCGGTGGCGCCGGGTGCCGTGTGTCCGACGCGGCTCCCGGCGCCTTCGTCACCGGGGCTCCCGCCCCCGGTCACCCGTCCTCACCGAGGAGCGCCGGCTCCTCCTCGGCCGCTGCCGCTTCGTCGACGCGGCCCGCAGTTCCGTGCCTTCTGCCGGCGCCGGCTGCGGGGCATGAAGGGCTCCGCAGCGATCGCCGCCATGGACCCGAAGGGTCTGCGGGGCTACGCCGCCCGGTGCGACAGGACCCTGGCACGCGCCCACGTCCGCTCCGGCGACCGCATCGCCGTCGCCGCCTGCCTGGGCGGCACCGACACCTTCGGCCACGCGCTCACCGACTTCGCCCTCGCCTGCCTACGCCGACCAGACACCACCGACCACGCCGTCCTCGACGCGGCCGTCACGGCGGGCGTCCTGACGGCGGCACCGGGGGTCTGAAAGCCGACCTGCCCCCTCATACGGGCGCTCCCCGAAAACGGGATGCACGCCGAGTGACCGGATCCCTACGCTGGAGACGCGTTCCGGAGCCGTCCACCACCGCTTTCCGAAGGGCCGACCGCGCCCTGGGGACTCGGGGCTACTCTGCTACGCACCGACGGACGGCCGCCCGTCCCCCGCGTGCCGTCGGGTCCGTCGACCGCTCACACACGCTCACGCCACGGAGGCCCGTCATGGGCACCATCGTCCTATCCGGAACTGTCGTCCTGGTCATCCTCGGATTCGGAAACCACAACTGGTGGCTCGCCGCCGTCGCCCTGCTCTTCCTGTACGTCCACTACGGGCGCGGCTCGTCGTCGGCATCCTCGTCGGGCGGTTCGTCCGGCGGGGGCGGGGGCACACCGAACGACTACAAGACGTACCGCGACCGCCGTGACCGCCAGGCCAAGTGGGAGCGCCGCTACCGGCGCGAGCGCCCCCTGGAGTTCCGGCGTCAGGAGCGGAACAAGGGTCAGTAAGGGCCCGTAGGCGGGTGTCCCCGGCCGGTCAGAGGCCGGGGGCGCCCCATACCGGGAACCAGCGGCTGAGGTCCTGCTCGATCCGCAGGTCGTTCGCGAGGGTCGCCTTCACCTGCAACTCCAGTGCGCTGTCCCGCCGTTCGCCGGACCCGGGCAGCGGCGCGAAGGGGTAGAACGTCGCCCGCTTGTAGAGATAGACGAGCGCGAGTCTGCGCCCGCGCTCGTCCTCGAAGGAGGCCAGGGAACAGAGCAGTTGCGGGCCGAAGCCGTTGACCTCCATCGAACTGTTCACCGCGTGCAGGTCGTTGACCAGCTGCGGAAGCTGGTCGGGGGTGCGCCGCGAGACCAGCCAGGAGTAGCCGTAGTCGTCCTGGTGCAGCTCGACCGGGGAGTCGCCCCGGTCGGTGTCCGCGTCGAGCAGCGCCTGCACCTCGCGGTGGGTCTGCTCGAAGGCCGCGCCCTCCACGGTGGCGAAGCACACCGCGCCCAGGCCGGTCGGCCGGAACCCGGCCGCCGCCTCCAGGGTCACCGCCGCCGACGGCAGCGCGAACAGCTGGTCGAGGTCGGGAGCGACGGGCTTGGTGCGGCCGAGCAGGATGTCCAGGAACCCCATGCTCACCCGGCCTTCCCGGGCTTCGCCGCCTCGCCCAGCTCCGCCGAGATCCGCCCCAGCTGCTCCAGCCGTGCCTCCAGGGTCGGGTGGGTGGAGAAGAAGCGCTCGATGCCGGGCTCCTTGCCGGTCGCCGGGGTGAAGTAGAACGCGTTGAAGGCCTGGGCGGTCCGCAGGTCCTTGGTCGGGATCCGGGCGATGTCACCGGAGACCTTGGTGAGCGCCGACGCCAGCGCGGAGGGCCGCCCGGTGAGCTGGGCGGCCGCCCGGTCGGCGGCCAGCTCCCGATACCGGCTCAGCGCCCTGATCAGCAGGAAGCTGAGCGCGTACACGGCCGCGGAGACCCCGATCACGATGGCGAAGACGGCGGCCGTGTTCTGGTCCCGCCTGCCTCCACCGAAGATCTGCGAGTAGAAGGCGAACCGCACGATCAGCCCCGCGATCACACCCAGGAACGACGCGATCGTGATCACGGCGACGTCCTTGTGCGCCACGTGCGACAGCTCGTGCGCGAGCACCCCCTCCAGCTCGGCGGGCTCCAGCCGCCGCAGCAGGCCCGTGGTCACACAGACCACGGCGTGATCGGGGTTCCGCCCGGTGGCGAACGCGTTCGGCATGTCCATCGCGGACACGGCGACCACGGGTTTCGGCATGTCGGCGATGGCACACAGCCGGTCCACCACCGCGTGCAACTCGGGATACTCCTCCCGCTCCACGACCCGCCCGCGCATGGCGAACATCGCGATCCGGTCGGAGAACCAGAACTGTGCCACGAACATCGCGCCCACCAGTACGACGACCAGCAGCCACGACTTCAGCAACACGATCAACGCGGCAACGAAGCCGACGTACAACAACCCGAGCAGGAACAGCGTGACCGTCATACGCACGGTCAGTCGCCGGTCGCTCCGGAAGCGGCTCTGCATCTGCCATCACCCCGCAGTCAGGCACTCGTCCCGCTGTCCAGTGTGCACCTGCCGGGGGCAATGAGGAGGCCCCGAACGTGCCTAGTAGCGGCAAAAGGTCGCTGTGAACGTGCGGTGCCGTCACGGCGGCGGCCGGGTCAGTACGGCGACCGGGTCTGTAGGTACCCCAGCAGGATGATCACCGCCGCCACACACCCCAGTACCAGGACCGTGGACACCCACGACGACCGGCGTGGCTCCGCCGGCCCCGGGTCGGCCCGGAACGGCACCGGGTCCGGTGGGTTCTCCTTCCAGCGCGCGGCCAGCATCCGGGCCCGCGCCGACGGCTCCTTGTGCTCCGCCCGGTCGGCCCAGCGCAGGTCGAACTCCTGCTCCTCGTCACCCTGTTGGGACATCATGGTTCCCCCGTCTCGAACATGAGTACAGCCGCACGATACGACGAAGCCCCCGCCCTGAGAAACCAGGAACGGGGGCGTCGAGGGCCGGAATCGGCCTCTGTCACACGTCGAAGTAATGCACGTCCAGTCTTCTGGCCTGCGCTTTCGTCCCGTCGTCAAGATCGTCTTGCACAGGCGTTGCACATCGGGTCAGGCCGTGTGCTGGTAGATGCTGCGCAAGGCGGCGCGCAGCTTGGTGCCGGTGTTCGGCACGCGATGCACGTATCTACGCAGGGTGAAGGCCGGGCCGGAGTGGCCCAGCCGGTCGGCGAGCGTGTAGACCTCCACGCCGTGGCTCGTGCTCCATGCCGTGTGCTATGCATCGGCCGTAGCGCTCATGTCGTCACCGCGTCCTTGCGCCGCGTACTCGAGAGCGGCGAGTTCGGAGTGCAACGACGCCCCCGCCTGACGCACCGCGCCCAGCCCTCTGGCCCACTCAAGCAGTTCGCGGTAGCCGACGGAGCCCAGCAGATTTCCGGCTCTGGTGGCTTCGGTGATCACGCCCGCGCCCAGGGTGTCCCCGGAGGCGGATGCTCTGACGATGAGGACCAGGACGACGTCGTTGACCGCAGGCACGCGCCCTGCACACGGCCTGGGGCTCGCCCCGCAAGTGCCGGCCCTCGTCCTCGGCGCCGCCCGCCCTCGCGGGTAAGAGGGCGCGCAGACAGGGCTGGTGGCGGCACCCCGGCTGCGAAGCAGGCACAGGTCTTGGCGATCACGGAGTTGCGACGCTCTGTGATCGCTGGAGAGACCTGTCCCCGCGCTGCCGTAACTATGCTTTCACAGCCTCAGGTATGCAGAGAGGGCCAACCACGCCACATGGGCTACGGCCAGGGCGGGAACGATCGGCGAACCTGAGCCACCATCACAATGATGGCCCGCCGCATCGCCCGCGGCACGGAGCGGGCAGCCCAAAGGGCTAGATCACAACCCTTTCTTCAGTGACCATTACTGCCACTGAATTCATATCGATGAACTTACTCTCGTCCGGGTTCACCAAATCCTTGTAATTCTTAGACGCGAAGAAGGCGTCGTGATCAGCCCAGTTTTCAAACCAGATTTCAGTGAGGCCGTCGTAGGCCGGACCGGGGTACCCTTCAGCGGGTATCGGGTGAGAGATGGCGTACCTCCTCACGTACTGCCGCGCTTCCGGAATGGAGGTAAACAACGGGGCGTGGCGGTCTCGGTGATGCTCAACGAATTCCTCGAAGGTCATTCCATCGATACGGTTGATCATGAAAGCGAACTTGATCATGGACTTCTCCCTTTCGTGCTCTCGCGAACGCGAGAGGCAGGCGACCGACCTGATACCCCGGTAGCGGGTCGCAAGTCATGGGGGTTAACCTAAACGCTCACATCGATGTCAAGGGCAAGTTACTGTGACCCAATGCACACGAGGGGTTGAGATGCGGATCGGTGAACTGTCCGCCCGGACAGGAGCAAGCCGTCGATCGCTGCGCTACTACGAGCAGCAGGGTTTGCTGGTCAGCACAAGGTCCCCCAGCGGCCAGCGGTGCTACGACGGCGAGCACGTCCAGCGGGTGGCTCTGATTCAGGTATTCCTGGCCGCCGGAATGTCCAGCAGAACCATCGCCCAGTTGGCCCCCTGTATGACGCAGCCCAACATCGACAGAGCTCGGCAAGCCTTGACGGCAATGGACGAGGAGCGGACCCGCCTTTCATCCACGATTGACAGCCTGGCCGCCGCCAGGGAAGCACTCGATCACCTGATTGACGTCAACCGGAAATTTCTGGCGAACGTGGCGGATGACTCGGCCTCGGACAGCCTGAATCAACGTTCTGGTTTTCCTCCAGCGACATGCTCCAATACAGCTCGCGCTCAGAAGGATTCCCTGGCTGATATCTTCCGCGATCCGCCGGGTCTGGGTCTGTGAACGGCCCGAGGTCGTCCAGGCGGTCCAGGGTCGAGGCGAGCAGCGGGGGCCTCGACGCGGACATGCGGGTAGGACCCGATACGCTTCTTCACCTGGAAAGTGCCTCCGGCGGTGGCGGGAACAAGGACCTCAGCAATCCTCATTCTCGCTGGTCAGAGGCACTTTCTGCTTTCGTGATCACCAGTCGGACAGCCCACCTCATGAAAGCGCGAGGCCAGGCAGTTCGGTGGCTGCGGTGGCCGCCGCGATCCATTCGGGTAGCCGGTCGCCTTGCAACTGGGTGACCATGCGGGCGAAGGCGCGCACGTGCTTGGCGAGTACTCCCAGTTCAGGACGGTTGACCAGGACGGCCTTCAGGTGAAGTCGGTCGTTCTCGTTCAGGGCATCGGCGGGGTGGGTGAGGATCCAGCGCGTGACGGCTCTGGCCGACGGCGGCCGGGACCCGACCGGCCCAGGCATGCCGCGAAGAGTACTGCTGATGTAGTTGCGGACGTTGCCGTAGCCGCGCGGGTAGCCCTGTTCCTTGATCTCCTCCCATAGTTTCCAGGCGTTGGTACAGCCTTCCTGTCGGCGCTGGTCGAGGTAGGGCCTGTAGCCGTCGAGCTTGGTCGGACGGCTTTGCCACTGGCCGGTGAACAACTCCTCCGGGGTGGTGGCGCGGGAGAAGCGCAGGACGGTGTTGAGGGTCATGCCGAGTTGTCGGGCGACGGACCGCTTGCTGTGCCCGGCACCCAGAAGCGCGTGGATGGTGGCGTGTTCGGCGCGGGTGCGTTCGGCGAACCGATGGCCCGTCGGCCAGGGCGACCACGTGGCTGGCTCTGCCTCCTCCTGCGCTTCGTCCGCCGGGGGAGGCATCAGGGACGACACCGGCCGCTGTCGGGAGCAGGGTCCCGGCCGAGTCCCGGCCGTCCGTCCTCGCTTGTCACGGCGGCTCTCGCCTCACCGGCCAGGGGGGTACTGGCGTCGGTGGACGCGGCCCGGGTCAGGGGGTGGGCTCTGCCGGTGGACGCGGGTGCCCGCCCGCAACAGAGGTTCTGCCATGAGACCGCCTGAGCGCCGGCCGTTCGGGTCCTACGCCGCGTACCGGTCCCGGCTCCCGCTACGACGGGAGCAGGTCGGGGCACGAGTTCCCGGACAGTGCGGTCGCCCAACCGTCCCCGCTCACCTTGACTTCCGTGCGGGCGAGGGAGTCGTGCCTGGTATCGGGAGGGGCCACGGAGGCGCCGCCGCCCGGGCCGCCCGAGGGCTTTGCGATCAATGGCCTGGCAACCCCGGCCACGGTGCACGTCAGCTGCATCAGGGCCAGATGCCCTGGGTGGCCTGCGTCTTTGGGGAGCCGGACGCTGAGGATGTTCTCGCCGTCGATCGCTACGTCGGGCGCGCCCGGCAGGCGGGGCAGCTTCGTGGCGGCCGATCGGGACTCCTGCTCGTCCGGCCCGTCGAACAGCATGTCCAGGACGGATGGGAAGTCCGCGGGGTTGTCGATCTTGCGCGGATAGGGCTTCAGATCACCGTCGTGGATGAAGTAGAGAGCGATGACGGTGCGTGTCGTGGGCTTCGCGCCGGGGGAGAAGATCCCGCTCGCCGCCGGGCCGGCCTGGATGACGCCGGACGGAGGGACTCCACATCCCGCCAGCGCGAGCCCGGCCGCGAGACCGGTCAGCAGCACCGGCACGCGAGAGCGCCTCACCGGGCACCTGCGAAGGCGGTGTGGTCAGGGGCCGAGGACTCGCGGTGCAGGGGGAGTTCGACGGTGAACGCTGCCCCGCCCCAGGGCAGGTTCGCCGCGCTGATGCGTCCGCCGTGCAGGTACACGTTCTCCGCCGTGATGGCCAGGCCGAGCCCGCTGCTCTCGCTCCTGGCCCGCGAGGTACCGGCCTTGTAGAAGCGCTCGAAGATGTACGGCAATGCCTCCTCGGCGATCCCGGGTCCGCTGTCGGTCACCTCGATGACGGCCCACGCCACGTCCGCTCGCTCCTTGCGCACGCTCATGGTCAGCCGCACCGGCGGGGCCCCGTGCCGCAACGCGTTGCCGACCAGATTGGCCATGACGACATCGAGGCGGCGCGGATCCACGCGCGTCCTGAGCACGCCGGGTACGGGCAGGTGGGTTTCCACCTGGTCCTGCCAACCACGGGAGGCGAGGGTGCGCCGTACGGACTCGGCCAAGTCGACCTCGTCCAGGTTGAGTTTGATCGCGCCCGCGTCGAAGCGGGAGATCTCCATCAGGTCTTCCACCAGCCCGCTCAGCCGCAGCGTTCCCTCGCTGATGAGCCGCAGCGCGTCGCGGGTCTCCTGGTCGTGATGCAGCGCGTTCTCGTCCAGCACGTCGGTGAGTGCTGCCATCGCTGTGAGTGGCGTCCGCAGTTCGTGGGAGACGTCCGCGGCGAAGCGGCGCGCCCGGGCCTCCATGCGGCGGAGCTCCGCGACCGATCGCTCAAGCGCGGCGGCCGTGTCGTTGAAGGACTGCGAGAGTTCCGCCAGCTCGTCGGAACCGTTGACGGCCAGGCGGACGTCGAGATGCCCCTCGGTCATCCGGCGCGTCGCCCGGCGCAGCGCCCGTACGGGGCGGAGCACACCGCTCGCGGCCAGTAGCGCCAGGACGACGGCGAGGGCCAGCGCCACCGCAGTGGCGCGCTCGATGCCGCTGACCATCGCCTTGACGTAGCCCTCTTCGGTGCCCTGCGACACGATCAGGTACATCGCAATACCCGACAGCCTGGACTTTTTTCCTTCGCTGTCGTTGTAGGTGACCGGCGTACCGACGACCAGCCAGGGGCGCCCGTCGACGTTGACCCGCTGGAACACCGTGGCGCTTGTGGTGGCCACGGCCTGTCGTAGTTCCGGGCTCAGCTCTTCGAAATCGGCACTCGGCGCCCAGGCGCGGAGGCTGCCGTAGGTGGCCATCACCCGCCAGCCCTGCGACGGGTTGTCGTAGAGCACCTGGTTCACCGCCGCCTGTAGTTCGCCTTGGTTCGGTGTCGCGGATGTGTACGGGGACACGCGGTCGACACTCTTCCGGAACTGCTGGATCACCGAGTCCTGGCTCTGCTGGAGCACCCCCGTGCGCGCCTCCCGGAAGGCGAGGGCCCCGGTGCTCAGGGCGCTGACGACGGCCACCAGGACAAAGGCCGCCACCAGCCGTGTGCGCAGTCCGCGCAGCGGAAGCGGGATGTGCGCCAGGAGCGCCTGGAAGAACCGCACAGTCCTGGCGCCCCGCTCGACGGTGACGGGCTCGTGCTCGCGTACGGTCGGGCGCCTGCCTTCGGCCTTGCGCGCCCCTGCGGCTTTCCTGCCGTTCACGGGGAGACGAACCGGTAGCCGAAGCCACGTACGGTCTGGATGTACTGGGCATCCCCGCTCAGCTCACCGAGCTTGTTGCGGAGTCGCTTCACACAGGCGTCCACGAGTCGTATGTCGCCGTGGTAGCTGTGCTCCCAGACCGCTTCCAGCAGTTGCTGGCGGCTGAACGTCCGGCCGGGCGAGGCCGACAGGGTCAGCAGCAGTCGAAGCTCTGAGGGAGCGAGCGCGACAGATGAGCCGTGGTGTGTCACCACGAGCCCGGCCCGGTCGATGACCAGTTTGCCGTGCGACTCCGCCCTGGGTCGGACGCCGTCGGCGAACGACGGGGCCTGCCTGCGCAGTACGGCCCGTATTCGCGCGTCGAGCACCCGGGCCTGCACGGGCTTGACCACGTAGTCGTCCGCGCCGGCCTCCAGCCCTACGACCACGTCGATGTCGTCGCCCTTGGCGGTCACCATGATGATCGGCACCTGGTCGCGGTCCCTGATCCGGCGGCAGACGTCGAGGCCGGACATGCCGGGCAGCATGAGGTCGAGCACCACCACGTCCGGACGGAAGGAGTGGAGCTGTTCCAGACCCTCTTCGCCCGTCCCGGCAGCCTTGACGTTGTGGCCCTGATGCCGCAGCGCCAATTCGACGGCGTTACGCACATCCGGGTCGTCTTCGACAATAAGGACTCGTGACACCTCGACAGTGTAGGTGGACCGCGTTCGGTGGCAGCTCTGGACAGAGCTCCTCTTCGGGCTTGTGGCAGAACGGTCATAAGAGGAGTCGGCCGTTACCCTTCCGTGGCCATTCGAACCCAGGATGATCATCTGAAATGGCCAGTCTGGGCTGCCATGTATTCGGCACGAGAGCGGGAATCCGCATCGCCCACCGATGGCTCGGCCTCCCATCGCAGTCGTCGGCTGAGAGAGCCCCGGCGCGGTGGGCCCCACCAGTCCTCCCATCGCCGGAGCGGTCCGCGCCATCTCGGCGTGCGTTTTCTGATCACGGCGCTGGCGGCCATCGGCCTGCTCGGCTCCGTGACGTTCTTCCTGAACGGCGGGCGAAGCGATGCATCGAGCAGTAAGGCGCCCCCGTCGAGCGTGGCGCACGTCACCCACTCGCCCAGGTCCACTCCTACACCCACCCCTACCCCGACCGAGATCGACGTCCCCCCGACGGGCAGCGGCACGTTCATCACCGCGCGTGCCGGTGGGTCGAAGGTCGGTCGTGGTGCGCATCTGATCCGCTACGCGGTGCAGGTCGAGAGCGGGCTCGACATTTCGCCGGATCAGGCAGCCGAGGAGATCGCCGGCATACTCGCCGCCCCCCGGGGCTGGACTCACAGCGGGAACAACTCGTTCCGGTCGGTGGGTGCGGGGGAGCCGTACGACCTCATGATAAAGATCGCGACACCCGGGACGGCCGACGCACTGTGCTGGGCGGGGATCCACCAGAGCACCCACGGCGAGTACAACTGCGAGATTCCCGGCGGTGTGGTGGTGAACCTCAAGCGCTGGATCAAGGGCTCGCCCACGTTCGACGGACCAATACATGAGTACCGTGCGCTGGTCATCAACCACGAGATGGGACACGCCCTGGGCCTCACACACATGACCTGCGCGGGTCCCGGACAACTGGCCCCCGTCATGATGCAGCAGATCAAGGGTCTGCACGGATGCATCGCCAATGCCTGGCCGTACAACAAGAACGGTAGCTACGTCTCCGGCCCGCACGTGCCCTGAACGGCGACGACCGGATGACCTTGAGGGGCCTCGCTGAGGGCGTTGTCGAAACACGAACCGACGCGGCCCATGGACTGGGTCCCGCCCAAGCGGCGACAGGCCCGGCGAAAGCGCCGGGAGCCGTATTCGCTGCCGCGGTCGCTGTGGAAGATCACGCCCTTCACGTCACCCCCGCGGGTGGCCGCGGCCATGTTCAAGGACGCCACGACCAGTTCGGCGTCATGGCGTGTGCCCCTCGCGCAACCGGGCAGCCGGCGCGAGAACAGGTCGATCTCCAGCTCGCGTATCCGCTTGTCCTTCTCCGACATCTCCCGCCGCAGCCGCTCCGGCTCGGCGCGCTCGGCCTCGCGCATCCGGCCACCCGGCGGCGCGGGCTCGGTCGGCCGGTCGGACGACGCCGACCCGTTGCGCCGCCACCGCGACACCCAGCTGTGCAACGTACCGGAATGCACGCCGAGCTCCTCGGCGACCTCCGGGATCGGCCTGCCCGTCTCGATCACGATGCGTACAGCACCCTCACGAAACTCAGGCGGG
The DNA here is from genome assembly GCF_043201895.1 of Streptomyces sp. NPDC048254. NCBI lineage: Bacteria > Bacillati > Actinomycetota > Actinomycetes > Kitasatosporales > Streptomycetaceae > Streptomyces > Streptomyces sp. NPDC048254. Next base: position 193,228 of record NZ_JBICZJ010000011.1, read on the forward strand.
TACGTCCGTGGCTTGGACCCCATGAACCCCAACTTCCCCTGCAATCACGGACTCCACGCTACGAGGGAGGGACAAAGCAGGTGCCCTGAGCGACGAGACCGGATCCGGTGCGGCGGTGATGGCGGTGACCTCCGTATCGCTGATCCGGAGGGCCGGAAGCCAGTCATGCACGGGCGGCAGCAGATCCGTCGGCGCGTCCCTGAAGGCGCGTTGCCGATGGCGCCCGCCCTCGCCAGGGAACAACGGCGGCTTCGGCTTGCCGAAGCCGCCGCCGGGTTCACGCCCGGTCAAAGCCTGCGAGCGGGCCAACCATCGAGAAGCGTCGAAGCCGAGCTTCACGCCTGCCGGGTAGCACTCCAGCGTCAGAGCGCGGGCCGCGGTGAAGTGCTGCTTCTCGTCAACCTCCAGGATCTGCTGCTGCCCGTTCTCGTAGGTCGGCAGGACATCCAGGCTCTCCGCCGCCCACGAGAAGGAGCCTGCTCCGGCAGGACCAGCCCCGTGAGCACACGGTAGATCGCCGCGACCGTCTCCCACATGCCAGCGCACTCGATCTGCCCTGGCCGCCGCAACCGGGTCGGACACCTCTCTGGTTCGATCTCCGCCTTGACCACGTCAGTCAGTAGGCGGGGGGAGGCCCTGTGCGCGCCCGGCGCGATGCCGACCGCACATATCGAGCGCCCGGCCACCCTCACCGTCCGGCTGCGCAATCCGGACCTGGCCGAGATGGCGACATGGCTGGAGCGGGAGCGGGAGCCGGACCAGGACGACCCGGCCGTCGTGCATCTCAGGGACGACGACTTCGTTCGGCTCTACCGCACTTTCACCCATGCTCGTCATGCTCACGCGAGCGTATCTACTGAGTACGTCGCCGCACGAGGCCGGCCGTGCTCTCGCGCACCTTCAACGTGAACGGGGCACGCACGTCCTGCGGCTCGGGGTTCTTCGCACCGCGTCCGCCCCGGATCGGGTCCACCCTGCGGTCGGCCAGGTTCACGGCGGTTTCGGCGATCGCCGCCTTGTCCGGGGCGATGGTCGTCAGGGAGGGCAGGCTGTAGCCGCCCTCGGCGATGTCGTCGAAGCCGGCGATGGCAACCTGGTCGGGGATCGAGATGCCGCCGCCTGTGCTGACACCGTTGTAACCGACCGAGGTGATGTCGCCTGCACCGAGTTGTCGGTCGCGTCGCCTGAAGGCGCAGCTGGTTTCCGGGGACCTGGGCATGGGGGACGTTGCCGTCGGGCGGTTCAGTTGGACATGCCGTGCGATTCGCAACGAAGGTGACGCCGTGGATGCCCCGACAGAGGCTGCGCCGGACACCGAACAAGCCCGCCGCAGGTAGCTCATGAGGCTACGGAGGCTACCGAGAAGCCTGACGACGGACCTGCCCGGGGAGGGCGCAGGTGTCGCCGCGGAAGCCCAGCGGTGCAGCGCCTTCAGCAGGACGGCTACCAGGTCATCGCCCCACCCCACACGCTGCGCGGCATACCCCAGGACTCGACATACCTGAACAGCCTCCCGGCAGGGCAGCAGGCTCGGTGCCACCGCGTTCACCGTGCTGGGCGCAAACGTCTCGGACGGCTTGCCCGGAGCGAGGCGCGCCCTACGTCGGTGACCTCGTCGGCGGCGGAGAACCCTGAGCTCTTCCACTGACCGCGATGGAACGCGAACTCCAGGTAAGCCCTTGAGGCCAACAGCCCTGAGATGCCGAACCGTTGGCACCTGAATCCAATGCGGGCCAGATCGAGCGGGCTGAGTTGCCGGGAGCCGCACGCGGGCCCAGACTGGGTATTAAGTACGACCTGGGGACCGTCGGGGCCCGATCTGAAGATCCGGGTGGCGCTGCGTGTGACATGCGGCTTCGAGGCTCCACCATGGCCACCTCATCCAGCCTCACTCCTTTTGCTCCAAGCCATCGCGAGGCGCGTGCCGTTGGGTGTTTCCTGCAGCGCGCCGGTCCCTGCAGCGCCGTGGAGTAACGAGGACGTGAAGGGAACGACTCCACATGGCGAATGCAGCATTGAAGGACTCGAAGAAGGTCCTCATTACGGGAGCAGGCACCGGATTCGGGTTCGAGGCCGCCATGCGCCTCGCCGAGAAGGGCTTCGACGTGATCGCCGGGGTGGAGATCTACGCCCAGGTGCGGACGCTGAAGTGGCAGGCGGCGGAGCGCGGAGTCCAGCTTCAGGTCGTGAAGCTCGACGTCACGAACGACGGAGACCGCCGCAAGGCCCTCGACTGGGGTGTGGAGATCCTGGTGAACAATGCCGGTGTCGGTGAGGGCGGCTCCACGGTTGACATTCCCGAGGAGAACATCCGGCATCAGTTCGAGGTCAACGTCACGGGTCCGCTGGTCCTCACCCAGGGAATCGCCAAGCAGATGATCAAGCGCGGGGCCGGCCGCGTTGTTCGGGTGTCTTCGCGGGAGGGCCTGAACGTCAATCCCTTCACCGCCATCTACTCCGCCTCGAAGCACGCGATCGAGGCCATCGCCGAGACCATGGCCTACGAGTCGCAGGAGCACAACGTTGAAGTCGCCACGGTCAACCCGGGGCCCTTCCTGACCGGCTTCAACGACCGCGTGTTCCAGACCTGGCAGAGCTGGGAGGACGATGCCTCGCAGCGGCTCTTCGACTACTCCAAGCTCGCCTTCCCCCGCCCGCAGTTCGACCCCGAAGCGGTGTTTGCCACGCTGACGGCCGTTGCCGCTGGGGAGGTCGACAGCTTCCGCGACCTGGAGCCCGAATCGATGCTTGAGGAGACCAAGCAGCTCCAGGCGGTTCCATGGGAGCGCAAGGTCACGGACGGCCTGGGGACCCGGCATCCGGCTGTCCAGCACTCCTACGAGATGAAGCCCGAGACTCCTGTGACCGTCTGAGGGGGCTGAGGGGAGTGGCACGGGCAGGCCGTGGACGCAAAGCAAGCGCTCGGGGGAGCCGACCGGGGCCCGGGACGGTTCCCGTCGTGTGAAGCCACGCTCGCTCATGAGCGCGCAGCACCCGTAACAGCTGGAGGTACACCGAAATGCGTGTCAAGCCGACCGTGCTGCAGGATCGGTATCGCAACCGCGGTACCGCGTACACGCTGGAGGAGCGGGCGAGGCTGGGGATCACGGGGCGGCTGCCGGCAGCGGTCGAGACCCTCGACGAACAGGCCCGCCGGGCCTACGCACAGCTGCTGCAGCAGCCTTCCAGCCTGCACGAATACATCTACCTCAACGAGGTCCACGACCGGAACGAGGTGCTGTACTTCAAGCTGCTCGCCGACCACCTCGAGGAGCTGCTCCCGGTCGTCTACGACCCCACGGTCGGCGAGGCGATCGAGAAGTGGTCGGTCGACTACCGCGACTCGCGCGCGGTGTACCTGTCGATCGATCGTCCGGACGACGTAAAGCCCTCGTTCCAATCGCTGGGCCTCGGCGCGGACGACGTCGATCTGATCGTCGTCTCCGATGCCCAGGAGATCCTGGGCATCGGAGACTGGGGCGTCAACGGGACCGACATCTCCATCGGGAAACTCGCCGTCTACACGGCCGCCGCGGGCATCGACCCCGACCGCGTCATCGCCGTGAACCTCGACGTGGGGACGGACAACGAGCAGCTGCTCAACAATCCGTCCTATCTGGGCAACCGGCACGCGCGCGTGAGCGGCCGGCGCTACGACGACTTCATCGCCCGGTACCTGCAGACCGCGTCCGAGCTGTTCCCGAACGCGTTGCTGCATTTCGAGGACTTCGGGCCGTCGAACGCCCGGCGGATCCTGGTGGAGAACGCCGACAAGTACCGGATCTTCAACGACGACATGCAGGGTACTGGCGCGATCGTCATGGCTTCGGCGTTCTCGGCCCTGAAAGTCACCGGGGGACGGTGGCCCGAGCAGCGGCTCGTCGTCTTCGGGGCGGGCACCGCCGGCACCGGCATGGCCGACCAGATCCACGCGGCGATGCTCAGGGACGGTGCGCCCCCTGACGAGGCGAAGAAGAACATCTGGCTGATCGACATCCACGGCCTGGTGACCGATGACATGCCGGACCTCCCCGACTACCAGCAGGTCTACGCGCGGTCGAAGTCCGAGGTCGGGGAGTGGGGCGACGGTGAGATCGATCTTCTCACCACGATCCGACACGTCAAGCCCACCATCCTCATCGGCACCTCCACGGCACACGGCGCGTTCACCGAGGATGTCGTGAGGGCGCTGGCGGAGGGTGTCGAGCGCCCGATCCTGCTGCCCTTGTCGAATCCGACGAGTCGCATCGAGGTCATGCCGTCGGACGCGGTGCCCTGGACCGAGGGCAGGGTGCTGATGGCGGTCGGCATACCGGTCGAGCCGGTGCAGTACAACGGGGTCTCCTACGAGATCGGGCAGGCGAACAACGCCCTCCTCTACCCGGGCCTCGGTCTCGGCACGATCGTGTCGGGAGCCAGCCGCGTCACGGACAACATGCTGCTCGCCGCCGCCGAGGCAGTGGCAGGCCAGGTCGATGTGTCGGCGCCCGGAGCACCGCTGCTGCCGCCGGTTGCGAACCTGAGGGCGTCGTCCGCGACGGTCGCGGTCGCCGTCGCCAAAGCCGCGGCAGCGGACGGGGTCGCGACAAAGTCCCACGACAACCTCATTCAGGCGGTCCAGGACGCCATGTGGGACCCGGTCTATCGCCCGGACGACCTGGAGGACGGGCAATGAGCGACAACCAGTCGACCCCGGAGATGAAGGACCTGCCGATCGGGATCCAGGCCGGCGGCAGCCGGCAGGAATTCGACAGCATGGGCACGGTCGACGTGCCGGCGGACCGGTACTGGGGAGCACAGACGCAGCGCTCGCTGCTCCACTTCTCCATCGGCGGCGACCGGATGCCGAAGGAGGTCTACCACGCCTACGGCTACGTGAAGAAGGCGGCAGCACTCGTCAACGCTGCCGCCGGACGGCTGCCCAACTGGAAGGAGCAGGCCATCGTACGGGCGGCGGAGGAGGCCGTCGCGGGCAAGCTCGACGACCACTTTCCGCTCTACGTCTGGCAGACGGGCTCGGGCACCCAGAGCAACATGAACGTCAACGAGGTCATCTCCAACCGCGCTTCACAGCTGCTCGGCGGCACGCTCGGAACCCAGGAGCCGGTCGCCCCGAACGACGACGTCAACATGGGGCAGTCCAGCAACGACAGCTTCCCGACCGCGATGCACGTCGCCTCCGTCCAGGAGATCGACGAGCACCTGCTGCCGCAGGCCCGGCAGCTCGCCGCGTCCATCGAGGCGAAAGCCACGGAATGGGCCAAGGTCGTCAAGATCGGCCGCACGCACCTTGAGGACGCCGTACCGCTCACCGTCGGGCAGGAGTGGTCCGGCTACGCGGCGCAACTGCGCGCCTGCATCGAGGAGATCGAGCACAGCCGCGCCGGCCTGCTCGAACTCGCGCTGGGAGGCACCGCCGTCGGCACGGGGCTGAACGCACCCGAAGGCTTCAGCCGCGACGTCGCCGGCAAGATCGCCGAGCTGACCGGCAAGGCCTTCGTCACGGCCGAGAACAAGTTCATGGCCCAGGGGTCCCTGGACCCGATGGTGCGGGCGCACGGCGCACTGCGCGGGCTTGCCGTCGCCCTGATGAAGATCGCCAACGACATGCGGTGGCTGGCCTCCGGCCCGCGTACCGGCTTCGCAGAACTGGAGCTACCGCAGAACGAACCCGGTTCCTCGATCATGCCCGGCAAGGTCAATCCGACCCAGTGCGAAGCCATCGTCATGATCGCCATTCAGGTGCTCGGCAACGACGCGGCAGTCGCCTTCGCCGGCAGCCAGGGCAACTTCGAGCTGAACGCCATGCGCCCGATGCTCATCAACAACTTCCTCCACTCCACGCGCATCCTCGCTGACGGAATGGAGAAGTTCCGCATCTACTCCGTCAGCGGTACGCAACTCAACCGGGAGAAGATCGGACAGTACGTGGAGCAGAGCCTGATGCTGGTCACGGCACTCAGCCCCGTCATCGGGTACCAGAACGCGGCACACATCGCCGAAGACGCGCTGGCCCACGGCCAGACGCTCAAGGAGGCCGCGCTGGCAAGCGGTCACGTCGACGAGAAGACGTTCGACTCCGTCGTCGACCCCCTTTCCATGGTCGGTCACGGTGCCTCCGGCGCCTGACACGCTCCGGCAACGGCGGCAGCCCAGCCGAGGCGTCGTGCGCGCATGGGCACCTGAGGGTGTCGCAAGGCGCAGAGGCCTCAGCCCGCGTCTGCGCCGAATGGGTGTGAAGTGGTGATGACGCGCCGGGTGCCGTCGGGCTGGATGCGGCCCGGCACCCGTATCACCTCGCCGCCGAGCCGCTGCGCGACCGCGGCCAGTTCCTCAAGGGTGTCGGCGCGCAGGCTCCAGAACATCCACCGATCGCCGTCCTCGACGACCCGGTCGAACCAGGCGGCCCCCGCATCCCGCTCGGCTGCGGGGGCCGTCACCGCCTCGACCTCCAGGTAGACGTCCCCGCCGAGGGGGAAGATCGTGTTGGCGAGGCCGCCGGGGAGGACGCCCCCGTCGTAGTGGGCGAGTCCTGTCTTCTCCTGCACCCGGCGGACGCCGTCGCCCAACTCGCGGACGCCCGGGCAGAGGTGATCAAGATGAAACACGTCGATCCTTGCCGGGTTCACCACGTCACGGGGAGTTCGTGCACCCCGTAGACGATCATGTCGTGCTTGAACTTGATCACGTCCAAGCACTCGGGCACGGACGCCGACCTGGTCAAGACGCTGCCCGGGCTGGGCCTGCCCACCAACGTGCTCGCGCCCTCGACGTCCGACGGGATCGCGGCCCGGGGGGCGTCGACGGGATCGACGCCCCCTGGGCCGAGGCAGCGCGCAGGTTCGTGGAACTCTGGGCCACCGGCCCCTCCAGTACGACTTCGGCGGCAACTCAGTGGTCGTCGAGCGCTTCGTCTCCAACCTCCGCCGCAAGATCGACCACGGTCGCGCCCCGTTGCTGCACACCGTCCGCGGCGTCGGCTACTCCCTGCGGCAACCGGCCGTCCGATGAACCTCGCGGGGCTGCACGGTCGCCTTCGCCCGTCCCGGGCCGGCGTCCGGCTGCGCATCCTGGCCGGACTGGCGGTCCTGCTCGTGGCTGGGCTGACGGCCAGCTCGGCGACCGGCGCGCTGCTGCTGGGGGACTATCTCCACAAACGCTACGTCCACACCCTGCAGGACAGCGCCACGCGGGTGCGGGCCGTCATCGCCATGGGCCCCCAGGTCGCCGACGGCGATCAGCTCTCTGCACTGCTGGGTCCGCCGCTCGGCAGCATCGCCGTGGACGCGCACGACCGGATCCTGGTGTCCAGCGGGGCGGCCGACCTCGCTCCCGAGGCGTTGGTCCGCGCCACCGCCACGGTGCCCGCAGGCCGCGTCGTCGGCTTCGAGAACGCCAAGAACGGCGACGACCTCAGCGCGCCATCCGCATCCCCAGCCCCGGTATCACCCTGGTGCGCACCGGCGAGCCCGCCGTGCAGCCCACTGCCGTCATCCTGGTCGTCGACACCTCCGTCGACGACGCCACCACCGACACCCTCCTCGCCCGCCAACTGGTCATCGTCGCCGGCACCCTGGTCCTGCTGCTCGCCCTCGCCGTCCTCGTACTGCGCCTCGGCCTGCGACCGCTGGCCACGATGGCCGACAGCGCCGATGCCATCGCCGAAGGGCATCTGACCGAGCGCCTTCCGACCCGCGGCGACCGCAGCGAGACCGACCAACTGGCCGAAGCGGTCAACCGGGCCTTCGACGCCCAGGCCCGCGCCGAGGCCGCCGTCCGCTCCCTGGCAGCGGACACCTCACACGAACTGCGCACTCCGCTGTCCACCATCTCCGGCTGGCTCGACCTGCACCGCCAGGGCGGACTCACCGGCCCCCGCCTGGAGACCGCGCTCGGCCACATCGAGAACGAGGTCGGCCGCATGCGGCTGCTGGTTGAGGACCTCTCGCTGCTCGCCCGCCTCGACGCCGGCCGGCCCCTCGAACAAGCACCGCTCGACGTGACCGCGCTGGCCGCCAGCGTGGTGGAGGACGCGCACGTCATCCACCCCGACCGCGCCATCACGCTGACCGCCGTCGGCGGCCGCGCCCGGGTAACCGGTGACGCCGCCCGCCTCCAGCAGGTACTGCGCAACCTGGTCGGCAACGCCGTCCAACACACCCCGGTGCAGACCGCTGTGCGCGTCACCGTCACCACGGTCCCCCGACGCGTCCAGATCGACGTGGCCGACGACGGCCCGGGCATCGCTCCCCAAGACCTGCCCCGCGTCTTCGAACGCTTCTGGCGCGCCGAGGCCAGCCGTAGCCGTTCCTACGGCGGTTCCGGCCTGGGACTGGCCATCGTCGAGGCGATCGTCCACGCGCATCACGGGCAAGTCTCGGTGGAATCCGCAGTCGGCGTCGGCACCACTGTGAGCGTGCGACTCAGCCCGGATCCACCGCGCGATAGTCGGTCTGTGGATAAGGGACTGAGAAGAGGCGCCCGCTGACCTGGGATGATGGGAGTTCCGCAGGCCTGAAGACCTTCCGGATCCTGACCAAGGTGCGCATGCACCCGCGGCACGCGACCGCGCTGGTACGGGCCCTGCTGTTACTGACGCACCACCAGGTGGCACGGTGACGGACGATCTCCCCGCCACGATCACTGTGACGAGCTGCCCCAACACCCCGACGACTCACCACACCAGCTCCGGTGACCTGCACGAATCACGATGAAACTTCCTCAATCGACTCAAAGCGCCTTCAGTGGCGGGCCGGCACTCTCAACGGCCTCGTAGCCGGCACCGGCCTGGCCCGACGATCCACCGTCACTCTGACCAGCCGAAGTCAGGAACGAACTCGACTCGGCCATAGTGTCCGGACGGCATCAGGGAACGCGGCTACGCCGTGTGGTCCGAGCAGGGCCAGGTCGAGCAGGAATCCCGGCAGGATCGAGAGGATCACCTTGGCGAGCGCGTCCGCGGGTGCCTCTGTCCAGTCCCGGGCTTGCTGGTGCTCGCGGACGAGTGCGGCCATGGTCTGACTCATGTCGACCGTGGCCGCTTCCAGGCGTTCGGCCAGCGCCGGATTGTGCATGGCCTCGGACCAGACGATCAGTGCTACGGTGGCCAGCTGCTTGTCGCGATGCCGTTCGATCACCGCCTCCAAAAGTTCCGCCATGACTTGACCGACGCCGCGCCGGCCGTCGCGGGGGCTCAGCGCGGTGCGCAGGACCTCGGTGATGTCGTCCAGGTTCTGGGCGGCGACGCCCACGATCAGGTCTTCCTTCCTGGGGAAGTACCGGCAGACGGCGCCTGCTGATTTGCCGGCCTCGGCGAACACGTCCAGCATGGATGTGCGATGGAAGCCGTTGCGGACGAAGCACGGGCGCGCAGCCGCAAGGATCCCGGCGCGTTGATCTTCCTTGTGCTGCTGGCTCACCCGCGGCATGGGCCTTCCCTTCCTCTTCAGTTGACATCCGGCGGTCACGAGTCCAGCTCAAAAGAAGCGGATGTCCGTCCTCTATGGCTTGTCCGTATCACTGAAAGAGGAGGAGACCCATGCGCCTGCCAATGCTTCGCCCGGCGGACCTGACCGCTGAGCAGGAACCCGTGTACCGCGCCATGGACGCCATGGTCGAGGGAGAGGAGTACGCGGGCTTCGAGGTGCGCAACGCCGAGGGCGCCTTCGTCGGACCGTGGGGAGTGATGCTCCACTTCCCGGAGCTTGCGCAACCGCTCAGTCGTTTCATCGACCTTGCCCAACGGCTTCCCGGTCTGTCCGAGCGCGCGCGGCAGGTCGTGATCCTGACCATCGGGGCGCGCTTCAACGTCGCCTACGAGATGTACGCGCACGCCCGTCTGGCGTCGCGGGCCGGGCTGCGGCCGGACCAGGTAGCGACGCTGTGCGCGGGCGGCCGCCCGTCCGACCTGGCCGCGGAGGAGGTCCTGGCGGCTGACGTCGCAACCGCCCTGACAGCAGCGGGCCCCGTGCCGGGACCGCTGTACGACGCCGTCATCGAGGAGATGGGCCAGCAGGCCTTCGACGCGATCGTGTTCGTGACCATCCACTACCTGGCGCTCGGCGCCCTCCTCAACGCCTACGACGTGGAGGTGCCCGCTGGCCCTGCGAGCGCCCGGAAGCAGGACGAGACCACGGTCTGAGAGGTCGGCGGCGTGGCGAAGACCGAGCCTGTCCACACGCCCGCGAGAAAGGGCATTCCCATGTTCGATGGCACCCCTGACCCCGCAGACTTCGGAACATTCGGCCGCTACCGGGAGCTCCCGGTCGAGGAAATGCCGCCGGAAACACGCAGCGCCTACGAGTACACGCGGCAACTGCGCGGCCTGGTGCCGGGCCCGCACAAGATCTGGCTGGCCAACCCCAAGCTGTCCAAGGCAATCGTGCCGACCGGAGCGTACTTCCAAGAAGACTCGTCACTGTCGAAGTCCGAGATCGAGATCGTCACGAACATCGTCACCGGCCACTGGAGGGCCGCCTACGCGGTCTATGAGCACGAGAAGATCGGCGTGCGGCTTGGCGGTCTGCATCCACAACAGGCCGAGGCCCTCATCGCCGGCCTTCCGACGTCGTTCGACGACCCCCGTCAGCAGATCGTGTACGAGCTCGCGTCAACCCTGGTGCAGCCACGCGTGGTTCCCGGCAACCTTTACCGCCGGGCCGAAGAGACGATCGGCGCGGAAGGCATCGTCGACGTCACCGTGTTGATGGGCTGGTTCACCGGCGTCTCGCTGACGCTTGCCGCCTTCGACGTGCCCTCGAACGCGGTCGGCCTGAAGCAATAGCCGGTGGGCTTTGGCCAATTCATCACCCCTCCCAGCGGCGCTTGAGCGATCCCGTGCAGCGCTCGGGCGCGCGTTGGAACATCCCGAAGGAGAAGAGACCATGACGAAGCAACTCCCCATGCCCTCGCCTCTGCCGGAGACGATCCCGATCCCGAAGGCCGACCCGCCCGAGGGGATGGACCTTGTTGCGGTGCCGACCGGCGTGAACCACCGGACGGCCGCGTACGCGTACGCCGGCGGCTCCATCTTCGACAAGCGCGACTTCTACATCGGGTCCGCACTTATCAAGCACCCGCAAGGCGATCTTCTGGTCGACTCCGGTTTCGGACGCGACATCGTGAAGCAGATCGCCACGATGCCCCGCTTGTTCCAGAAGATGACCAAGTACGAGGTCTGGAAGACTGCCGCTGACCAACTGGAAGCAGCAGAGTACGACTTCGACCGGCTGTCCGGGATCCTGCTGACCCACGCACACTGGGACCACATGAGCGGCATCCCCGACTTCCCCGGCCTGCCGGTCCTGGTCTCCCGTCGTGACCGAGCCGCATTCCACAATCCGGAAATGTTCGGCAACTTCCGCGGATACTTCCAGGAAATCCCGTTCAACTGGCGGGAGTTAATCTTCGAGGGCGGGCCCTACCTTGGCTTCCCCCGCCACCACGACGTGTACGGTGACGGCTCGATCGTCTGCGTCCCGGCCCCCGGGCACACGCCGGGCAGCGTCATCGTCTTCGTGACACTCCCGAAGCAGGTGCGCTACGCCCTGGTGGGGGATCTGGTATGGCAACGCGAGGGACTCACCCGCCGCGTGGAGCGTCCGTTCCCCATCAGGCGCCTGGGAGACTTCGACGCAGAAGGAAACCGTCAGAACATCCTCCGGATGGTTTCCATCATGCAACGCATCCCTGACCTGATCGTCGTACCGGCCCATGACCAGCGCGCCTTCGCGGAGATGAACCAACTGCCGAACGTCACCACCAGGGGCCTGACCCTGTCAGCTCAGTGACGTTTTCTCGACGGCGATCATTCCAGATCTGTTGAGGACGATGGCTGCCCGGGTGATGTCGCCGATCCGGCTGGGACTGATGGTGACGCGCTGGAGGGCGCGCCGGCGCTGTCACGGTTTCTGAGAGCCGATCGAGGGTCGGACGGGGGCCGGTGGCCGTTTCTTGATCTTGCTCGCACAAAGGACCTTTTGTGGGTGTGACTGTGTACGCCTCCGACCTCTGCTCTCGCCCTGAGGAGATCGCCATGGGGTGGTCGGCGGAGCCGTAAGGCGTCACCAGAATCTGCATGACGATGACAAAAATCGACGCCGTGTAGAATTGGAGGTGAGGGAGCAACCAGGCTCCTTCCGAGTCCCAGCCGGAGGAACAATGCAGGAACAGAAGTGGCTCATCACCGGCGTCAGCACGGGCCTCGGACGTGCCTTCGCCCAAGCGGCCCTGGCCGCCGGGCACACCGTCGTCGGCACGGTCCGCTCCGAGGAGGACCTGCGGGCCTTCGAAGGGCTCGAACCCGGGCACGCTCACGGCCGCATCCTGGACGTGACGGACGGCGACGCCGTCTCGAATGTGATCACGGAGGTGGAGCACAGCGTCGGAGCTCTGGACGTCGTCATCGCCAACGCCGGCTACGGCCTGGAGGGCACCTTCGAGGAGACGGCGCTGGCGGACGTGCGGCGGCAGTTCGAGGTCAACGTATTCGGGGCAGTGGCCACCCTGCAGGCGGCACTGCCCCACATGCGCCGGCGCCGCCGCGGACACCTGATGGCCGTCACCTCCATGGGCGGGCTCATGGCCGTGCCCGGCCTGTCCGCCTACTGCGGCAGCAAGTTCGCGCTGGAAGGCATCCTCGAGGCGCTGGGCAAGGAGGTCGCGCAGTTCGGGATCCATGTGACGGCGATCGAGCCGGGCTCCTTCCGCACCGACTGGGCCGGACGGTCCATGACACGCACGGCGCAGTCCATCGACGACTACGACGAACTGTTCACCCCCATCCGCGAAGCGAGGCAGAAGGCAAGCGGGAACCAACTGGGCAACCCGGCCAAGGCCGGGGACGCCGTCGTGCACATCACGACGGTGGACCAGCCGCCGGCCCACCTCGTCCTGGGCTCGGACGCGCTACGACTGGTCACCGCCGCGCGCACAGCCGTGGACGAGGACATCCGCACATGGGAGACGCTCTCCCGTACGACCGACTTCGCCGAGGGTGCCCAGCTCTGATGTCCGGCCACCACCCTGCGCGGAGCCGTCGCCCCACCGAACGCAAGGGCGATGTCCGGGAGCGGGCCATCCTCGACACTTGCGAGGCCCTGCTGGCACAAAAGGGCTACGACGCCATGACCGTCGGCGACATCGCCCAGGGCGCCGGCATCACACGCGGTGCCCTGTACTTCTACTTCGGCTCCAAGCAAGAAGTGGTCACGGCGCTCGTGGCCCGGACCGTCGAGCACCTGTGGGAGCGGTCCCGGGCAACCGCGCAGACCGACGAGCCACGCCAGGCCATCGCAGCAGCCATGCGGCGCACGGTCGAACTGTGGAACGAGCACGGCCTGGTCATGCGCACGGCGATCGACCTGTCGTTGACCGTGCCGGAGATCGGCGAGCTGTGGAACCGTACAGCCGACTTGTTCATCACGGCCATCACCGCGGTCCTGGAACGAGCCGGCATTCAGGCCGGCACCGAACCGGAACAAGCGTCGGCGGTGGCACGCGCCCTGTGCTGGATGATCGAGCGGACCTTCTACCACGCCTCGCAGGAGTCCCGCGAGAATTTGCAGAAGGCATCCTCGACCTGCGAACATATCTGGCTGGTCAGCGCCGGCCTGACCGTCTGATGCATCTGGCATGGACGGTGGAGCATAAGAACCGGACGTCGCGATTTCGAACAAAGCTCCTGTACATGGATCACCTGCGTCCCATCCACTCCTCGTCGGCGAGCAGGTCGAGCGGGAACTCGCCACCGCCCGGCGCCGATCGGGCGATTTCCGCCTCGGGCGGGGTTCGGAGGCCGGCCACAGCACGGCGGAGGCGATCTCCTCGGGTTTGCCGAGACGGCCGACGGGCTCGTCGGCGATGAGCCCTTCCCGGCCGCCGGGACGGCCCTCGCCGAAGCGGCGGGTCGCCAACCGCACATCGCCGGAGCGCGAGGTGCGGGCACCTCGCCGTTGAGTGCGCCTCGGCTGTCAAGGCCGCGCCGAGCACGCACATGCAGCGCTCTACCCGTGGTCACCACTGAGCACTGCCAGGAGTCACTGCTCGCCAGCGCGTAGCTGTCGCCTGTATTCGTCGAGCAGGCGTTGCAGTTGCTGCACCATGAAGCCGTAGTAGGCGCCCATCTCACGCAGCCGCGTCTGCTGGATGCGCGGCAGTCGGCTGCCACGTTCTTGCGCGGTTTCCGCAAGCTCCAGCAGCTGCTTGGTCTGGTCGAGTTGGTGCTGGAGGCAGCCGCCCCAGGCGTCGTCGCGCCACTCGTACACGGCCTGGCGCACACCTGGCATCTTGACACGGTCGACCGTGCCGTTGGTCATGAGCAGGCGGGTCATTTCCGACGCCGACCCCTTGCTGGCGCCCAGCGCCTGCTGCAGTTGCGAAAGCGTCATGGGGGCCGGGCTGAGCATCAATATGCCCGCCAGCCGTCCGGCCATGGGGGGCCATCCCATCGCCCCCCCGATCCGAAGACCGAAGTCCTCGATCAGCTGACTGTTGTCCGCGGCTTCGGTGTCGTCGGCGGCTCGCGACATCGATCCCTCCTGTACAGGAAAAACTGAACATTCACTCTTGACTGAACACTTCGGGTACGTCAGATTACCAAGCATCCGCGCCGGACTCACGGACGCGAGACGCTCCCGTATCTAGGGGTAGGAAATGGCAAAGCGCGACTGGGACCTTATCGTGGTCGGCGCGGGCTCGGCGGGTGCGGTGGTCGCCGCCCGTGCCGCCGCTCAGGGCCGGAGGGTGCTGCTGCTGGAGGCAGGCCCCGACTACCGCTCGGCTCAGATGCCGGAGGTGTGGCGCTCGCCGAATCCCGTGGTGGCCTTGATGGATCCCGCGGCCTCGGCGCATCTGGTCTGGACCGGCCTGGACTCCTGTCGGACCGAGAAGCAGCAGCAGGCCCCGTACTGGCGTGGCCGGGGCGTGGGAGGAAGTTCGTCCATCAACGGCCAGATCGCGATCCGGCCGCCGATGGAGGACTTTGAGGAATGGGCCCGGTTCGGTTGCGAAGGGTGGGCGCCGGAAGACGTCCTGCCGTACTTCGCCAGACTCGAGGACGACGGCGACTTCGGCGACCAGCCTTATCACGGTCGCGGCGGGCCCACCCCGATCTACCGGACCCCGAAGGAGGCCTGGGGAGCCGTCGACCACGTCTTGGCCGGCTCGGCCCTCTCCGCCGGGTTCGGATGGGCGCCCGACGTCAACGCTCCCGGTGCCACCGGGGTGTCGCCTTACCCGATCAACTCCCGTGACGCGCGTCGCGTCAGCGTCAACGACGCCTACCTCGAACCGGCTCGTGATCAGCCCGGTCTCACCATCCGCGGCGATGCTCTCGTGGACACCGTCGTCTTCGAGAAAGAGCGCGCGGTCGGCGTCCGCGTCGTGCTCGACGGAGCGGCCGTCACCGAGTACGCGGACGAGGTGATCCTGAGCGCGGGCGTGATCCATTCGCCGGCGATTCTGCTGCGCTCGGGCATCGGCCCCGCCGGCCGGCTGCGGGCGCTGGGGATCGAGGTCCGTCAGGACCTCCCGGTCGGACTCGGCATGCAGGATCATGCGATGGCACTGCTCTCGCTGCCCTTGCGGCCCGATGCGGCCATCAGGTCTCCGCACGACCGGCACACGAACATCTGCGTGCGCTGGTCCAGCGAGGCGGGCACGCACTCGAACGACCTTCTGTTCGCCGCGCTGAACCAGAACGTGCTGGCGATGGCCACCGCGGACGCCCGATCGCCCGCCGGTGCCTTCGGTGTCTGGCTGAACCAGACGCACTCGCGCGGTGAGCTCACGCTGGTCTCGACCGATCCTTCGGTGCACCCGCACGTCGTCCAGAGGATGCTTTCCGACGAACGCGATCTCGCCCCGATGAGAGAGGGGGTGCGCGCCCTCGTCGAGCTGGGCCGCAGCGGTGAGACCGCCACCATCCTCGCCGGACCGCTGGAAGAGGCGAACCGGCCGCTGTTCGACGTGCTCGCGAGCGACAGCGATCTCGCTGATCACCTGCTGGCCACGGTCATCGATGCCCAGCACGGCACGAGCACCTGCCGGATGGGCGCACCAGGCGCCGCGGAGACGGTCGTCGACCCCGCATGCCGGGTGCTGGGCGTACAGGGCCTGCGGGTCGTGGACGCCTCGATCTTCCCCTCGGTACCGCGCGCCAACACCAACCTCGCCACCATCATGGCCGGCGAACTCATGGCCGACCGGCTCGATGACTGACCGGCTCGATGGCCGACCACGCTCAGTACCGAACAGAAACGGCAATGACCATGGAAGCCTTGCAGAACCTCATCGGCGGCCGATGGGAAGACTCCGCCAGTGAGGATGTCGTCACTGTGGTCAACCCCGCCACCGAGGAAGTGTTCGCGCGCTTCGGCGCGGGGTCCGCAGACGACGTCGACCGCGCCGTCGCGGCGGCGGTCACGGCACAGCCCCAGTGGGCCGGGCTCACCGTCACAGAACGCGTCGAACGCATTCACACCTGGGCCGACACGGTTGCCGCACACGCTATGGAGTTGGCCGAACTGGAATGCCGTGAAATGGGCAAGCCGGTTGGAATCGGGCGCTCCTTCATCGACGGGGCCGCAGCCGGGTTGAAGGCTGCCGCGGCGCAGGCGCTCACCTACCCGTTCACCGAAACGGTGACCGGTCCCGGAGGAGACCGAACTGACATCGTCCGCCACCCGCTCGGCGCCACCGCGGTGATCACGCCGTGGAACTTCCCCGTGACCATGGTCCTCGGCGCCCTCGGCCCGCTGCTTGCCGCCGGGAACACCGTCGTGGTCAAGCCGTCCGAGCGTTCACCCGTTTCGGCCGTGCGTCTCTTCGAACTGGCCGAGTTGGCCGGGCTGCCGGCGGGTGTGTCGAACCTGGTCCTGGGGGACGGCCGTGCCGGAGCGGCGCTGACGGAACACGAGGATGTGCAGCTCGTCCACTTCACTGGCTCGGTGGGGGCCGGCCGGGTCGTGGGGGCGGCGACCGGCCGTCGCCTGCGCCGCTGTGTGCTCGAACTCGGCGGCAAGGACCCCGTCGTGGTCGACGCCGGAGTCGATCCGGTGGCGACCGCGCAGGCCGTCGCGTTCGGCGCCTTCGTCAACACCGGCCAGATCTGCACCTCCATGGAACGGATCTACGTCCACGAGCAGATCGCGGACGAGTTCGTCGAAGCACTGGTAGCCGCGGCGCAGACCTTCGCCATCGGCGACGGGATGGAGCCTGCCACGGTGCTCGGGCCGCTCGTGGACGAGCGGCAGCGCGACATTGTGCGACGGCACGTCGAGGACGCCGTCCAGAAGGGCGCCACCGTCCGCACCGGCGGAGTGGTGCCGCGGCGGCCCGGCTACTTCTACCCGGCGACCGTGCTTACCGATGTAGACGACACCATGCTCGTCATGACCGAGGAGACGTTCGGCCCGGTCGCGCCCGTCGTCGTCGTGCCCACCTTCGAGGAAGGCATGGCGCGGGCGGCCGCCTCCCGCTACGGCCTCGCCGCCACCGTGTACACCGACGACCCCGAGCACATCGCGGCAGCCGCGCAGCTCCCCGCAGGTGTCGTCTGGGTCAACCAGTGGCAGGGCGGGGGCCCAGAGCGTCTGTACGAGCCTGACCGCGACAGCGGCATGGGAGCCACCGGAGCTCGCGCCGCCTACGACGCAGCGACCCGACCCGCCGCCGTCCACGTCGCCGCCTCGACGGTCAGCCGATGACCACCGCCAAGGACGCCGCCGCTCGGCACATCCGTGCTGCCGGTGACCAGCTGGTCGACCTCTCACACCGGATCCACGCCCACCCGGAGCTGGCCTTCGAGGAGTACCTGGCCAGCCGCTGGGTCGCGGACGCCCTGAGCGACGCCGGGTTCGACGTCCAGCACGGATGCTACGGGCTGCCGACGGCGGTGGCGGCGACCATCGGCACCGGGCCGACACACATCGCGGTCTGCGCGGAGTACGACGCCCTGCCGGACATCGGACACGCCTGCGGCCACAACGTCATCGCCGCCGCGGCTGTCGGCGCCGGCATCGGACTCGCCCCTTTGGCGGACGATCTCGGACTGACCGTGCGCGTACTCGGTACTCCCGCCGAGGAAGGCGGCGGCGGCAAGGTCCTCATGCTTGAGCAGGGCGCTTTCGACGGCTTGCGCGCCGCCATGATGGTCCACCCGGCCGCGGTCGAAATGGCGGCGATGCCCGGCCTGGCCGTCACCCAGTTCGATGTGACCTACCGCGGCAAAACCGCACACGCCGGCGCCTACCCCGAACTCGGCGTCAACGCTGCTGATGCCATGACCCTGGCCCAGGTCGGCATCGGGCTACTGCGCCAGCAGACTGCCGCCTCCGACCGTATCCATGGCATCAGCACCGAGGCCGGCGTCGCCCCGAACATCATTCCCGACGTCAGCCGCGGCCACTGGATGGTGCGCACGGACAGCCTGGACACCCTGCAGACGCTGGCCCGCCGAGTGCACCGCTGCTTCGAGGCCGGTGCTCTGGCCACCGGCTGTGAACTGTCTACCGCGCCGGTGGGCCCCGACTACGCCGACCTGCGTCCGGACCAGGACCTGCTGGCGCTGTGGGTCGCCAACGCCACGGCACTCGGGCGGTCCTTCCCGAACCTGCCGAACAGCGTCGCGGGCGCCGCCACCGATATGGGTAACGTGTCACACGTGGTGCCCACCATCCACCCCATGCTCGGTCTGGACTGCCGGCCTGCCGTCAACCACCAGCCCGAATTCACCGCCGCGTGCATCACGCAAGCAGCTGACCGAGCCGTACTCGACGGAGCGATCGGTATGGCCTGGACGGCCATCGATCTCGCCCTCGACGCAGCCGGCCCGCCCAGCGGCCTCCAGGCGAGGGGGAACAGCCGATAACCGCCACTTCAGAAGGCGCGACTTCGGCGCTTGCGCTGTGGTCACGTCCGCTGGGAACAGTGTTTGCCCCTTACGCGCACCCTCGCGTTCATCGAGCTGCAAACCTGGCTGCCCGTTTACTCCGGTCCTCGTGCGCGAAGTCCGTCTGGTTTGAAGATCAGGCAGAAACGCCCAGCAGCAGCGGAACAGAACCATCCGCTACATCCATGATCACGCTACGGCGTGAGCCGGCGGAAGCCGTACCCCAGCGACCTGTCCGACGCCCGATGGGCCTTAATCGAGCCGACGTTGACGGCCTGGAGAAAAGCTCGCCCCGATCGACAACCTCCCCAGGCGCATAACGGACGAGACGACACCCGCCTGGCGAGGAACTTACTAGCAGATAAAGGGCAATCCCCCTAGATCAAACGCCCTGTGATGCTTGACGCCCATGCCGGAGTGGGTTCGCGTCAGAACGATCGGGCGTGGGGCAGTGTTCTCTCGTCATCGGCCCAAGGTATCCGTCATCACTGTATGTGACGGCTGTACGAGATCCGGCGTGACTGGCGCCATGTCGGACTTCCAAGATCATCTTGCACCTGCGTTGCCCAAGACGCTGAAAACCATCGATGGTCAGGGGTGGCTGGTGAAGCGACGAATCCGCAGTTCACAGCGGATTTTAGGCGGTGTGCCCCCTGAGGGCAGGGGGCACACCGTCCGGGTGGATCACACGTCGAAGTACAGCTCGAACTCGTGCGGGTGCGGACGCAGCTGCAGCGGGGCGATCTCGTTGGTGCGCTTGAAGTCGATCCACGTCTCGATCAGGTCCGGCGTGAAGACGTCGCCCGCGAGCAGGAACTCGTGGTCGGCCTCCAGGCGGTCGAGGACGGCCGGGAGGGAGGTCGGGACCTGCGGGACGCCCGCGTGCTCCTCGGGGGCCAGCTCGTAGAGGTCCTTGTCGATCGGCTCGGCCGGCTCGATCTTGTTCTTGATGCCGTCCAGGCCCGCGAGCAGCAGCGCCGAGAAGGCGAGGTACGGGTTGCCGGAGGAGTCGGGCGCGCGGAACTCGACGCGCTTGGCCTTCGGGTTCGAACCCGTGATCGGGATACGCATCGCGGCCGAGCGGTTGCGCTGCGAGTACACCAGGTTCACCGGGGCCTCGAAGCCGGGCACCAGGCGGTGGTACGAGTTCACCGTCGGGTTGGTGAAGGCGAGCAGCGACGGGGCGTGCTTGAGGATGCCGCCGATGTAGTAGCGGGCGGTGTCCGACAGGCCCGCGTAGCCGGCCTCGTCGTAGAACAGCGGGTCGCCGTTGGCCCACAGGGACTGGTGCACGTGCATGCCCGAGCCGTTGTCACCGAAGATCGGCTTCGGCATGAAGGTCGCGGTCTTGCCGTTGCGCCAGGCCACGTTCTTCACGATGTACTTGAAGAGCTGGAGGTCGTCGGCGGCCGCGAGCAGCGTGTTGAACTTGTAGTTGATCTCCGCCTGGCCGGCGGTGCCCACCTCGTGGTGCTGGCGCTCGACCTTCAGGCCGTTCTTCTCCAGCTCCAGGGAGATCTCGGCGCGCAGGTCGGCGAAGTGGTCGACCGGCGGGACCGGGAAGTAGCCGCCCTTGTAGCGGACCTTGTACCCACGGTTGTCCTCCAGGGCGCCGGTGTTCCAGGCACCCGCCTCGGAGTCGATGTGGTAGAAGGACTCGTTCGCGGTGGTCGCGAAGCGGACGGAGTCGAACACGTAGAACTCGGCCTCGGGGCCGAAGTACGCGGTGTCGGCGATACCCGTCGACGCGAGGTACGCCTCCGCCTTCTTCGCCACGTTGCGCGGGTCACGGGAGTACTGCTCGCCCGTGATCGGGTCGTGGATGAAGAAGTTGATGTTGAGCGTCTTGTCGCGGCGGAAGGGGTCGACCCGGGCCGTCGACAGGTCCGCGCGCAGCGCCATGTCGGACTCGTGGATCGCCTGGAAGCCACGGATCGAGGATCCGTCGAAGGCGAGCTCCTCGTCCGGGTCGAACGCATCGACGGGCACCGTGAAGTGCTGCATGACGCCCGGCAGGTCGCAGAACCGGACGTCGACGAACTTGACGTCCTCGTCAGCGATGAACTTCTTGGTCTCGTCGGCGTTCTGGAACATCCAGCTCCTCCTACTTCCGGGCGTTCCCGCGCCGGGGTGGTAGTTCGTTCGTGCGGCCAGTGCGGTGGCACACGCTGTCCCCGACCCTAGGGACGGGTGATTTCTCGGGCGTGACCCATTTGTTTCGCTGAAGTTAACCGCCCTT
Organism: Streptomyces sp. NPDC048254; assembly: GCF_043201895.1. Lineage (NCBI taxonomy): Bacteria > Bacillati > Actinomycetota > Actinomycetes > Kitasatosporales > Streptomycetaceae > Streptomyces > Streptomyces sp. NPDC048254. The sequence continues at coordinate 214,356 of NZ_JBICZJ010000011.1, forward strand.
GTTCCACCGTAGCCCCGGGGCACCCCGCCGGACCCTGTGTGTTTGCCCGGGCAGTACCGTGTCCGGGTGGACAACAGGCAAGCAATGGGATCGTGGCTCTCGGGACCCCGCGCGGCCATGGAAGAGGCCGGTGCGGAGTTCGGGTACCGGGGCGAGCAGCTGGGTCTGCCGGAGGACGGGCCGGGCTCCATCGCCCGTCCGGGGCGGCGGCTCGGCGCGCTGGTCGTGGACTGGGCGCTGTGCGTCTTGATCGCATACGGCCTGATCACCGACGGCTACAGCCCGGCTACCGGCAACTGGGCACTGCTCGTCTTCTTCGTCCTCGGGGTCCTGACCGTCGGTACGGTCGGCTTCACGCCGGGTAAGCGGCTGTTCCGGCTGCGGGTGGTCGGTGTGGGGACGGGGCGGGTGCAGCCGCTGCGCGCGCTGGCCCGCACGGTGCTGTTGTGTCTCGCGATCCCGGCGCTGGTGTGGGACCGGGACGGCAGGGGGCTGCACGACCGGCTGGCGAAGACCGTAGAGGTACGGATCTGAGGTAGTCGTTCGGCTGCCGGCCGGTGGGGGCCGGTCGCGCAGTTCCCCGCGCCCCTTCAGGGCGCTACGACCCCACCCCCCGGCTCACCTTCTCCGCAGCAGCCGGGCCAGTACGTCTCGCAGTTCTCCCTCCGGGTCCGGTACCGCGCCCTCAGAGCGCCAGGCCACGAATCCGTCCGGCCGTACCAGCACCGCGCCGTCCGCCGTCGTCCCGTGCGCGGCCGCCCAGTCCATGCCCTCCCCGTCGTGGACGAGGTCCGACCCCGCCGCCCCGATCCGGTACGTGTCCAGTCGTAGCCGCTCGGTGTCCGCGATCCGGCGGGCCGCCGCGTGCCAGGCCCCGCCCGCCGCCGAGCCCGCGTCGCTGAGCAGCACCAGGGACCGCTCGTACAGGTCGAGCGTCGAGAGCCGTTCGTCCGCGCGGCGCAGCCACAGGTGGGGGGCCCGGCTGCCCGGCTGGCCGGTCAGGTTCATCCCATCGGGTACGACCGGCTGGCCGGGGTCCGCGCCGGCGACCGCGCCCTTCGGGTACCGGTAGCCGAGGACGATGTTGAGGATGCCGCCGCGCTTGCCGGCGCCGATGCCGGGCGCGGGCGCGAACCCGGGGTGGCTGTGCTCCACCGAGCGGGCCGAGGCACGGGCGCTGGTGGCGAGGGCGACCGGGCGGCGCTCGGTGTCGTACGACTCCAGCAGCCCGGGGCCGGCCCAGCCGTCGAGGACGGCCGCCAGCTTCCACGCCAGGTTGTGCGCGTCCTGGATGCCGGTGTTGGAGCCGAACGCGCCGGTCGGGGACATCTCGTGCGCGGAGTCGCCGGCCAGGAAGAGCCGCCCGGACCCGTACCGTTCGGCGACCCGTTCGGCGGCCCGCCAGGAGGCGCGGCCGGTGATCTCGACGTCGAGGTCGGGGACGCCGACCGCCCGGCGGATGTGCCGGGTGAGGCGCTCCTCGGTGAACTCGTCGAGGGTTTCGCCGCGTTCGGGGTGCCACGGGGCGTGGAAGACCCAGTGCTCCTTGTTGTCGACGGGCAGCAGCGCGCCGTCCGCCTCGGGGTCGGTGAGGTAGCAGCAGATGAAACGCCGGTCCCCGACGGAGTGGGCGAGCAGCTTGGAGCGGAAGGTGATGCTGACGTTGGCGAACAGGTCGCCGGGGCCCGTCTGGCCGATGCCGAGCCGGCCCCGGACCGGGCTGCGCGGGCCGTCGGCGGCGACCAGGTAGTCCGCGCGGACGGTGTACATCCGGTCGGAGTCACGGTCGCGGACGTACGCCGTCACCCCTTCGGGGTCCTGCTCGAAGGACTCCATCTCGTGGAAGTAGCGCAGGTCGCCGGTGAGGGATTCGGCCGCCTGGCGGAGTACGGGTTCGAGGTCGTTCTGGCTGCACAGGCACCACCCCGTAGGGCTGAACTTCGCGATTCCGCCGCCCGGGTCGATCTCCTTGAACAGCCATTCGCCGGCGTCGCCGACCAGCGTCGGGGTCTGCAGGATGCCGTGGTTGTCGGCGAGGAGTGAGGCGGCGGACTTGATGGCGGGCTCGATGCCGGCCTTCCGGAACAGCTCCATCGTCCGCACGTTGTTGCCCCGGCCGCGTGGATGGATCGAGGTCCCGGAGTGCCGTTCGACGAGCATGTGGCGTACGCCCAGGCGGCCCAGGAAGAGGGACATGGACAGGCCCACGAGGGAGCCGCCCACGACGAGGACGGGGACCTGGTGATCGGTTCTCTGCTGCAACGGGGACTCCAGGGGCCGGTGGTGGTGCGTCAGGTGCGTTGGAACTTCCATGCCCCCTCCGCGCCCCTTCCCGAGGGGTTCCGCGTGCTCAATCACCCACCTGGTTCACGCGAGTCGCGCGCTTCGGAGGACCGGCACAGGATCAAAAAGCGCTGACGCCGCGTCATCGGCGAAGGCGCAGGCCGCTGCCCCCGCGAAGGAGATGTGCGAAGCATGACGACGATCTCGGAAAAGGTTTCGGAAAAGCTGACCCGCCCGGTGTCGAAACGGGTCTCCCAGTCCGTCTTCGACGGCTCCCGGCTCCGGGTCGTCCTGCTGGTGGACGTCTACGACGGCGCGCAGCAGCAGTTCCTGGAGGCCTACGAGCAGCTGTGCAACCAGGTCGCCCAGGTGCCCGGTCACGTCAGCGACCAGCTCTGCCAGTCGATCGAGAACCCCTCGCAGTGGCTGATCACCAGCGAGTGGGAGAGCGCCCCGCCGTTCCTCGCCTGGGTGAACAGCGAGGAGCACGTGGAGATGGTCAAGCCGCTGCACAACTGCGTGCGCGACACCCGTTCGCTCCGCTTCCAAGTCGTCCGCGAGACCGGCGGTCCGGCGGCGGACGCGGTGCGTGTCCTGCAGGCCGAGCCGCGGATGGGCGACGGCGTGATCCGCCACGCGCTCACCTTCACGGTCCGGCCGGGCAGTGAGGCCGACGTCGCGAAGATCCTCGCGGACTACGCCTCGCCCAAGGCGGAGGTCGACGACTCCACCCGGCTGTGCCGCACCTCCCTGTTCATGCACGGCAACCGGGTGGTGCGGGCCATCGAGGTGCGCGGCGACCTGATGGCCGCCCTGCGCCATGTCGCCCGGCAGCCCGAGGTGCGGGCCGTCGAGGAGGCCATCAACCCCTATCTGGAGCAGGACCGCGACCTCGACGACCAGGACTCCGCACGGGTGTTCTTCACCCGGGCGGCGCTGCCGGCCGTGCACCACGTCGCCGCCGAGGAGCTGACCGAGGGCGACCGCCACGCGCTGTACTACCCGGCCCGCCCGGGCTGCGGGATGCGGCTCGCCGAGCTGCTCGCGCAGCAGGACGAGGCCGCCGCCGAGGACCCGGCGAGCCCGGTGCTGCACAGCACGGTCTTCCAGCGCGACGACGTCGTCGTACGACTGGTCGAGCAGCGGCCCGGCACCCCGGTGGACACCGTCCCGGCCCATGCGCTGACCGCCCTGCTGGACGGCGACGCGGTGCGGATGCGGCTCCTCACCGACCGCCGGTCGCCAGACGCCTGACCCCCCCACCGCCGGATCACCCTCAGGGAGGAACGTAGAGATGAAGCCCATTCCGAAGATCGTGGACCTCAGCGAGATCGAGCCCAACACGCGGCGCGGCGGCGATCTGCGCGCCATGCTCACCCCGGCCACGGTGGGTTCCACCAGCGGTTTCATGGGTGTGGCCATCGTGCAGCCGGGCGACCGCATCGCCGAGCACTACCACCCGTACTCCGAGGAGTTCGTGTACGTGGTCTGCGGCGAGATGGAGGTCGACCTGGACGGCGAGCCGCACCCGCTGCGGCCCGAGCAGGGGCTGATGATCCCCATCAACATGCGCCACCGCTTCCGAAACGTGGGCAATGTCGAGGCCCGGATGGTCTTCCACCTCGGCCCGCTGGCCCCGCGCCCGAGCCAGGGTCACGTCGACACGGAGGAGACGGAAGCCGCCGTCGCCGTGGGGCAGGTCCGGTCGTGACCCGGCGCGTGGCGGTTACGGGCATAGGCATCGTGGCTCCGGGGGGTGTGGGCGTACCGGCGTTCTGGGACTTGCTCGCCTCCGGCCGGACCGCGACGCGCGGCATCACCTTCTTCGACCCCTCCGGCCTCAGGTCGCGGATCGCCGCCGAGTGCGACTTCGACCCGGTGGCGCACGGCCTGGACGCCGAGGAGATCGAACGGGCGGACCGTTACATACAGTTCGCCCTGGTCGCCGGTGACGAGGCGGTCCGGGACTCAGGCCTCGACTTCGGCCGGGAGGACCCCTGGCGGATCGGGGTCTCCCTGGGCACGGCCGTCGGCGGCACCACCCGTCTGGAGCACGACTACGTCCTGGTGAGCGCCGGCGGCCAGCACTGGGACGTGGACCACCGGCAGGCGGGACCCCAGCTGCACCGGGCGTTCTCGCCGAGCACCCTCGCCTCCGCGGTGGCGGAACGTTTCGGCGCCCAGGGTCCGGTACAGACCGTCTCCACCGGCTGCACCTCGGGCCTGGACGCCGTCGGCTACGCCTTCCACACCGTGCAGGAGGGCCGCGCCGACATCTGCATCGCCGGTGCCTCGGACTCCCCGATCTCCCCGATCACCATGGCCTGCTTCGACGCGATCAAGGCCACTTCCCCGAACAACGACGACCCCGAGCACGCCTCGCGCCCCTTCGACAACCGCCGTGACGGGTTCGTCATGGGCGAGGGCGGCGCGGTGCTCGTCCTGGAGGAGCTGGAGCACGCCAAGGCCCGCGGCGCGCACATCTACTGCCAGCTCGACGGCTACGCCACCTTCGGCAACGCCTACCACATGACCGGTCTCACCAGCGAGGGCCTGGAGATGGCCCGGGCCATCGAGACCGCCCTCGACCACGCCCGCCTCGACCCCACCGCCATCGACTACGTCAACGCGCACGGCTCCGGCACCCGGCAGAACGACCGCCACGAGACCGCGGCCGTGAAGAAGGCGCTCGGGCAGCACGCGTACAGCACGCCCATGAGCTCCATCAAGTCCATGGTGGGCCACTCGCTCGGCGCCATCGGCGCGATCGAGGTCGTCGCCTGCGTGCTCGCCCTGGCCCACCAGGTCGTCCCGCCCACCGCGAACTACGAGACCCCCGACCCCGAGTGCGACCTCGACTACGTGCCACGGGTCGCCCGCGAACGGCCCCTGAGCGGTGTCCTGTCCGTGGGCAGCGGGTTCGGGGGCTTCCAGTCCGCGGTGATCCTGACCCGGCCGAGAGGAAGGACAAGGACACGATGAGCGGATCCCGTCCTCGGCGGGCTGCGGTCACCGGTATCGGTGTCGTCGCGCCCAACGGAACCAGCACCGAGACCTTCTGGAAATCCGTCCAGGAGGGACGCAACGTCCTCGACAAGGTGACCCGCGACGGCTGCGAGCACCTGCCCATGAAGGTGGCCGGAGAAGTCCGTGACTTCGACCCGGCGGCCGCCGTCGAGGAACGTCTCATCGTCCAGACCGACCGCTTCACGCACTTCGCGATGGCCGCGGCCGACCTGGCACTCGAAGACGCCCGGCTCGGCCGCGCCGACACCGAGGGCTCGCCCTTCGACATCGGCGTGGTCACCGCCGCCGGCTCCGGCGGCGGCGAGTTCGGCCAGCGCGAGCTCCAGCAACTCTGGGGCAAGGGCAGCCGGTTCGTCGGCCCCTACCAGTCCATCGCCTGGTTCTACGCGGCCAGCACCGGCCAGATCTCCATCCGGCGCGGCTTCAAGGGACCCTGCTCGGTGGTCGCCGCCGACGAGGCCGGCGGCCTGGACGCCCTGGCACACGCCGCCCGCGCGGTCCGACGCGGCACCGACGTCATCGTGGCCGGCTCCACCGAGGCGCCCATAGCTCCGTACTCGATGGTCTGCCAGCTCGGCTACCAGGAGCTCAGCCGGGAGACCGACCCGACCCGCGCCTACCGCCCGTTCACCGAACAGGCCTGCGGGTTCGTGCCGGCCGAGGGCGGCGCCATGCTCGTCGTGGAGGACATCGGCTCGGCCCGGGAACGCGGGCTGCCGGTACGGGCCACCCTCGACGGACACGCGTCCACCTTCACCGGGGCCTCCCGCTGGGCCGAGTCGAGGGCCGGGCTCGCCCAGGCGATCCGCGGCGCCCTCGCCGAGGCCGGCTGCGCCCCGGAGGAGGTCGACGTGGTCTTCGCCGACGCCCTCGGCGTCCCGGAGGCCGACCGGGCGGAGGCGCTGGCCATCGCCGACGCCCTGGGCGCGCACGGCCGGCGCGTGCCCGTCACCGCGCCCAAGACCGGGATCGGCCGGGGGTACTGCGCGGCCCCCGTCCTGGACACCGCCGCCGCGGTGCTCGCCATGGAACACGGTCTGATCCCGCCGACCCCGGGTGTCCACGACATCTGCCACGACCTCGACCTCGTGACCGGCAGCGCCCGCGCCGTCGCACCACGCACGGCGCTGGTCCTCAGCCGGGGACTCATGGGGTCGAACTCGGCACTCGTGCTGCGCCACGGCACGGCCGGGTGAGCCGGAGAAAAACCAGCTGCCCAGCAGCGAAGAAGAAGGAGTTCCTATGAGCATCACCGTGGACGAACTGTCCGAACTCATGAAGAAGGCCGCCGGTGTCACCGTCGCCCCGGCCGACCTCCAGGACCGTGCCGACAGTGGCTTCGACGTCCTCGGCGTCGACTCGCTCGGCCTGCTCGGCATCGTCGGCGAGCTGGAGAACCGGCACGGCGTGCCCATGCCGGTGGACGCCGAGCGGTGCAAGACCCCCCGCCAGTTCCTCGACCTCGTCAACAGCGCCATGCCCGCGGGAGCCTGACATGACCGGACACACCCAGAACGAGATCACCATCGCCGCGCCCGTCGACCTGGTCTGGGACATGACCAACGACGTGGCCAACTGGCCCCAGCTGTTCAGCGAGTACGCCAGCGCCGACATCCTCGAGGAGGAGGGGAACAAGGTCACCTTCCGGCTGACCATGCACCCCGACGAGAACGGCAAGGTGTGGAGCTGGGTCTCCGAGCGCGAGACGGACCGCGCCCGCCTCCGCGTCAAGGCCCGCCGGGTCGAGACCGGACCGTTCGCGCACATGGACATCCTCTGGCAGTACGAGGAGGTCCCCGCCGGCACCCGGATGGTCTGGACCCAGGACTTCGCGATGAAGCCGGAAGCCCCCGTCGACGACGAGTGGATGACCGACAACATCAACCGGAACTCCAAGGTCCAGATGGCCCTGATCCGGGACAAGATCGAGAAGGCGGCCACCGGCCGGCGCCCCGACCCGGCCCTGGCCGACTGAGCCGGACGACAGGAGAGACACCGTGCACCAGGCCCTGATCGTCGCCCGTATGGCACCGGGCTCCGCCCCCGACATCGCGAAGGTGTTCGCGGAGTCCGACCGGGGAGAGCTGCCGCACCTCGTCGGGGTCACCCGGCGCAGCCTCTTCCAGTTCGGTGATGTGTACATGCACCTCATCGAGTCCGAGCGCGAGCCGGGACCGGCCATCGCAAAGATCACCTCGCACCCCGAGTTCAGGGACGTCAGCGACCGTCTCACGGCGTACGTCAGCGCGTACGACCCGGAGACCTGGCGCTCCCCGAAGGACGCGATGGCCCAGCGCTTCTACCTCTGGGAGCGCGACGGCGGCGTGTGAACCGACGTACCGCCGTACGCCAACGGTGCCGGACCCGCGCAGAACGCGGGCCCGGCACCGGCGTGTCCGGGGCCTGCCTCAGGCGGGCACCGTGCAGTCGAAGGCGTGCAGATACGGGTTGACCGGGCGGATGTCGTTGACGCTCAGACCCGCCTCCGTCAGCCGGCGCACCATGCTGTCGGTGGTGTGCTTGGCCCCGCCGACGTTCAGGAGCAGCAGCAGGTCCATCGCGGTGCTGAACCGCATCGACGGGGTGTCGTCGACCAGGTTCTCGATCACCACGACCCGGGCTCCGGGGCCGCCCGCCGCGACCACGTTGGCCAGCAGCTGCGCGGTGGACTCGTCGTCCCACTCCAGGATGTTCTTGATGATGTAGACGTCCGAGTCGACCGGCACGGCCTCCCGGATGTCACCCGGCACGATGCGCGCCCGGTCCTCCAGGTCACCGCCCGGGCGCAGCCGCGGCAGGGCCTTCTCCACCACCCGCGGCAGGTCCAGCAGATACCCCTTCATCGCCGGGTACTTGTCCAGCAGACAGGCCACCACGTGCCCCTGGCCGCCGCCGAGGTCCGCGACCGACCGGCTGCCGGACAGGTCGAGCAGGGCCGCGACCTCACGGGCCGACTGCTCGCTGGAGGTGGTCATCGCCCGGTTGAAGACGTCCGCCGACTCCGGCGCGTCCTCGTTCAGGTAGACGAAGAACTCCTTGCCGTAGAGGTCCTCGATGACGTTGCGGCCGCTGCGCACGGCCTCGTCCAGCTTCGGCCAGGCGTCCCAGGTCCACGGCTCGGTGCACCACAGGGCGATGTAGCGCAGGCTGTGCGGGTCGTCCTCGCGCAGCAGCCGGGAGGTCTCGGTGTGGGCGAACGTCCCGTCCGGGCGCTCGGCGAAGACGCCGTAGCAGGACAGGGCGCGCAGCAGCCGGCGCAGCGGCCCGGGGTCGGTCTTCACCGCCGACGCCAGGCTCTCCACGGTCATCGGGGCGTCCCCGAGGGCGTCCGCGACGCGCAGCCGGGCGGCCGCGCGGACGGCGGCGGCACAGGCCGCCCCGAACACGAGTTCGCGCAGCCGCATCGAGGGCGGCGGTGCGTCGCCCCGCGCCGGGTCCTTCGGCGCCGAGAGGTCGCGTGCTGGTGCGGTCATGTGCCGCCTACCTTCCTTGTGGGGGTGTCGTAGGGCCGTCAGGTCAGCACAGACCGGCGGGCTTGGACTTCTTGCAGGTGTTGCTCTTGAAGCTGTTGCCGTGCTTGGCGGCTTCCTGGTTGATCAGGTCGGCGGGGGCGTTGCCCGACAGCTTGTTGCGGGTGACCTGGTTCTTGTCGTTGGTGGCGCCCACGAAGCTCTTGAAGACCACGATGCCGCCGGACAGCGGGGACTTGCCGGAGTTGCCGGTGACGGTGTTCCCGGTCACCAGGGTGTCCTCGGCGCCGGTCAGGACGATGCCGGAGCCCTGCAGGAAGAAGAGCCGGGCGGTCTTCTTGCAGTACTTGTTGTTCTTCACGACCTGGTTGTCGGCGACGACGATGTGACCGGCCTTCGGCTTGTTCTCGTCGCCGACGACGAACACGCCCGCGCAGTTGCCGCTGACCGAGTTGTCCGAGACGGTCAGGTTGCGCAGCCGGCGCACGGTGACGCCGGTCCGGTTCTTCTCCAGCAGGTTGTGGTCGACCACCGTGCCGTCGGTGTCGGTGGAGCCCTTCTCCGCGGTGATGGTGTTGGCGAGGAACAGGCCCGCGTCGCCGTTGTTCCGGGCGACGTTGTACCGGTAGGTGCTGTGCACGGAGCGCTCTTCGGCGATGCCCCACTGGCCGTTCTTCACGGCGGCCACGCCGTGCACGTTCAGGTTGGCCGTGCCGACCGCCATGACACCGGTCCGGGAGAACCCGGTCACGGTCATCCGGGCGATGGTGACGTTCTCGACGGGCCGGCTCTTGGTGCCGACCACGCAGATGCCGTTGCCCATCTCCGCGCACGACTTCTGGGCGGCGGCCTTCTTGGCCTTTTGGGCCTTCTTGGCCTTCTTGGCCGGCTGGAGCACGGTCTCCTGGCCCGCGCCGCGCAGGGTGAGGTCGGGCGTGGTCACCTTGACGCTCTCGTGGTACGTGCCGGCCAGCACGAGGACGGTGTCGCCGGGCTCGGCCGCGTCCACGGCCTTCTGGATCGACTCACCCGGATGCACCACGAGGGTGCGGTGGGTGGCGGTGGCCGGGGCGGCGCCGAGGAGGGAGCCGCACAGGGCGGCGGCGCAGGCGAGGTATGTGATATGGCGTTTTGTCACATTTAGCAGGCTAGGAGCCGATGACCCGATTACCCGCTGGATACGCCGTTCGGCGGCGTGTCACCCGGGCCGCGGCGAACCGGGGCCGGAAAACACGAAGACGCGGCGGTCGCATCAGCGACCGCCGCGTCCCGAGGTTCTCGGCTGTGCCTACCGCCCCCGCGGCCCGCCCTTGGGCATCCGCATGCCCTTCGGCATCGGCCCCTTCGGCAGCGGCATGTTGGTCATCAGGTCACCCATCGCCCGCAGCCGGTCGTTGGTGGTCGTCACCTGGGGACCGGTCAGCACGCGGGGGAACTTCAGCATCGTGGTCCGCAGCTTCTTCAGCCCGACCTGGCCCTCGCCCGTGCCCACGATCACATCGTGCACCGGGACGTCGGCCACGATCCGGGCCATCTTCTTCTTCTCGGCGGCCAGCAGGGTCTTCACCCGGTTCGGGTTGCCCTCGGCGACCAGGACGATGCCGGCCTTGCCGACGGCCCGGTGCACCACGTCCTGGCTGCGGTTCATCGCCACCGCCGGTGTCGTCGTCCAGCCCCGCCCGATGTTGTCCAGAACGGCGGCCGCGGCGCCCGGCTGGCCCTCCATCTGGCCGAAGGCCGCCCGCTCGGCCCGGCGGCCGAACACGATCGCCGTCCCGAGGAAGGCGAGCAGCAGGCCCAGGATGCCCAGATAGACCGGGTGGCCGATCAGGAACCCGATCACGAGGAAGACGGCAAGGATGCCGAGACCGACACCCGCGAGCACAAGACCGATCGTCTTATCGGCCTTGCGGGTCATCTTGTACGTCAGGACGATCTGCTTCAGTCGCCCGGCATTCGCAGCGTCCGCTGCGGGTTCCTTCCTCGCCATGCCCCGAAGTCTACGTGGCCCCGGGAGTGCCGACGACGGCGGTGCCCGGAGAAAGGGGCCTGGGGTGCCGTCAGGAGCGGCCGGCGGCCTGCTCCAGGAAGAGCTGCGCCTCGACCCGGTCCTTGGCGCGACGGCGGTCTTCCAGCACGGAGGTCCAGGCGTTCTGGCGGGCGGTGCGCTGGCCGCCGCTCATCAGGAGGGACTCGACGGCGCGCAGCGCGTCGGTGAAGGACGGGATGGCGGTGGCGCGAACGGGCGCGGCCTGCATGGTGAAGGTCCCCCCTCGGAGTGGGTGTACGTGCTGTGATACCAGGGTCACTGTTTGGTGTTACCAGGGCGTGACCGACCGGTCAAACACCAATGAAACCTTGATAGGCGGGTCCCGCACGCTGACGCGGTCCTGACGGGCGTCCTCATCAGCGAGGACGGTCAGGACCGCGGTCATTCGGTCATTACTGGCCGGTAGTAACTTGTGCGCGAATTCACACAGCCTGTACGGCTACGAACGCGCCGCCCCGCTGCGGAGCAGCTGACTGACGCAGCTCGATCGCCATCTGGTAGAGGCGACCGGCCCGGTAGGAAGAACGGACCAGCGGCCCGGACATCACACCGGAGAAGCCGATCTGCTCGGCCTCCTCCTTCAGTTCCACGAACTCCTGCGGCTTGACCCAGCGCTCCACGGGGTGGTGCCGCACGCTTGGGCGCAGGTACTGCGTGATGGTGACCAGCTCGCAGCCCGCCTCGTGCAGCTGGCGCAGCGCCTCGGAGACCTCCTCGCGGGTCTCGCCCATGCCGAGGATGAGGTTGGACTTGGTGACCAGGCCGAAGTCACGGGCCTGGGTGATGACCTTCAGCGAGCGCTCGTAGCGGAAACCGGGACGGATCCGCTTGAAGATCCGGGGCACCGTCTCGACGTTGTGCGCGAACACCTCGGGGCGGGACTCGAAGACCTCGCGCAGCAGCTCCGGGACGGCGTTGAAGTCCGGGGCGAGCAGCTCGACCTTGGTGCGGCCGGCCTCGCGGTCCGCCGTCTGCGCGTGGATCTGGCGCACGGTCTCGGCGTACAGCCAGGCGCCGCCGTCCTCCAGGTCGTCGCGGGCGACGCCGGTGATGGTGGCGTAGTTCAGGTCCATGGTGACCACGGACTCACCCACGCGGCGCGGCTCGTCGCGGTCCAGCGCCTCGGGCTTGCCGGTGTCGATCTGGCAGAAGTCGCAGCGCCGGGTGCACTGGTCGCCGCCGATGAGGAAGGTCGCCTCGCGGTCCTCCCAGCACTCGTAGATGTTCGGGCAGCCGGCTTCCTGGCAGACCGTGTGCAGGCCCTCGCTCTTCACGAGGTTCTGCATCTTGGTGTACTCGGGGCCCATTTTCGCCCGGGTCTTGATCCACTCGGGCTTGCGCTCGATGGGGGTCTGGGCGTTCCGGACCTCCAGGCGCAGCATCTTGCGTCCGTCGGGTGATACTGCGGACACGTCGGCTCCCTGTAACTTCGATTCCTCGGCGTACACCAGGGTACGCCCGTGATTGCTGGGCCCTTCCGTGGAGGCCAACCCCTCGGCCGCAGGGCGCATTCCCTCGGTCGGCCTGGGGTCTTCTCGGTCAGGCCGGGGTCTTCTCGATCTCGCGGGGCTTGAGCTCCGCGTTCTCCAGGATGTCCGTCAGGTGCCGCTCCACCACCGGCAGCACCTCCTCGATCGTCACGTCCCGGTCCAGCTCGCCCGCGAGGGAGGCCACCCCGGCGTCCCGGATGCCGCACGGGATGATCCGGTCGAACCACTTCATGTCCGGGTTCACGTTGAACGAGAAGCCGTGCATGGTGACACCCTTGGCGACCCGGATGCCGATCTGGGCGATCTTGCGGTCCTCGCGGCGCTGTCCGGCGTTGGAGGGCGCGTACTCCGGGCCGTTGAGGCGGGGGTCGAACTCGTCGTCCGTCAGCCGGGGGTCGAAGTCCAGGGAGAGCCCGCCGAGGGCCTGCGGCCGCTGCTCGACCGGGTCACCGAGGACCCACACGCCGCTGCGCCCCTCGACCCGGGTGGTCTCCAGGCCGAACTCGGCGCAGACGCGGATCAGCGCCTCCTCCAGGCGCCGTACGTGCGCGACCACGTCCACCGGGCGCGGGAGCTTCTGGATCGGGTAGCCCACCAGCTGGCCCGGGCCGTGCCAGGTGATCTTGCCGCCACGGTCCACGTCGATCACCGGGGTGCCGTCCAGCGGCCGCTCGTTGTCCGCGGTGCGGCGGCCCGCCGTGTACACCGGGGGGTGTTCGAGCAGCAGGACCGTGTCGGGCACCTCGTCGGCGAACCGCGCCGCGTGCACCCGGCGCTGCTCGTCCCACGCCTCCTGGTACTCGACGGCATCCGCGCCGAACCCCATGCGGACGAACCGCAACTCACTCACGGCAAGCGCCTCCCTCGGGCGATGGGTGTGTCAGGCACATAACGCGCCCAAGCCACTGTACGTCCGCCCGTAGCGCGTCAGCCCTGGGGTCAATCCTCACACGATCGGATGAATGAACGTCGAAATGTGCGATCGGCTGCTCACTCTCCGCTACATTCGCGCCGTCCACGAGCGCCAAAAGGGCTGCTCACCGGCAATCCGGGCACAAGCTACCGAGCTGAGCCAGAAGGCAGGAGACCGCACCGCAGATGACGGACCGACCCGCGCAGCGCACCCCCAACCGCCAGCTCGCCGCGCTCATCGCAGAAGCAGGGTTCTCCAACGCGGGTCTGGCCCGTCGGGTCGACCAGCTCGGTCTCGAACACGGGCTGGATCTCAGATACGACAAGACGTCGGTCACCCGATGGCTGCGCGGCCAGCAGCCCCGGGGCACCACGCCCGCCCTGATCGCCGAGGTCTTCACCCGGCGCCTCGGCCGCCGGCTCACCGCCCAGGAACTGGGTCTCGACGCCTGCGCCCCGGTGTACGCCGGGCTGGAGTTCGCGGCCACCCCCGAGGAGGCCGTCGACATCGTCAGCGGGCTGTGGCGCAAGGACTCCGGCAGCCACGCCGAGCTCCGCAAGATCGCGTTCACTCCGGCCGGGCTCGTGGTGCCCAGCCGGGACTGGCTGATCGGCCGGGCCGACGACCGGGTGGCCCGCGGCGAGACGGCGCCGCCGGCGGCCGCCCGGGTGCCGGCCCAGATCCGGCCCGCCGGGGCCAAACAGCCGGCCCCGCCGGGACGCTCGCGCGGGCAGGCCGAACGCGGGCCCGGCCAGCGGGTCACCGGCGGGGACATCGCCGCGCTCCGCTCGGTCGGCGAACTGTTCCGCACGCTCGACGACACGTACGGCGGCGGGCACGCCCGGCAGGCCCTGGTGCGCTATCTGGAGCACGAGTGCGAGCCGATGCTGCGCGGCACGTACGGCGAGCAGACCGGCCGCAAGCTGTTCGCCGCGGCCGCCGACCTGACCCGGCTCGCGGGCTGGACGTCGTACGACATCGCCGCGCACGGCCTCGCCCAGCGCTACTTCGTCCAGTCCCTCCGCCTCGCCCAGGCGGCCGGGGACCGTTCCTACGGCTCCTACGTCCTCGTCACCATGAGCCGCCAGGCCGTCTACCTCGGCCACGGCCGGGAGGCGGTGCAGCTGGCACGGGTGGCCCAGCAGGGCGTGGGCACCAACGCCCCGCCGGTCGTCCAGGCCCTCCTCCACGCGGCCGAGGCCCGCGCCCACGGGGTCCTCGGCGAGGTACGGGCGTGCACCGGCGCGCTGGTCCGGGCCGAACGCGCCCTGGAGGCGGCCCGGCCCGGCGACGAAGTCCCCCACTGGGCGCGCTTCTTCGACGAGGCGCAGCTCGCGGACGAGTTCGGCCACTGCCACCGGGATCTCCAGCAGTTCCGGGCGTCCGCGCAGCACGCGGAGCGCTCGCTGCAACTCCGTGCGCCCTCCTACGCGCGCAGCCGCCTCTTCTGCCGCGTCGTCCTCGCCACGGCCCGCCTGGGCCTCGGCGAACTCGACCAGGCGTGCGCGCTCGGCGCGGAGGCGGCGGGCGCCGCGGCGGAGATGCGCTCGGTACGCGCGATCGAGTACGTCAAGGACTTCGAACGCCGCCTGGAGCCGTACAAGGACGCAGCACCGGCAAGGGCCTACCGAGACAAGGTCGCCGCCCTGAACTGACCGCCGCACGGCTTGGTGCAGGGCCGGCCAGCACCCGTTGGGCATGGGGCCGGCCCGCGTGCTCTCTGTCCCGCCTCGGCTGAAACTTCTTTCCGCCGAGGCGGTGATCGGCCACGACGGTGTGGTCCGGCGGTGCCGGGTCGGCCGGTGCTACGCGCCGTTGCCGGGTCCGGTTGGTCGCCGGGTGTCGCGCCGTCGTGGCTTGTCGCGCCCGCGCGGCGGAGCCGCATATCGAATACAGCCCCGCGCCCCTGAAGGGCGCTCGTCTACGCCGCCCGGCGTTGCATCGGCTCCGCCGTGTGCATCGAGCCTGATACGCCCAGGTCCGTCAGGATCGCCGCTGTTGCCCGGTGGGCCGAGTGCAGTGCTCCCTGGACCGTGCTGGTGTCCCGGTGGTCGCCGCAGACGTAGAGGCCGGCCAGGAGGCGGACCGGGCGGCGGAGGTCGTGCGGGGGGCGCATCGCCGGGATCGCCTCCGGCGTGTGGTGGACGGCCAGCGTCTCCCAGCGGTGCGTCGACGTGCCGTAGAGCCGGGCCAGGTGCATACGGACCGCCGTGTCGATGTCGGAGGGCGGCGGGCCGAGGACCGTCGAGGAGATCAGGGCGCGGCCCTGCGGGGCCCGGCTCGGGTCGATGTTGCTGACGACGGAGGTGTGGGAGACGGGCCCGCCCCGGTCCGCGTCGAGGAGGAGCGACGCCCCCGTCGTGAGCGCCGCCGGTTCGTCCGTCGTGTGATGGACCACCGTCACCTGGTGGAAGTCCGGCACGCGCAGCCCCGGCAGCAGCCCGGCGGCGGCCCGCGCGTCCGTCGCCAGCAGCACCGCCCGGCAGCGGATCTCACCGTGCTCGGCCGTCGTCACGGACGTCGTCGAGACCGAGGTGACCCGGACGCCCGTGTGCACCGTGCCGGGCGGGAGGGCGCGGGCGAGGAGCTCCGGAAGGACCTCGGCGCCTCCCTCCGGCACGCACAGCCGCCCGCTCGCGAAGGAGCGCAGGGCGAGGTCCGCGCACCGGCTGGACGTCGTCAGCTCGGGGTCGCAGAGCAGGGCCGCGAGCAGCGGCCGCAGAAAGCCGTCGATCGTACGGGCGGGCACCCCGCGCGCCGCGAGGGCGTGCGCGGCCGGGAGCTCGGGACGGGCGAGGATGCGTTCCACCGGGGTCGTGGCGATCCGCCCCAGCGCCGCACCGAGCCGCGCCTGGTCGACCGCGCTGCCCATCGGCGCGGTCGCCCGCGCGGGCGACACGGCCGAGCCGCCCCTGGGGGCGCTTGCCAGGGCGCGCACCGCATAGAGTGCGCCCCTCGCGCTCCCGCCGCCCGCCGGAGCGCCCGCCCGGTGCCTGCGCCCGTCGCGATGCAGCAGTACGCCGGGCGCGAACCGGCGCAGAACCAGGGCGTCCAGTCCCGGTGCCAGCCGTAGCTCCGGGTAGGACGTGGACAGGAGCTGTCCTATCCGGTCGAGCCGGAAGCCGTCGACCTTCTCGGTCGACATACGGCCGCCGACGTACGGGGCGGCCTCCAGGACCGCGGTCGTTACTCCTGCGCTGTTCAGCCGATGAGCCGCGGAGAGTCCGGCGACACCGGCTCCCACGATGACGACGTCCGCCTGGTACGCGGGCTCATGCACGAGGCCCCTCCTCGATTGCGCGTCCGGTGGAGACGTGATGCCCCCAACCAGCTCCGGGGATACCCGAGTTCGGGTCGAGGTTAGGACGGTGATCGGTCAAGGACAGTCGCGCATGAACAGGGCACGGTCGCACGGCGGTCGCATACGGTCACACGCGTTGTCAGGCCGCGCGGATCGCGTCCTCGATGCCCGGGAACGCGAAGGTGAACCCCGACTCCAGCAGCCGCTTGGGCACCACGCGTTGACTGCCCAGCACATCCCCGGCCATCTCGCCGAGCGCCAGCCGCAGCGCCGGCGAGGGGACCGGGAAGGGGGCCGGGCGGTGCAGCACCCGGGCCATCGCCGCGGTGATCTCCCGGTTCGTCAGGGGGTGCGGCGCGGTGAGGTTGAAGGGGCCCTCAAGACCCTCGGTGTCCATCAGGAACCTGATCGCGGCCACCTCGTCGTGCAGCGCGATGAACGACCAGTACTGCCGGCCGTCGCCCAGCCGTCCGCCGAGCCCCGCCTTGAACAGCGGGAACAGCCGGCCCCAGGCCCCGCCGCCGCGGGCCACCACCAGGCCCGTGCGGACGAACACCGTCCGGATGCCCGCCTCCCGCGCCGGGGCCGCCGCCTCCTCCCACTCCACGCACAGCGACGGCAGGAAGCCGTCCCCGGGCGGCGCGTCCTCGTCGACGACCCGATCGCCCGTGTCGCCGTAGAAGCCCATCGCGCTGCCGCTCACGAACACCCGTGGCGGCTCCTCCAGGGCGGCCACCGCCTCCGCGAGCGCGGCCGTGCCGAGGACCCGGCTGTCCCGGATCTGCCGCTTGTAGGCGGCCGTCCAGCGCCGGTCGCCGATCCCGGCCCCGGCGAGGTTCACCACCGCGTCGCAGCCGGCCAGCCCGGCCGCGTCCACGTACTGCCCCTCGGGGTCCCAGCAGACCTCACCGGCGCCGTGGGCCCCGCGCCGCACCAGGCGCACCACCTCGTGCCCGTCCGCCCGCAGGGACCGCACCAGGGCACTGCCGATCAGACCGGACGCGCCGGCCACCGCGATACGAGAGCGTTCCATGTGTCCCAGCATGCCGGGACACGTGCCGGAAGACTTCCGGGACCCGGGTGTCACCCGACTTAGGGTGACCACATGCCGGAACCGTACATACGCGCCGCCCTGCCCGACGACGACGAGGAGCTGTCCGCGCTCGACCGCGCCACCTGGTCGTATCTGCACGCCGTGCTCCCCGAGCCGCAGCCGCCGTACGACCCCTTCTTCAGCGGGCGCCACGCCCCCGGGGACACCCTGGTCGCCGAACTCGACCGGCGCATCGTCGGCTATGTCCGCCTCGGGTTCGCCTACAACATCGCCTCCAACGCGCACGTCCGGCAGATCCAGGGCCTCGCGGTCGCCGAGGAGGCCCGCGGCCACGGGGTCGCCCGGGCGCTGCTGCGGGCGGTGATGGAGGAGGCCCGCCGCCGTGGCGCCCGCCGGATCCGGCTGGGCGTCCTCGGGCACAACGCCCCGGCGCGCAGGCTCTAC
The DNA here is from genome assembly GCF_043201895.1 of Streptomyces sp. NPDC048254. Classification (NCBI taxonomy): domain Bacteria; kingdom Bacillati; phylum Actinomycetota; class Actinomycetes; order Kitasatosporales; family Streptomycetaceae; genus Streptomyces; species Streptomyces sp. NPDC048254. The sequence continues at coordinate 232,388 of NZ_JBICZJ010000011.1, forward strand.
GAGTCGGAGGGCTTCGCCGTCGAGGGCGTGCTGCCGGGGGAGTTCCTCCTGGACGGCGAGTACGTCGACGACGTGATCATGGGCCGGGCGCTGTGACGGTCAGGACCTGACGGTCAGGACGTGATCAGCTCGCCGGTGTCCACCGCCGCCGTGGCGTTCGCCCCGCGGGTGGCGTCCGAGGCCACCTCGTCGGCCGTCAGGACGTACCCCGTCTCGTCGTCCGACGTGGAGCGGGCGAACACCACGCCGTACACCTTGCCGCCGGTGGTCAGCAGCGGGCCGCCGGAGTTGCCGGGGCGGACCGTGGAGCGGATCGAGTAGATCTCGCGGGTCACGGTGGCGTCGTTGTAGATGTTCTGGCCGGTGGCCGGCACCTTGGCGGCCACCGTGGCCGCCTGCAGGTTCAGGTCGCCGTCCTGCGGATAGCCGGCCACCACCGCCGAGTCGCCGCGCGCCGCACCGGTGTCGAACCGCAGCACCGGCGCGCGCAGCCGCGGCACGTACAGCACCGCCACGTCCCGGTCCGGGTCGAAGAGCACCACCTGCGCCTCGTACGACGACCCGACCCCGCCGATCCGCACGCTCGGGTCGGTGATGCCGGCCACCACGTGCGCGTTGGTCATCACATGCTCCGGCGCGTACACGAACCCGCTGCCCTCACGGCCCTGGGTGCCCGAGACACCCTCGATCTTGACCGTGCTGCGCTTGGCCGCATTGGTGGCGGCCGCCGTGACGCTGTCGCCCGTCGGCTTGGCGACCCGGGCCGTCGACTCGTTCTCGAACGGGTTGAAGACCTGCGGGAAACCCGCCTCCGTGAGCGCCGAGGTGGCCCGCGAGAACCAGGCCGGCGTGGTGTCCGGCATCGTGTTCTGCACCGTGCCGAGCAGCTTGGAGTCCCGTATCGCCGTCGTCACCCCCGGCGACGAGGACGCGCCCAGCACGCTCGCCGCCACCCAGGCCACGATCAGCACCGCCACCGAGTTGGCCGCCGCCCCGCCGACCCCGTCGGCCACCCGGAGCGGCCCCTGGTCCAGCTCACGGCGCAGCCGCAGCGCCAGCCGCCCCGCCAGCTCGTGCCCGACCACCCCCGGCACCAGCACCGTCAGCACCGCGACCACCGTCGCCGTGGCCGTCCCGCGGGTGACCAGTTCCATCACCCACGGCAGCACCCACACGCCGATCACCGCGCCGCCCACGAACCCGGCCAGCGACACACAGCCGGCCACCAGCCCGCGCCGGTAACCGGACGCCGCGTAGACGAGGACCACCAGTACGAGCACCAGGTCGAGCAGGTCCACTGAGCCGCCTTTCTCTCGGTGCCCTTAGTACGGTCGGGACAGGTCCAGTGATCAGTCCACACGCGCGAGAACCTCGGGAACCGGCCACGCGTGCGTGTACCACCTGAAACGCCTCGGACCGGGACGTTGGTTCCACCAGGTGGCACAGCACACATCGCGGGCCAAGTGGATCAACCCGAGAGTGGATCCCATGCGTGTCTTCCCCAGAGCCGGGCGGCGCACCAGAATCGCCGTCCTGACCCTGCTCGGCTGTCTGCCCGGCCTCGCCGCCGCCCTCGTGCTGGTCCTGTTCGCCCAGGGCGCCGACCGCCCCGTAGCGATCCACCTCGCCGCGCCCGCGCCCGCCAGCCCCGCCAGCCGCTACGGGGCGCCCCGGCCGCGTATCGTGCCGCGCTCGGCCTGGCTGGACGACACCGTCCGCCGCACCCAGCCGCCGCCGCACTACGACGACAAGGTGGTCGCCGTCTTCGTGCACCACACCGACTCGCCGAACGGCTACGCCTGCGCCGAGGTGCCCGAGATCATCCGCCGCCTCTACACCGGCCAGACCGGCGACCGGGCATGGGACGACATCGGCTACAACTTCCTCGTCGACCGCTGCGGCACCATCTACGAGGGCCGCGCGGGCGGCACCGAGCGAGCGGTCGTCGGCGCCCACACCCAGGGCTTCAACCACCGCACCGCCGGTATCGCCGCCCTCGGCACCTTCACCGCCGGGGTGCCTGTGCCGCGCGCCATGACCGACTCGATCGCCGCCCTCGCCGCCTGGAAGCTCGGCCTGGCCGACGTCGACCCGCGCACCAGGGCCCGCCTGGTCTCCAGCAACGGGCTCAGCCGGTACCGGGAGGGCACCGTCGTCGCCCTGCCCGCGGTCGCCGGCCACCAGGACGGCTACCGGACCAACTGCCCCGGCACCGCCCTCGCCGCCAGTCTCCCCGGGATCAGGGAGGCGGCGGCCCGGCTGCAGGGCAGGGTGCCGCAGGCCCCGCCCACGCCGACGCCCACGCCGACGCCGACCCCGGCGGGACCGCCCACGGCGGCCCCGCCGAGCGCACCCGCCGTGGCCCCGGCCCGAACACCCCTGAACCCACCTCTCAAAGCGCCTCTCAGAGCACCCCTCGAAGTGCCCGTCAGGTCCCTGAAGCCACCCGTGGAAGCACCCGTGCAAGCACCCACAGGAACGCCATAGCCGGCACGCAGGCCGTTCAGATCCCCGCGTCCTAACGTCATGGACAACACAAGCCGACTGGAGGTGGGGATCATGAACAGCAGTCGTACCGAAGCCCGCGAGGAGACCAAGGACACCAGGGAGCAGGACGGTTGGGTCAGGTCCGCGCGCGGCCCCTGGGCCGTGGTCTGCGCGGTCGCGACGGTCGTCCTCGGCCCGGCCGCGGTCACCGCGTCCGCCCTCGACCAGGCCAACGCGGCGCCGATGCACCACGCGGTCAGGGCCGAGCAGACCCAGGCGTACATCCCGTCGGACGTGACCCGGCGCCGCGCGGCGTAGCACTCACTCCTTGAAGCGGTTCCAGAGTCTGGGGAACCGTTCCGCGAGCGCCTGCTCGTTCTCGAAGTCGACCGGGCTGCCCTCCGGTTCGGAGGGCGCGGGGGCGATGCCCAGGTCCGGGGCCACGGTCCCGGTGAGCTGTTCGTACGCCTCGTCCGCGGCGTACCCGAGCTCCTCGCCGTCGCCGTCGATCTCCTCGTCGAAGTCGCCCAGCGCCTCCGCCAGCCCGTCCGGGTCGTGCAGGGCGCCCTCGAAGACCTCCCGGCCCTGGCCGATCAGCCAGCACCGGAAGAAGTCGAAGGCGTCGTCGCTGGCCCCGTCGAGCAGCACCCACGCGGCCCCCCACAGGTCCCAGCGATAGGCGCGGTTGTAGCGGGCCTCGAAGTGACGGGCGAAGTCCAGCACCATGTCCGGGTCCAGCTGGAGCAGCCGGTCCACGAGCAGGTCCGCCTGGTCCTCCGGGTCGCCCTCCGCGGCCTCGCGGGTGCCGTCGACCAGTTCCCAGAACTCCGTCTCGTCCATCACGGGTCCAGCATCGTGCCTGTGCGCCGGGGGCGCACGCGGAGTGGTGCGGATTGTTATCAGCCGTCCCCCGCCGGTGGGTACAGCCCCGCCAGGCGCCGCGCGTCCGCCGCGAAGCGTGCCCTCAGCTCCGGCGGCGCGAGCACCTCGGCCTCCGGCCCGAGCGCGGTCAGCTGACCGTGCGCGACCTCCTCGCTCTCCACCGGCAGGGTCACCGTCACCCACCCCCGCGCGTCCGGGGTGCCGGCGCCCGCGAGCGCCTGCCGCGCGGCCACCGGGTCGACGGCGTACGGCAGTCTGCGCAGGCCGACCGCCGACAGCCGCACCACCACCTCGGCATGCAGGATCGACCGCGCGAACTGTTCCGCCCGCCGGTCCCAGAACCCCGGCAGGTCGAACCTTTCGTCCCGCGCGAACCGTTCCTCGCCGGCCTCGACCGAGGTGAACCGGTCGATCCGGTACACCCGGTAGGAATCGGTCTCCGTGATCCGCGCGCACAGGTACCAGACGCCGGCCTTCAGCACGAGCCCGTACGGCTCCAGCTCCCGCCGCACCTCCGACTCCCCGCGCCGGTAGTGCGCGACGACCCGCCGGTCGTCCCACACCGCGTCGGCGAGGGCGGGCAGCAGCGCGGGTGTCCCGGGCTCGGCGAACCAGTTGGGCGCGTCCAGGTGGAACCGCTGGGCCGCGGTCCGGGAGGCGTCCCGCAGCGAGGGCATCAGCGCGGCGGACACCTTCAGCCGGGCGGCACTGGCGGCGTCGGCCAGCCCCATCTCCCGCAACGCCCCCGGCACCCCGCTCAGGAACAGTGCCTCGGCCTCGCTCCGGCCGAGCCCCGTCAGCCCCGTCCGGTACCCCCCGACCAGCCGGTACCCGCCCGCCCGGCCACGGTCCGCGTACACCGGCACCCCCGCCTCCGACAGGGCCTGCGCGTCCCGCATCACGGTCCGCTCCGACACCTCCAGCTCGGCGGCCAGTTCACCGGCGGTCATGGCGGACCGGGACTGGAGCAGAAGCACCATCTTGATGAGCCGGGCGGCACGCATACGTCTCATGATGCCGGGCCGGAAAAGGATCTCCGCCGCAACGGCGAGCCGTTGCGGCGGAGACAGACGTGCGTTTCCTACAGGCCGTAACGCTCCCGCGCTTCCTTCACCGCGGTCGCCTTGACCTCGCCGCGCCTGGCCAGCTGGGCCAGGGCCGCGACGACGACCGACTCGGCGTCGACGCCGAAGTGGCGGCGGGCCGCGTCCCGGGTGTCGGAGAGGCCGAAGCCGTCGGCGCCCAGGGAGGACCAGTCCTGCTCGACCCACTGCGCGATCTGGTCCGGGACCTGGCGCATGTAGTCGGAGACGGCCAGCACCGGACCCTCGGCACCCTGCAGGGCCTGGCGGACGTAAGGCACCCGCTCCTCGCCGCGCAGCAGGGCGGCGTCCGCCTCCATGGCGTCGCGGCGCAGCTCCGTCCAGGAGGTGGCGGACCAGACGTCGGCCGCCACGCCCCACTCCTCGGTGAGCAGCCGCTGCGCCTTGAGCGCCCAGTGGATCGCCGTACCGGAGCCGAGCAGCTGGATCCGCGGGGCGTTCGCCACCACCGAGAGCCCGGCCGACTCCGCCGTGCTGAAGCGGTACAGGCCCTTGACGATGCCCTCGTCGATGCCGAGCCCGGCCGGCTTCGCGGGCTGCGGGAGCGGCTCGTTGTAGACGGTCAGGTAGTAGAAGACGTTCTGGTCCTCGCCCGGGGCCGGCTCGCCGTACATCCGGCGCAGACCGTCCTTGACGATCGTCGCGATCTCGTAGGCGAAGGCCGGGTCGTACGACAGCGCGGCCGGGTTGGTCGCGGCGATCACCGGGGAGTGGCCGTCGGCGTGCTGGAGGCCCTCGCCCGTCAGGGTCGTACGGCCGGCGGTCGCGCCGACGAGGAAGCCGCGGCCGAGCTGGTCGCCGAGCTGCCACATCTGGTCGGCGGTGCGCTGCCAGCCGAACATCGAGTAGAAGATGTAGAACGGGATCATCGCCTCGCCGTGCGTCGCGTACGCGGTGGACGCGGCGATGAAGTCGGCCATCGAACCGGCCTCGGTGATCCCCTCGTTGAGGATCTGGCCGTTCTTGGCCTCCTTGTAGTACATCAGCTGGTCACGGTCGACCGGCTCGTACGTCTGCCCCTTGGGCGAGTAGATGCCCAGGGAGGGGAAGAGGCTCTCCATGCCGAAGGTGCGCGCCTCGTCCGGGACGATCGGCACCCAGCGCTTACCGGTCTCCTTGTCGCGGACCAGGTCCTTGACGAGGCGGACGAAGGCCATCGTCGTCGCCACGTTCTGCGAGCCGGAGCCCTTGTCGAAGGAGGCGAAGGCCTTGTCGGCGGGGGCCGGCAGGGGGGCCAGGGCGTGCGTGCGGCGGGCGGGGGCCGGGCCGCCGAGGGCCGCCCGGCGCTCCTGGAGGTAGCGCACCTCGGGGGAGTCGGCGCCCGGGTGGCCGTAGGGCACCACACCGTCGACGAAGTCGCTGTCCTTGATGGGCAGTTCGAGCAGGTCACGCATCTGCTTGAACTCGTCGACCGTCAGCTTCTTCATCTGGTGGTTGGCGTTCTTCGACGCGAAGCCCTGGCCGAGGGTGTGGCCCTTGACGGTCTGGGCGAGGATCACGGTCGGCGCGCCCTTGTGGTCCAGGGCCGCCTTGTAGGCCGCGTACACCTTGCGGGCCTCGTGACCACCCCGCGAGAGGTGGAAGCACTCGATGATCTTGTCGTCGCTGATCAGCTTCGCCAGCTCGGTGAGCGCCGGGTCCTTGCCGAAGAAGTCGGCGCGGATGTAGGCGGCGTCCCGGGTCTGGTACGTCTGCACCTGCGCGTCCGGTACCTCGCGCAGCCGTCGTACCAGCGCGCCGGTGGTGTCGAGCGCGAACAGCTCGTCCCAGGCCGAGCCCCAGAGCGACTTGACGACGTTCCAGCCGGCGCCGCGGAACTGGGCCTCCAGCTCCTGCACGATCTTGAAGTTGGCGCGCACCGGGCCGTCGAGGCGCTGCAGGTTGCAGTTGATGACGAAGGTCAGGTTGTCCAGGCCCTCGCGGGAGGCGAGTGCGAGGGCGGCCGTGGACTCCGGCTCGTCCATCTCGCCGTCACCGAGGAACGCCCAGACGTGCGAGGACGAGACGTCCTTGATGCCGCGCGCCGTCAGGTAGCGGTTGAAGCGGGCCTGGTAGATCGCCGACAGGGGGCCGAGGCCCATGCTCACCGTCGGGAACTCCCACAGCCAGGGGAGGCGGCGGGGGTGTGGGTACGACGGGAGGCCGTTGCCGCCGGCCTCCTGGCGGAAGTTGTCGAGGTGCGCCTCGGTCAGGCGGCCGTCGAGGAAGGCGCGCGCGTAGATGCCGGGGGAGGCGTGGCCCTGGATGTACAGCTGGTCGCCGCTGCCGGCGGCCTCCTGGGACTCCTTGCCCTTGAAGAAGTGGTTGAAGCCGGTCTCGTAGAGCCAGGCCGCGGAGGCGAAGGTGGCGATGTGGCCGCCGACGCCGTGTTTGCTGCCCCGGGTGACCATCGCGGCCGCGTTCCAGCGGTTCCACGCGGTGATCCGCCGCTCCATCTCCTCGTCGCCGGGGACGGTGGCCTCGGCGGCGGTGGGGATGGTGTTGACGTAGTCGGTCTCGAGAAGCTTCGGCAGCGCGATGCCGTCCGCCTCGGCGCGCTCCAGCGTGCGGCGCATCAGGTACGCGGCGCGGTGCGGCCCGGCCTCCCTGGCCACGGCGTCCAGTGAGGCCTGCCATTCGGCGGTCTCCTCCGGGTCCCGGTCGGGGAGCTGGTCGAGCGCGCTCGGCTGGATGGCCTGGGGGTCGGTCATGTCGCCGCCTTCCTCAGTCGAAGGGGGTTCCCTCATCGGTAAGGGTTCGGGGGTGCCCTTGGTCTTTGGCAGGACAGGGCGGCGGGCCCGGGTGCGGGCCCGTCGGCGACAATAACTCCCTGATCGATGATCGATCAAAGGGTTGAGGGGCAAAACTTCTCGATTCCGAGAAAGTCGGCACGGGGTGCCTCCGGCGGTGGCACCGGGTGACGCATCTGGAGCGGGGTTTCTGCAGGTGAGATGGTGTTTGAGCGAGGGAGCGCTCTTGTGCGGGGAGGGGGTGAGAGAGACGGCTGAGAGAGACGGCCGAGGGGATCCGGCACCGCCGGAACGCGCCGTGGGGGCCGAGCGCCGCTGCGGCGGGGGAGGGGCCTACCGCGTTTGAAGCGTCGCGGCCATGATGAAGCCGGTCGCCGGCCTTGGTGGGCGTGGCGGTTGGGCATGGAGAAGGTGGCGGGCGGGCGGGATTTTTTTCGCCGCGACGGTGGTCAGCCGCGACGGCCCTCTTCGGTGGTGCCGGGTGCGCCGCAAGCCCGAAGGATCACGGCCTGGGGGCGCAGCCCAGTACGTGGGCCTTCACGATGTCGGCGATGCGCGGATCCCGGCGCTGGAACGCGGCCACCAGTTCCTCGTGCTCCTCGGCGTACGACTGCTGGACCGTCCCCAGCCAGCGGATCGACAGCGCCGTGAAGACCTCGATGCCCAGGCCCTCCCAGGTGTGCAGCAGCACCGAGTTGCCGGCCGCCCGGACCAGCTCGCGGTGGAAGCCGACCGTGTGGCGGACCTGCGCCGTGCCGTCCGCGTTCCGGTCGGCCTCGTAGAGCGCCGTGACATGCGGGTCGAGCGCCGAGCAGTCCTCCGCCAGCTTCGCCGCCGCCAGCTCCGCCGCGATCGCCTCCAGCCCGGCCCGCACCGGGTAGCTCTCCTCCAGGTCGGCCGCCGTCAGGTTCCGCACCCGCACGCCCTTGTTCGGCGCGGACTCGATCAACCGCAGCGACTCCAGCTCCCGCAACGCCTCCCGCACCGGAGTCTGGCTGACCTCCAGCTCGGTGGCGATCCGTCGCTCCACGATCCGCTCGCCCGGCTTCCAGCGCCCGCTGACGATTCCCTCCACGATGTGCTCGCGGATCTGTTCGCGCAGCGAGTGGACGACGGGCGCGGTCATGGGAGCTCCTTAAGGGCGTTGACGTTTAGACAATACGGCCGGACCGCCTCTCGGGAGAGGCGCACGGGGGCGCTTTCGCGCAGGTGAGACGAGACTTACACGCTTCCCAGTCGGGCGGGATCCGTAAAGCCCCGTGCCGGGGTCGCTGCGGAGTCGTCACCGCCGTGTCACCGGCAGAACCCACGCGGGCCGTTCGCTGTCGCGGTGTGCAGAGGGGCTCCGGCAGGGGCGCCCCTCCGCGGCACCGGGGGCGTCATGCGCATCGGGGGACGGACCGGCTGGGCGGTCACCGCGGCGGCCGTCGCGGCGATCCCGGGGATCACGGCGTGCGGACCGACGGGCACGGGCCCGCACGGCGGCAAGCCAGGAAAGCGAGGAGCATGGCCGCCCCGGCGGACGGGGCAGCGGTGCTACGCGCCCGGCCCGGCGGCGCCTGCGTCTTCGTCAAACCCGACGGCGCGCAGAAGTTCGGCCACGTGGGGTGGGGCTTCCGCGTCACCGGTACGGACCGGTGGGAGTACGGCGCCGTCGAGAACCCCAGCGGCAGGCTCTACACCCCGCCCGGCGGTGACATCGGGGCCTGGCACGCCCAGGGGCCGTACCGGCAGATGCTGCACGACATGTCGACCGACGCGATCCCCCACGCTCGGCTTCGCTCGCGCGGGGGGACCCCCATCCCCGGCAAGTCCAGCCATCCCTACAGCCGTTACCGGTGCACGTCGTCCTCGACGAGCGACGTCCGCGCCGCCCGGAAGATGATCCGTACCGTCGAAGGCCGCGGCTTCCTGGTCGGCGTCGACCCGAGGACCGGGGAGCTGACCTCCCGGGACTGCCTCGACGCGACGTACGACGTCCTCAAGGCCTACCGGACCCGGCACCTGACCCCGGCACCCCACCTCGGCATCCCCAACGTGTGGGTGGCCACGCTCGTCGGCTGGTCGGACGCCCGGCTGACGCCCGGGTGAGACGACGGTGCCCCGCCCGGAGCAGCTCCGGGCGGGGCACCGTACGACTTCTCGGAAGGCTTACAGGCCGAGCTCGACCTCGAACTCGCCCGCCTCCAGGATCGCCTTGACGGCCGTCAGGTAACGCGCCGCGTCGGCGCCGTCCACCAGGCGGTGGTCGTAGGACAGGGTCAGGTACGTCATGTCGCGGACGCCGATGACCGTGCCGTCCTCCGTCTCGATGACGGCCGGACGCTTGACCGTGGCACCGATGCCGAGGATCGCGACCTGGTTCGGCGGCACGATGATCGTGTCGAACAGCGCACCGCGCGAACCGGTGTTGGAGATGGTGAAGGTCGCGCCGGACAGCTCGTCCGGGGTGATCTTGTTCGCCCGGACCTTGCCCGCGAGCTCGGCGGTGGCCTTGGCGATACCGGCGATGTTGAGGTCGCCCGCGTGCTTGATGACCGGGGTCATCAGGCCCTTCTCGGAGTCCACCGCGATACCGACGCTCTCGGTGTCGAAGTAGGTGATCGTGCCCTCTTCCACGTTGATCCGGGCGTTGATGGCCGGGTGGGCCTTCAGCGCCTGGGCCGCCGCCTTGACGAAGAACGGCATCGGGGAGAGCTTGACGCCCTCGCGCGCGGCGAAGGAGTCCTTGGCCTGGGCGCGCAGGCGCATCAGGCGGGTCACGTCGACCTCGACGACCGAGGACAGCTGCGCCTGCTCGTGCAGCGCCTTGACCATGTTGTCGCCGATGACCTTGCGGATGCGAGGCATCTTGACGGTCTGGCCGCGGAGCGGGGAGACCTCCAGCTTCGGGGTCTTCTTCGCACCGGCGCTCGGAGCGGCGGCGGCCGCGGGGGCCGGAGCGGCGGCGGCGGCCTTCGCGGCCTCGGCGGCGGCGATGACGTCCTGCTTGCGGATCCGGCCGCCGACACCCGTGCCCTTGACGGCGCCGAGGTCGACACCGTTCTCGGCGGCGAGCTTGCGCACCAGCGGGGTGACGTAGGCGCCCTCGTCGACCGGAGCGGCCGGAGCCGGAGCAGCGGCCGGGGTGACCGGGGCCGGAGCCGCCGGCGCGGGGGCCGGGGCGGCCGGAGCCGGAGCGGCGGCGACCGGGGCGGGAGCCGGGGCCGGAGCGGCCGGGGCGGGCGCGGGCGCCGGGGCCGCGGGGGCGGCCGGGGCGGGCGCCGGGGCAGCGGCGGCGGGGGCCGGAGCGGGCGCGGCCGGAGCCGGGGCGGCCGCCGGAGCGGCACCCGGGGCGCCGATGACGGCGAGCTTGGCGCCGACCTCGGCGGTCTCGTCCTCGGCGACCACGATCTCCAGCAGCACACCGGCGACCGGCGCGGGGATCTCGGTGTCGACCTTGTCGGTGGAGACCTCAAGCAGCGGCTCGTCCTCCGCGACCTCCTCGCCGACCGACTTCAGCCAGCGGGTGACGGTGCCCTCGGTGACGGACTCACCGAGCGCGGGCAGGACCACGTCCGTGCCCGAGGCGCCGCCCCCTGCGGGAGAGGAAGACGCGGCCGGGGCGGCGGCGGGGGCCGGGGCGGGAGCGGCGGGGGCCTCGGCCACCGGGGCCGGGGCGGGGGCAGCGGCCGGAGCCGGGGTCGGCTCGGCGGCCGGAGCCGGTGCGGCGGGGGCCGGGGCGCCGGTGCCGTCGTCGATGATCGCCAGCTCGGCGCCCACCTCGACGGTCTCGTCCTCGGCGACCTTGATCGAGGCCAGGATGCCCGAGGCGGGGGCCGGGATCTCGGTGTCGACCTTGTCGGTCGAGACCTCGAGCAGCGGCTCATCGGCCTCGACGCGTTCACCCTCGGCCTTCAGCCAGCGGGTGACGGTGCCCTCGGTGACGCTCTCGCCGAGCGCCGGAAGGGTTACGGAAACCGCCATGGTTTCGGTTGCTCCTTACGAATTGCGGAAGTCTGAGTCGTCGCGTGTGTCGACCGAGGGTCAGTCGTGCGAGTGAAGCGGCTTGCCGGCCAGGGCCAGGTGGGCCTCGCCCATCGCCTCGTTCTGCGTCGGGTGGGCGTGGATGAGCTGGGCGACCTCGGCGGGCAGCGCCTCCCAGTTGTAGATCAGCTGGGCCTCGCCGACCTGCTCACCCATGCGGTCGCCGACCATGTGGACGCCGACCACGGCACCGTCCTTCACCTGGACGAGCTTGATCTCGCCCGCGGTGTTGAGGATCTTGCTCTTGCCGTTGCCCGCCAGGTTGTACTTCAGGGCGACGACCTTGTCCGCACCGTAGATCTCCTTGGCCTTGGCCTCGGTGATACCCACGGAGGCGACCTCCGGGTGGCAGTACGTGACCCGGGGGACACCGTCGTAGTCGATCGGAACGGTCTTCAGACCGGCCAGCCGCTCCGCCACCAGGATGCCTTCGGCGAAGCCGACGTGCGCGAGCTGCAGCGTCGGGACCAGGTCGCCGACGGCGGAGATGGTCGGGACGTTCGTCCGCATGTACTCGTCGACCAGGACGTAACCGCGGTCCATGGCGACGCCCTGCTCCTCGTAGCCGAGGCCGGCCGAGACCGGGCCGCGGCCGACGGCGACGAGCAGGACCTCGGCCTCGAACTCCTTGCCGTCGGCGAGGGTGACCTTGACACCGTCGGCGGTGTACTCGGCCTTCGAGAAGAAGGTGCCCAGGTTGAACTTGATGCCGCGCTTGCGGAAGGCGCGCTCAAGAAGCTTGGAGGAGTTCTCGTCCTCGACCGGGACGAGGTGCTTGAGGCCCTCGATGACGGTGACGTCCGCACCGAAGGACTTCCAGGCGGAGGCGAACTCGACGCCGATGACCCCGCCGCCCAGGATGATCGCGGACTTCGGCACGCGGTCCAGGACGAGGGCGTGGTCGGAGGAGATGATGCGGCTGCCGTCGATCTCCAGGCCGGGCAGCGACTTCGGCACGGAGCCGGTCGCGAGCAGGACGTGGCGGCCCTGGACGCGCTGGCCGTTCACGTCGACGGAGGTCGGGGAGGAGAGACGTCCCGTGCCCTCGATGTACGTCACCTTGCGGGAGGCGATCAGACCCTGCAGGCCCTTGTACAGACCGGCGATGACGCCGTCCTTGTACTTGTGCACGGCCGGCACGTCGATGCCCTCGAAGGTGGCCTTGACACCGAACTGCTCGCTCTCGCGGGCCTGGTCGGCGATCTCGCCCGCGTGCAGCAGGGCCTTGGTGGGGATGCAACCCCGGTGCAGGCAGGTACCGCCGACCTTGTCCTTCTCGATCAGGGCGACGTCCAGGCCCAGCTGCGCCCCGCGCAGGGCCGCGGCGTAGCCGCCACTACCACCGCCGAGGATCACTAGGTCGAAAACGGTGCTGGCGTCGTTCGCCACGTCACGTCCTCCATGCATGTGCGCCGTACGCCGGGCACCTTTTTCCCATACGGGTGGTTGACCGGTCGGTCGGCTGGTGTCCGGCCGCTCTTCTTCGGCCCTGTGGTGGGGGCCCTGTCCTGCCGAGCCCCATCTTCGCACTTGTCGGAGGTGAACGAGACGCCGGGCTGGGGTGTGAGACACCACACGCAGCGCCCCGTAAGGGGCGCGGGGCTGTGTTCGACATGCGGCTCCGCCGCGTGGGCGCGAGCAACCCCCACGGCCCGCAGTCGCCCGACGACGGAGCGGACCGAGTCAGTGGGCGACGGGACCCCGCCCTACCCGCGCGCGAGGTCCCGTCCACGAAAACCGACGTCAGCCCAGGTCACCCTCGGCGGTCAGCTCGGCAAGCCGCACCAGCGTCCGCACCGCGGACCCCGTCCCGCCCTTCGGCGTGTAACCGAACGCACCGCCCTCGTTGAAGGCCGGCCCGGCGATGTCCAGATGCGCCCAGGTGATCCCCTCACCCACGAACTCGCGCAGGAAGAGGCCCGCGACCAGCCCGCCGCCCATCCGCTCACCCATGTTCGCGATGTCGGCGGTCGGGGAGTCCATCCCCTTGCGCAGGTGCTCCGGCAGCGGCATCGGCCACGCCGGCTCGCCCACCTCCTCGGCGGCCTCGTGCACCGCGGAGCGGAACGCGTCGTCGTTGGCCATGATCCCGAACGTCCGGCTGCCCAGCGCCAGCATCATCGCGCCGGTCAGCGTCGCCACGTCGACGATCGCGTCCGGGTTCTCCGCCGACGCCGCCCACAGCGCGTCGGCGAGGACCAGCCGGCCCTCGGCGTCCGTGTTGAGCACCTCGACCGTCTTGCCGCTGTACATGCGCAGCACGTCACCCGGGCGCACGGCGGAGCCGGACGGCATGTTCTCGGCGAGCGCCAGCCACCCGGTCACATTGACCCGGAGACCGAGGCGTGCCGCCGAGACGACGGCCGCGAAGACGGCCGCCGCGCCGCTCATGTCGCACTTCATCGTCTCGTTGTGCCCGGCCGGCTTGAGCGAGATACCGCCCGAGTCGTAGGTGATGCCCTTGCCGACGAAGGCGAGGTGCTTGTCCGCCTCGGGGCTCGTGTACGACAGCTTCACCAGCCGCGGGGTCGCGGCCGAGCCGCCGCCGACGCCGAGGATGCCGCCGTAGCCGCCCTTGACGAGCGCCTTGTCGTCGAGCACCTGGATCTTGATGCCGTGCTCCTTGGCCGCCTCCTGGGCGATCGAGGCGAACGCGGCCGGCGTGAGGTCGTTCGGCGGGGTGTTGACCAGGTCGCGGGCGCGGTTGAGCTCCTCGGAGACCGCGGTGGCGCGGGCGAGGGCCGCCTTGTGGGCCGCGTCCCGCGGCTTGCCGCCGAGCAGCGTGGCCTCCGCGAGCGGCGCCTTGGCGTTCTTCGCCTTCCCGTTGCCGCCGTTGTCCTTGTAGACGTCGAAGGAGTAGGCGCCGAGCAGCACACCCTCGGCGATCGCGCCGACGGCGGCCGTGTCCTCGACGGGCAGCGCGAAGGCCGCCTTCTTCGCGCCGTTCAGCGTGCGGGCCGCGACGCCGGCCGCCCGGCGCAGCGCCTCCGCGGCGTAGCCGCCGCCGTCGGGCTCGGCGCCCAGGCCGACCGCGATGACGAGCGGGGACTTGAAGCCGGCCGGCGAGGGCAGCTTCGTCAGTTCGCCCTCGGCACCCGAGGCACCGAGGGTCTCCAGGACGTCGGCGAGCTTGCCGGCGTAGGCCTTGTCCACGGCCTCGCCGCCCGGCGCTACGACCAGGTCCCCGGACCGGGAACCCGTGCCCTTGGCGACACCGATCACGATCGCGTCGGCCCGGAGGCCGGGCGCCGCTGAGGTGCTGAGAGTGAGAGCAGTCACGGTGGTGGAATCTCGCTTCCGATGTTGAGTTGCTGTGGCCGAGTGGGTGGGTCGACCGGGCCCGGGAAGCGACCCTAGGCAGTGGCCTGGGGGCGCGTTGCCACCGGGGCCTTCACCCTGTCGGCGAACACCCGGGACGAGCCTACGCGTGTGGATGCGTCCGCTCATTCCTGCGGGCGTTCACCTGAGGGTGGCGTCATGGCCACTTCCCTCTCTCGCGCTTGGTGACCGGGGCCACACTCGTCGCGTGACGGCCCCCTCCGGAACCCAGGTCCCGGTGACCGTACCGGAGGGCACGAAGCAGCAACTCCTGCTCACCGCGCAGGTGTTCGGAACGCCGTACGCCGGTGCGCGCTCGGCCTGGACCACACCGGGGCCGCTGCAGTCGGCGGTCACGCTGAAACTGCCGTAGGCGCAACCCCGCGAAGCGACCGCGGCACCCGGGGTGGGAGATCATCGACGGGTCCCCTGTCGTACACCCTGGAGCCCGCCCGGTGAAACTTCGCGTCACCACACCCCTGCTCGTCCCGCTGGCCCTGCTCGCCGGCTGCACCGGGGCCCCGGACGACGCCGGGCGGTGGCAGCCTAGGCCCGGGGTCACCTGGCAGTGGCAACTGAGCGGCCGCGTGGACACGTCCGTGCGGGCGTCGGTGTACGACATCGACGGCTTCGACCAGTCCGAGGCGACGGTCGGCACGCTGCACGGCAAGGGCCGCAAGGTCATCTGCTACCTCTCCACCGGCGCCTTCGAGGACTGGCGCCCCGACGCGAAGAAGTTCCCCGGGTCGGTGCTGGGACGTGGCAACGGCTGGGAGGGTGAGCGCTGGCTGGACATCCGCCGTACGGACGTCCTGGAGCCGTTGATGGCGGCCCGCTTCGACATGTGCAAGGACAAGGGCTTCGACGCGGTGGAGCCCGACAACATGGACGGCTACAAGAACCGCACCGGCTTCCCCCTCAAGGCGGCCGACCAGCTCCGCTACAACCGGCTCATCGCCCGGCTGGCCCACGACCGGGGCATGTCGGTGGGCCTTAAGAACGACCTGGACCAGATCCCGCAGCTGGTCACCGACTTCGACTTCGCGGTCAACGAGCAGTGCGCCCAGTACGGCGAGTGCGACGACCTGAAGCCGTTCATCACGGCGGACAAGGCCGTCTTCCACGTGGAGTACGAACTGCCGACGGCGAAGTTCTGCGCCCAGTCGCGCAAGCTGAAACTGAGCTCACTGGAGAAGAAGTACGAGCTGGGCGTATGGAGAAAGGCGTGCTGAAGCGCCCCTGAGGGACGCGCGACCTTCAGTCCCCCAAAGAAAACACCACAAGCGCCACAGTGGCCGCCGTCTCGGCAAGGCACCCGAACACATCTCCCGTAACCCCACCGAACCGCCGCCGGCACAACCGCAGCAGCACATCCGTCGCCGCCTCCGCCACCACCACCGCGAGCAACGCCCGCAGACTGTCGGCCGGCCCCACCAGCGCTCCGGCCCCCGCCGCCACCACCATCACCGCGATCGTGACCGCCGACGCCCCCACCTTCGGCACCACCCCGGCCACCGCCGCCCCCAGCCCCTCCGGCCGGGCCGCGGGCACCCCCTCCACGGCGGCCAGGGTCATCGCCAGCCGGGCCACCGTGGCCGCGACGACCGCGGCCAGCATCCCGTGCCGCCACGAGCCGCCGTAGGCCTCGGCCAGCGCGGCCACCTGACCGAGCAGCACGAGGACGAGCGTGATCACCCCGAACGGCCCGATGTCCGACTGCTTCATGATCCGCAGCGCTTCCTCGGCGGGCTTGCCGCTGCCCAGCCCGTCGGCGGTGTCGGCGAGTCCGTCCAGGTGCAGCCCCCGGGTGAGCACGGCCGGTACCGCGACCGCGGCGACCGCGGCCAGCAACGCACTCGCCCCGGCCAGGACCAGCAGCGCGCCGACCGCGCCCGCGCAGAGCCCGACGGCGAGGCCGGCCAGCGGCGCGAGCAGCATGCCGCCCCGGGCGGCCTCGCGGTCCCAGCGGGGCACCTTCACGGGGAAGACGGTGAGCGTGCCGAAGGCGAAGCGGAGGCCGTCACGCCAGGGAGTCGCAGAGGTCGCAGCCACCGGCGCAGGCTACCCGGTGGTCAGGAGGGTCCCCATCACGGCCGGGGATAAAGTGCGCACATGGGACATTGGCTGGAGCGGAACGTCATCGAGCCGGGCAAACTCCCCCTGCTGCTCGCCCTGAGCGCCTTCGTCCTGACCTTCGTGATCACGCGGGTCGTCACCCGGCTGATCCGCGCCGGAAAGGGCCCGTTCGGCAACGTGAAGGCCGGCGGGCTGCACATCCACCATGTGGTTCCCGGCGTCGTCCTCGTCGTCATCGGCGGTTTCGGCGCGGTCGCCGGCGGCCGGCAGGGCTTCGGCGCGGCCCTCGCCGCGATCGTCTTCGGCATCGGCGCGGGGCTCGTGCTCGACGAGTTCGCCCTGATCCTGCACCTCGACGACGTCTACTGGACCGAGGAGGGCCGCCAGAGCGTCGAGGTCGTCGTCATCACCGCCGCGATGGTCGGGCTGCTGCTCGCCGGTTTCTCGCCGTTCGGCGTCAACGACATCTCGGCCGACGAACTCCAGGACCGGGGCGCCGTCATCGCGAACATCGTCGCGAACTTCTTCTTCTCGCTCGTCGCCCTGAGCAAGGGCAAGGCCCGTCTCGCGATCTTCGGGGTGGTCGTCCCGTTCGTCGGTCTCGTCGGCGCGGTCCGGCTGGCCCGTCCCGGCTCGGCCTGGGCCCGCCGCTTCTACGCCGACCGCCCGCGCGCCCGGGCCAGGGCCGGGCTGCGCGCCTACCACCACGACCGCCGCTGGGCCCGGCTCAGCAGGACCCTTCAGGACTGGATCGGCGGCAAGCCGGACCGCCCCGAACCGGCCCGGCTGCCCGGCCGCCGCTGACGCCACCGGCGCCGCAGCCGCCGCCCCGCCGCCAGCGCCGCGTACAGCGCCACCACGCCGGCGATCGCCGCCAGGTGCTCCTTGCCGGCGAGGTTGTCCTTCAGCGCCACCTCGACCACCATCGCCGCCGCCACCGCACCCGTGGTGACGTACGCGCCGTACTGCCGGCCCAGGACGACCGCGAGCCCGACGACGGCGGCCGAGGGGCCGGTGTCCACCACCCAGGCGTCCGAGGCGGGCAGGCCCAGGGGGCTGTGCGGACCCAGCGCGATGCCGACGCGGGCGTACAGCGTGCCGGCGAGGGTCGCGACGTACGCGACGGTCAGCGTCCGCCACCAGCCCAGGCACACCTCGGCGATGCCGAACACGACCAGGATCTGCACCAGCGCGCCCCACACCGGCAGGTCCAGCGCCGGTACGAACAGCGACAGGGGAGTGCGCAGCAGGGCCGGCCAGAGCGGGTCCGCGGCGCGCACGCCCCCGATGTCCTGCACGAACCGATAGCCCCACGACTGGTTCTGGACGAACTGCAGCAGCGCCGTCAGACACACCGCCGCGACGGCCATCGGCACCGCCCGCAGCCGCCGCTTCGCCAGCGCGCCGCGCACGGTGGTGAACAGCGGACCCCACTCGGCGCGGGCCCAGCGGGCGACCTGCTTCATGCGGTGGTCCTCATCGGTGTGTGTCCCGGTCCGTGTCCAGATGCCGTCGGTGCAGCCACTTCGGCAGCACCGGCGTCTCCAGGAACCCCTCCGCGCGGGCCGACGAGAGGCCGATGCGCGGCAGGTCCGCGCTCTTCTCGAAGAGCAGGAACCGGGGTTCCCAGATGGGCCGGTACTTGGCGTTGGCCCGGTACAGGGACTCGATCTGCCACCACCGGGAGAAGAAGCTCAGCAAGGACCTCCACAGCCGAAGCACCGGCCCCGCGCCGAGACGCGCACCACGTTCGAAGACCGATCGGAACATGGCGAAGTTGAGCGAGACCTGCGTGATCCGGATCTCTCCGGCGCGCCGCAGCAACTCGATGACCATGAACTCCATCAGCCCGTTGTCGGAGTCCCGGTCCCGCCGCATCAGGTCGAGGGAGAGCCCGCGCGGCCCCCACGGCACGAACGACAGCAGCGCCCGCAGCCGGCCCTCCCCGTCGGTGCACTCCAGCATCACGCACCGCCCGTCCCGCCCGTCCCCGAGCCGCCCCAGCGCCATGCTGAACCCGCGCTCGGTGGCGCCGTCCCGCCAGTCGTCGGCGCGCCGCAGGAGGTACGACATCTCGTCCGCGGGGATGTCCTCGTGCCGGCGGATCCGCACCGAGTAGCCCGCCCGCCCGACCCGGTTGTGGGCCTGCCGGACGGTCCGCATGGCCCGCCCCTCCAGCGTGAACTCGGCGACCTCGACGATCGCCTCGTCACCGAGCTCCAGCGCGTCGAGCCCGTGCCGCGCGTACACGGTCCCGGCCTCCTCGCTCGCCCCCATCACCGCCGGGATCCACCCGTGCGCCCGCGCCTCGTCCAGCCACGGCCCGATTGCCCCCGGCCAGGCCTCTGGATCCCCGATCGGATCCCCGGAGGCGAGCGACACCCCGCCGACCACCCGGTAGGCCACCGCCGCCTTCCCGGTCGGCGACCACACCACGCTCTTCTCCCGGCGCAGCGCGAAGTACCCGAGCGAGTCCCGCTCGCCGTGCCGCTCCAGCAGCGCCCGCAGCCGTTTCTCGTCGTCCTCGGTGATCGGGTCGACGGCGCGGCGGGAGCGGAAGGCGGCGTAGAGGACGGTGAGGACGAGGAGCGTGCTCAGTACGTTGACGGAGACGTTCACCCAGTTGGGCGGTGCGATGTACGGGAACCGGGAGGGGTCGGCGGCGACCGAGACCAGGCGCAGGGTGCCGTAGTGCCAGCGCTCCGCGAACGTCGAACGGGCGGCGTGCGGGGCCTGGTTGGTGAAGGTCACGAGGAGGGCGGCGAGCAGCGAGGCGAGCAGGCCGCCGCCGACGGCCACGGTCGCGGCGAGCCGCGGGTTCGACCGGTCGCCCTTGGCGTAGAACTCCCGGCGGCCGGCGAGCAGTGCGCCCACGAAGGCGGCGGTCAGCGCGATGGAGATCCAGTTCTGCGGGTACCGCCGGATCTCCGGGAACGCCATGGCGAACGCGAACAGAGCGAGGAACAGCCCGCTCAGGACGAGGTTGAGGATCCAGGCGGCCCGCTTGCGGCGCCGCATCGTGATCGCGAGGAACGCGGTGAACACCCCGGAGGCGAAGCCGGCGGTCAGCAGGTACGGCGTGAAGAAGTCCTCCTGGTTGTGCCGCCGCACGTCCTGCCCCAACGACACCCACACCGCGCTGAGGAAGTTGACGAAGGCGACGGCCCGCAAGTACCACACGGCAAAGGCGGCGCCCCGCCGGGAAACCCCGCCGGCCCGCCGCCCCACCGCACGTCCACCACACCGCTCAACGGCAATTCGGACATCTCCCATGGAGATGGATCATATGGGCGCCCCCACAACGAACCCCACCACACGCACGGACCTCGCCGTTGCCGGTGATACCTCTACTCCTCCGGTTTCTCCTCTTCCTGCGGCTTCTCCGGGAGTTCCGCCGCCAGGGCCGCCGCGGACTGGACCAGCGGCAGGGCGAGCAGTGCGCCCGCTCCCTCACCGACCGTCAGGCCCTGTTCCAGCAGCGGCTCCAGGGCCATCCGGTCCAGCGCCTTCGCCTGGCCCGGCTCCCCGCTGTCATGGCCGGCCAGCCACCAGTCCGGTGCCCGGAACGCGATCCGCTGCGCGACCAGCGCACACGCGGCGGCCACCACCCCGTCCAGCACCACCGGCAGTTTCCGCACCGCCGCCTGCAACAGGAACCCGGTCATCGCCGCGAGGTCGGCCCCGCCGACCGTCGCCAGCAACTGCAGCTGATCCCCGAGCACCGGCCGCGCCCGCCGCAACGCGTCCCGGATCGCCGCACACTTCCGCATCCACGCGAGGTCGTCGATGGCGAGCCCGCCCCGCCCGGTCACCACGGACGCGTCGGTCCCGCACAGGGCCGCGACAAGGACGCAGGCCGCCGTGGTCCCCCCGACGCTCACATCGCCGAGCACCACCAGGTCGGTCCCGGAGTCGGCCTCCCCGTCGGCCAGCGCCGTCCCCGCCCGGAAGGCCGCCTCCGCCTCCTCCAGGGTCAGCGCGTCCTCG
Source organism: Streptomyces sp. NPDC048254 (assembly GCF_043201895.1). Taxonomy (NCBI): domain Bacteria; kingdom Bacillati; phylum Actinomycetota; class Actinomycetes; order Kitasatosporales; family Streptomycetaceae; genus Streptomyces; species Streptomyces sp. NPDC048254. Next base: position 252,996 of record NZ_JBICZJ010000011.1, read on the forward strand.
ATGTCGATACGTCCGCTGCCCCGCCGTACCCGGTGCCGTACGACCTCCGCGGGCAGCGTGTCCGGGTCGCAGTCCAGGGCCATGTCGACGATCCGCAGCGGCACCCCGAGCCGCCGGGCCAGCACCGCCACCGGGCTGGCCCCCTCCAGGATCGCCCGCACCAGCAGCCCGGCACTGCCCGCGGGCCGTGCGGACACGCCGAGTTCGGCGACGCCGTGGTCACCGGCGAAGAGCAGGACCCGCGGCCGTTCGACCGGCCGTACCGGCACGGAACCCTGTGCGGCGGCCAGCCACTCACCCAGGTCGTCGAGGCGGCCCAGCGACCCGGGCGGCACGATCAGCCGCTCCCGGCGCGCCTCTGCGTCACGGCGCACACCGCCGTCGGGGCGCTCGATCAGATCGGTGAAGTCGTCGAGATTAAGCGAGCTCATTCGCCGAACAGTACCGGCACCGAACCAACGGTTCGGGGCCAGATCGCCACCACACCCGCACGGCGTCTTGGCAGGCAAGATCGGTATCCCATACGTTCCGTTTTGCAGTGGATTGCGTACAGGGAGCACAGGGAGCCGCCCATGCCGCCCACACCCGAACTTCTCCCGGCAGCCGACCGGTTCCACGAGCCGCGCCGCGAGGACTGTCCCTGGTGCGGTTCCAGACGCCTGCGCACCCGGCTGCGCACGCCCGACCTCCTCCATCACCGGCCCGGCAGGTTCGCCGTCGACGAGTGCCGCGACTGCGGCCACGCCTTCCAGAACCCCCGGCTGACCGCGGAGGGCTTCACCCTCTACCACCGGGACTACTACGAGGGCCGCCTGGAGGACTACACCGACCGCCTGCTCGCGACCCGCGGCGGCCGCCGCCGGCACCGGGCCGCCGCCCGCGAGATGCAGGCGCTGACGGAGCCGGAGAGCTGGCTGGACGTCGGCACCGGCCGCGCCCACTTCCCGCGCACGGCGAAGGAACTCTTCCCGTACACGTCGTTCGACGGCCTGGACTCGACCCTGCGGGTGACGTGGGCCCAGGCCGAGGAGTACGTCGAGGAGGCCCACTGCGGCCACCTGACCGCCCCGCACCTGCTGGTCCGGCTGCGCGGCCGCTACGACGTCGTCAGCATGTTCCGGCACCTCGAACACGCCCCCGACCCGCGCGCCGAACTCCGCGCGGCGCTCGCGGCGCTGCGCCCCGGCGGCCACCTCCTGATCGAGATCGCCAACCCGCGCAGCGCCTTCGGCGCGCTCCTCGGCAAGTGGTGGGTCCCGTACGGCCAGCCCCGCCATCTGCATCTGGTGCCGCCGGCCAACCTGCGGGCCGAGCTGGAGTCCCAGGGCTGCGAGATCCTGAAAGCCGACCGGAAATCGCCCCACATCCCGTACGACATCTCGGCGGCGCTCACCCTGCTGCTGGGCCGGGTGCTGCCGAAACGGGGGCTGCGGGCGGCGGCCCCGCTGGTGGCCGTGGCGGCGGCCGTCGACCACGCGTTGGCCCCCTTGCTGCGCCGCACCCCCTTCTCCAACGGATACCGGATCATCGCGAGAAAGAGGCGCTGACCCCCGCCCTCCCACCCCTCACCCCCACCCCGACTACCGCAGCACCACCACCTGCCCGGCCACCACCAGCACCACCTGCTCGCACTCGTCCGCGAACGCCGCGTTCAGCCTGCCCAGTTCGTCCCGGTACCGCCGCCCCGACGCCGTGGCCGGCACGATCCCGGACCCCACCTCGTTGGAGACGGCGACCACCGTCCGCCGAGTCGCCCGCACCGCCTCCGCCAGCTCCCGCACCCGCTCCCGCAGCGCCTTCTCCCCGCCCGACGCCCACTCCGTGTCGTCCCACGCCCCGACGGAGTCCATCGCGTCCGTCAGCCACAGCGACAGACAGTCCACCAGCAACGGCGGTCCGTCCTGCGCCAGCAACGGCACCAGGTCGCACGTCTCCGTCGTACGCCACGATCCCGGCCGCCGCTCCCGGTGTACGGCGACCCGATCCGCCCACTCGGTGTCCCCGCCGCGCGTCCCGCCCGTGGCGACGTACAGCACGTCGGGGAAGGACTCCAGCCGCCGCTCGGCCTCCACGGACTTCCCGGACCGCGCCCCGCCCAGCACCAGCGTCCGGCGCGGCACGTCGGGCACCTCCTCGTACACCCCCACCGTCAGCGTCGTACCGTCCGGCACCGCCCGCGCCCCGGCCGCCGCCAGCCGCCGCCGCAACTCCGGTCCCGGCGGCACGTCGTGGTCGAGATGGACGGCGATGACGTCGGTGGCCGGGCCCACCGCACCCACCGCCCGCAGGCGCGCCAGCGCGTCCGGACGCCCCACGACGTCCAGGAGCGCCATGTCGTACGACTCCGTGCTGCCGTTCTCCAACCCGGCCGGCGTGCCGCCCGGGGGCAGATACAGCAGCTGCTGCCCGTCGGGGCCGGTCACCGCGTACCCGGTACCGCCCGCGTCCATCGCCAGCGCCCGCACCCGGTGCCCGGTCAGCAGCGCCAGCTCCCGGCCGTCCGGCACCCGCCCCGGCTGCGGGAGCCCGGCCGGCACCTCGACGGCGGGACCGTCGTGCGGATGCGACAGCAGCACCTGCCGCACGCCGGCGAGCGACCGCCCGGCGCGGGCCGCCGCGAACGCCGCGCCCGGCGTCAGGTCGAGCAGCAGCGCTCCGTCGACGAGCGCCGCCGTGGCGGCCCGGACGTCCGCCCCGACGGCGCAGGCACAGGCCGCGCAGGGACAGTCCGGGCGGGGCAGGCCCGCGGGAGCACCGGTACCGAGCAAAGTCACTTCCACGCCCTGATTTTCACCCGACGCGATGAGTCCTGCCCTCAGTGGTAGTCCCGAAGGGGTCCTGCACCCTGCACTGACCACATACGATGCACCAGTTGGATCAAAGGAGGCGTACATGGCGGCATGGACGTGGCGGTTCGAGAAGGCCGACGGGACGGAGGTCCAGCCCGCGGTGGAGCCCGAGGAGTTCACCACCCAGGGCGACGCCGAGTCCTGGATCGGCGAGCAGTGGAAGGACCTGCTGGCCGGCGGCGCCGACCAGGTGCGGCTCTTCGAGGACGCCACCGAGATCTACGGCCCGATGAGCCTGCACGCGAACGAGTCCTGAGCGGTGCCGGTCAGGGGCGGCCCGCCGCGGGCCGCCCCGCCGTCACTGTTCGCCCAGCGTCACATCCACCGTCCGCTCGACGTCGTTCCGGCTGTACGTCACCTTCGTCTTCTGACCCGGCCGGTCCGTGGCGAGCGACTCGGCCAGTGAGGTGATGGTGGTGATGTCGTCGTCACCCACTCGGATGATGACGTCCCCGGGCCGGATGCCCGCGTTGTCGGCCGCGTCCCCCGGCTTCACGGTCACGACGGCCACCCCGGCGGGCTGGTAGTCCACGTCGACGACCGTGCGCCCGCTGATGCCGAGCGCGGCCCGCCCCGAGTCGACGACCTTGCCCTGCTTGATGATCTGGTCGGCGACCGTCTTCACCATCGACCCCGGGATGGCGAACCCGATCCCGGGCGCCGCGGTGTTGCCCAGGTCGGGGTCGTTCGCGGCGAGCGTCGGGATGCCGATGACCTGGCCGTCCAGGTTGACCAGGGCGCCGCCGCTGTTGCCGGGGTTGATGGCGGCCGAGGTCTGCACCATGTTCGGGATGGTGGCACCGGTGCCGCCGCCCTCCTGGTTCTCGCTGACGGTCCGTCCGGTCGCCGACACGATGCCCTCGGTGACGCTGGACGACAGCCCGAGCGGCGAGCCCATGGCGAGCGTGATCTGCCCGACCTCGACCTTCTCGGTGTCCCCGAAGGTGGCCGCCTTCAGCCCGTCGGGGAGCTTGTCGAGCCTGATGACCGCCAGGTCCTGCTCGGGGTAGGAGTAGACGAGCGTCGCGGTGAGCGGTTCCTCGTTGTTGGCGGTCGTCACCTTGAACTTCTTCTCGCCCTGGACGACGTGCGCGTTGGTGACGATGTGCCCGTTGCCGTCGTAGACCACGCCGGAACCCAGGTCGCTGCTGGCCTGGATCTGCACGACTGACGGCAGGACCTCCTTGATCACCTTCTGGTACTGGTTCTGCAGATCGGCCGCCGCCACGGGAACGGCCGCCACCTGGGCCCGGGCGGCCGAGCCGGCCTCGGCCGTGTCGTCGCCGGAGGCGGAGCAGCCGACGACGAGGGCGAGACAGCAGGAGCCGAGTGCGGCGGCCGTCCGGAAGGTCCGACGAGTACGGGAAGCGTCCATGCCCCCGAGTCTCGTGGCGGGGTGCCGGTCCGGCTCGTACTGCTGACCCGAACGAGCAGCACACGACGGGTTCAGCCGCGGACCCCGCACAGGTGCAGCAGCGCCGCGACCGTCCGGTACGGATCAGTCCGCCCCGCCCGCTCCTCCACCGCCAGCAGCGTCTCCAGGCCGTCGGGCGGCTCGGTGCCGTCCGCGGCCGTGTCCGTGAACACCCTTACGCCGTACCAGGAGTGCAGCGGCGCACCGATGCCGGCGAGTGCGGCGGTGAGGGTGGTCAGCCGGTCGGCCCGCACCTCCAGGCCCAGCCGGTTCAGGTAGGAGACGGTGTCGAAGGCATCCATCGCCCCCGCCCAGTCCCCGCTCAGCCCCGGTCGCATGGCCAGCGCGTCGGCGTTGCGCACCAGCAGCGACAGCAGGCCGCCCGGGGCCAGCATCCGGGCCAGCCCGGCCAGCAGCGCGTCCGGCTCCTCGACGTACATCAGCACGCCGTGGCAGAGCACCACGTCGAAACTGCCCGGCAGGAAGTGGACGCCGGTGTCCCGCCCGTCCCCCTCGACGATCCGCACCCGCTCACGGATGCCCTCCGGCTCACCGGCCAGGGCCTCCCGCGCGGCCGCGATCATCGCCGGTTCCCGCTCGATGCCGGTCACCTGGTGCCCGGCCCGGGCCAGCCGCAGCGCCTGCGTGCCCTGGCCCATCCCCACGTCGAGCACCCGCAGCCGCTGCCCGACCGGGAACCGCCCGGCTATCTGCTCGTCGAGCTGCCGGGCCACCAGCTCCTGCCGTACGACGTCACGCAGACCGCCCAGCCTGGTCAGCCAGGCTTTCGCCGCACCTCCGGAGAAAGGCTCTGTGCTCAGGGCCGCTCTCCGCGCTTGACCTGCGGCTTGGGCAGCCGGAGCCGGCGCATCTGGAGGGAGCGCATCAGACCGTAGGCGACGGCGCCCTTCTTGTTCTGGTCGGGGAAGCGCTCGGCGAGGCGCTTGCGCATCCGGAAGCCGCTCACCAGCGCGTCGAGCACGATCAGCACGATCACGACCAGCCACAGCAGCAGCGCGATGTTCTTGATCGCCGAGTTGTTGACCACGCTCATCACCAGGATGATCACGGCCAGCGGCAGGAAGAACTCCGCCACGTTGAAACGCGAGTCGACCCAGTCGCGGGCGAACTTGCGGACCGGGCCCTTGTCACGGGCCGGCAGGTACCGCTCGTCGCCGGTGGCCAGCGCCTGGCGCTGCCGCTCCATGGCGGCACGCCGGTCCTCGCGCTGACGCTTGGCGGCGTCCTTGCGGTTGCTCGGCGTGTTGGCCACGCTGCGGCGCTGGGTCTGGGCCTCACTGCGCTTGGGCGTGGGCCTGCCCTTGGGCGCCTGCGGGTCACGGGTCTGCTTGGAGTCGGTCACCGCCGCCTTGTCGGCGGGGGCCTTCTCTTCCTTGGCACGGCTACGGAACACAAAACCCAAGGGTACGGGGTGGACGCGTGTGGGCCCTAGTCCGGCGGGGAACGATCCCGCAACGCCACTCGTCTCCATAGGGGACAGAGGGGACGTTGCAGACGGTTCGCTCGGTTCGTACGACGTTGATTCGGAGTTGATCCGGAGTTGATCCGGCGTTGTACGAGGGTTGCACGAGGGTTGTACGGCGGTTGCGCGCGGGTTCACCGGGGTGTCGCCCCGGGAGACCCTGGGGGGCCACCTACTACCTGTGCCGGAGCGGATGCGTCCGCAGTCGTCCTTGGGGATGAGCGCATCGGTCCCCGAACAGTGCGGTAATGGAGGCAGGGCCCGTACTGTGGGTTCTGTCGCAGGATCTGTGAGCCGGAGTCCGTCAGAAGGGGGCGCGCGAAGCCCATGAGCGGTGTCATGAAGCGTATGGGGATGATCTTCCGCGCGAAGGCGAACAAGGCCCTGGACAGGGCCGAGGACCCGCGCGAGACCCTCGACTACTCGTACCAGAAGCAGCTCGAGCTGCTCCAGAAGGTGCGCCGCGGGGTGGCCGACGTCGCCACCTCCCGCAAGCGGCTCGAACTCCAGCTGAACCAGCTCCAGCAGCAGTCCACCAAGCTGGAGGACCAGGGCCGCAAGGCGCTCGCGCTCGGCCGTGAGGACCTCGCCCGCGAGGCGCTGTCCCGCCGCGCCGCCCTCCAGCAGCAGGTGACCGACCTGGAGACCCAGCACTCCACCCTCCAGGGCGAGGAGGAGAAACTCACCCTCGCGGCCCAGCGCCTCCAGGCCAAGGTGGACGCCTTCCGTACGAAGAAGGAGACCATCAAGGCCACCTACACCGCCGCCCAGGCCCAGACCCGCATCGGCGAGGCCTTCTCCGGCATCTCCGAGGAGATGGGCGACGTCGGCCTCGCCATCCAGCGCGCCGAGGACAAGACGCAGCAGCTCCAGGCCCGCGCCGGCGCCATCGACGAACTGCTCGCCTCCGGTGCCCTCGACGACCCGACCGGCATGGCCAAGGACGACATCGCCGCCGAGCTGGACCGCCTCTCCGGTGGTACGGATGTAGAGCTGGAGCTCCAGCGGATGAAGGCGGAGCTGGCCGGCGGGCAGCCGCAGCAGGCGATCGAGGGCGGCACCGGCCAGGGCCAGCAGGCGCAGCAGCCGCAGGACACCCCGCGCTTCGACAAGCAGTAGCCGACGCCTGGAGGGCGACATGGCCGACATGGTCGTAAGGATCATGGGGGAGGGCCAGGTGAGGCTGGCCGACAGCCACCTCACCGAACTGAACAAGCTGGACGACGAGCTGCTGGCGGAGACGGAGTCCGGTGACGAGGTGGCGTTCCGCCGCACCCTGACCGCCCTCCTGGACCAGGTCCGGGAACTCGGCGCCCCCCTCCCGGACGACGCCCTGGAACCCTCGGACCTGATCCTGCCCTCCCCGGACGCCACCCTGGAGGAGGTCCGGGCCCTCCTGAGGGACGACGGCCTGATCCCGGGCTGACGGGAAATCGGGCGGTGCCCGCGGCGGGCCGAACCGACGGTTCCGGCCCGCACGAACCAGCCGTACTGTTCAGACCGTGAGCCCCTTCGAGAGAGCCCGCTGCAGAGTCGGCGCCCATCCACTCGCCGTGGACGCGGTCATCGCCGCAGGCGCCCTCGTGTGCATGGTCGTCAGCTCTTTCGCCGTCCCGCACGGCGCGCACGGCGTCGCCTGGGGCATCCGCACCCCGGACCCCCTCAGCCTGGTCCTGATGACGCTCGCCGCCGTCGCCCTGGTCTTCCGCCGGCACGCCCCGAAGACGGTCCTGGCCGTCACCGGCGCGGCCTCCGTCGTCGAGTGCGTCACCGGCGACCCCCGCGCCCCCGTGGCGATGGCGGCCGTCGTCGCCCTCTTCACCGTCGCCGCCACCACCGACCGCCGTACCACCCTGCGGGCCGGCCTGCTCACCATGACCGTGCTGACCACCGCCGCGATGGCCGCGGGCCCCCTCCCGTGGTACGCCCAGGAGAACCTCGCGATCTTCGCCTGGACCGGCATCGGCGCCACCGCAGGGGACGCGGTGCGCAGCCGGCGGGCCGTCGTCCAGGCCATCCGGGAGCGCGCCGAGCGCGCCGAGCGGACCCGCGAGGAGGAGGCCCGCCGCCGGGTCGCCGAGGAGCGTCTGCGCATCGCCCGTGACCTGCACGACGTCGTCGCCCACCACATCGCCCTGGTCAACGTGCAGGCGGGCGTCGCCGCGCACGTCATGGACAAGCGGCCCGACCAGGCCAAGGAGGCCCTCGCCCACGTCCGCGAGGCCAGCCGCTCCGCGCTCAACGAACTGCGCGCCACCGTCGGCCTGCTCCGCCAGTCCGGGGACCCCGAGGCCCCCACCGAACCTGCCCCCGGCCTGCACCGCCTCGAAGAGCTCGCCGACACCTTCCGCAACGCGGGCCTCCAGGTCGAGGTGGCCCGCGCCGACCAGGGCGCCACCCTGCCCGCCGCCGTGGACCTGGCCGCCTACCGGATCATCCAGGAGGCCCTGACCAACGTGCAGAAGCACGCGGGGCCCGAGGCCAAGGCCGAGGTCAGCGTCGTACGCGTCGGACCGCGCATCGAGGTCACCGTCCTCGACAACGGCTCCGGCGAGGACACCGCCCCCGAGGAGGGCGGCGGCCACGGCCTGCTCGGCATGCGCGAGCGCGTCACCGCCCTGCGCGGCACCCTCACCACCGGCCCCCGCTACGGCGGCGGCTTCCGGGTCCATGCGATCCTGCCGGTCCAGACCGACACCGACGACCGTACGAACGACCGAACGGCCGCCCTGGGGGATTCCGTATGACGATCCGTGTCCTGCTCGCCGACGACCAGGCCCTGCTGCGCAGCGCGTTCCGCGTACTCGTCGACTCCGAGCCCGACATGGAGGTGGTCGGTGAGGCCTCCGACGGCGCCGAGGCGGTACGGCTGGCCAGGGAGACCCGGGCCGACGTCGTCCTGATGGACATCCGGATGCCGGGCACGGACGGCCTGGCCGCCACCCGGCTGATCAGCGAGGACCCGGCCCTCGACCGGGTCCGGGTGGTCATACTGACCACCTTCGAGGTCGACGACTACGTCGTGCAGGCACTGCGCGCGGGCGCCTCCGGCTTTCTCGGCAAGGGCAGCGAACCCGAGGAGCTGCTGAGCGCCATCCGGGTCGCCGCCGGCGGCGAGGCGCTGCTCTCCCCGACCGCCACCAAGGGGCTGATCGCCCGTTTCCTCGCCCAGGGCGACGCCGGCGCCGACCGCGACCCGGCCCGCGCCGAGCGGCTCGACGCCCTCACCTCACGCGAGCGCGAAGTTCTGGTCCAGGTCGCCGGCGGACACTCCAACGACGAGATCGCCGAGCGCCTGGAGGTCAGCCCACTGACCGTGAAGACGCACGTCAACCGGGCCATGGCCAAGCTTCGCGCCCGGGACCGGGCACAGCTCGTGGTGATCGCGTACGAGTCGGGGCTGGTCCGTCCGAGGATGGAGTGACCTCCACCCGGGCGTACTGCGGCGGGAGTAGGAGCCGGATAAAGGACGGCACCCAGGGCCTACGTGAGCAGGGCGGTTCATGGGTCAGGGTGGTGGGGTGGGCGCTCACAGGTGCCCCCTGTGCGGTGCATCCGCCGCTCATCCGCCGCTCACAGCAGCTCCGCTCACAGCAGCTCACCGAAAAGAGACCCTGACCCATGTCCTGGCTGTCCCGATTCAGCCTCGCGCAGCGGGCCCTGATAGGCCTCATGTCGTTGATCGCGCTCGCCTTCGGGGCGATCGCCATCCCCCAGATCAAGCAGCAGCTGCTGCCCACCATCTCCCTGCCCATGGTGTCGGTCATCGCCCCCTACCAGGGAGCGGCCCCCGACGTCGTCGAGAAGCAGGTCATCGAGCCCGTCGAGAACAACCTCGAAGGCGTCGACGGGATCACCGGCGTCACCTCCACCGCGAGCGAGGGCAACGCCGTGATCATGGCGTCCTTCGACTACGGCAGCGACACCAAGCAGCTGGTGGCCGACGTCCAGCTGGCCGTCAACCGCGCCCAGCTCCCGGACGGCGTCGACCCGCAGGTCATCTCCGGCTCCACGGACGACATGCCGACCGTGGTCCTCGCCGTCTCCTCCGGCAAGGACCAGCAGGCCCTCGCCGACCAGCTCGACAAGACGGTCGTCCCGGACCTGAAGGACATCGACGGCGTCGGCCGCGTCCAGGTCACCGGCGTGCGGGACCTCCAGGTCACCGTCACCCCGAGCCAGGCGAAGCTGGCCGAGGCGGGTCTCACCCCGGCCGTGGTCGCCCAGACCCTCCAGGCGGCCGGCGCGACCGTGCCGGCGGGCTCCTTCGACGAGGACGGCGCCAACCGCACCGTCCAGGTCGGCGGCGGACTCACCTCGCTGGCGCAGATCAAGGACCTGATGGTCACCGGACAGGGCGTCAGGAAGCCCGTGCGCCTCGGTGACGTGGCATCGGTCAGGGAGCAGGAGGCTCCGGCCGACTCCATCACCCGCACCGACGGCCGCCCCAGCCTCGCCGTGAACGTCACCATGGACCACGACGGCAGCGCGGTCTCCATCTCGAACGCGGTCAAGGACAAGCTGCCGAAGCTGCGTCAGGACCTCGGCTCCGACGCCACCCTCACGGTCGTCAGCGACCAGGGCCCGGCGGTCTCCAAGTCCATCAAGGGCCTGACCACCGAGGGCGCCCTCGGCCTGGTCTTCGCGGTCCTGATCATCCTGGTCTTCCTGGCCTCGATCCGCTCGACCCTGGTGACGGCGGTCTCCATCCCGCTGTCGGTGGTCCTCGCGCTCATCGTCCTGTGGACCCGCGGCCTCTCCCTCAACATGCTCACCCTCGGCGCGCTCACCATCGCCATCGGCCGGGTCGTCGACGACTCGATCGTGGTCCTGGAGAACATCAAGCGCCACCTCGGCTACGGCGAGGAGCGCCAGGCCGCCATCCTCGGCGCGGTCCGCGAGGTGGCCGGCGCGGTCACCTCCTCCACCCTCACCACGGTCGCCGTCTTCCTGCCGATCGGCCTGGTCGGCGGCATGGTGGGCGCCCTGTTCGGCTCGTTCAGCATTACCGTGACGGCCGCGCTGCTGGCCTCCCTGCTGGTCTCGCTGACGGTCGTACCGGTGCTGTCGTACTGGTTCCTGCGCGCCCCGAAGGGCACCCCCGAGGACGCCGAGGAAGCCCGCCGCGAGGCCGAGGCGAAGGAGGCCGACAGCCGGCTCCAGCGCGCCTACGTCCCCGTCCTGCGCTTCGCGACCCGGCGCCGCCTCACCAGCGTGCTGATCGCGATCGTCGTCCTGGTCCTCACGTTCGGCATGTCCGGGCTGCTGAAGACCAACTTCTTCGACCAGGGCGACCAGGAGGTCCTCACCGTCAAGCAGGAGCTGAAGCCGGGCACCAGCCTGGCGGCGACCGACGCGCAGGCGAAGAAGGTCGAGAAGCTGCTCGCCTCCGTCGACGGGGTGAAGGACTACCAGGTCACGATCGGCTCGTCCGGCTTCATGGCGGCCTTCGGCGGCGGCACGGACACCAACCAGGCGTCGTACTCGGTGATGCTGGACGACTCGAAGTCGTACGACAAGGTCCAGGACGCCATCGAGGAGGGCCTGCACAAGCTGCCAGGCATCGGTACGACCACGGTGTCCGCCGGTGACGGCTTCGGCAGCCAGGACCTGAGCGTCGTCGTGAAGGCGGCCGACGGGAACGTGCTGCGCAAGGCCTCGGAGCAGGTCCGGGCCGCGGTCGCCAAGCTGGACGACGTCACCGACGTCACCAGCGACCTCTCCCAGAGCGTGCCGCGCATCTCGGTGAAGGCCAACTCCAAGGCCGCGGCGGCCGGGTTCGACGACCAGACGCTGGGCGCCGCCGTCACCCAGGCGGTCAAGGGCACCACGGCCGCGAAGGCGGTCCTCGACGACACCGAGCGGGACGTCGTCGTGAAGTCGGCGAAGCCGGCCGAGACCCTCGCACAACTGCGCGCCCTCAAGCTGGGCCCGGTGAAGCTGGGCGACATCGCCACCGTGAAGCTGGTGGACGGGCCGGTGTCGATGACCCGGATCGACGGCCAGCGCGCCGCGACCGTCACCGCGAAGCCGACCGGTGACAACACCGGCGCGGTCAGCAGCCAACTCCAGTCCAAGATCAAGGCGTTGAAGCTCCCGGCGGGCGCGACGGCCTCGATCGGCGGCGTCACCTCGGACCAGGACAGCGCGTTCAGGAACCTGGGCCTGGCGATGCTCGCGGCGATCGCGATCGTCTTCATGGTGCTGGTCGGGACCTTCCGGTCGCTCGTCCAGCCGCTGATCCTGCTGGTCTCCATCCCGTTCGCGGCGACCGGCGCGATCGGCCTGCTGATCGTCACCGGCACCCCGATGGGCGTCCCCGCGATGATCGGCATGCTGATGCTGATCGGCATCGTGGTGACCAACGCGATCGTGCTGATCGACCTCATCAACCAGTACCGGCGCCAGGGTCACGGCGTGGTCGCAGCGGTGATCGAGGGCGGCAGGCACCGGCTCCGCCCGATCCTGATGACCGCCCTGGCGACCATCTTCGCCCTCCTCCCGATGGCGCTCGGCGTCACCGGCGAGGGCGGCTTCATCGCCCAGCCGCTCGCGGTGGTCGTGATCGGCGGTCTGATCACCTCCACGCTGCTCACCCTGCTCCTGGTGCCGACGCTGTACGCCATGCTCGAACTCCGCAAGGAGCGCCGGGCGCACAAGCGCGCGGCGAAGAAGGGGCAGGGACCCGCGGAACCGGCGCGGCCCGCCGAGGAACCGGAGCCCGCGGCCGTGTGACGGTCCCACGGCCGTCCGGACCGTCCCGTGCCCGCGGGACGGTCCTGTGAACGACGGCCGGTTCCCGGCGACCCACCGGGAACCGGCCGTCGGCGTGTTACCGGTTCCGTATGCTGTCGGCTCGAACTGCCATGCGGCGAAGGGGAGTTTCGGGTGCCGCTGCACAAGGACGACCCGAGGTCGATCGGCGGCCACAGACTCGTCGACCGGCTCGGAGTCGGCGGCATGGGCGCCGTCTACCGGGCCAGGTCCCGCTCCGGGCGCGAGGTCGCCGTCAAGGTGGTGCACGCCCAGTACGCCCAGGACCCGGTCTTCCGGGCCCGGTTCCGGCAGGAGGTCGAGGCCGCCCGCCGGGTGAGCGGTGCCTTCACCGCGGCCGTGGTGGACGCCGACCCGGAGGCCGAACCGCCCTGGATGGCCACCCAGTACGTGCCGGGGAAGTCGCTCGCCGCCCGCATCCGCGACCACGGCGCCCTGCGCGTCACCGACCTGCGGCCCCTGGCGCTGGGCCTGGTGGAGGCGCTCCGGGACATCCACCGGGCCGGGGTCGTGCACCGCGACCTGAAACCGGCCAACGTCCTGATCGCCGAGGACGGCCCCCGCGTCATCGACTTCGGCATCTCCCGGGCGGCCGAGAACCACAACACCCTCACCGAGACCGGGCAGTTGGTCGGCACCCCGCCGTTCATGTCACCGGAGCAGTTCACCGACGCCCGTACGGTCGGTCCCGCCTCGGACGTCTTCTCGCTCGGCGCGCTGCTGGTGTACTGCGTCACCGGACGCGGCCCCTTCGACGCCGACAGCCCCTATCTGACCGGCTACCGGGTGGTCCACAACGCGCCCGTCCTGGACGGGGTGACCGGGCCGCTGCGCGCGGTCCTGGAACGCTGCCTGGCCAAGGCACCCGCCGACCGGCCCGGACTCGACGAACTGGCGGCGGAGTTCGAGCGGGTCCTGCCGGAGCCGGCGCCCGGCGAACCGGAGACGCTGACCCTGCGCCTGCCCTCCGCGGGCCGCCCCGGCGCCCCGGCCGGCGGCACCACCGTCCGTCCGGTCACCCGCCGCCTGCCCCGGCGGGCCCTGCTCGTGCTGTCCGCCGTCCTGGCCACCGTCCTGACCGCCGCCCTGACCGGCTTCCTCCTGCTGGGCCCGTGGCACGGCGACGGCGAGGCCCGCACCGGTACCACCGGTGCCACCGGGTCCCCGGCCTCCCGCTGGGGCACCCTCCCCACCGGCTGGAAGCCCTGGCAGACCACCGTGTCCGCGCCCGCCCAGCGCGGGGTGAAGAAGGCGCCGGGCTACGAAGGCGACACCTCGCCCACCTGTGTGTCGGACGGCGGCTCCGTCTACTGCGGCGGCACCGCGCTCCTCCCGACCCGGGTCGACGCCGGCACCGGCCGGACGCTGTGGCGCGCCGGCATCGCACCCGCCGGGGTGCCGGCGGACCGTTACATCACGACCGTCCTCGGCGTGGACGGCGACAAGGTCCTCGTCGAACTGCAGATCACCGACGACAGCGGCCTGGGAAAGGCCCAGTCCGTCCTCGCGCTCGACCGGGAGACCGGCGCGGAGCTCTGGTCCCACGCGGTACGCACGGACAGCCTGGGATCGGCCTACGCCGACGGGGTGACCCTGACCGAGGAGGGCGACGGCAGCGCGGTGACCGTCCGCTCGGCACAGGACGGCACCGTGCGCCGCACGATCCCGGTGCCCATCGGCTACCTCTGCTCGGCGATGGCCGCCGACGGCCTTCCCTACGTGGAGTGCGCCGACCAGGAGGACGGCTCGCACGCCACGAAGTTCTATCTCGTCGACGCCGACGGTTCGGTCCGCACGCTCTCGTCCCCCGCGCAGCAGGCCGGCTTCGTGGGCGTGCTCTCCGGACAGCTGGTCTTCCTGGAGTCGGACGACAAGGATGTCGACAACGGCCCCGACCTGATCTACACCCGCATCGTGCGCATCGACCCCGACTCCGGCAGACGCACCCTGACGCCCCTGCCCGAGCACTACCGGGGCGGGCTGCCCACGCTGGCCCACGGCACGTTCTACCTCGCCACCTCCAGCGGCCTGGTCACCGCCTTCTCGCCCATGACGGGGGCCCGGCTGTGGGTCAGCCACACGAACCTCGAGTCGCCGGGCCAGGCCTCGGTGGACGCGAGCGGGCGCACGGTGTACATGGCCGGCGCGAGCGGGCGGGTAATCGCGCTCGACGCGGCCAAGGGCACCCTGCTGTGGGAGTCCTCCGCACGTGCCCAGGTGCTCGGCAACAGCGGACTGCTGCCGACCGTGTGGTTCAACCGGGGTGCCCTGGTCCTCTCGACCTCCGACGGCACCATCTTCACCCTCGACCCGGCGCACCCCGAGCGGAAACCCGTCGACTCGGGGTGACACCGGGGCCGTACGGCTACGGCAGCGCCAGCATCCGCTCCAGCGCCAGCTTGGCGAACGCCTCCGTCTCCTTGTCGACCTCGATCCGGTTGACCAGGTTGCCCTCGGCCAGCGACTCCAGGGCCCAGACCAGGTGGGGGAGGTCGATGCGGTTCATCGTCGAGCAGAAGCAGACGGTCTTGTCGAGGAAGACGATCTCCTTGCCCTCGGGAGCGAAACGGTTCGCCAGCCGGCGGACCAGGTTCAGCTCCGTGCCGATCGCCCACTTGGAGCCGGCCGGGGCCGCCTCCAGGGCCTTGATGATGTACTCGGTCGAACCGACGTAGTCCGCCGCCGACACGACCTCGTGCCTGCACTCGGGGTGGACGAGGACGTTCACGCCGGGGATGCGCTCGCGGACGTCGTTCACCGAGTCCAGCGAGAAGCGGCCGTGGACCGAGCAGTGGCCGCGCCACAGGATCATCTTCGCGTCGCGCAGCTGCTCCGGGGTGAGGCCGCCGTTCGGCTTGTGGGGGTTGTAGAGGACGCAGTCCTCCAGGCTCATCCCCATGTCGCGGACGGCGGTGTTGCGGCCGAGGTGCTGGTCGGGGAGGAAGAGGACCTTCTCCCCCTGCTCGAACGCCCACTCCAGGGCCCGCTGGGCGTTGGACGAGGTGCAGATGGTGCCGCCGTGCCTGCCCGTGAACGCCTTGATGTCCGCGGACGAGTTCATGTACGAGACGGGGACGACCTGCTCGGCTATCCCGGCCTCCGTCAGCACGTCCCAGCACTCGGCGACCTGCTCGGCCGTCGCCATGTCGGCCATCGAGCAGCCGGCCGCCAGGTCCGGAAGGACCACCTTCTGGTCGTCCGAGGTCAGGATGTCGGCGGACTCGGCCATGAAGTGCACGCCGCAGAAGACGATGTACTCGGCCTCCGGGCGGGCGGCCGCGTCCCGGGCCAGCTTGAAGGAGTCGCCCGTGACATCGGCGAACTGGATGACCTCGTCGCGCTGGTAGTGGTGGCCGAGCACGAAGACCTTGTCCCCGAGCTTCTCCTTGGCCGCGCGGGCGCGCGCGACCAGGTCCGGGTCGGACGGCGAGGGCAGGTCGCCGGGACACTCGACGCCCCGCTCGCTCTTCGGGTCGGCCTCACGGCCGAGCAGCAGCAGGGCGAGCGGACTCGGCTGTACGTCGAGCTCCGTGGTCTGGGCGGTGGTCACGACACGCACCCTTTCTACTTTTCGTCGTTCTGACGTTATCTATCATAACCGCTTCACGTCACTTTGACGATGCCCATTGTGTCGATGTGACGTGAATCCCGGAGCCGTACGGGAGGGTTGCGGGAGGGTGGCCACGGAGTGGTGGTGGGGTGGTCATCAGGCCGCTGTGCGTGACTTGGGGCATGTGCGAGCATGGATACGTAGACGAAGGCACGAAGTTGCGAAAACGCGAGAACGCGAACGCCGGCCCGGAATGAAACAGCGGACCCGCCGGTTGCACTCGTCGGCAAGCAGTCTCCGTACAACCCGGGAGAGATGTAGATGTCCGTATCGGACGAGACCAGCACCGTCACCGACGGCATCATCCTCAGTGACGCCGCCGCGGCCAAGGTCAAGGCCCTGCTCGACCAGGAAGGCCGTGACGACCTCGCCCTGCGTGTCGCCGTCCAGCCCGGCGGCTGCTCCGGCCTGCGCTACCAGCTGTTCTTCGACGAGCGTTCCCTCGACGGAGACGTGGTCAAGGACTTCGGCGGCGTCAAGGTGGTCACCGACCGTATGAGCGCTCCCTACCTGGGCGGCGCGTCGATCGACTTCGTCGACACCATCGAGAAGCAGGGCTTCACGATCGACAACCCGAACGCGACCGGCTCCTGCGCCTGCGGCGACTCCTTCAGCTGAGCCGGCCCGGCACGGCAGAGCAGAGCGAAGGCGGCGGTCCCTCACCGAGGGGCCGCCGCCTTCGTGTGTCTCAGCCCACCTGCGGGTCGAGGGTCGTCGCCTTCTCCTTCGGGACCGCCGTGCCGTCCGTACCGACCACCTTCCGGCCGTCCAGCGGCGCGTCGAGACGCACCGTCTGGTGGTACTGCTTGGCGATCAGGATGCAGATCTTGTCCGGCCAGGGCGTCTCGGTCACCTTGACCACCACCTGCTCCGAGCCCTCGTCCGCGGAGGCCTTGTAGTCGGCGCACACCCCGCCGGTGAAGGCCACGGTCAGCTCGCTGCCGTCGGCCGTGTAGCCGTCCACCTTCACGTCCTTCGGGGTCCCCGGCGAGGAACTCGGCGTCGGGGAGGCGGCGGAGGCCAGGTACTTCGGGTCCACCGCCGGATAGGTGACGGTGTACGAGTTTGCCGCGCCGCGAACCTGGAACAGCCAGGACGGCACCAGCGCCTGCCGGCCGCCGACGGACTGCGCGGCCAGCCCGAACACCGCGTTGTCGATCACGGCCGAGGCGGCCGGGGAAGCGGACGACGTCGAGGCGGAGCACGGCTGCTCCAGCCGGTCCTTCAGCGGTACGGAACTGGCGCAGCCGCCGATGCCCATCCGGTGGTCGGAGCGGGGCGCCGCGTTCATCAGGCCCAGCGTCTTCTCGGCGCTCAGCACCGGGTACGTGTCGCCCTTGGCCGGCGTCGCCAGCATCCCGTTGCCGCCGACGACCTCGCCCTGCTTGCTGACGGTCAGTCCGGTCGTCCAGCCGTACGTCGGCAACCCGCCCACCACGGGATCGGCGTTCACCGCCCGCTGGGCGCCCATGACCTGGCTCGTGTCGAGCTTCGCGTCGTCCTGGCCGAGCGCCTTCAGAACCGGCGCCGCCGCCTTCTCCGCGACCGAGACGCTCACCGGGTCCCCGGCCGGTGCCGCCGGGTCCTGGGCGCATACGAGGCCGCTCTTGCAGTTGTCGGTGCCGGGGGCGTAGCGGCTGTACGTCCAGATGCCGGGGGTGGCCCTGTTCACCTGGAGACTCCCGCCGGAGCCGTCGTTGTCGGTGCCGACCTTCCACACCCCGCCCTCGGCGACCGGCGTCCCGTCGATCCCGAGGGCCTTCGCCAGCGCGGCCACCCGGTCCTTGGAGACCTCACCGGCCGGCTGGTACACGGCGGCCGAGCCGGGTCCGTCGGGGAGCGTGCCGCCTGCCTTGTAGGTCATGCCGTAGGGGTTGGGCTCGCCCGCGGCTATCCCGTTGCCCCCGGTGGAGTAACCGTCCAGGGCGAGCGGCGGGGGAGTGGAACCACCGGAGGCGCTGGTCCCGGCCCCAGTCCCGGTACCGCCGCCGGAGCCGCCGCTCGCGGCGAGATAGGCCCCACCGCCACCGATCAGCAGCACGGCGGCGGCCACGGAGGCGATGACAGCGGGGGACCGCCGCCGGGCGGGGTGACCGGAGTCGCCCCCGAACACCGCACCGACACCGGGGAGCGAGGCCACCTCGGACTCGGGGGTTTCTTGTGACTGCGGGGCCCTGTCCGGGCCGGAGGATTCCGGCGACTGCGGGGCCGGGTCCGGGGCGGGGGTTCCCTGAGACTCCGGGGCCGGGGTCTCTTGCGGCTTCCGGGCCGTTTCCGGCTTCGGGGTCTCGTCCGGGGCGGGATCCCTGTCGGCAGAGGGGGCCACGGCCGACCGGGGGCTTCCTGCGGGCTCGGGGTCCGTCTCCGCGGCGGGGGGCGCTGCCGGCTCCGGGGTTGCATCCGGCTCGGCAGTCTCGGCCGCATCGTCGGCCGCGGTCGGCGCGGGGCTCGCCGTGGGCTCGGGG
The DNA here is from genome assembly GCF_043201895.1 of Streptomyces sp. NPDC048254. NCBI lineage: Bacteria > Bacillati > Actinomycetota > Actinomycetes > Kitasatosporales > Streptomycetaceae > Streptomyces > Streptomyces sp. NPDC048254. The sequence continues at coordinate 271,591 of NZ_JBICZJ010000011.1, forward strand.
GCCGTCTCCGCGGCCGGGGGTGCTGCCGGCTCCGGGGTTTCTTCCGGGGCCGGGGCCGTTTCCGGCTTCGCCGTGGGCCTGTCCCGTGTCGGGCGGGCGGTGCTTTCGGCGGGCTCCGCGCTGGGCCGGGCGTCGGGCTCGGCCGCCTTCGGCGACTCCGTGGTCCGGGCCTCGGGGGGCTCCCCGCCGGTGCCCGCGGCCGCGTCGTCGTTCTCGGGTCGCTCGCTCTTCACCACATCGCTCCTTGCCGCGTGTCGTATCCCGCCTCCCCTTCAAGGGGGACGGCGATGGGACGCGGGAGGGGAGCGCGCGGTTCCCTGAAACGCGCCGGGCGGCTCAGTCGCCGTAGTCGGACATCGCGTCCAGCAGCTTGGCGGACTTCTTCGGCACGGTCACCCCGTGGATGAGTGACGGCGGCACCGGCCGGGCATCGCTGTGATCGGGAACCGCCCAGTGCGGGGCCATCCGCGCGCAGTCACCGCGCAGCGACGCCAGGTCGCCGTCGAGGTCGGCCGGAGCGGGGGCGTGGACCTTGAGGTTCGTCATGACCGAACGGTATGCACGTCGGGCGCCGCGAAGAAAGATCTACTATCGGGTAGTTTTGGCGCCTTCAACGTGCCCCGGCCGACCCGGTAGCGTTAACTGTCAATTACGCCTCCCCCTCAGGAGAGTCCCAGCCGTGCGCATCGCAGTCACCGGCTCCATCGCCACCGACCACCTCATGACCTTCCCCGGCCGCTTCGCCGACCAGCTCGTCGCGGACCAGTTGCACACGGTCTCGCTGTCCTTCCTGGTCGACAACCTGGACGTACGCCGGGGCGGCGTCGGCGCGAACATCGCGTTCGGCATGGGACAGCTCGGCACCCGGCCGGTCCTGGTGGGCGCGGCGGGCTTCGACTTCGACGAGTACCGGGCCTGGCTCGGCCGGCACGGCGTCGACACGGACTCCGTCCGTATCTCCGAGACCCTGCACACCGCGCGTTTCGTGTGCACGACCGACGCCGACCACAACCAGATCGGCTCCTTCTACACGGGCGCGATGAGCGAGGCCCGCCTGATCGAGCTGAAGACCGTCGCCGACCGGGTGGGCGGCCTCGACCTGGTCCTGATCGGCGCGGACGACCCCGAGGGCATGCTCCGCCACACGGAGGAGTGCCGCGCCCGCGCCATCCCCTTCGCCGCCGACTTCTCCCAGCAGATCGCCCGGATGAACGGCGACGAGATCCGGATACTGCTGGACGGCGCGACGTACCTCTTCTCCAACGAGTACGAGAAGGGGCTGATCGAGACCAAGACCGGCTGGAGCGACGAGGAGATCCTCGGGAAGGTCGGCCACCGGGTCACCACGCTGGGCGCCCGCGGGGTGCGGATCGAGAAGGCCGGCGAGGAGACCATCGAGGTCGGCTGCCCCGACGAGGAGCGCAAGGCGGACCCGACGGGCGTCGGCGACGCGTTCCGCGCGGGGTTCCTCTCGGGCCTGGCGTGGGGGGTCTCGCTGGAGCGGGCGGCCCAGGTGGGCTGCATGCTGGCGACCCTCGTCATCGAGACGGTGGGGACGCAGGAGTACCAGCTGCGTCGTGGGCACTTCATGGAGCGGTTCACGAAGGCGTACGGGGACGAGGCCGCGGAAGAGGTTCGGGGCTACCTGGTCTGAGTTTCGGGGGCGGGGGCGTGGGGGCTGGTCGCGCACACGCGGCGGCAGCCGCAAATCGACACAGCCCCGCGCCCCTGACGGGGCGCCTCAGCTGATCCGGCGGACCAAGTACGCCGTTCCTCTTTCTGCCTTCTCCTCACCCACGTACTCCTGGCCCCGCATCTCGCACCACGCGGGGATGTCCAGTCGTGCGGCCTCGTCGTCGGACAGGACCCGCACCCTGCCGCCCACCGGCACTGTCCCGATGACCTTCGCCAACTCGATAACGGGGATCGGGCACCGCTTGCCCAAGGCATCCACGACGAGTACGTCCTCGTGGACGGCCGCCGTCGGCACCGGCGCCCCCAGCTTCTCCCGCACCCCCGCCACCACCCCCGGAAGCACCTCCAGGAACCGCGCCACATCCCCCTCGGCCGCCCCCGTCGGCAGGGACACCCGCACGTTCCCCTCGCTCAGCACGCCCATCGCCTTCAGCACATGGCTGGGCGTCAGCGTGCTGCTCGTGCAGGACGATCCGGACGACACGGAGAAGCCCTCGCGGTCGAGCTCGTGGAGCAGGGTCTCTCCGTCGACATAGAGGCAGGAGAAGGTGACGACGCCCGGCAGGCGCCGGTCCGCGTCCCCCACCACCTCCACGTCCGGGACCAACTCCGGCACTCGCGCCCGGATCCGCGCCGTCAGCTCCCGCAGTCGTACGGCCTCCTGCCCGGCCTCCGCCCGGACGGCCCGCAGTGACGCGGCCGCCGCCACGATCGCCGGAAGGTTCTCGAAACCGGCCGAACGCCCCGACTCCCGCTCGTCCGAAGCCCCTTGGACGGCGAACCGCACCCCTTTGCGTACGACCAGGAGCCCGACCCCGCTCGGCCCGCCCCACTTGTGCGCACTCGCCGTCAGCAACGACCAGTCGCCCTCCACCCGCCCCCACCCCAGCGACTGCGCCGCGTCCACCAGCAACGGCACCCCGGCCGACCGGCACGCCTCGGCCACCGACGCCACCGGCTGCACGGTCCCCACTTCGTGGTTGGCCGACTGGAGGCACGCGAGCGCGGTGTCCGCGCGGAGGGCGGCGGCGTACGACTCGACGTCCACCGCGCCGGTCCGCCGCACCGGCACCCGCGTCACCTCGCCGCCCTCGGCCTCGAACACCTCGGCCGAATGGAGTACCGAGGAGTGTTCGACGGCTGACACGATCAGGTGACGTCCGGTACGGCGCCGACCGGCCAACGCACCTGCCATACCCGTATGGACGGCCCGAGTCCCGGACGGCGTGAACGTCAGCTCGTCCGCCCGACAACCGACCGCCTCGGCAGCCGCCTCCCGCGCAGCATCCAGCAGCATGCGCGCCTTCCGCCCCTCGCGATACAACCGGGACGGATCGGCCCACCCGTCGTCCAGTGCAGCCAACAGAGCCTGACGGGCAACGGGATGAAGAGGGGCGGCAGACGCGGCGTCAAAGTAGGGCACACAGCAACGGTAAAACGCCGGTAGGGCACCCAACCTCAGGGGCGCGGGACTGTACCTATTTGCGGCTCCGCCACGTGGGCGCGACAAGCCACAACGCACCCGCACACGCGCACGAAACCCCACCAACCCGAGCTATTGGGCGCCCATTCCCACCCCTACGGAGTGACCCGCGGCGCGTATGCCCCCCTCCCCGCGACCCCCCGAATCGCGTCGGCTAGGGTTTGGTCCGCATAAACATCCAAACCCCTGCCCGACGCAGGGCGGCGACCGACCAGCGAGAAGGCCGCAGCCGAACCGCGCGGGCGAGACTCTCGGGAAGGCGCTACGTGAGTCCCAACGGCTCCGACCGCTCGCCGCGGCGCCCGATGCGGCGGAAGCTGCTGCAGGCAATGACCGCGGGCCTGGTCCTTGCGACCGCTACCGGTTGCACATACAAGGACTTCCCCCGCCTTGGTATGCCCACCCCGACCACGGAAGAGGCTCCGCGGATCCTCTCCCTGTGGCAGGGATCCTGGGCCGCCGCGCTCGCCGTCGGCGTGCTGGTGTGGGGTCTGATCATCTGGAGCGCCATCTTCCACCGGCGCAGCCGCACCAAGATCGAGGTTCCGGCCCAGACCCGGTACAACATGCCGATCGAGGCGCTGTACACGGTGGTTCCGCTCATCATCGTCTCGGTGTTGTTCTACTTCACCGCGCGTGACGAGACGAAGCTTCTCAGCCTCACCGACAAGAAGCCCGACGTCACGGTCAACGTGGTCGGCTTCCAGTGGAGCTGGGGCTTCAACTACATCACGCCCGTCGACGGTGTCTCCGGCGACGCGAAGACCGACGCGAACCTGGACGCCATTCCGGACCGGTTCAAGAAGGAATTCCCGGCCGCCGCCGGTGGCGTCTACGACGTCGGTACGCCGGGCACCAAGAACCCGCAGACCGGCAACCCCGGTCCGACGCTCTGGCTGCCCAAGGGTGAGACCGTCCGCTTCGTCCTCACCTCGCGTGACGTCATCCACTCCTTCTGGGTGGTGCCGTTCCTGATGAAGATGGACGTCATCCCGGGCCACACCAACGCGTTCCAGGTGACTCCCAATCAGGAGGGCACCTTCCTCGGCAAGTGCGCCGAGCTCTGCGGTGTCGACCACTCCCGGATGCTGTTCAACGTGAAGGTCGTCTCGCCTGAGCGCTACCAGCAGCACCTCAAGGACCTCGTCAAGAAGGGGCAGACCGGTTACATTCCCGCCGGCATCGCGCAGACGAGCCACGAGAAGAACCGGGAGACGAACAACCTGTGAGCATCCTCAACGAACCCCAGGGTGCCGCGGCTGAAGGCTCGTACGCTGACGAGCTGCCGGTCAGGCGCAAGCAGCCCGGCAATGTCGTGGTGAAGTGGCTGACGACCACCGACCACAAGACCATCGGAACGCTCTATCTGGTCACGTCGTTCGCGTTCTTCCTGATCGGCGGTGTGATGGCGCTGCTGATGCGCGCCGAGCTCGCCCGCCCCGGTCTGCAGATCATGTCGAACGAGCAGTTCAACCAGGCGTTCACGATGCACGGCACGATCATGCTGCTGATGTTCGCGACGCCGCTGTTCGCCGGCTTCACGAACTGGATCATGCCGCTCCAGATCGGTGCGCCGGACGTCGCCTTCCCGCGGCTGAACATGTTCGCCTACTGGCTCTACCTGTTCGGCTCGACCATCGCGGTCGGCGGCTTCCTCACCCCGCAGGGTGCGGCCGACTTCGGCTGGTTCGCCTACTCGCCGCTGTCGGACGCGGTCCGCTCGCCGGGCATCGGCGCCGACATGTGGATCATGGGTCTGGCCTTCTCCGGCTTCGGCACCATCCTCGGCGCGGTCAACTTCATCACCACGATCATCTGCATGCGTGCGCCGGGCATGACCATGTTCCGCATGCCGATCTTCGTGTGGAACGTGCTGCTGACCGCCGTCCTGGTCCTGCTCGCCTTCCCCGTCCTCGCCGCCGCGCTGTTCGCGCTGGAGGCGGATCGGAAATTCGGGGCACATGTCTTCGACGCGGCAAACGGCGGAGCCTTGCTCTGGCAACACCTCTTCTGGTTCTTCGGCCATCCAGAGGTGTACATCATCGCCCTGCCGTTCTTCGGCATCATCTCCGAGGTCATCCCGGTCTTCTCCCGTAAGCCGATGTTCGGCTACATGGGCCTGATCGCGGCGACCATCGCGATCGCCGGCCTGTCCGTGACGGTGTGGGCCCACCACATGTACGTCACCGGCGGTGTGCTGCTGCCGTTCTTCTCCTTCATGACGTTCCTCATCGCCGTACCGACCGGCGTGAAGTTCTTCAACTGGATCGGAACGATGTGGAAGGGGTCACTGAGTTTCGAGACCCCGATGCTCTGGGCCACCGGCTTCCTGATCACCTTCACCTTCGGTGGTCTGACCGGGGTCATCCTGGCCTCGCCGCCGATGGACTTCCACGTCTCCGACTCGTACTTCGTGGTGGCCCACTTCCACTACGTGGTCTTCGGCACGGTCGTCTTCGCGATGTTCTCCGGCTTCCACTTCTGGTGGCCGAAGATGACGGGCAAGATGCTCGACGAGCGCCTCGGCAAGATCACCTTCTGGACGCTGTTCATCGGCTTCCACGGCACGTTCCTGGTCCAGCACTGGCTGGGCGCCGAGGGCATGCCGCGCCGGTACGCCGACTACCTGGCGGCCGACGGCTTCACCATGCTGAACACGATCTCGTCGATCAGCTCCTTCCTGCTCGGCCTGTCGATCCTGCCGTTCCTCTACAACGTGTGGAAGACGGCCAAGTACGGCAAGAAGGTCGAGGTCGACGACCCGTGGGGCTACGGGCGTTCGCTGGAGTGGGCGACCTCCTGCCCGCCGCCGCGGCACAACTTCGTCACCCTGCCGCGGATCCGCAGCGAATCCCCGGCCTTCGACCTGCACCACCCTGAGATCGCCGCCCTGGAGCAGCTGGAGCACGGTCACGTCGCCGCCGCCGCTGTCACGGGCAGCAAGGAGGCCGGCAAGTGAAGATCCAGGGCCGCATGTTCGTGTGGCTGAGCGTCTTCGTCCTCGCCATGGCGATCGTCTATGGCGTGTGGTCGAAGGAGGCGGCCGGTACCACGGCGCTCTTCATGGCCTTCGGCCTGTGCATCATGATCGGCTTCTACCTGGGCTTCACGGCCTCGCGGGTGGACGCCGGTGCCCAGGACAACAAGGAGGCCGACGTCGCGGACGAGGCCGGCGAGGTGGGCTTCTTCAGCCCGCACAGCTGGCAGCCGCTCGCCCTCGGCGTCGGTGGCGCGCTGGCCTTCCTCGGTGTCGCCGTCGGCTGGTGGCTGCTGTACTTCTCGGCGCCCATCATCATGATCGGCCTCTTCGGCTGGGTGTTCGAGTACTACCGCGGTGAGAACCGCACCCAGTAAGCACGCGCCGAGCGCACACCGGGAGCCCGGACCTTCTGTCAGGAGGGTCCGGGCTCCCGCTCGTACGGCAGTTCCCGCCTTCGGCGCAGTACCGGTCCCCCGTCTGGAGTACCTGGCGTGCCGGTCCGGAAAACCTCTCATAGCGTGACCATATGAGTCACTCTCCGTGCGCCCGTACCGTCGTCAGCTGCACCCTGCTGGTGACCGCCCTCGGCGCGGGCGTCACCGCCTGCGGATCGGACGGCAACCCGCTGTCGGGCAAGCCGTACGACGCGGCGGACCAGGTCTCCTTCAACACCCCTACCGGCGCCGGGAAGCGGGCCGACCCCGACAAGCCGCTGGAGGTCGTCGCCAAGAGCGACGAGGACCGGATCACGGACGTCACGGCCGAGGACGCCACCGGTCGCCATGTGGCGGGCGAACTCGACGCCGACGGCCGTCGCTGGCACAGCACCTCCCCGCTGGCCGCCAACGCCCACTACACGGTCCAGGTCAGCACCGAGGACGAGGACGGCGCGCCCGGCCGCAAGGTCCTCACCTTCGACACCAGCGTGCCCACCACCCAGCAGCGGCTGAAGGTCACCTTCGGCCCCAAGGGGGGCGCGTACGGCGTCGGTCAGCCCGTCACCGCCCAACTCGACCACGCGGTCAAGGACAAGGCCCAGCGCGCCGTCGTGGAGCGTGCCCTCAGGGTCGACTCCGTCCCCGCCGTCGAGGGCTCCTGGTACTGGGTGAGCGACAAGGAACTCCACTACCGGCCCAAGGACTACTGGCCGGCCCACGCCACCCTCCAGGTGCACAGCAACCTGGACGGCGTCAAGATCAGCGACCGTCTGTGGGGCGGCGCGGCCAAGCCCCTGAAACTCACCATCGGCGACAAGCTCCTCGCCGTCACGGACGCCGCCGCCCACCAGATGACGGTGTACAAGAACGACAAGGAGATCGACCAGATCCCCATCACCACCGGCAAGGCGGGCTTCGAGACCCGCAACGGCGTCAAGGTCGTCCTGGAGAAGCAGTACTTCGTACGCATGCGCGGCTCCACGGTCGGCATCGCCGAGGGCACCTCGGACTCCTACGACCTCCCGGTCTACTACGCCACCCGGGTGACCTGGTCGGGCGAGTACGTGCACGCCGCGCCCTGGTCGGTGGGCTCCCAGGGGTACGAGAACGTCAGCCACGGCTGCACCGGCATGAACACCTCGAACGCCGAGTGGTTCTACGACACGTTCCACCCGGGTGACGTGGTGAAGGTGGTCAACTCCAACGGCAAGGAGATGGAGAACTTCGGCAACGGCTTCGGCGACTGGAACCTCGCCTGGAAGGACTGGCGCAACGGCAGCGCCCTCATCAACGGCACCCCGGACGGCCCGAAGCCCCAGGACGCGGTGCGCTTGCAGCCGACGTCAGTGTGAGAAACCAGGGGCGCGGGGCGACAGTGGATATGCGGCTACCGCCGCGCGGGCGCGACCAGCCACATGCGGCCCGCACGCGCGAACCCACCGCGCCCCGCCCTCTCCTAGGCGCTCTGCAGCCTCTGCTGCCGCAACAAAGACGCCAGCGCGGCCGCGAACTCCACCGGATCCACCGGCAGCGTCACAGCCGCGTCCGCCCGGCTCCACGTGGCCAGCCACGCGTCCTGCGGCCGCCCGATCAGCAGCAGCACCGGCGGGCAGTTGAACACCTCGTCCTTGATCTGCCGGCACACCCCCATGCCCCCCAGCGGCACGGCCTCGCCGTCCAGCACGCACACGTCGATGCCGCCCTTGTCCAGCTCGGTGACGACCGCCTGAGGCGTCGCGCACTCCACGAACTCGACGAACGGCACATCGGGAGCCGGCCGCCGGCCCGCGGCCAGCCGTACCTGCTCGCGGGTGTTGGAGTCGTCGCTGTAGACCAGCACCGTGGCGGTCGGCTGCATTGTTCCTCCGGGACGTCAGCGTCGTACGGACAGGACCGATGCGCCGGATGCTACTCCCCCGGACACCTCGTCAACACCTGTTGGAACACCGCTTCGATGGGCCATCCGGGCAGTACACACGGTGCGGACACCCCGAACGGCACCCCCCGGAGTGAGCGCGAGATAAGCGACCGACATAATGTCGGTCGTGGCGACAGCAACGACAGTAGAAACCGGGCACGCGCACCCGTCGGTCAATCGGCCGAACCTCACCAGCGTCGGAACCATCATCTGGCTGAGTTCCGAGCTGATGTTCTTCGCGGCCCTCTTCGCGATGTACTTCACCCTGCGATCGGTGACCGGTCCGGATCACTGGAAGGAGATGGCGAGCCATCTCAACATTCCGTTCTCCGCGACCAACACCACGATCCTGGTGCTCTCCTCCCTCACCTGCCAGCTCGGCGTGTTCGCCGCCGAGCGCGGGGACGTGAAGAAGCTCCGGGGCTGGTTCATCATCACCTTCGTGATGGGCGCGATCTTCATCGGCGGTCAGATCTACGAGTACACCAGCCTGGTGAAGGAGGACGGCATCTCGCTCTCCTCCGACCCGTACGGCTCGGTGTTCTACCTGACCACCGGGTTCCACGGCATGCACGTGACGGGCGGCCTCATCGCCTTCCTGTTCGTCCTCGGCCGCACCTACGCGGCGAAGCGCTTCACGCACGAGCAGGCGACCGCGGCCATCGTCGTGTCCTACTACTGGCACTTCGTCGATGTCGTCTGGATCGGCCTTTTCGCCACGATCTATCTGATCAAGTAGCCGGGCCGGCTCCACGCGCTGCAGAAGCGCACCACCCAGAAGCATCGACGCAGAAGATCCTGACACCGGGGTAATCCGTGAAAAAGCTCTCCTCACGACGACGCCATCCGCTGGCGGCGGTCGTCGTCCTACTCTTTGCGCTGGCGGCCACTGGGGGGCTGTACGCCGCGCTCGCGCCCGCGGGCCAGGCGCAGGCCGATGAGACCTCCCAGTCCCTGACCATCGAGGAGGGCAAGAAGCTCTACTCGGTCGGCTGTGCCAGCTGCCACGGCACCGGCGGTCAGGGCTCGTCCGACGGTCCCAGCCTGGTCGGCGTGGGCGCCGCGGCCGTCGACTTCCAGGTCGGCACCGGCCGGATGCCGGCCGCCACGTCGCAGGGCCCGCAGGTCGTCGCGAAGAAGAACATCTACACCCAGGCCCAGATCGACCAGCTCGCGGCGTACGTCGCCTCGCTGGGCGCCGGTCCCGAGGTGCCGACCAAGGAGCAGTACGGCCCGGGCGGTGCCGACATCGCCGCGGGCGGCGAGCTCTTCCGCACCAACTGCGCGCAGTGCCACAACTTCGTGGGTGCGGGTGGCGCGCTGACCAAGGGCAAGTTCGCGCCGAGCCTGGAAGGCGTCGCCCCGAAGCACCTCTACGAGGCCATGCAGACGGGCCCGCAGAACATGCCGTCCTTCCCCGACACCACGCTGTCGGAGAAGAACAAGAAGGACATCATCGCGTACCTCGACGCGGTCAACAGCCCCAAGACGGTGAACCCCGGCGGTCTCGACCTGGGCGGCCTCGGGCCGGTCAGTGAGGGTCTGTTCGCGTGGATCTTCGGTCTCGGCGCCCTGATCGCGGTCGCCGTCTGGGTCGCCGCTCGGACCGCAAAGGCCAAGAAGTCATGAGTAGCCAAGAGATTCCAGAAGAGAACCTGCCCGCTGAGCAGGGCCACGCGCACGGCGCCGTGAGCATCGCGGACGAGAAGGACCCGTTCGCGGACCCCGGTCTGCCGCCTCACGAGCACCGGATCCAGGACATCGACGAGCGGGCCGCCAAGCGGTCCGAGCGTGTGGTGGCCCTGCTGTTCACGGTGTCGATGCTGGCCACCGTCGGCTTCATCGCCTCCTACGTGACGATCCCGAAAGACAAGTCGATCTTCGTCTTCCCGATCGGTCACATCAGCGCGCTGAACTTCGCGCTGGGGCTGACCCTCGGTGTGGCGCTGTTCTGCATCGGCGCGGGCGCGGTCCACTGGGCCCGCACCCTGATGTCCGACGTGGAGGTCGCCGACGAGCGGCACGCCATCTCGGCCCCGCCGGAGGTCAAGACCAAGGTCCTGGCCGACTTCAAGCAGGGTGCCAAGGAGTCGGCGATCGGCCGGCGCAAGCTGATCCGCACCACCATGCTCGGCGCGCTGACCCTGGTCCCGCTCTCCGGTGTCGTGCTGCTGCGCGACCTCGGCCCGCTGCCCGGCACCTCGCTGCGCCACACGGCGTGGTCGAAGGGCAAGCTGCTCGTCAACATGAACACCAACGAGCCGCTGCGTCCCTCCGACGTCGCCGTCGGCTCGCTGACCTTCGCCAAACCCGAGGGCGTCGAGGAGTCCCAGGAGGACTTCCAGAACGTGATGGCGAAGGCGGCCCTGATGATCATCCGGCTGCAGCCGGACAACATCAAGGACAAGCGCGAGCTGGAGTGGTCCCACGAGGGCATCGTGGCCTACTCGAAGATCTGCACCCACGTGGGCTGTCCGATCTCGCTGTACGAGCAGCAGACCCACCACGTGCTCTGCCCGTGCCACCAGTCCACCTTCGACCTCTCCGACGGAGCCCGAGTGATCTTCGGCCCGGCCGGTCACGCCCTGCCGCAGCTGCGCATCGGTGTGAGCGAGGAGGGCTACCTCCAGGCGCTCGGCGACTTCGACGAGCCCGTCGGTCCTGCTTTCTGGGAGCGCGGATGAGCACTAACGAGAACTCCACGCGGACATCAGCCGCTGACGCGGCGGGCCGCGGCGAGCGCGGGAAGGCCCCGGCCGGCGAGCGCGTCGCCGACTGGGCCGACGGACGGCTCGGGATCTACTCCCTGGCCAAGTCCAACATGCGCAAGATCTTCCCCGACCACTGGTCGTTCATGTTGGGCGAAGTGTGCCTGTACAGCTTCATCATCATCATCCTGACGGGTGTGTATCTGACGCTGTTCTTCCACCCGTCGATGAACGAGGTGGTGTACCACGGCAGCTACGTCCCGCTCCAGGGACAGATGATGTCCGAGGCGTTCAGCTCGACCCTGCACATCTCCTTCGACGTGCGCGGTGGTCTGCTCATCCGGCAGATCCACCACTGGGCCGCGCTGATCTTCCTCGCCGGCATGTTCGTGCACATGATGCGCGTGTTCTTCACCGGCGCGTTCCGCAAGCCGCGTGAGATCAACTGGCTGTTCGGCTTCCTGCTGTTCGTCCTGGGCATGTTCACCGGGTTCACCGGCTACTCGCTCCCGGACGACCTGCTCTCCGGCACCGGTGTCCGCTTCACCGAGGGCGCCATCCTGTCGATGCCGATCGTCGGCACGTACATCTCGTACTTCCTCTTCGGTGGCGAGTTCCCCGGTCACGACTTCGTGGGGCGGTTCTACTCGATCCACATCCTGCTGCTGCCGGGCATCATGCTCGGCCTGGTGGTGGGCCACCTGATCCTGGTCTTCTACCACAAGCACACGCAGTTCGCGGGTCCCGGAAAGTCCGAGAAGAACGTCGTCGGCATGCCGCTGCTGCCGGTCTACATGGCCAAGGCCGGAGGCTTCTTCTTCCTGGTCTTCGGTGTCATCGCGGCCATCGCGGCGACCACCCAGATCAACCCGATCTGGGCCATGGGCCCCTACCGTCCGGACCAGGTGTCCACCGGCGCCCAGCCCGACTGGTACATGGGCTTCGCCGAGGGTCTGATCCGTTACATGCCCGGCTGGGAGATCAACTTCTGGGGCCACACCCTGGTCCTGGGCGTCTTCATCCCGCTGGTCCTGTTCGGTCTGGTGCTGGGCGCGATCGCGCTCTACCCGTTCATCGAGTCCTGGGTCACCGGCGACAAGAGCGAGCACCACATCCTGGACCGCCCGCGCAACGCCCCGACCCGTACCGGGTTCGGTGTCGCCTGGGTGACCGTGTACATGGTCGGCCTGATCGGTGGTGGCAACGACCTCATCGCCACCCACTTCCATCTGTCGATCAACGACGTGACCTGGTTCGTCCGGATCTTCTTCTTCGCCGGACCGGTGATCGCGTTCCTCGTCACCAAGCGGATCTGCCTCGGCCTGCAGCGCCGGGACCGCGAGAAGGTGCTGCACGGTCGCGAGACCGGCATCATCAAGCGGCTGCCGCACGGTGAGTTCATCGAGGTGCACGAGCCGCTCAGCCAGGAGCAGCTGCACACCCTCACGGCCCACCACCAGTACGAGCCGGCCCAGGTCGGCGCGGCGGTGGACGAGAACGGTGTCGAGCGCAAGATCAAGGGGTCCGAGAAGCTCCGCGCCAAGCTGAGCAGCGCCTACTACGGCGAGGACAACCAGATCCCGAAGCCCACCGTCGAGGAGTACAAGGAGATCACGAGCGGCCACGGCCACCACTGATCGACCGCGTCGCCACGCCACGGTCGAAGGGCCCCCGTCCGGTGTACGGATGGGGGCCCTTCGCCGTGCCCGGAGCTGGATAGGGTAGGCGTGACACTGCTTTTTGCCGGTACGACCATCAGGAGCGGCCTTATGAGCGCTGTGACCCCCGCTGGAGGCGACATCGCGGCGGGCCGTTCCTGGCCCGAGGTACTGAACGCGCTGCTGTACGGCCAGGATCAGAGCGCCGACGCGACGGCCTGGGCGATGGACCAGATCATGCGCGGCCAGGCGACCGACGCCCAGATCGCGGGCTTCGTCGTCGCCCTGCGGGCCAAGGGCGAGACGGTCGACGAGATCAACGGCCTGGTCCGCACGATGTACGCGCACGCCAACGTCATCGAGGTACCGGGCCGCACGGTGGACATCGTCGGCACCGGCGGTGACGGCGCCAAGACGGTGAACATCTCCACGATGTCGGCACTGGTGGTGGCCGGCGCCGGGGCGAAGGTCGTCAAGCACGGCAACCGGGCGGCGTCCTCCGCGTCCGGTGCCTCGGATGTCCTGGAGAAGCTCGGCGTCAACCTCGATCTGACCCCGCAGCGGGTCGCCGAGGTCGCCGAGGAGGCCGGCATCACCTTCTGCTTCGCCGTCAAGTTCCACCCGGCGCTGCGCCATGCGGGCGCGGCCCGCGGCCAGCTGGGCATCCGCACGGTGTTCAACATCCTCGGCCCGCTGACCAACCCCGCGCAGGTGCGGGCCCAGGCGGTCGGCGTCGCGGATCCGCGCATGGCGCCGGTCGTCGCGGGCGTCTTCGCGGAACGCGGCAACTCCTCCCTGGTCTTCCGCGGCGACGACGGCCTCGACGAGCTGACGACCACCGCCACGTCCCACGTCTGGATCGTCCGCGACGGCAAGGTCACCGAGGAGACCTTCGACCCGCGGGACGTCGGCATCGAGCTGGTCCCGGTGGAGGCGCTGCGCGGCGGCGACCCGTCGTACAACGCGGAGGTCGCCCGCCGGCTCCTGGACGGCGAGACGGGCCCGGTCCGCGACGCGGTCCTGCTGAACTCGGCGGCGGCGCTGGTGGCCCTGGACCCGGGCACCGGAACGCTGGCCGAGCAGATCCGGGCCGGCATGGACAGGGCGGCGGAGTCGATCGACTCGGGCGCGGCCAAGCGGGTGCTGGAGCGCTGGGCGGCGGCGACCAACCGGTAGGCGCCGAGCGGGAAGAGCACGTGGCGCCGGCGCCCTCGTCAGTCCGTCATCCGGACAGAAGTTGCGCGCCGGCGATCACTTCATCTACGTTCTCAGTCAGGTCATGAGTGACAGTCATGAGGCCCCGGCCGACTGTCCGGCAACCCTCCGTCCGTGGCGGGGTGCCCCGGGTGAAGACCAGGCCGTAGGCAGTGAGGTCTGCGGCAAGCGCGGATCCCTCACGCTCTTCTGAAAGAGCACAGCCCAGGGATCCTGGTCATCGAGGGAGTCTCCCGTGAGCAAGCGAATGCGCTAGGGCGTCGAGCCCCACTTCCGCGCACCCCTTTTCACTTTCTTCTTTCCTCTCACGGGAGTTCCGCCATGTCCGTCTCCACCGCTGCCTCCGCCCAGCCCGTTTGCAGCAACATTCCGGGGCCGCTGCCCGTTCTGGGGCGGGATGTCACCGTCCCGCTCGTCACCGGCGGCGAGGTCTCCTACGCCGCCCTCGACTACGCGGCCAGCGCCCCCGCGCTCCAGCGGGTCTGGGACGACGTGGCGGCCTACGCGCCCTACTACGGCAGCGTCCACCGCGGTGCCGGCTACCTCTCCCAGCTGTCGACCGACCTCTTCGAGAACGCCCGGAAGACCGTCGCCGAGTTCCTCGACTGCCGCCCCGACGACCAGCTGGTCTTCACCCGCTCCACGACGGACTCCCTGAACCTCCTGGCCCGCGCCCTGCCCGCCGACTGCCAGGTCTTCGTCTTCGAGACCGAGCACCACGCCTCCCTGCTGCCCTGGCAGGACGCCCGGGTCACCTACCTCAACGCCCCGCGCACCCCGCGGCAGGCGGTGGCGACCCTGGAGCGCGCCCTGGCCGACCGCACTGTGTCCATTGAAGGGGGCTACGGGCCGGCCCTGGTCTGCGTCACCGGCGCCTCGAACGTCACCGGCGAACTGTGGCCGGTCCGCGAGCTGGCCGCCGCCGCGCACGCGCACGGCGCCCGGATCGTCCTGGACGCGGCCCAGCTGGCCCCCCACCACCCGGTCTCCGTCCGTGACCTCGACGTCGACTGGGTCGCCTTCTCCGGCCACAAGCTGTACGCCCCCTTCGGCTCCGGCGTCCTCGCGGGCCGCGCCGACTGGCTCCAGGCCGCCGAGCCCTACCTCGCGGGCGGCGGCGCCAGCCGCAGGGTCACCCGGCGCGAGGACGGGGGAGTGGCCGTGGAGTGGCACGAGAGCGCCGCGCGGCACGAGGCCGGGTCGCCCAACGTCATCGGCGCCTACTCCATCGCGTCGGCCTGCAAGGCCCTCACCGAGGCCGGCTTCGACACGCTGGTCGCCCGCGAGCAGCACCTCATCGAGGAGGTGCGGGCGGGGTTGGCCGAGGTTCCCGAGGTCCGGATCCTCTCCCTCTTCGGCGACGACGCCCCCCGCGTCGGAGTGATCAGCTTCGTGGTGGACGGCTGGAACAGCTCCCACTTCGCCGCGGCCCTCTCGGCCGAGTACGGCATCGGCGTCCGCGACGGCCTCTTCTGCGCCCACCCGCTGGTCAGGACCCTGCTGGGCTCCGACCCCCAGACCCAGGGCGAATGCGGGGCGCCCGATGCGGCACCGGGCGAGAAGTCCCTGAACGCGATCCGGGTGAGCTTCGGCGCGGGGACGCCGGACGAGCATGTGGAGCGGTTCGTGAACGCCGTCAAGGAGCTGGTCCGGGATGGCGCGAAGTGGAACTACCGTACGGAGGACGGCCGTTGCGTACCGGCCGTCTGACGGACTGACGTCCAGCCGCGCGTATACGCTTCCTTCGGCAGCTGTACGGAGGGCAGGGGGAGCACGGGGTGGAGGAGCTGCGCGAGACGGACCCTCGGACCATCGGTCCCTACGAGGTCCGGGGCAGACTCGGATCCGGCGGCATGGGCGAGGTGTATCTCGCCGAGGCGCGCGGTGGTCTGCGGCTCGCCGTGAAAGTGGTGCGCGCCGAACACGCGGAGGACCGCACCTTCAGGGCCCGGTTCCGGCACGAGGTGCGGGCCGCGCAGACCGTCGGCGGCGCGGGGACGTACACCGCCCGCGTCGTGGACGCGGACACCGGGGCCGTACGGCCGTGGATGGCCACCGAGTACGTGGACGGGCCGAACCTGCGGGACGCGATCCTCGACGGCGGCCCCCTGGCCGGCGACGCGGTACGGCTGCTGGCGGCCGCGCTGGGCGAGGCGCTGGCCGCGATCCACGCCAAGGGGCTGGTGCACCGGGACCTCAAGCCCTCCAACATCCTGCTGGCGCCGGACGGCCCCCGGGTCATCGACTTCGGGATCGTCCGGGCCCTGGAAGGGACGGCCCTGACCCGGACCGGGGTGATCGTCGGGTCGGTCGGCTATGTCTCGCCCGAGCAGATCCGCAACGGCGCCCACGTGGGACCGGCCAGTGACGTCTTCTCGCTGGGCGCGGTCCTCGCGTACGCGGCGGGCGGACGGGAACCTTTCGGCGAGGGGCAGGACTCGGTCGTCCTGCTGCGGATCCTGACCGGGGACGTCGACCTGTCCGTCGTACCGAAGGACCATCTGGAGCTCGTGGAGTCCTGTCTGCGCGACGACCCCGGGGCGCGGCCGACGCCCGCGGACGTGGTCGCGGCGGTGGGGCATACCGGGCGTTCCCTCCGCGCAGGCCTCGGGGCGGGGTGGTACGCCGGCCGCGCCACGGCGGAATCGGGGACCGCGGACGGCGATGAGCGCTGGGTGCCGGAACACGGGTCGGGGGAGCGGGACAGCCGCGTCGAGTACGTGGCGCCCGCGACGGTCACGGACCTGCCCGTGACCTCGCCGGCTGCCGCCCCGGCCTCCCGGCGGCGGCTGCTGGCGGCTCTGACGGGCGGTGCGGCGGTCGTGGCGGGCGGCGGCGTCGGCGGGTGGCTGTGGCTGCGGGACTCCTCGGCGGGCCCGGGTCCGGCGGTGCGGGAGGGGCGGACCGGCACGGTCTCGTCGTCGGCGACCCAGGTGGGGTGGCAGTACCCGGTCCAGGGGCTCGGCGGACAGCGCGGCCCGTGTGCGGCGGTGTCGGCCGACGGGAACCTGGTGTACGTCGGCGGGGCGGACGGCTCGCTGCACGCGGTGGCGCCGAACGGCCGTCCCGTCTGGAGCACCGCGCTGGGCGGCCCGGTCATGCCCCCGCTCGCCACCGCCGACGGCGTGTACTGCCTGCTGTACGACAACGGGGAGGGCTCCACGAAGCTCTGCGCGCTCGGCCGGGGCGGCCGGGTGCGCTGGACCAGGCCGGTCGCCGGGAACAGCCAGGTCCCGGTGGCCGCGGGCGACCTGGTCCTGGTGTCCTACGGCCCCACGGACGCGGGCGGGGTGCGCGCGTACACCCCCGACGGCGGCGTCGCCTGGAGCACACCGACCGGGCCGGCGCCCACCAGCGAGCCCATGGTCGCGGACGGGGTGGTCTACGTCGGCACGTTCGGGGATCAGGTGCGGGCCCTGGACGCGAAGAGCGGGAAGCGGCTCTGGGCGACGGCGGCCGGCAGTGACACCGGCCGCCCGGCGCTGATCGGGGACGTCCTGGTGGTCGGGTCGGGCGGTGAGCAGATGCTGCACGGCATCAGCCGGACGGGCAAGGCGCTCTGGCACAAGTCCGGCAACGAGCTGCCGAGCGGCGGCCGCTACTTCACGAGCGTGTCGTTCGGCGGCCTGGCGGTCACCGCGAGCAGTTGGGAGCTGCTCGCCCTGGACCCCGCCGACGGATCGAAGGCGTGGGACCTCATGCTCACCGGCGAGGGCACCCAGTACAGCGATCCCACGGTCGCGGGCGACACCCTCTACGTACGCCAGGGCTCGACGCTCTTCGGCGTGAACCGCAAGGGCGGGCGCACCTGGCGCAAGCGCGTCGAGGGCGGGGCGTCGACAGGGACGCAGAGCCCGGTCGCCCACGACGGCCGGATCTACGTCGCGACCGCCGACGGCATCACCGTCCTCGCCCTCAAGGCCTGACTAGCTGTCCAGGCCGATCGCGAACGCCGCCTCCAGGTCGTGCTGGGAGTACGTGCGGAACGCGACGTGCGTGTCCGTGCCCTCCACGCCCTGGATCTTGCTGATCCGCCCCGGGATCACCTCGGCCAGGTCCTCGTGCTCCCGCACCCGGACCATGGCGATCAGGTCATACGTACCGGTGACGGAGAAGACCTCGCTGACGCTGTCCAGCGCGGCGATCTGTTCCGCGATCTCGGGGATCCGGTCCACGCTGGTCTTGATGAGGACGATCGCGGTGATCACGGCTGGTTCTCTCCCTCGGGAGCCGGAGCTGGGGCGGCCTTCACTTTAGTCCCACGGCCGTACCGCACCCACGCGTAGCCGAGGCCGAGTCCGAAGCCGACCAGATGGGCGAGGTAGGCCACGCCGGGGCCGGAGGGGGCCTGGCCCAGGGCGAGCCACTGCAGGGCCGCCCAGAAGGGGAGCACCACCCAGGCCGGGAACCGGAGCGGAAGGAAGAAGAGGAACGGCAGAAGACTGGTCACGCGGGCGCTGGGGAACAGGTACAGGAACGCTCCGAGGACCGCCGAGATCGCCCCGGACGCCCCCACCAGCGACTGCTGGGACGTGGCGTTGGCGGCCGCGTAGCCGAGCAGTGCGAGGTAGCCGCAGCCGATGTAGAAGAGGGTGAACTCCACGCGGCCCATCCGCTCCTCGGTCATCGCCCCGAAGACGAAGAGGAAGAGCATGTTGCCGAGCAGGTGCACCCAGCTGCCGTGGATGAACAGCGCCGTGGCCGGGGTGAGCGCCTCCCGCGCCGGACCGTCGAACAGGTCGGCGGGAACCACCCCCCAGTGCCGGAAGTACGCGCGCTGGGCGGCCGCCAGGGCGTCCCCGGTGCCGTAGGACGGGGTGAAGCCGGACGCCGGGCCGAGCACGAAGATCAGGCAGCACACGGCGATCAGGGTGTACGTCATGGGCGCCGAGGTGCTCCGCAGGCTCCGCAGGGTCCGGACGGCCTTCGGGTTCCAGTTGCCGATCATGGACATAGAGCATGGCGTAACGGGATGTACCGGTGCAGATCGCCTCGCCGCCGCGGACAGGGCGGCGTCGAGTACTCGCCAGGCCGTAGGGTAACGAGCCACACGCGTCGGGACGGCGCGTCACGGACACTAGAAGGAAGCGAACAGCCACGATGACGGTTCCCCTGCCGACCGCCACGACGCGGTGGCGCTGCACCCTCTGCGGCAACCTCACGCGCTTCGACGTGACCCGCTCGTCGAAGGTCGTGGAGTACGTGCACCTCGACCTGGCCGGTGAGCCCAAGGTCGAGGAGCGCGAGGTGGTCAATGAGACCATCGAGTCGGTGCGCTGCCGCTGGTGCAACGCGGTGGACCAGGTGGAGCTCGTGGACAGGCCGGGCGCCGACTCCTGAGACCGGGAGGCGGCCGCGCACAGGTGATGGGGTGTGACGGATGGTGGAGACCACAGGCGGGGGGCCGGGCGACGGCACCGCCGAGGTGCTTGACCGTCCGCTGCCCGACGGCGTGCGGCGGCGTGTCGTACAGATCGTGTCGGACGGCTTCGGCGGGCTGACCGTCGCCGAACTGCCCGCCCAGCTGCGGCAGTACGCCCGTTTCGCCCCTAATCGGCGGGCCAAGTTCGCCGGGAACGCCATGGCGACGGCGCTGGAGACGGACACCCTCTTCCGGCAGCGGATCGGGGAGAAGCTCAGAGAGGCCCAGCCGGAACTCGCCGGCGCCCTCGACTCCGGCTCCCCGCCCCCGGCCGCGGACCCGCTCGATGTGGCGGCCGCGGCCTACGTACTGCGCCCCACGGGCTGGGTGAAGCTGGTGGCGGCGGCCGGCGAGGAGGCCCAGCGGGCCGACGCCGAGCGCGCCGACGAGGAGAGCCGGGCCGAGCTGGAGCGGCTGCGCGAGGAGCTGGACCGGGCCAGGGAGCAGACCCGGGCCGAGACGGAGCGGCTGCGCGCCGAGCTGGACTCGGCGAAGAGGGAAGCGGAATCGCTTCACCGCAAGCTGCGCGCGGCCCTCAGTGACGTCAAGCGCGGTGAGGCCGCGCTGCGCAAGATGCAGGGCGAGATGGAGACGGTGCGCACCGAGGGGCAGGCCCAGGTCTCCGCCGCCGAGAGCGAGGGGCGGCGGCTCAAGGCCCGGCTCGGCGAGGTCGAGGCCGCCCTGGAGGCCAGCCGCCGGGCCGCCCGCGAGGGACGCAGCGTCGAGGACATGAGGGTACGGCTGCTGCTCGACACCGTGCTGGACGCGGCCCAGGGCCTGCGCCGCGAACTGGCGTTGCCGCCGGTGTCGGTGCGGCCCGCCGAGACCGTGGATGCGGTCGAACCGGGACGAATGACCCCGAAGGACATCGCGGCCCGGGCGCTCTCCGAGAACGACCCGGCCATTCTCAATCAGCTACTCGCCCTGCCCCAGGCGCACTTGGTCGTCGACGGCTACAACGTGACCAAGACCGGCTATCCGCAGATGCCGCTGGAGAAGCAGCGGCTGCGGCTGCTCGGCCAGCTCTCCCAGCTGGCCGCGCAGACCGGCGCCGAGGTCACCTGTGTCTTCGACGGCGCCGAACTGGCCGCGCCGGTGCTGCTCGCCCCGCCGCGCGGGGTCAGGGTCCTCTTCTCCAAGCCCGGTGTCACCGCGGACGAACTGATCCGCCAGCTGGTGCGCGCCGAGCCGCCGGGCCGGCCGGTGATCGTCGCCTCGACCGACCGCGAGGTCGCCGACGGGGTCGCCAAGGCGGGTGCCCGTCCGGTGGCTTCTGCGATGCTTCTGAAGCGACTGTCCTGAAGGTTCAACGGACATATGCAATGCCCGAATTGACCGAACCGTCACGCAACGTAGCGTCAATCGAGCATTACGGCACGTGAGTTATGTGCAAAGAGTGCGTTGCGTGACCAGTTTTTTCGCTGTTGGGTTTGAACTGATCACAGGGAGGTCACTAGGGTCGGGCCTCGAACCTCCACACGGGTGATCACTCAAACGAAGGAGCCCGTCTCCGTGGCGTCCCATCGTCGACCCAAGCAGCCGAGTCGCGCGCGCGTGACCGTGCTGACCACCGCAGCCGCCGCTGCCGTCGTCCTCAGCGCCAACGCCGCCAACGCGGCGCCCAGCGAGAAGCTGACCAAGGACGAGGTCAAGGCGAAGGTCGACAAGCTCTACGAGGAGGCCGAGCAGGCCACCGAGAAGCTGGACGGAGCCAAGGAGAAGCAGCAGAAGCTGCAGAAGGAGATCTCCACGATCCAGGACAATGTGGCCCGTGGTCAGGAGGATCTCAACAAGCTGCGGGACAGCCTCGGTTCGCTGGCCACCGCGCAGTACCGCTCCGGCGGCATAGACCCGTCGGTCCAGCTCTTCCTCTCGTCCGACCCGGACGACTACCTCGACAAGGCGTCCACGCTCGACCAGTTGAGCGGCCAGCAGGTCGAGGCTCTCAAGAAGATTCAGGACAAACAGCGCGAACTCGCCCAGGAGCGGGCAGAGGCGACGGACAAGCTCAAGGACCTCTCCTCCACCCGCACCGAGCTGGCCAAGCAGAAGAGCGCCGTCCAGTCCAAGCTCGCCGACGCGCAGAAGCTCCTCAACACCCTGACGGCCAAGGAGAAGGCCGCCCTGGACGCCGAGCAGGCCCAGGCCGCCAGCCGCGCCTCCTCCCGCGTGGACCTCGGCAACACCGGCTCCGCCTCCGGCCGGGCCGCCGCCGCCTTCTCCGCCGCCCAGTCCGTGATCGGCTCGCCGTACGTCTACGGCGCCTCCGGCCCGTCCTCCTTCGACTGCTCGGGCCTGACCTCCTGGGCCTACGCCCAGGCCGGCGTCACCATCCCGCGCACCTCCGAGGCCCAGGCCAACGCCGGCACCCGGATCTACAGCCAGAGCGACCTCAAGGTCGGCGACCTGGTGATCTTCTACGGCGACTACCACCACGTCGGCCTCTACGCGGGCAACGGCCAGGTGCTGCACGCCCCGCACACCGGTGCCGTGGTGCGCTACGAGTCGATCGGCAACATGACGTTCGAGTTCGGCGTCCGGATCTGACCCCAGCGGGTTACGGCGACACCCGTACGGCCCAAGATCAACCCGAGGTGGCGCCCGAACGGGCGAATCGCGACAACCGAAGATGACTCCACGCCCCGCCGGTGACCTGCGTCAGCGGCGGGGCGTCGTGTTCGTGTGCCCACAGAGGTCTTTGGCCGTGGACCGGTCGTATGGCTAGCATCGCCGCGTTCGGCGACAGAGTTGTCGGACCTACCGCCGGACGGGCGGGAAGTCACGCCTGCGGAGGTCGCGTAGGACCAGCCCACACGGGTTGGCGGCGGCCTGTGAAACAGGAACCCGTGGTGGCGCCGCTGTGCGGCGCGGACCGGAATCTCCTGCCCTCGGGCGGGGGAGGGCGTCAATGTCTGGCGCGTTTCCCCCTTTACCCGGGGGAGACCGTCGGCGTCCGACAAACGGAAGGAGCGCGGTTTCCTGTGGGGTCTGATCGCCGTCTCGCATCGTCCGGGTTCAACCGGGGCGCCGGTGCCGCCCTCTGTGTGCTGTCGGCCGCGGCAGCCGCGCTCGGCGCCGTACCCGCGAGCGCGGCCCCGCACGGGGGTGACCGCGCCGAGGTGGACCGGCTGTACCGGCAGGCCGAAGAGGCGACCGAGGCCTACAACAAGGCCGACGAGCGGGCCGGCGCGCTGCGCCACGAGGTGAACGACTCCCAGGACCGCATCGCCCGCCAGCAGCTGCGCATCAACGCCATGCGGGAGGCGCTCGGTTCGCTCGCCGGCGCCCAGTACCGCTCCGGCGGCATCGACCCCACCGTCGCCCTGCTGTTCTCCGACGACCCCGAGGAGTACCTCGACCGGGCCTCCCTCCTCGACCGCATCGACGTCCGCCGGGCCGGGCAGCTCAGGGAGCTCCAGGCGGCGATGCGCGAACTCGCCCAGGAGCGCAGCGAGGCCGCCGGGGAACTCACCCAGCTGGAGCGCAGCCGCAAGGCGGTCGCCTCCCACAAGGCCACCGTGGAGAAGAAGCTCGCCAAGGCCCGGCGGCTGCTCAACGCGCTGCCCGCCGCCGACCGCGCCGCCTTCGAGCACGCCTCCCGCGGCGACGACCGCGCCGACCTGCCCGACCTCTCCGGGGTCAGTGCCCCCGACGGCCGCGCCGCCGCCGCGGTGGCCGCCGCCCGCGCCGCCGTCGGCAAGCCGTACGTGTGGGGCGCCAGCGGACCCTCCGGGTTCGACTGCTCGGGCCTGATGCAGTGGTCGTACGCGCAGGCCGGGATCCATCTGCCGCGCACCTCGCAGGAGCAGCGGCACGCCGGCCACCAGGTCCCGCTCTCCCAGGCGCAACCCGGTGACCTGGTCGTCTACCGCTCCGACGCCAGCCATGTGGGGATGTACGTCGGCAACGGACAGGTCATCCACGCCCCCTACCCGGGCGCCCCGGTCCGCTACGACCCGGTCGGGATGATGCCCATCTCCTCCATCACCCGGCCCTGACTTTCGGGCCCCGACCCGTACGATCGGAAAGTGGCTGGTGGCAGGCGGGCGTGGCGCTCAGGAGCGGCGGGGCTGTGTCTGCTGCTCCTGCCGCTGACGGGATGCGGTGGCGGGCAGGCGGCGACCGGGTCGGCGATGGCCGAGGTGCAGCAGGTCCTGGACCGGCGCGCGGCCGCCGTCCTCGGCCATGACGAGAGGGCCTACGCCGAGACCGGTACCCGGAGCTCGTACGCCGACCTGCGGGCCGTACCGCTCGCGGACTGGAGCTACCGGCTGACCGCCCTGCACCCCGACGGCGCCGAGGCCACCGCCGACGCCCAGCTCCGCTACCGCATCCAGGGCTACGACAAGGCCCCCGTCACCACCGACCGCACCCTGACCCTCAGCCGCACCGCCGACGGCCACTGGTACGTCGCCGCCGACAAGCCCGCCGGGAAGTCGGGGCAGCAGCTCTGGGACCAGGGCACGGTGACGGCCGTCAAGGGCGCGCACAGCCTGGTTCTCGGCGTCGGCCAGTCCCGGGACACCCTGCGGGACTACGCCGGTCTCGCCGACACCGCCGTCCCCGAGGTCTCCAAGGCCTGGGGCACGGACTGGACCCAGCGGGTGGTCCTGGTCGTACCCCAGTCGCTGAACGGCATGGCGGGCCTGCTGGGCGCCCCCGCCTCCAACTACCGGGGCATCGCCGCCGTCACCACCGGCGAGGCGGGGGGTTCCGGCCAGGCCCCGGCGGACCGGGTCATCCTCAACCCGGATGCGTACGCGGTCCTCGGCTCGGTCGGCAAGCAGGTGGTCCTCACCCATGAGACGACCCATGTCGCCACCCGCGCGCACACCTCGGCCGCCACCCCGCTCTGGCTCTCCGAGGGGTACGCCGACTGGATCGGCTATCTCGACAGCGGCCGCACCCCCACCGAGGCCGCACCCGAGCTGGCCCGCGCCGTGCGGGACGGGGACCTCCCCGAGGACCTCCCGGAGGACAAGGACTTCGGCTTCACCGACGACCCCACCAAGCTGGCCGAGGCCTACGAGGGCGGCTGGCTGGCCTGCCGGATGATCGCCGCCCACTGGGGCGAGGAGCGGCTCGGCGCCTTCTACCGGGCCGTCGGCGCCCACCAGGGCCGTACGGGCGCCGTCGAGGACGCGCTGCGGAAGGAACTCGGCACCACCCTGCCGGACTTCACCGCCCGCTGGCGGGACTACCTGACGGGTCGGCTCGGCGGCTGAGCCGGCCCGCGCTCAGGAGGGGGCCGAGGTCTCCTTCGTGCGGGTGGCCCGAGCGGGCAGCGGAGCGGGCGGGGCCCCCGGCACCGTGGAGCGCCACAGCTGGCGGGCCGCCGTGACCGTCGCCGCGACCAGCAGGCCGTTGCGCAGGAGCAGCAGGGTGATGCCGTACCAGTCGCTCACCACGATGTGCGAGAAGCCGACCGGGAACTCCAGGACCGTCACGAAGGCGGCCAGGAGGACCAGGACCGCCGGCAGGGTCATCCGGCCGGCCCGGAAGCAGAGGCAGACGGCGGCCAGGCCCACCAGCCACACCATGTACTGCGGGCTGATCACCCGGCTGGTGACCGTGAACATCAGGACGGCCGTGAAGGCGGCGTCCGCGAGCGTGTGGGACCGGAAGCGGGCCGCGCACAGCCGCCACAGCAGCAACCAGCCGAAGGCGCACGCGGTCAGCACCAGGGCCGCCGCGCTCACCGCCTTCACCCGCGGGCCGAGGAATTCGATCGAGCCGTAGTTGAGCAGCACCTCGCCCTGCCAGCCGTAGTGCCGGGCGACGTGCAGGACCAGCGCGCCCAGCGACTCCACCTCGGTGCCCCGGTCCCGCTGGAAGGTCAGGAAGGCGAACGCGCCGGGCATGGCCACCGCGAACAGCACCCCGACCACGCCGGCCGTGACCGCCGCCGACGCCCAGGCCCGCCGCCGCACCGCACCCACAAGCAGCAGCGCCGGCCACACCTTGACCATCGCGCCGAAGCCGGCCAGCGCGCCCATCAGCCGGGGGTGCCGGGCCCCGGCGAGCAGCCCGGCGACGGCGACCGCGGTGACCATCAGGTCGTAGCGGGAGTAGACGGTCGGGCCGAGGAGCGGCACGCCGAGCACCCAGATCCAGGCGCCACGCAGGGTGCGGCCGGGGCGCAGGCCCGTGTAGAGGAGGAGGGCGAGCACCACCAGGTCGGCCAGGAAAGCCAGCACGAAGAAGGCGGTCGGGTAGTCCAGGAAGGGCAGCAGCCCGGGGGCGAGGATCGCCAGGGCGGCCGCGGGCGGGTACTGCCAGGTGACGTCGTCCAGCGGGAACGTTCCGTGCCGGAGGACCTCGTACCACCCCTGGTAGATCACCGACACGTCGCTCGTGACGTCGGCGCCCGGGAACACGAACACCTTCAGCACGAACAGCAGCAGCACCAGCCGGGTGGCACCCCAGACGACCAGCAGCAACGCCAGGGCACGCCTCTCGCCCGTCCTGTCCACCTGAGCCCCTGTCCGCCGACCTGCCTGGGAGTGCGCCACATGATCTCCCGACGCCCTGTGCGACGGCCATGAAGCACGGCCGAACACACTGTGCGGGTAGGGTCGGCCGCGATGCACAAGACCCTCATCGTGACGAACGACTTCCCGCCCCGGCCGGGCGGCATCCAGGCCTTTCTGCACAACATGGCCCTGCGGCTGGACCCGGAGCGGCTCGTGGTCTACGCGTCCACGTGGAAGCGGGGCCGGGAGGGCGTCGAGGCCACCGCCGCCTTCGACGCGGAGCAGCCCTTCACCGTCGTACGCGACCGTACGACGATGCTGCTGCCCACGCCGGGGGCGACCCGGACCGCGGTCGGGCTGCTCCGGGAGCACGGGTGCGCGTCGGTGTGGTTCGGGGCGGCGGCTCCGCTCGGGTTGATGGCGCCCGCGCTGCGGAAGGCCGGGGCACAGCGGCTGGTCGCCACGACCCACGGGCACGAGGCCGGCTGGGCGCAGCTGCCCGCCGCCCGGCAGCTGCTCGGGCGGATCGGGGACGCGACCGACACGATCACCTATCTCGGCGAGTACACGCGGTCCCGGATCGCGACCGCGCTGAGCGCCGGGGCGGCCGGGCGGATGGTGCAGCTGCCGCCGGGGGTGGACGAGAAGACGTTCCATCCCGGGTCCGGGGGCGCGGAGGTGCGGGCGCGGCTGGGGCTGAGCGAGCGGCCGGTGGTCGTGTGCGTCTCGCGGCTGGTGCCGCGCAAGGGCCAGGACACGCTGATCCTCGCGATGCCGCTGATCCTGGCCGCCCAGCCGGACGCGGTCCTGCTGATCGTCGGCGGCGGCCCCTACGAGAAGGAGCTGCGGCGGCTGGTCCGGGAGACGGGGGTCGAGGCGTCGGTGCGGTTCACGGGGGCCGTGCCGTGGTCCGAGCTGCCCGCGCACTACGGCGCGGGTGACGTCTTCGCGATGCCCTGCCGGACCCGGCGGGGCGGGCTGGACGTGGAGGGGCTCGGGATCGTGTACCTGGAGGCCTCGGCGACGGGCCTGCCGGTGGTGGCCGGGGATTCGGGCGGTGCCCCGGACGCGGTCCTTGACGGGGAGACCGGGTGGGTGGTGCGGGGCGGCTCGGTGGAGGAGGCAGCCGAGCGGATCGTCGTGCTGCTGGGGGACGCGGAGCTGCGGCGGCGGATGGGGGAGCGGGGGCGATTGTGGGTCGAGGAGCGGTGGCGGTGGGATCTCCTTGCGGAGAGGTTGAAGGCGTTGCTGTAGAGGGGTGGGTCGCGTTTCGTCTGCGGGTGCGTTCTGGCTGGTCGCGCCCACGCGGCGGCAGCCGCATATCAAATACAGCCCCGCGCCCCCTTTGGGGCGCGTTGTCACTAAGCCCGTCGCAGGCCTAGGCGGAACCGGAAAATCCGCACATGCTGCGCGCATGACAGCAAAACTGATGCAGCGTCAGGTGACTAGACGTCACATCCTGGGCATGATCGCCCTCCAGACCGCCGCCGCGGCCGGTCTCACCCGTGTCGGGCTCCAGTCGGCGCAGGCCGCCGAGGAGGCGGCAGCCGTCGACAACGCGCCCGCGATCGTGGTCGGTTCCGGGTACGGCGGGGCCGTGGCCGCGCTCCGGCTCGGGCAGGCCGGCGTGCGGACCCTGATGATCGAGATGGGCCGGCTGTGGAACACGGCCGGCTCCGACGGCAAGATCTTCTGTTCCACCGCCGCCCCGGACAAGAGATCCATGTGGTTCAAGTCCCGCACGGAGGCCCCGCTCGCCAGCTTCCTCTGGCTGGACGTCGTCAACAAGGACATCACCCCCTATCCGGGCGTCCTGGACCGGGTGCACTACGACAACATGTCCGTGTACGTCGGGCGCGGTGTGGGCGGGGGCTCGCTGGTCAACGGGGGCATGGCGGTCACCCCGCTCCAGTCGTACTTCACCGAGCAGTTCCCGACCGTGGACGCGAGCGCGATGTACAACACGTACTACCCGCGCGCCCGTTCCATGCTCGGCGTCAACACCGTCGACGCCACCTGGTTCGAGGCGACCGAGTGGTACCAGTTCACCCGGACCTCCAGGAAGGCCGCCGCCAACACCGGCCTCAAGACCACCTTCGTACCCAACGTCTACGACTTCGGGTACATGCAGAAGGAAGCCGCCGGCACCGCCACCAAGTCCGCGCTCGCGCAGGAGGTCATCTACGGCAACAACTACGGCAAGAAGAGCCTCGACAAGACCTACCTCGCCGCCGCCCTCGGCACCGGCAACCTCACCATCCACACCATGGAGAAGGTGAGGTCCATCAGCCGGGCGAGTGACGGGAGCTGGCTGCTCGGCGTCGACCGGATCGACGTGACCGGGGCCGTCGTGGAGAGCAAGCAGTACAGCTGTACCTACCTGTTCCTCGGCGGCGGGAGCCTCGGGACCACCGAACTGCTCGTACGGGCCCGGGACACCGGGGCGCTGCCCGCGCTCAACTCCAGTGTCGGCGCCGGGTGGAGCACCAACGGCAACACCATGCTCGGGCGCGCCAACCACATCTGGGACACCACCGGCGCCAACCAGGCGACCATGCCGGTGATGGGCATCGACGACTGGGCCAACACCGACAACCCGGTCTTCGCGGAGATCGCCCCGCTGCCCATCGGGTTCGAGACCTGGGTGAGCCTCTACCTGGCGATCACCAAGAACCCGCAACGGGCCTCGTTCACCTACGACTCCGCGAGCGACGGGGTGAAGCTGGGCTGGACCGCGGCCCAGAGCGCGGTCTCGGTCGCCATGGCCAAGAAGCTGTTCGACCGGATCAACTCGGCCAACGCGACGATCTACCGGTACGACCTGTTCGGGTCGGGCAGCAAGGTGTTCGCGGACGACTTCTGCTACCACCCGCTGGGCGGCTGTGTGCTGGGCAGGGCGACCGACGACTACGGGAGGGTGAAGGGGTACTCGAAGCTGTACGTCACGGACGGCTCCCTGGTGCCCGGGAACATCGGCGTGAACCCGTTCGTGACCATCACCGCGCTCGCCGAGCGGACGATGGAACGGGTTCTCGCCGAGGACATGTGAGCCGCTACTTGGCGTAGATGGCCTCGATCTCGCCCGCGTAGTCCTTCGCCACCACATTGCGCTTGAGCTTCAGGGACGGCGTCAGGTGGCCCGACTCCTCCGAGAACTGGGAGGACAGAATGCGGAACTTCCGCACCGATTCCGCCTTCGACACCGCGGCGTTGCCGTCGTCGACAGCGTCCTGGATCGCCGCGATCAGATCCGGGTCGTCACGCAGCGACGCCGCGGTGGAGCCCGCCGGCTTGCCGTGGTCGGCCGCCCAGCGGCCCAGGAACTCGTCGTCGATGGTGACCAGCGCGCCCACGAACGGCCGCCCGTCGCCGACCACCATGCACTCCGCGACCAGCGCGTGCGCCCGGATGCGGTCCTCGATCACGGCCGGGGCGACGTTCTTGCCGCCCGCGGTGACGATGATCTCCTTCTTGCGGCCGGTGATCCTGAGGTAGCCGTCCTCGTCCAGGGTGCCGATGTCGCCGGTGTGGAACCAGCCGTCGGCCAGCGCCTCGGCGGTCGCGCCGGGGTTGTTCCAGTACTCCCGGAACAGGTGCTCGCCGTGCAGCAGCACCTCGCCGTCGTCCGCGATCCGGATCACCGAGCCGGGCAGCGGCTGGCCGACCGTGCCGATCTTCTGCCGGTCCCAGGGGTTGAACGCGGTCGCGGCACAGGACTCGGTCAGGCCGTAGCCCTCCAGGACCGTGAAGCCGATACCGCGGAAGAAGTGGCCCAGGCGCTCGCCCAGGGGGGCGCCGCCGGAGATGGCGTACTCGCCCCGGCCGCCGAGCACCGCGCGCAGCTTGCTGTAGACGAGCTTGTCGAAGGTCTTGTGTTTGATCTTCAGGCCGAGGGGCGCGCCCGACGGCGTGTCCAGCGCCTTGCTGTACGCGATCGCGGTGTCCGCGGCCTTGTCGAAGATCTTGCCCTTGCCGTCCGCCTGCGCCTTGGCGCGCGCCGAGTTGTAGACCTTCTCGAAGACCCGCGGGACGCCGAGGACCAGCGTCGGCCGGAACGCGGCCAGTTCGTCGGTGAGGTTCTTGATGTCCGGGACGCAGCCCAGCTTGATCGGCGCCATCATCGGGGCGATCTGCACGAGCCGGCCGAAGACGTGGGCGAGCGGGAGGAAGAGGAGGACGCTGCACTCGCCGGTGCGGAACAGCGGGCGCAGGCGCTCCACGATGTTGCCGCACTCGGCGAAGAAGTTGCGGTGGGTGAGGACACAGCCCTTGGGGCGGCCCGTCGTCCCCGAGGTGTAGACGATGGTCGCCGGGTCGTCCGCCTTCGCCTGCGAGCTGCGCTCCTCGACGGTCGCGTCCGTGACGCCCTGGCCGAGCCGGCCCAGCTCCTCCAGGCCGCCGGCCTCGATCTGCCAGACGTGCTTGAGGGCCGGCAGCGCCTCGCGCACCGACTCGACGGTGGCCGCGTGGGTGTCGAGTTCGACGATGCAGGCGGTCACGCCGGAGTCGCCGAGGATCCACTGCACCTGCTCCGGCGAGCTGGTCTCGTACACCGGCACGGTGACCGCGCCGGCGCACCAGATCGCGAAGTCGAGGAGCGTCCACTCGTAGCGGGTGCGGGACATCAGGCCGACCCGGTCGCCCGGCTGGACGCCGGAGGCGATCAGACCCTTGGCGGCCGCGTGCACCTCGGTCAGGAAGGTGGTGGCGGTCACGTCCTGCCAGACACCTCCGACCTTCCGGGCCATGACGGCGACATCCGGATGCTGCGCGGCGTTTCTGCGGACGATGTCGGTCAGATTGCCGTCCGCGGGGACCTCGTACAAAGCCGGAAGGCTGAACTCGCGCAAGACTGCTGCTCCTCATAGGGCGCCGACGCCACGACGTTGTGCGATGCGACGGTTCGGTCCAAGGCTCGGGCAGGTACTCAGGGCTTCGCCACGGGCCGGAAGATCCGTTGGTTGAATTCCTGAGCACGACTGGACTGCCCGGACGTTACCCGCCGGTATGGCTTCTTCGACAGGGGGTCCCGGCGAGATGTTCGCTGCGTCACACAGGTTGGTGTTCCTTCGCGTACGGTAGTCCACGGCCTTAGTGACTGACCAGTAACCGCAGGTCCGGCCACCGCCTGTTCACGTTTGCCGCACAGGCCTACGCTTGATCACCATGGCAGCCACACCCTCCGGCAACCGAACGACCCGCGTCCACGTGGTCAGCGACGTGCACGGCAACGCCCGTGACCTGGCCAGTGCCGCTGACGGCGCGGACGCCCTGATCTGCCTCGGCGACCTGGTCCTCTTCCTCGACTACGCCGACCACTCGCGCGGCATCTTCCCCGACCTGTTCGGCGTCGAGAACGCCGACCGCCTCGTCGAACTCCGCACCGCCCGCCGCTTCGAGGAGGCCCGGGAGCTGGGGGCCCGGCTGTGGGCCGGGATCGGCATGGACCGGGCGACCGCCATCGAGAAGGCGGTGCGCAAGCAGTACGCCGAGATGTTCGCGGCGTTCCCGACCCCGACGTACGCCACCTACGGCAACGTCGACATACCGCCGCTCTGGCCGGAGTACGCCGGACCGGGCACCACGATCCTCGACGGGCAGCGGGTGGAGATCGGCGGCCGGGTCTTCGGCTTCGTGGGCGGCGGGCTGCGGACGCCGATGCGCACCCCCTACGAGGTCTCCGACGAGGAGTACGCGGCGAAGATCGAGGCGCTCGGCGAGGTCGACGTGCTGTGCACGCACATTCCGCCGGAGGTGCCGGAGTTGGTGTACGACACGGTGGCGCGCCGTTTCGAACGGGGCAGCCGGGCGCTGCTGGATGCCATCCGGCGCACCAGGCCGCGTTACTCGCTCTTCGGACATGTCCACCAGCCGTTGGTGAAGCGGATGCGGATCGGGGCCACCGAGTGCGTGAACGTCGGGCACTTCGCCGGTACCGGGCGGCCCTGGGCGCTGGAATGGTGACGACTGCCCCGGACGGGGTGAACTCGCCTGGTCGGACGCGCGGTAGCCTTCACGCTGCACACGCGTGCGCACGCTCGCGCACGGAGACCCCTTGTACCGGTCTCACCGGCCCGCATCTGGAGGAGCCACGGCGATGGCGGAACACACCAGCTCGAGCATCACGATCGAGGCGGCCCCGGCCGACGTCATGGCGGTGATCGCCGACTTCGCCCGCTACCCGGACTGGACCGGTGAGGTGAAGGAGGCGGAGGTGCTGAAGACCGACGCGAAGGGCCGGGCCGAGCAGGTCCGTCTCGTCATGGACGCGGGTGCGATCAAGGACGACCAGACGCTGGGGTACACGTGGACCGGTGACAACGAGGTGTCCTGGACGCTGGTGAAGTCCCAGATGCTGCGGTCGCTGGACGGGTCCTACCTGCTGAAGCCGGCGGGGGCGGGGGCGACCGAGGTCACCTACTCGCTGACGGTGGACGTGAAGATCCCGATGCTCGGGATGATCAAGCGCAAGGCGGAGAAGGTCATCATCGACCGGGCGCTGGCGGGGTTGAAGAAGCGGGTGGAGGCGGGCGCGTAGTCGTTCGGCTGCGGGCAGTCGTGCCTCTGGGGCGGCAGGGGTGGGCGCGGCGGCACCCTGCCAACGCCGGTAAGTGACACCCCCTCGGCACCGGCCACCTTCAAGCGAGGCCCGCGTCAGTTACGGTTCACCCCCATGCGCACCATCCTGATCACCGGACCAGGCGGCAGTGGCCGTACGGCCGTCGCCGCGGCCACCGCTCTGCGCGCCGCGGGCGAGGGCACCCCGACCCTCGTGCTCGGCGCCGACCGCACGGACACCCTCGGTGCGGCCCTGGGCACGGCGACAGGACCGGCGCCGACCCAGGTCACCCCCACCCTCACCGCCTGGCGCCCCGACGCGGCCGCCCGGTTCCGCGAGGACCTCACCGAGTTCCAGACCCGCGCCGCGGGCGTCCTCGACCTGCTGGGCGCCTCCCGCCTGGACGCCGAGGAGCTCACCCCCCTGCCCGGCGCCGAGGAGCTGTCCCTCCTGCGCGCCCTGCGCGACGCCGCCCTCTCCGAGCGGTACGAGCTGCTCGTCGTGGACCTCCCGCCCGCCCCGCACGCCCTCGACCTGCTCGCCCTCCCCGAGGAGCTGCGCCGCTACCTGCGCCGCCTGCTCCCGCCCGAGCGGCAGGCGGCCCGCGCCCTGCGCCCGGTCCTCGGCCGGCTCGCCGGCGTCCCCATGCCCGCCGACTGGCTCTACGAGACGGCCGACCGCTGGGACGTCGAGCTGGCCGCCGTGGAGGCCGTCCTCGCCGACCGCCACACCGCCGTACGCCTGGTCGCCGAGCCCGGCCCGGCCGGCGCCGACGCGGTCCGTACCGCCCGCCTCGGCCTCGCCCTGCGCGGCCTGCGCACCGAGGCTCTCGTCGCCAACCGCGTGCTGCCCGAGGACACCCCCCTGCACGGTCTCGTCGCCCAGCAGCGCAAGGCCCTCGCCGACTGGGCGGAGACGTTCGACGTCACCGCCGTGCCCCACCTCGGGCACGACCCGCGCGGCGCCGAGGACCTCGCCGCGCTCGCCGTGCCCGGCGTCAACACCGCGCGCGCACCGGTCGAGTGGCCCGTCGCCGACCGGATCGAGGAGGACGGCGTCCTCGTCTGGCACATCCCGCTGCCCGGCGCGATACGGGACGGCCTCGACCTCGTCCGGCGCGGCGACGAACTCGTGATCACCGTCGGCGGTTTCCGCCGGATCGTCGCACTGCCGTCGGCCCTGCGCCGCTGCACCGTCGCCGGGGCCGCGCTGCGCGACGGCGAGCTGCGGATGCGCTTCACGCCGGACCCGGATCTGTGGCCGCGCTGACGGTGAATCCGGTACGCCCGTTCGGGTAACGTCGTAGAGACGAACCGTAGTCAGGAGTCCGTCATGAGCGAAGAGCGCCCCACAGCCGACGCCTCCGAGGCCGCGGAGGCGCCCGACGAGGTACGCGCGACCGACGCCGACGCCTGGGCCACGGCCTGTGCCGAGGACCTGGCGGCGGAGAAGGTCCGTCGCCGCGCCCAGTACGGCCCGCCCCCGGGGTCGGCCGCCGAGGAACTGCGCAAGCTCGTCGACGCCGTCGCCGACAAGCTCTCCGGCATCCAGACCCCGCTCCTCGGGGCGGTCGCCGGGCCTGCCGCCCAGCAGGTGGTCCGGCAGGTCGTGCAGCAGGCGAAGAACGCGGTCGAGCCCGTCATAGAGCGCAACCCGGACGTCTTCGACCACCTGGCCGCGGCCGGCGGCGAACTCCTCGCCGCCTACCGCTCCGCGGTCCAGACCCAGGAGACCCGCTGGACCTCCGGCAGCCACGACAAGGGCGACGACCCCGGCCCCGGCGAACGCATCGACCTCGACTGACAGCCCCCTGAAGGCCCTGCCATCGGGTTCCCGCCTGCCCGGCGGGGCCTGGCACGCACTCCCCCAGAGGGGGACCCCCAGCGGCGTCGTCGTCGGTCGCCGACGTCCCCCAGCCTTCGGCCGGGGGTGCCCCCACCGCGTCGTCCGCCGCGGCAGCGGCTGATCGGCTACGCCTCCTCCGCCTTGCAGTTGCACGCACCAGGCCCCGCCGGGCCCGCCCTGCGGGCGGACGACGGGAACCCGATGGCAGGGCCTCGGGTACGGTTGGCCGTAGCGGGGCTCGACCGAAACTGAGGGATTCATGGGACTCACCATCGGCGTCGACATCGGCGGCACGAAGATCGCGGCCGGCGTGGTCGATGAGGAAGGCAACATCCTCTCGACCCACAAGGTGCCGACCCCGGGCACGCCCGAGGGCATCGTGGACGCCATCGCCTCCGCCGTAGAGGGTGCGCGCGCCGGGCACGAGATCGTCGGCGTGGGCATCGGTGCCGCCGGTTACGTCAACCGGCAGCGCTCCACGGTCTACTTCGCGCCCAACATCGACTGGCGCCAGGAGCCGTTGAAGGAGAAGGTCGAGGCCCGCGTCGGCCTCCCCGTGGTCGTGGAGAACGACGCCAACGCCGCCGCCTGGGGCGAGTACAGGTTCGGCGCCGGCAAGGGCCACCGCAACGTCATCTGCATCACGCTCGGCACCGGCCTCGGCGGCGGCATCATCATCGGCAACAAGCTGCGCCGCGGGCACTTCGGCGTCGCCGCCGAGTTCGGTCACATCCGCATGGTCCCGGACGGGCTGCTGTGCGGCTGCGGCTCGCAGGGCTGCTGGGAGCAGTACGCCTCCGGCCGCGCCCTCGTCCGCTACGCCACGCAGCGCGCCAACGCCACCCCCGAGAACGCCGAGATCCTGCTCGGCCTCGGTGACGGCACCCCCGAGGGCATCGAGGGCAAGCACATCTCCATGGCCGCCCGCCAGGGCGACCCGGTCGCCGTCGACTCCTACCGCGAGCTCGCCCGCTGGGCCGGCGCCGGCCTCGCCGACCTGGCCTCCCTCTTCGACCCCTCCGCCTTCATCGTCGGCGGCGGCCTCTCCGACGAGGGCGAACTGGTCCTGGACCCGATCCGCAAGTCCTACAAGCGCTGGCTGGTAGGCGGCAACTGGCGCCCGGTCGCCGAGGTCATCGCCGCCCAGCTGGGCAACGAGGCCGGATTGGTCGGAGCCGCCGACCTGGCACGGGAGCCCGACCCGATCATGTAATCGCCGCCCACTGGGCCCACCTTCTTTTCAGGGGCGCGAGGAACTGCGCGACCAGCCACACACAACCGGCAGTCGCCCACCCACCTCGCGCCCCCACCCAGTGGGCGTAGATTGATCCACATGGCGCCGCTCCCCAACTCCCACACAGAGCCCGACGGTTCCGCCGTCATCCGCGTCCTCAGCTACAACATCCGCTCCATGCGGGACGACACCCAGGCCCTGGCCCGTGTCATCAAGGCCTGCGCCCCCGACCTGGTCCTGGTGCAGGAAGCGCCCCGGTTCTTCCGCTGGCGCAAGAAGCTCGCCCGCCTGGCCGCCGCCTCCGACCTGGTGATCCTCACCGGCGGAGCGACCGCGGCCGGTCCGGCCGTCCTCTGCGACCTCCGCGCCACCGTGGAGCGCACCGAGGACGTCCTCCTGCCCCTCACCCCCGGCCTGCACCGCCGCGGCTTCGCGACCGCCGTCGTCCGGTTCGGCGGCGTCCGCCTCGGCGTCACCAGCTTCCACCTCAGCCTCCAGCAGGAGGAGCGCTTCGAGCAGGGCGGCATGCTCCTGGACCGGGTGGCCGGCATGGGCGTGGAGCACGCCATCGCCGGCGGCGACCTCAACGACCGCCCCGACGGCCGCACCTTCCGCCGCCTGGCCGACGCCTTCCAGGACTGCCGTACCACCGCACCCTGGGGCGGCGAGTTCACCTCCGGGTCCACCGACCCCCGTCAGCGCATCGACGCGATCTTCGCGACGAAGGGCATCGAGGTGCTCGGCTGCGGCGTGCCGACCGGCCTGCCCGGCGTCACCGACGCGGATCTGAGGGCGGCCACCGACCATCTCCCGGTCCTGGCCGCCCTCAGGGTCCCCGCCGTCTCCTAGCCGGCTAGGGCCGCTGCTTCACCTTGTCCACGACGGCCCAGCTGTCGAGATACGAGAGCTGGGTGTACGTCTTCATGGCCGCGCCGTCGCCCGAGGTGCGCACGTCGCGGAAGCCGAGGAACTCGTACGTCACGGGGTCGAAGACGAAGTAGCCGCCGAAGCCCACCGAGCCCTTCGGGAGCGTCGGGTCGTCATACGTGATGGCCACCCCGGTGCGTCCCTTCGCGTCCTTCTGGCCCGGCACGACCCTCACCCCCGGCACCATGCCGAGCGCCTCGTACGCCGCGGGCCGCAGTCCCTCCGGCTCCACCGGGACCAGCTTCAGCAGCCCGGCGAGGCTGAAGTGGACCTGCGACCAGTCCTCGTCGGTGAGGTCGTCGAGCGAGGTCTTCCGGCCGCCGAACTCGTTCGTGATCGACAGGATCAGCTGCTTGGGGTCGGTCGGCAGCTTCCGCAGCCTGCCCCAGTCCTGCGGCGGCCAGACGCTCTCGCCCTTCTGCAGCGGCGGCGACCACCAGCCCTTGCCGATCTCCATCGTCCAGCCCCGCTGGGAGCCGTCCACCGAGCGCCAGTTCTCGTCGGTGTAGCTCCTCGTGGCACC
Organism: Streptomyces sp. NPDC048254; assembly: GCF_043201895.1. Lineage (NCBI taxonomy): Bacteria > Bacillati > Actinomycetota > Actinomycetes > Kitasatosporales > Streptomycetaceae > Streptomyces > Streptomyces sp. NPDC048254. Next base: position 308,668 of record NZ_JBICZJ010000011.1, read on the forward strand.
GGTCTTCTGGTTGGTCTCCTTGATGATCTCCTTGGTGTAGATGAACTGGTCGTCGCGCGGGCTGACCGTCCGCTCGTGCTTGCGCTCGTACGCGGCGGCCCCCTTGAGCACCGTCTGCGCGCTCACGTTCCGCATCGCGGGCGCACTGGTCGCCGGCGGCTCCGCCGTGCGGTGCGTGCGGGTACCGTCGTCGTCCCGTACGGCGACCAGGACGCCGGCGGCGACCGCGGCGGCCAGTCCGGCCGTCAGGGCGACGCGCAGGACGGGGCGGCGCTGCCGCACCCGCGGGGCGGGGCCGGCCATCGCCGCGCGCAGACGGGTTCGCGCCCGCTGCCTGGTCTCGTCGTCGAGCGGGGGAGCCCCCATGTCGAAGTCCCTCAGTTCGCGCAGTTCGTCGATGTCACGCACGGGCGTCCGCCTCCCGGAAAGCCGTCGGATCGGTTCCGCCCAGTGCCTCGCGCAGTCTGCCGCGAGCCCGGTGCAGTCGTGATCTGATGGTGCCGACCGGCACCCCGAGCGCCTCGGCGGCTTCCTCGTAGTCGAGGTCCGCCCACGCCACCAGCAGCACGACATCGCGATGCCGGGCGGACAACCCGCCCAGCGCGGCCGCCAGCTCCCGGCGCACCCCCGTGGCACCGGCCCTGGCGACCGCGCGGTCCGCGACCGGTTCCTCGTGCACCACCGGCTCCGGCAGCCGGGACAGCGCCCTGAACCGGCGTGCCTCGGCCCGGCGGTGCCGGCCCACGAGGTTGGTCGCGATGCCGAACAGCCACGGACGGGCGTCGGCACGAGCGGGGTCGTACGTGTGGCGTCGCTGGAAGGCGGTGATGAAGGTCTCCGCCATCAGGTCTTCCGCCGCCTCCGGACCCAGCCGCCGGGCCGCGTAACGGTGCACGGCGTCGGCGTACCGGTCGAAGAGCACGGCGAACTGCTCCGGCTCCTCCCGGGACCGCGCGATCACCCGGGCGTCGCTGTCCTCGCGATCCTCGTCGCGGGTGCCGGTGCCCGGTGGTCCTACGGTCATCGGGGCTCCTTTCCGTTCGTTCGCACGCCTCGAAGGCTCGGGCTTGGCGGTTCACCTCTCCTTCGCCGGTCGGCCGATCCGAGTTCCCTTTTCGGCGCACGGGGCGTACCCGGAAACGCGAGGGCCCGTCCGGAGCGACTCCGGACGGGCCCTCGGGCGGAAGCGGATCGGTCAGACGACGGCTCCCCGCCCCGGGTCGCCGTCCTCGTCGTCATCGGTCTTCATCCGGGTCACCAGCGTGACGAAACCGCCGAGGAACCCGCCGATCCCCGCCGTCGCCAGATACCAGGTCATGTCCCAGCCGAGCAGCACCGCGAGCAGCAGCAGGATCGGCCCGCCCACCACGCCCAGCCAGGCGAACCTGGCGGTCGTGTCGGCGGCCGGCAGCGGCGGCGGCTCGGGCGGCACGAAGTGCCCCTCGTCGTCATCGTCGAAGTCGTCCTCGGACGGCTCCGGCGCCGTGTAGTCACGCGGGCCCACTCCGGGCGCGAAGGAGACGGAGCTGCCCAGGGGCTGCGCAGGCCGCTGCTCCTCGGGCGCCCCGGGTTCGGCGGTGTCCTCTTCCGCGGGCGGCAGCGCGAGGTCCTCGACCGGCTTGTACGGCTTCGCGCCCGGCGGGTCCGGCGGCTCCTCGCCGTACCCCGCGACGATCGCGGCCCAGGCGGCCGCCTCGTCGAAGGGCACCCCTTTCTCGTCCGGCTCGCGGTCCTCGCGGTCGGAGTCGTGCTCAGCCAACTGCGGCCGTCCCTTCCTTGCCGACACTGGGTGCGAGCCGGCCGATGAAGGCGAGGCTCCCCTCGAAGATCCGGTCCGCATCGTGGTCCAACGTCGCCACGTGGTAACTCTGTTCCAGCACTACCTCCGTTACGTCCGTGGAGGACACCCGGCTCAGGATCCGGGCCGAATCGACCGCCGGAACCACATGGTCCTGGGTGCTGCGCAGGAGCAGCAGCGGCTGTGTCACCTGCGGAAGCTCGCCGTCCACCTGGCGGAAGAAGTTCCGCAGCGAGTGCGCGGCATGCAGCGGCACCCGGTCGTATCCCACCTCCGCGGCACCCGGCTTGGCGATGTCACTGGCGATGCCCCTGGTCGTGCGCACCAGGTGCCGGGCCACCGGAAGGGCGTACGCCGAGAGGCCGTGCACCTTGTTCGCCGGGTTGACGATCACCACGCCGTCCACACCCGTCCCGTTCCTGGCGGCCAGTCTGAGCGCAAGGGCGCCGCCCATGGACAGGCCCGCCACGAACACCTGCGAGCAGCGTTCGCGCAGCAGGCGCAGCTCGCGGTCCACCTCCGCGTACCAGTCCTGCCAGCCGGTGACCTGCATGTCCTCCCAGCGGGTGCCGTGCCCGGGCAGCAGGGGCAGGGCCACGGTCAGGCCGTGTGCCGCGTGGTGCTCCGCCCAGGGGCGCAGCGACTGGGGCGAGCCGGTGAAACCGTGGCAGAGCAGGACACCGACCTCCCCGCCGTCATGGCGGTACGGCTCGGCTCCGGGGAGAACCGGCACCTTCGGTCTCCAATTCATGAGAGGGGGCAGGAACTGAGAGAGGCCCGAACGACGACTTCGGATGTCCTTCACCGTACGCGACCGCACTGACACCGACCAGGGTCGTCGGGGCCATTCCCGGAGCTGCGGGTTAAGGTCTCATCGACGGAAACGGGAGGCACTCGGTTGTTGTACGGCGCGATGAAGGTCGCTATCGGGGGACCGCTGAAGGTCGCCTTCAGGCCCTGGGTGGAGGGTCTGGAGAACGTCCCGGCCGAGGGCCCGGCGATCCTGGCGAGTAACCACCTGTCCTTCTCTGACTCGTTCTTCCTGCCCGCGGTGCTGGACCGCAAGGTCACCTTCATCGCGAAGGCCGAGTACTTCACCACGCCCGGCGTGAAGGGCCGCCTCACGGCCGCCTTCTTCAAGGGCGTCGGCCAGCTCCCGGTGGACCGCTCCGGCGGGCGCGGCGCCGGCGAGGCGGCGGTGCGCAGCGGCATGGACGTGCTGGAGCGCGGCGAGCTGTTCGGCATCTACCCGGAGGGCACCCGCTCGCCCGACGGCCGCCTCTACCGGGGCAAGCCCGGCGGCCTCGCGCGCGTGGCGCTGGCGACGGGCGCCCCGGTCGTCCCGGTCGCCATGATCGACACGGAGAAGATCCAGCCGCCGGGGCAGGTGATGCCCAAGCTGATGCGTCCGGGCATCCGGATCGGCAAGCCGCTGGACTTCAGCCGTTACCAGGGCATGGAGCACGACCGGTTCGTGCTGCGCGCGGTGACCGACGAGGTCATGTACGAGATCATGAAGCTCTCCGGCCAGGAGTACGTCGACATCTACGCGACCGCCGCCAAACGGCGGATCGCGGAGGCCGCCAAGGCCGAGAAGGAGGCGGCGAAGGCCGAGAAGAAGGCCGTCGAGTCCTAGACCGGCGGCACGGGGGAGGACTGCGGGACTGCGGGACTGCGGGACTGCGGGACTGCGGGACTGGGGGGGACTGGGGGAGATGACAAAGCGGGAACGCGTCATACGGATGTCGGTAGAGCAGCCTCTGTGGCGTGCCCTGACCGGCTACCGCCTGCTGACCCTGCTGTACGCGATCGGCCTGTTCGCGTTCGCCTACGACGAGTACGACCGCCCGGGTGTCGCCCTCGCCTACTACGCCGTCCTGGCCGTCTGGACGCTGGCGACCCTGCCCCGCGTCCAGAACGCGGCCGCCTGCACCAAGCGCTTCCTCGCCGTCGACCTCGCGATCGCGCTCACCGGCATCGTGCTGACCCCCTGGGTGGTCACCCAGGGCCATATCGACCGCGGTGGCCCGACCCTGCCGTCGATATGGACCGCCGGCTCGGTCCTGGCCTACGCCCTCAAGGGCGGCTGGCGCTGGGCCGCGTTCGCCTCCACGCCGGTCGCCGCCGCCAACCTGGTCGAGCGCGGCCACCCGGCTCGCGACACCGTCCACAACGTGATCCTGGTCTGGGTCGCCTCCATCGCCATCGGGTACGTCGTCGAGGTGGCCCGCGCCTCCGAGCGCACCCTCGCCCGCGCCCTGGAGATCGAGGCGGCGACCCGGGAGCGGGAGCGGCTCGCCCGGGACATCCACGACAGCGTGCTCCAGGTGCTGGCGATGGTGCAGCGCCGGGGCGCGGTCCTCGGCGGCGAGGCGGGCGAACTGGGCCGGATGGCGGGGGAGCAGGAGGTGGCGCTGCGCACCCTGGTCTCCGGCGGTCTGGTGCCGCTCTCGCGGGCCTCCGAGGACGCGGCCGAAGGGGCGCTCGTCCGTCTCGTCGAGGAGCCGGACGACTCCGGTCCCGTCGACCTGCGCACGCTGCTCGCGCCATACGCCGGAGCCCGGGTGAGCCTGGCCGAGCCCGGTGCGCCGGTGGAGCTGCCGCCGGGTGCGGCGCGCGAGCTGGCCGCGGCCGTCGGTGCCGCCCTGGACAACGTGCGCAGTCACGCGGGGGCCGGGGCGCGGGCCTGGATCCTGGTCGAGGACGAGCCCGACGAGATCGTGGTGTCCGTACGGGACGACGGCCCCGGTATCCCGGAGGGCCGGCTCGCCCAGGCCGAGGGGGAGGGGCGGCTCGGGGTGGCCCAGTCCATCCGGGGGCGGCTGCGCGACCTCGGCGGCAGCGCCGAGCTGTTCTCGACTCCCGGGCAGGGCACGGAAGTAGAGCTGAAGGTACCGAAGGTCTCCCTGGGGAAGGCGGAGCGGCGATGAGCATCAGGGTCATGGTGGTCGACGACCACCCCATGTGGCGCGACGCGGTCGCCCGGGATCTGGCCGAGTCCGGGTTCGAGGTGGTCGCCACCGCCGGGGACGGCGAGCAGGCGGTGCGCCGCGCCAGGGCCGCCGCGCCCGACGTCCTCGTCCTGGACCTCAACCTGCCCGCCAAGCCGGGCGTCCAGGTCTGCAAGGAACTCGTCGGCCACAACCCGGCGTTGCGCGTGCTGGTGCTCTCGGCGAGCGGGGAGCACGCCGACGTGCTGGAGGCGGTGAAGTCCGGCGCGACCGGCTACCTCCTGAAGTCGGCCTCGACCGAGGAACTGCTGGACGCGGTCCGCCGTACCGCGGTCGGCGACCCGGTGTTCACGCCGGGCCTGGCCGGCCTGGTGCTCGGCGAGTACCGCCGGCTGGCCTCCGAGCCGGCGCCCGCATCGGACGCCGGCGGGTCCGACGCGCCCCGGCTCACCGACCGCGAGACCGAGGTGCTGCGGCTGGTCGCCAAGGGCCTGAGCTACAAGCAGATCGCCGAACGCCTGGTCATCTCGCACCGCACGGTCCAGAACCACGTCCAGAACACCCTCGGCAAGCTCCAGCTGCACAACAGGGTGGAGCTGGTCCGGTACGCGATCGAGCGCGGTCTCGACGACGGCCCGGAAGGCGACTGATCTGATCTTCGCGGCCCGAACGTAAACCAACCGCCCGACAATTCACCGGAATTGCCCTTCCGCGCCCATCCCTGTGTGACCTGGATCACCACTAGCGTGAGCCCCACCAGGCAACCGCGGCGAAGGGACATTTCCATGCGGGTCGGAGTACTGACCGGAGGCGGCGACTGCCCCGGGCTCAACGCCGTCATCCGGGGCATCGTCCGCAAGGGCGTACAGGAGTACGGCTATGACTTCGTCGGCTTCCGGGACGGCTGGCGCGGCCCCCTCGAAGGCGACACCGTCCGCCTCGACATCCCCGCCGTCCGCGGCATCCTGCCCCGCGGCGGCACCATCCTCGGCTCCTCGCGGACCAATCCGCTGAAGCAGGAGAACGGCATCCGCCGGATCAAGGACAACCTCGCCAAGCTGGAGGTCGAGGCGCTCATCGCGATCGGCGGCGAGGACACCCTCGGCGTCGCCGCCCGCCTCACCGACGAGTACGGCGTGCCCGTCGTCGGCGTACCGAAGACCATCGACAACGACCTGTCCGCCACCGACTACACCTTCGGCTTCGACACCGCGGTGGGCATCGCCACCGAGGCCATCGACCGGCTGCACACCACCGCCGAGTCCCACATGCGGGTCCTGGTCTGCGAGGTGATGGGCCGGCACGCCGGCTGGATCGCCATCCACTCCGGCCTCGCCGGCGGCGCCAACGTCATCCTCATCCCCGAGCAGCGCTTCGACGTCGACCAGGTGTGCGCCTGGGTCACCTCCCGCTTCAAGGCGTCGTACGCCCCGATCGTGGTCGTCGCCGAGGGCGCCATGCCGAAGGACGGCGAGATGGTCCTCAAGGACGGGTCGCTGGACTCCTTCGGGCACGTCCGGCTCTCCGGGGTCGGCGAGTGGCTGGCCAAGGAGATCGAGAAGCGCACCGGCAAGGAGGCCAGGACCACCGTCCTCGGGCACATCCAGCGCGGCGGCACGCCCAGCGCCTTCGACCGCTGGCTGGCCACCCGCTTCGGCCTGCACGCCATCGACGCCGTCCGCGACGGCGACTTCGGCAAGATGGTCGCGCTGCGCGGCACCGACATCGTCCGGGTGCCGATCGCGGAGGCCACGGCCAAGCTGAAGACCGTCGACCCGAAGCTGTACGAAGAGGTCGGCGTGTTCTTCGGCTGAGCCCTGGTCCGGGCGGGCTCCCACCCCGACAGGGCCGGACCCGCCCGGAAGGGCCTCCCGGACTACCGGGCCGGCCGCCCCTCGGGGAACGTGCCGGTGCCGCACAGCTGACCGATCAGCTCCCGCACCACGGCCGCGCCGTTCAGGGAGAGGACCGACTCGGGGTGGAACTGCACCCCGCCGAACCCTGGCCCTCGTACGGCGTGCACCTCGCCGTTGTCCGCCCGGCTCACCTCGACCCCGTGCGCCGCCAGCTCCCGAGCCGCGTCCTCGTCGCAGCGGGCCACGAAGCTGTTGTAGAAACCGACGGTCTCCGGGCGCCCGAACAGGTCCACGACCGTCTGCGCCCCCTGGTACGGCACCTCCTTCCGTACGATCTCCAGGCCCAGCTCGGCCGCGATCAGCTCGTGCCCCAGACAGACGCCCAGCACCCCGTGCCGGTGCTCCCGGAGCACGGCCGCCGTCAGCTCCCGCAGAAACCGCATCTTCGGATCGTCCAGGTCGGACGGGTCACCGGGCCCGGGGCCGAGCACCACCGGCCCCTCGTGCGCGAGCACCGCCGCCCGCAGCCCCGGCTCGTCGTAGCGCCGGACGGTCACGTCGAGCCCGGCCGCCCGCAGCACGTGCGCGAGCATCGCCGTGAACGTGTCCTCGGCGTCCACCACCAGCGCGTGCCCGGCCAGCTCCCCGGTCCGCTCCTGCATCCGCAGCCAGAACGGCGCCAGCGCGGCCCGGCGCCCGTCCAGCGCGGCCCGCACCCGGGGGTCGTCGGCCAGCCGGGGCCGCGCTCCCTCCGCACGCGGCCGTGCCGGTCGTACCCCGAGGGCCGCGAGGACCCCCGCCGCCTTCGCGTGCGTCTCCGCGACCTCGCCCGCCGGGTCCGAGCCGCGCACCAGCGTGGCGCCGACCGGGACCCGCAGCCCACCGTCCGCGTCGATGTCCGCGGTGCGGATCAGGATGGGGGAGTCCAGGGTCTGGGCGCCGCCGGAATCACGCCCCAGCAGGGCCAGCGCCCCCGCGTAGTAGCCGCGCCCACCGACCTCGTGGCGCTCGATCACCCGGCAGGCGTTCTGCACCGGCGAGCCCGTCACCGTCGCCGCGAACATGGTCTCCTTCAGGACCTCCCGCACGTCCAGCGAGGACCGGCCGCGCAGCTCGTACTCGGTGTGCGCGAGGTGGGCCATCTCCTTGAGCCGGGGGCCGACCACCACGCCCCCCATGTCGCCCACCGTGCACATCATCTTGAGCTCCTCGTCGACGACCATCGACAGCTCCTCGATCTCCTTGCCGTCGGCGAGGAAGCCGAGCAGATGCTCCGGGGTGGGCCCCTCGGCCGGATAGCGGTACGTCCCGCTGATCGGGTTCATGACCACCGTGCCGCCGGACATCCGGACGTGCACCTCCGGACTGGCGCCGACCAGCGTCCGGTCCCCGGTGTGCACCACGAACGTCCAGTACGCGCCCCGCTCGCCCTCCAGGAGCCGCCGGAACAGCGCGAGCGCGTCGGCCCGGCCGAAGCCCGGGATCCGGCCCTGGTACGTCCGCCGGATCACGAAGTTCGCGCCCTCGCCCCGGCCGATCTCCTCGCGCAGTACCCGGCCGACGATCCGCGCGTACTCCTCGTCGTCGACGTCGAAGCCCCCGTCCTCGACCCGCACCGCGTGCGCGGGCAGCTGCGCCAGGGCGTCCGCCAGGGGCAGGGTGTGGGTCTCCTCGGGGGTGAGGACCAGCAGGGGCGTGCCGTCGTCGCGGACGTCGAAGCCGCGCTCGCGGATCTGCCGGAACGGGACCAGGGCGAGCCCCTCCTCGGGCAGGCCGGTCAGCCGGTCACAGGTGGTGACCGGGCCGAGCAGCACCTCCACCGTGCTCTCGTCGTGGCCGGGAGTACGGCGGCGGAGCAGGGCGAACGGGCGCTCGTCGTGGAGCAGCTGAGTCAGGTCCATGGTCCTCTGCGATCCCTTGCAGGTGGGAGAGGAGCGGCCCCGGAAACGCCGAAGGCCGCCCTCTGGGCGGCCTTCGCGAAGTCTTGCGTACGCGCAGTCAGTGGGCCGCCGGAGAAGCGGTCCACCACCAGTTCTGGTTCGAAAGCGCGAACATGCGCATACCGTAGCGCACCCCACCCTCCGTCCACAGGACAATCACCCCGTCTCACCAGTCGAGCCAGGGAAAAAACAGTCGACACGACCCCGTAATGTTTACGGGGTGACAGCGAACGCTAAGACCGGCCCGAGCGCCGGCAACACCTGGCGAGACCTGCCCGCGGCGCAGCAGCCCGAGTACCCCGACCCCGAGGCTCTGCGCACGGTCGTCGCGGAGCTGGAGTCGTATCCGCCGCTCGTCTTCGCGGGCGAGTGCGACCAGCTGCGCGCCCGGATGGCGGCCGTCGCCAAGGGAGAGGCGTTCCTCCTCCAGGGCGGCGACTGTGCCGAGGCCTTCGACGCGGTGTCGGCCGACCAGATCCGCAACAAGCTCAAGACCCTCCTCCAGATGGGCGCCGTGCTGACGTACGCCGCGTCCGTCCCGGTGGTGAAGGTGGGCCGGATCGCCGGCCAGTACTCCAAGCCGCGCTCCAAGCCGACCGAGACCCGTGACGGGGTGACGCTGCCGACCTACCGGGGCGACTCCGTCAACGGCTTCGCCTTCGACGAGGCCTCCCGGGTCCCGGACCCCGAGCGGCTGAAGCGGATGTACAACGCGTCCGCCTCCACGCTGAACCTGGTGCGTGCCTTCACCACCGGCGGCTACGCGGACCTGCGCCAGGTGCACGCCTGGAACCAGGACTTCGTGAAGTCCTCCCCGTCCGGCCAGCGCTACGAGCAGCTCGCCCGCGAGATCGACAACGCGCTGAACTTCATGCGGGCCTGCGGTGCGGAGCCCGAGGAGTTCAAGACGGTCGAGTTCTTCTCCTCGCACGAGGCGCTGCTGCTGGACTACGAGTCCGCCCTGACCAGGGTCGACTCCCGCACCGGCAAGCTGTACGACGTCTCGGCGCACATGGTGTGGATCGGTGAGCGCACCCGGCAGCTGGACGGGGCGCACATCGAGTTCGCCGCGAAGATCCGCAACCCGATCGGTCTCAAGCTCGGCCCGACGACCACGGCCGAGGAGGCGCTGAAGTACATCGACCGCCTCGACCCGGACCGCGAGCCCGGCCGGCTGACCTTCGTCGTCCGGATGGGCGCGGACAAGGTCCGCGACAAGCTTCCCGAACTGGTCGAGAAGGTCACCGCCTCGGGCGCCACCGTCGCCTGGGTGACCGACCCGATGCACGGCAACACCTTCGAGGCGGCCTCCGGGCACAAGACGCGCCGCTTCGACGACGTGCTCGACGAGGTCAAGGGCTTCTTCGAGGTCCACAAGACCCTCGGCACCCACCCCGGCGGCATCCATGTCGAGCTCACCGGTGACGACGTCACCGAGTGCGTGGGCGGCGGCGACGAGATCTTCGTCGACGACCTGCACCAGCGCTACGAGACGGCCTGCGACCCGCGTCTGAACCGCAGCCAGTCCCTGGACCTGGCGTTCCTCGTCGCGGAGATGTACCGCGACCAGTAGGCGGCCTCATAGGGGGTGGGGCGCGGATCACATGCGATCCGGGCCCCGCCCCACTTTTGCGCTCGCCGGCTGATGGGTAAGGTTAGGTTTGCCTCACCGATCAATCGGGACGGCACCACTGATCGATCCCGGCGGGAGGTGAATCCGCGTGTACGTCTGCAGCTGTTTCGGGGTGACCGAAGCGCAGGTCAAGAAGCACGCGGAGGACGGTGCCTGCACCCCTCGCCAGATAGCGTCCGCCTGCAAGGCGGGCACGGACTGCGGTTCGTGCGTCCGTCGCATCCAGGCGATCCTCGGCCGGGGCGCCTGCCCCCGCCGCGAGCTGGCCGATCAGGGCCGCCCCGTGCTCTCCGGACTCGAAGCGCTCGACGAAGCCGCCTGACTCAGCTGCTCTCGGGCTGCTCGATGATCTGCGAGATGTAGAGCGCCTCGCCGAGCTTCTCCACCAGGTCGAGCTGGGTGTCGAGGTAGTCGATGTGGTGCTCCTCGTCCTCCAGGATGGACTCGAAGATGTTCGCGGACGTGATGTCGCCCTTCTCGCGCATCACCTTGATCCCGCGCTTGAGGCGGTCGATGGCCTCCACCTCGACCTGCTTGTCCGCCTCGAACATCTCCTTGACGGTCTGCCCCACCCGCACGTGGAAGAGCCGCTGGTAGTTGGGCAGCCCCTCCAGGAACAGAATCCGGTCGGTGAGCGTCTCGGCGTGCTTCATCTCGTCGAACGACTCGTGCCGGGTGTACTTCGCGAGCTTGTACCAGCCGAAGTTCTCCTGCATCTTCGCGTGCAGGAAGTACTGGTTGATCGCAGTGAGCTCACCCGTGAGCTGCTCGTTGAGGAATTCGATGACCTCGGGGTCGCCCTGCATCGCAGAGGCTCCTTCCGCATGGGTTACGTGGGGGACGCACTGGGTGTGTGCGGCGCATGATTGCACCGGCATAGAAGATCGTCCAGTAAGTGCGTACTTAGTAAGTAAGGGCGTGCTTGGCACCAGTTGACCGATTTGGTGATTTTTGGGCCGGTCGCATGGTCGGGTGCACCACCCGTGGTCTGTCAGGATGGAAGGCATGGGTCATCCGGTGGAGCGTGCGTCGAGAGAAGCCGCGGAGTCCGGGCTTCCACCGGGACAGCGACTGCAGCGCGGCTGGCCGGTCACCCACTACGGCCCGGTGCCCAAGTTCCGACCCGAGCGCTGGGAGTTCAGGGTCTTCGGCGCCACCGCCGACGCGGGCCCGCACACCTGGAACCACGAGCAGTTCACCGCCCTGCCCTACGCCACCGTGGTCGCCGATCTGCACTGCGTGACGAAGTTCAGCATGCTCGGTGCCGAGTGGGGCGGGATCCCGGCGTCGACCCTCCTGGAGCTCGCTCCGCCCGCCCCCGATGTCACCCATGTGATGGTGTGGGCGGAGTACGGCTTCAGCTCCAACCTGCGCCTCACGGACTTCGCCACCGAGCGCACGATCTTCGCCACTCACAAGGACGGCGAACTCCTCACCGCCGAGCACGGCTTCCCGGTGCGCCTGGTCGTCCCCCAGCTGTACGCCTGGAAGGGTCCCAAGTGGGTCCGCGGCATCGAGTACATGACCGCCGACCGCCGCGGCTTCTGGGAGGAGCGCGGCTACCACAACCTCGGCGACCCCTGGAAGGAGCAGCGCTACTCCTACCAGGAGGGTCCGGGGGACGGTCCCGAGCTCTGAGCTCTCAGTGGTGGTACTGGTGCACCACCGCGTGCCCCTTGCCCCGGCCGATCGTCCACTTGTTGACCGGGGTCGTCACCACGAACGCGATCACCAGCGAGACGGCCAGCGAGATCCAGAACAGCGCGTCGCCCAGCTGGGCGTCCATCGCGGCCGGCCAGACCAGGATCGTGCCGTTGTCGATCAGTTCCATCACGGCGATCGAGAGGGTGTCCGCCGCCAGCGCCACCCGCAGCGCGGTGCGCAGGTCGACGCCCGCCCTCAGTACCCCGCGCATGGTGAGCGAGTAGCCGAAGAAGAACGCCAGCACGATCGCCAGCAGCGTGGTCGGCAGGTTCCCCCACCCGAAGGCCGTGCCGACGACCATGCCGAGCACCTCGCCGATGGCGCAGCCGGTGAGGCAGTGCAGGGTCGCCTGGACGGCCATGGCCCAGGAGGCGCCGGCGGGGCCGTGTGTGCCGTGCGGCCCGTGTGCTTCGTGGTGCGCGTGGGGCTGTTCGGTGGATGCGTGCTGTCCGTGGTGCTCGTGAAGGGCGTGATCGTGGTCCATGGCTGATCCCCGGTGTCAGGTGCGGATCCTTCTTGAGGCACTGACATGTATACCCCCCTGGGGTATTCCCGTGAAGGGTTCGGGCTCGTTCCGGTAACGGGCGGCACATTCCGTGCCCAGAGCGCTACGCTGAGATCCTTGCCTGGCGGGAGACGCGCCGGGCGGAGACGGATCCAAGGGGCCCTTGGGGTTCCGCTTGTGGTCCGGTTCGGGGGCGAGCGGTCGGGGGACGACGGTGGGGCTGTTCGGAGAGCGGCATACCTTCATGGGCGGGCTCGGTCCGGGGGACCGGGAAGCACTGGCGGGAATCGGCACCCGGCACGAGTACCCGCCGTACGACACGGTCGTCACGGAAGGCGACCGGACCACGTTCGCGGTGGTCCTGCTCAACGGCTGGTGCACGGTGTGGACGCCCACCGAACGCGGCGGCCGGCTGATCCTGGCCCTGAGGCGGGCCGGTGAGGTCGTCGGCGACATGGCGGCGCTCGACGGCCGCCCGCGCAGCGCCTCGGTGAGCACCCTGGGCCCGGTCACCGGCCTGGTCATACCCGGCGAACGGTTCCGGCGGTTTCTGGCCGCCCGGCCGCACGCCAACGCGCTGATGACGGTCCAGCTCACCGAGCGGCTGCGCAGCGCGGACCACGAGCGCCGGGCGCTGGCCTCCATGACCGTGCTCCAGCGGCTCGCCGAGCGCCTGGTCGAACTCGCGGACCGCACCGGCCTGCGGGAGAACGAGGCCGTGACCATACGGCTGCCCCTCGCCCAGCACGAGCTGGCCGCCTCTGTGGGCTCCACCCGCGAGGCGGTCGCCAAGGCCCTGCGCCTGTTACGCGAACAGGGCCTGGTCCGCACCGGCCCCGGCACGCTGGCCGTCGCCGACCTGGACCCGCTCCGCCTGCTCGCCGCCGGACAACCACACGGCACGGAGACCTGACAAGCACCGAGTCCCGCGCTGTGTAAACGGCTACAGCGGCGACCGGCCGGCTCCGCGAGCATCGCACCGGAGGCGCCGGTGGCCCGGCGGGACGGCAGGGAGGAGAAAACGATGGAGGGGGAAGCCGCGTACGGCTTCATCGTCAATGTGGACGCGCAGGGCTCGGGCCTGCTGTCCGACACCGAGAAACCCGAGATGCGGCGCAGACTCTACGACGTCACGGGCACCGCCTTCGAACAGGCCGGCATCCGCCCGCCGCGGCTCTACCAGGAAGACCGCGGCGACGGCATCCTCGGCGTACTGGCGCCCGACGTGCCGCCCGTCCGGGTCCTCGGGGAATGGGTGGAGCACCTCCACCAGAACCTCCGGGAGAGCAACCGGCACCTCAGGAAACCGCTGCGGCTGCGCGTCGGCCTGCACATCGGCCGGGTCACGGCCGACGCCCACGGCCGCTCCGGACGCGCCGTCGACCTCGCCTGCCGGCTGGCCGACTGCGGTGTCGCGAAGGCGATCCTCAAGGCCGCGGACGGCGCGCCATTGGTGGTCGCCGCCTCCGACCGGGTGCACGAGGACTTCATCCTGCCCGGCGGGCGCTGGGTGGACCCCCAGCACTACCGCCGGCACGACGTGGACCTCAAGGAGGGCCGCACCACCGCCTGGTTCATGGTCCCCGGCCGCTCCCAGCCGCCCGAGCCGCCCGAAGAGCAGCGGCCGGACTCGACGGACGGGCCGGACGACTCGGGCGGGCCGGAGGACTCGGGCGGGCCGTCGGGTGGCAACCCGCCGCAGCCGCCGGCACCCACGGACACCGGGGACCGTGTCGTCCAGACCGTCACCCAGACCGGGCCCGGCAAGATCGTGGTCGGCGGCACCATCGACACCATCAACATCGGTGGTGACCAGTGAACGCGCAGAACCCCCCGCCACCCCAGGGCGGCCCGAAACCCCAGCCGCAGCAACCGCAGCCGCAGCAGAAGGCCGAGCCGGACAAGCCGCCCGGCGCCGAGTCCGGCGGCGCACCCGAGCCGGAGAAGGCCGACGTCATCGGCGGCTCCGCCGCCAACCCGCTCGGTGAGGAGGCCCTGCCCGGCGCCGCGGCCGCCGCCTCCCGGATCTACCGCTCCGCCGTGAACCAGCACGGATCCGGCACCCTCATCAGCTCCGGATCCGTCGGCACCATGAACTTCTACGGCCGGCAGACGCAGGCCGCGGAACGCCTGCTGGCCGGCCCGCTCCCGGAGGACGAACTGCGCAGGCTGCGCCGGGTCTTCCAGGAACCGGCGGACTACGGCGACTACCGCGAGCAACTGTGCGGCGGCCGCCTCCTGGTGCTGTACGGCCAGCCCGGCACCGGCCGCGCCTACACCGCCCTGTCCCTGCTCGACGACCTCACCCGCGGCCAGGTCTCGCGGCTCGACCCGCGCACCGACCTGGACCGGCTGGACGACGACCAGATCCACGACGGCCACGGCTACGCCCTGGAACCCAGCGCCACCGGACTGCCGGACGAGACCGGTCTCGACCGGCTCTGCGAACTGCTCGGCAGGAAGGAGGCGTACGCCGTCCTGCTGGCCACCCCCGAACCCGGTGACGTCCTCTCCCGCGGCGGCCGCTACTACCGCGTCCACACCCCGGCCGCCCAGACCGCCGTACTCGAAGGCCATCTCGCCCTCGAACTGGAGGCCTCGGGCCCCGAGCTGTACGAGCGGGCCCGGGCGACCGCCCTCGACCCGGACGTCCTGGAGGCGCGCGGACTCGACGAGTTACGGCCGGCGGAGGCCGCGCACTTCGCGAGGCTCCTCGCCCGGCACACCAGGGACGAGCTCACCCACGACGGACTCCTCGCCGAGTGCCGGAAGTTCGCCGAGAGCCAGGCCGCCGAATGGTTCGCCGGCGGGATCCGCTCCGAGACCCCCGAGCGGCTGCGGGACGCGGCCTACCGGATCGCGGTCGCCGTACTGGAGGGCGCCTCGCTCAGCGCCGTCGCCGAGGCCGCCGAGGTGCTCGCCTGGGAACTGGCCGTCACCGTCGACCCGGAGGCCACCCCCGGCCGGCCGCTGTTCAGCGACGGCGTCGACGCCCGGCTGGTCTCCGCCCGCGCGGTCGCCGAACTCGGCACCGAGGAGGTCGGCACCGAGGAAGTACCGGTCCGGACCGTCCGGTTCGGCGGCGAGGCCCTCGCCCCGGCCGTCCTCGGCCATCTGTGGCAGCACCGGCACAACGCGCGCGGACCCGTGCTGCGCTGGCTGGCCGGACTCTGCGAGGACACCCGTCCCCAGGTCTGGGTACGGGCCGCGGTGGCGGCCGGCCAGCTGTGCCGCCTCGACCTCTCGCACACCGTGCACGAACTGGTCCAGCCCATGGCCCAGTCCGAGCGGGCCCGCCGCCGGCTCTTCGCCGCGACCGTGCTCGACGTCGGCGTGCGCTCCCCGGAGGTCGGCGCCGCCGTCCGCGCCCTGGCCGGCTCCTGGGCCCGGTACGGCGACGAGCAGCTGCGCTGGACCGCCGGAGCCGTGCTCGGCCGGGGCCGGGCCACGGACACCGTCCGCGAGTCGCTCGACCTGATCGGCGGGATCGGTGTCTGGGACGAGGGCAAGCTGCGGGCCGACGCGGCCGTGCAGGTCGCCCACTTCGCCGGCGCCCACCCCGAGGCCCAGACCCTGCGCCGGATCCGCGCCTGGCTCTCCGACGAACGCCGGACCCAGCAGGACCTCGGCCTGCAGAGCACGGTCTATCTCGCCGCCGTCCCCGTCGTCGACCTCTGGAACCAGCACGAGGACCTGGAGGGTTACGGCGACTGGCCGCTGATGCTGGCCCTGGCCGCCGTCCGGCCCGCCCTCGCCGCGGAACTCGCCGGGCTCCTGTGGACCGCGCTCCAGACCCCACGGTCGTACGAGGCGGCCATCGAGACCCTCTCCGACTGGCTGCGCGACTCGGCCGACCAGCCCTGGGCCGACCGGCTGGAGCGGTTCCTGCCGCTCCTCGTGCACACCCACGACGACCGCAACCGGCTGCTCGGCCTGATCAAGGAACTGACCGAAGACCCCGACCAACCACTGAACGATCAGCAGGTCCGCCGCCTGTGGGGCGCGGTCCAGGGAGCGAGTACACCATGACGCACAACCAGTGGGGGCAGCCGTGGCCGCCCCAGGACGAGGAGTTCGTTCTTCCGCACGACCTCAGAGGCCCCTTCGTCCGCGAGTTCGCCCCACAGACCACCTACCGGCACCGCAACAGCCAGGTGGCCTCGGTGCTCTACTACAAGAACGGCGGGCACAGCGTCATCACCGTCCGCGGTGCCGAGCACCACAACAAGCCGCTGATGGGCAAGCCCACCTCGGTGTGCTGGATCGCCCGCGGCCAGCACCAGGTCTCCTTCCAGCTGGAGCTGCCCACCTTCGGCGACCGCTCCCGGTTCCGGGCGGGCGCGGACGTCAACTGGGAGGTGCACGACTTCTACCAGGCCGCCGAGAAGCGCGTGGTCGACGTCGAGCGCATGCTGCGCCCCTCGCTGGAGGCCCGGCTGCGCGGACTCAGCCGCCGCTACAGCCTGGACTCGGCCCAGCAGGTCGACGAGGCGATCCAGGACGAGCTGGCCAGCGGCCGGTGGGGCGACTTCGGGGCCGACCTCGGCCTCGCCACCCAGGTGTTCGTCCGTATCGACCTCGGCCAGGCGGCCGCCGACTACCAGGCGCAGATGGTCGCGGTGGAGAAGGGCGGCGTGGTCCAGGAGGCCATGGACAACGTCAACAAGGCGCGGATCGCCTCCAACATGGACGACGCGCAGAAGCTGATCACGGCCGGCGAGACCGTCCAGTACGCCCACATGATCGCCTCGGACCCGAGCCGGGCGCACGAGATCCTCGGCGTGCTCCAGCAGCAGGCCCGCGAACAGCGCCAGGGCGCCCTGGACTATCTGACCAACCTGATCAACCAGGGCGTGGTGCAGCGCCACCAGATCGACGACCAGGTCCAGGCCCTCATCGACTTCAGCCGCACGGTCTCCACCGGGGTCTTCCCGAACGGCCTGCCGCAGGCCCCGACCTCGCTGCCGATACCGCCGATGCCGCCCGCGCCGCCGCTGCTCCCGGCCGACGCGCCGCCGCCGGTCCCGCCCGCGCCGCCGGTACCCCCGGTGGACACCATCCCCGGAGAGGGCACGGGGGTGGAGGACGACTCCAGCCCCGAGGCGCGCCGATGACCTCAGCCGACCCCGACCCCGACGCCGCCGCGCACTATGTCGCCGAACGGCTGCTGCTGACCGTGCGCGAGGACCTGGGCAGGGCGGACGTGAAGGCGTCCGTCCTGCTGTCCGGCGCCGTGGCGGTACCCGCCCTGGTCCTCGGGCGCGGGCTGCCGCCCGGCGTCTCCGGGCCCGCCGTGGTGTTCCTCGCGGCGGGCGCGGCGCTGTGGGCGGCGGGCACCCTGCTGCTGCTCGCGGTGATCGTGCCCCGTACCCGTACGTTCCGCTCGGCACCGGGCCCGACCTTCTACGCCGACGCGCTCACCGTCACCGACCAGGAGGCGCTGCGCCGCGCCGCCGCCGAGGTCGGCGCGGACCGGGTGGGCTGGCTGCTCACCCAGTTCCAGGACGTCAGCGTCATCCTCTCGGCGAAGTACCGCTGGCTGCGCCGGTCGATGGCGCTGCTCGGGGCGGGACTGCTGCTGGCGGGGGTGCCGCTGGCGGTCGGCTGACCAGGAGTGGTCAGCCGTCGCGCAGCCGCTTGAGGCGCTCGACGTCCGCCGCGTGCCCCTCCTTGCCGCCGGGCGTCTCGATGACCAGCGGTACGCCTTCGGTCGCCGGGTGGGTCATCAGCGCACGGAACGGATCCTCGCCGATGTGCCCGGCGCCGATGTTCTCGTGGCGGTCCTTGTGCGCGCCGGCGACATCCTTGGAGTCGTTGGCGTGGATCAGCTTCAGCCGCCCCTCGCCGACGGTGTCCACCAGCAGGTCCAGCGTCTGGTGCATCCCGCTCGGCCCGGTCAGGTCGTGCCCGGCGGCGAAGATGTGGCAGGTGTCCAGGCAGACGCCCAGCTTCGGATGGGCGTCCAGCGCCTCGAAGTACGGCCCGAAGTCCCAGGTCCGCGAGCAGAGCGAGGCGCCCTGCCCGGCGGTGGACTCCAGGAGCAGGAACGGGTCGTCGTCATGGGTCAGCTCGTCCAGCAGCGGCAGCAGATGCGCCCGTACCTGCTTCAGCGCCACGTCCCGGGCCCGCCCGCCGGTCGCGCTCCCGGTGTGCACGACCACCCCGAGCGCCCCGATCTCCCGGCCGCGCCGCAGCGAGTGCCGCAGCGACTCCACCGACTTCTCCACGGTCGCCTCGGTGTGCGAGCCGAAGTTGATCAGGTACGGGGCGTGTACGTACGCCGGGACCGACTCCTCCGCACAGGCCGCCCGGAACGCCTCGTCCTGCTTCGGGTTGCCCTCCGGGGTGGCCCAGCCGCGCGGGTTGGCGACGAAGACCTGCACGGTCTCGGCCTTCAGCTCACGGGCGTACGACAGCCCCACGGAGTGCAGGCCGCCGGCCACCGGGACATGACCGCCGACCGGGTTTCTGGCGGGACCTGGGGGAGGGGACGGGTGGCTCTTCACCCGTCAAGGGTGTCACGCCGCGGGCGGGCCCCGGTCACCGGATGGTGATCGTGATCGTCGACCCCTTGGGCGCCTGCTCCCCGGCGTCCACCGACTGCCGCTTCACGGTGTCGCCGAACAGCCCGAGCAGCCCGCGGTCCTCCTTGACCTGGAAGCCGGACTGCTCCAGGAGCTTGGTCGCGTCGTCGACCGTGGCCCCGACCACGCTCGGCACCTCGACCATCTCCGGGCCCTTGGACAGCGTCAGCGTCACCGTGTCGCCCTCGGCGGCCTGCGCGTCGCCCACCGGGGTCTGCCGGGCGACCTGCCCCTGGTCGTACTCGGAGGTGACCTCGGTGGCCGACACGGTCACCTTCAGCCCGGCCTCCTGAAGCTCCTGCCGGGCGTCGTCCAGGTCGTCACCGGTGACATCCGGGACGTCCACCGGCGAACCCTTGCTGACGACGAGCGCGATCGCCGTCCCCGCGTGCCGCTCGGTCCCGGCGCCCGGATCGGTGGAGATGACCGACCCCTTGGGCACGTCGTCGCTGAACTCCCGCGTCACCATGCCCGGTTCGAGCCCGTCGGCCTTCAGCAGCGCCCTGGCCCGCGCCTGCGTCCGGCCCTGCACGTCCGGCACCTTCACCGTCTCCGGGCCGTCCGAGATGGTGAGCGTCACCGAGTCGTTGCTGCGGATGCGCTTGCCGGCCGCCGGGTCGGTGCTGATCACCGTGCCCCGCCTGACCGTGTCGCTGTAGGCGTGCTCGACCTTCTTGATGTCGAGCCCGGCCTCCTTCAGCCGCGCGGTGGCCTGTGCCTCGGTCTTCGACAGCAGCGGCGGGACCTTGGTGAACTGCCCGGAGTTGATGTACCAGATCCCGGTGCCGGCACCGAAGAGGACCAGTACCGCGATGACGAGTGTGACCAGCCCGCGCCGGGACCGGCGGCGGGCCCCGTGCCGCCGCTCCGGCACCGGCGGCGCCTCGAACCGGCTGGTCATCACGACCCTGTCGTCCGGTTCGTTGACGGGCAGCGGCCGGGGCACCGCCAGCGACCGCGGAATGACGCTGGTCCGGTCCCCGGCTATGTCGTGCGCCTCGGCGAGCGCCTGCGGCGGTACGGCGTCCAGCTGCTCGTCACGGAGGGCGGCCCGCGCCTCCCGCACCAGGGCCAGCAGCGCGACGGCGTCGTAGGGCCGGACCTCGGGACTGCGGGCGGTGCCGCGGGCGACCAGCTCGTCCAGCTCGTGGGCCAGCCCGGGCACGGCGGCGGACGGCGGCGGCACGTCCTCGTGGAGATGCTTGTAGAGGATCACCGCGGGCGAGTCCGAGTCGTGCGGCTTCTCCCCGGTGAGCATCTCGTAGAGCACGACACCGCACGCGTACACGTCGACGCGGGGATCGGCGGCCCCGCTCTCGACCTGCTCGGGCGCGAGGTACGCCACGGTCCCCAGGACGGCGCCGGTCGTGTTGGTGACGCTGCCCACCGACCGCACGAGCCCGAAGTCGGCGACCTTGACCCGGCCGTCGTCCCCTATCAACACGTTCTCGGGCTTCATGTCCCGGTGCACGAACCCGGCGCGGTGCGCGGCGCCCAGCGCGGCCAGCACCGGCTCCAGAATGTCCAGCGCGGCCCGCGGCTGCAGCGCGCCGCGCTCGCGCAGCACGTCACGCAGGGTGCACCCGGCGACGTACTCCATCGCGAGGTACACGTACGGCCCGTCGGTCCCCTGGTCGAAGACCTGGACGACATTGGGGTGGGCCAACCGGGCGACCGACTTGGCCTCCCGGATGAATCTCTCGACGAAGGACCCGTCGGCGGCGAGCGCCGGATGCATCACTTTCAGCGCGAGCACCCGGTCCAGCCGGACGTCCAGGGCCCGGTAGACCGTGGCCATCCCGCCGACGGCGATCCGCGCGTCGACGCGATAACGGCCGTCGAGCACCTGCCCGACGAGGGGGTCCTGAAGCGTCGTATCCACCCCGAGAGTGTACGAGCCCCGGCTGAAACCCCCACAGGTGAGACAGATTTCCCCACCGACTTGCAGCGCACCTGTGACGCAGCGCGCCCCTCCACGCGCCCCGAGAGACCGGATCGGCGGTCAGAAGGCGGGGCGCTCGGGGTCCAGGGCGGCCAGGCCCTCCGTGGGGGACGACGGCTCGGCGAAGTGGCGGAAGGGGATCCGGCCGGCCAGCCGGGCCAGCCGTCCCGCCTCCACCCCGGCCCGCATGGCGAACGCCATCCGCTCGGGATCCCGCGCTCGCGTCACGGCGGACGCCAGCATCACCCCCGCGCACCCCAGCTCCATCGCCAGCGCCACGTCGGACGCCGTACCGGCCCCCGCGTCCAGAATCACCGGCACGCGCGCGTGCTCGACGATCAGCCGGAAGTTGTGCGGGTTGCGGATCCCGAGCCCGGATCCGATGGGCGACCCGAGCGGCATCACCGCGGCGCACCCGACGTCCTCCAGCTTCCGCGCCAGCACGGGATCGTCGTTGGTGTACGGCAGCACCGTGAACCCGTCGTCGACCAGCGTCTCCGCCGCGTCGAGCAGCTCGATCGGATCCGGCAGCAGCGTCCGCTCGTCGGCGATGACCTCCAGCTTGACCAGCGAGGTGCCCAGCGCCTCCCGGGCCAGCCGGGCCGTCAGCACGGCCTCCCCGGCGGTGAAGCACCCCGCGGTGTTCGGCAGCACCCGGATCCCCAGCCGTTCGAGGACCGACAGCACGGACCCCCGTACCCCCGGATCCACCCGCCGCATCGCGACCGTCGTCAGCTCGGTCCCGGACGCGACCAGCGCCCGCTCCAGCACCTCCAGGCTGGGCGCACCCCCGGTCCCCATGATCAGCCGGGACGAGAAGGCCGTACCCCCGAGCACGAACGGATCGTCGGCCATGGCTCAGCCTCCCTGTACGGCGGTCAGGACTTCCACGCGGTCACCCTCGGCGAGCGCCGTACCCGGCCACTCCCCGCGCGGTACGACGGTCTCGTTGACCGCCGCGGCCACCCCGGACGGCGCGGCCGTGAGGGACCTCACGAGCGTGTCGAGAGCGGTGCCCGGGGTGATCTCCCGGCGCTCCCCGTTGACGGAGATGTTCATGCGGTCTGCTCCAGGAGTGCGCCGGGGACGGGGCCGAAACGCTTCGGCGTGAACGGACGGGCCTCTTCCGGCAGCTCACCGCCGGTCAGCAGCTCCGCCATCACGTCTCCCGTGACCGGCGTGAGCAGCACCCCGTTGCGGTGGTGACCGGTGGCCAGCAGCAGTCCGTCGAGGCGGGTCGGCCCGAGCAGCGGCGCGTTGTCGGGGGAGCCGGGGCGCAGCCCGGCCCGGGTCTCGGTCAGCGGCAGCTCGGTGATGCCGGGCACCAGCTCGTGCGCGTCGCGCAGCAGCTCGTACACGCCGCCCGCGGTGACCGTCGTGTCCCAGCCCAGCTCCTCGCTGGTCGCCCCGACGACCAGCTCGCCGTTCTCCCGGGGCACCAGGTAGAGATGGCCGCCGCGCACCACGGCCCGTACCGTCCGGCTGAGGAACGGCGCGTACCGCGCGGGCACGGTCAGCCGCAGCACCTGCCCCTTCACGGGCCGCACCGGCGGCAGTACCTCGTCCGGCACCCCCGCCAGCCGCCCGCTCAGGCTCCCCGCGGCGAGCACGACCCGGTCCGCGCCCAGCGGGTCGCCCGCGCGCGTGACGACACCGGCGGCCCGCTCCCGTACCACCTCCAGACGCTCGGCCCAGTCGCGGTGGAAGACCACCCCGGCCCGCTCGCACGCGGCCACCAGGGCGGCCGCCAGCCGGCGCGGGTCGATCTGGTGGTCGCCGTCGACCCGCAGCCCGCCGCGTACGCCCGGCGCGAGCATCGGCTCCAGGCGCCGGCAGTCTCGCCCGGACAGCCACTCGGAGTCCAGCCCCGACTGCCGCTGGAGGGCGTGCAGCTCGCGCAGATGCGCGCGGTCGTCGGCGTCCAGCGCGACCGCGAGCGTGCCGCAGCGCCGGTAGCCGAGGTCGTGGCCGGTCAGCTCGGTGAGCTCGGCGGCGAAGTCGGGATAGCGGCGGGCGGAGGCCAGGTTGAGCCCCAGCAGGGTCTGCTCGCCGTAGTGCAGTTCGGTGACCGCGGCCAGCATTCCCGCCGCGACCTGCGCGGCTCCGCCGCCTGGCTCCGGGTCGACCACGGCGGTGGCGAGCCCGCGCTGCGCGGACCGCCAGGCCGTGACCAGGCCGATGATGCCGCCCCCGATGACGAGGACGTCGGACGTATGTGCGGACATGGGCGTCCAGCCCCTCCCTTCGCCGGCATGACCCGGATCAGGTTCGTACGGTCGGAGGCCGCCAGCCTCCCTCTCAGCCCAGTGCGCCCGGGCTCCCGCGTGTGCTTACCGGCCACCCTAGACCGCGGGGCTCCGCCCTCGTAAGACGGCCTGCGCCGGCGGTGTGGAGCAGGTCACTCAGCACGCCCCCTGACTGACTCTTTGTCAGTTGTCTATCGTTCTTGTCTATGGTGATCACGTGAGCGAGCAGACGCAGCGACAGAGCACGTCACAGACGCGGCGCGTGGTGGTCGTGGGCGCGGGCATGGCCGGGGTGCAGACCGCCGTGGCCCTGCGTGAGCAGGGGTTCACCGGGACCGTCACCCTGATCGGCGCCGAGCCGCACCAGCCGTACGACCGGCCGCCGCTCTCCAAGGCGGTGCTGCTCGGCAAGGCGGAGGGCTCCGCCTTCGAGGTCGACTTCGAGGCGCTCGGCATCGAGCTGGCGCTCGGCCGCGAGGCCCTCGGCGTGCGCCCCGCCGACCGTGAGCTGGACACCGAGGCCGGACCGGTGCCGTACGACGTCCTGGTCCTCGCCACCGGCGCCGAGCCGATCGCGCTGCCCGGCACCGAGGGCGTGCCCGGCGTCCACCTGCTGCGCACCCTGGACGACGCCGAGCGGCTGCGGCCCGTACTCGCCCGGCAGCACGACATCGTGGTGGTCGGCGCGGGCTGGATCGGCGCCGAGTTCACCACCGCGGCCCGGGAGGCCGGCTGCGCGGTGACCGTCGTGGAGGCCGCCGACCGCCCGCTCGCGGGAGCGCTCCCGGCCGAGGTGGCCGCGCCGATGACCGCCTGGTACGCCGACAGCGGCGCCGAACTGCGCACGCACGCGCGCGTGGCGCGTGTCGAACCCGGCGCGGTGGTGCTCGACGACGGCTCGCGGCTGCCCGCGGGCGCGGTCGTGGTCGGCATCGGCGCCCGCCCCGCCACCGCCTGGCTGGCCGGCTCCGGCATCGACCTGGGCGCGCACGGGGAGGTGCTCGCCGACGACCGGCTGCGCACCGGCGTCCCGGACGTCTACGCGGTCGGCGACTGCGCGTCCTTCCCGTCCGGCCGCTACGGCGAGCGCCTCCTGGTCCACCACTGGGACAACGCCCTCCAGGGCCCGCGCACGGTCGCCGCCAACATCCTCGGCGAGTCCGACGCGGTCTACGACCCCGTGCCGTACTTCTGGTCGGAGCAGTTCGGCCGCTTCGTGCAGTACGCCGGCCACCACGCCGTCGCCGACCGCATGGTCTGGCGCGGTGAGCCGACGGGCCCGGCCTGGAGCGTCTGCTGGCTTCGCGAGGACCGCCTGGTCGCTCTGCTGGCGGTAGGCCGCCCACGAGACCTGGCCCAGGGCCGCCGCCTGATCGAGGCAGACGCCCGAATGGACGCCGAGGCCCTGTCCGACCCCGCCCGCCCCTTGAAGAACGCGACCGCAGCGCCCCTTTAGTGGCACGGGGCGGTGACATGTGCGGGTCCCCCGCATGGGCGAGACCAGCCACGAGGAACCCGCACCCGACCACCCACCCGTCCCGGCGCTTCCCTCTCGCGGCCCACCCGGCGGAACGCCTACCCTTGCTTCCGTGACCGAGATTGACGCAAAGATCGATGTTCTCGTCCCCGCCTGGCTCACCGTCCCCGACATCGCAGAGATGCTGGACGTCGAGGTGACGCGCGTGCGGCAGCTGGTCAAGGAGGGCCAGCTCATCGCCGTCCGCCGTGGTGAGAACCGCGCGCTGCACATCCCCGCCGCCTTCATCGACGGGGACAAGGTCGTCAAGGGCCTGTCCGGAACCTTGACGCTCCTGCGGGACGACGGCTTCACGGACGAAGAGATGCTGGAGTGGCTCTTCACGCCCGACGCCAGCCTGCCCGGCACCCCCGCGCAGGCCCTGAGCGAGAATCGCGGTACGGAGGTGAAGCGCCGCGCCCAGGCGCTCGCCGTCTGAGGCAGCCAGTACCGACACAACGGGGGACACACCGATGACCGACACCGCCCGCGCCCAGCTGGCCGACGCCCGGCTGTACCTCTGCACGGACGCCCGCAAGGAGCGGGGCGACCTCGCCGGGTTCCTGGACGCGGTCCTGGCGGGCGGTGTCGACATCGTGCAGCTGCGCGACAAGGGCATGGAGGCCGGCGAGGAGCTGGAGCACCTCGCCGTGTTCGCCGACGCCTGCGCCCGGCACGGCAAGCTGCTCGCGGTCAACGACCGCGCGGACGTGGCCCACGCGGCCGGTGCCGACGTGCTCCACCTCGGCCAGGACGACCTGCCGGTCCCGGCCGCCCGCGCGATCCTCGGCCCGGACGTCCTGATCGGCCGCTCCACGCACGCCGACTCCGAGGCCGCCGCGGCCGCCGTCCAGGACGGAGTGGACTACTTCTGCACCGGCCCCTGCTGGCCCACCCCCACCAAGCCCGGCCGCCCCGCTCCCGGCCTCGGCCTGGTGCGGTACACCGCCGCCCTGGGCACGGACCGCCCCTGGTTCGCCATCGGCGGCATCGACCTGGGCAACCTCGACCAGGTGCTGGACGCGGGCGCCCGCCGGGTGGTCGTGGTCCGCGCGCTCACCGAGGCCGACGACCCGGGCGCCGCGGCGGCCGAGTTCGCGAAGCGGCTGCGGTCGGCGTAGCCCCTCGGCCCCTCGGCCCCTCGGCCGCTCAGGCCGGCGCGGCTCGGTGACGGGACCGTCCGGAAACTTGTCCAGTATCCGGACGCAGGGCCGACAATCCGGGCAAATCCCCCGAGTGCGGTTGGGTGTCCGTCCGCCCCTGGCTAACCTGCGAGTATGGCCCTCGGAACCGCATCCACCAGGACTGACCGCGCACGCACCGTGCGTGACATGCTCGCCTCCGGCAAGACCACGTACTCGTTCGAGTTCTCGGCGCCGAAAACCCCCAAGGGCGAGCGGAACCTGTGGAGCGCACTCCGGCGGGTCGAGGCGGTCGCCCCCGACTTCGTCTCCGTGACCTACGGCGCCGGCGGCTCCACCCGCGCGGGCACCGTCAAGGAGACCCAGCAGATCGTCGCCGACACCACGCTCACCCCGGTCGCCCACCTCACCGCGGTCGACCACTCCCTGGCCGAACTGCGCAACATCATCGGCCAGTACGCGGACGCCGGGATCCGCAACATGCTCGCGGTGCGCGGCGACCCGCCCGGCGACCCGATGGGGGAGTGGGTGGCGCACCCGCGGGGCCTGACCTACGCGGCCGAACTCGTCCGGCTCATCAAGGAGTCCGGTGACTTCTGCGTGGGCGTGGCCGCCTTCCCGGAGATGCACCCGCGCTCCAGCGACTGGGACACCGACGTCCGGCACTTCGTCGACAAGTGCCGCGCGGGTGCCGACTACGCCATCACGCAGATGTTCTTCCAGCCCGAGTCGTACCTTCGCCTTCGCGACCGGGTCGGCGCGGCCGGCTGCGAGACTCCGGTGATTCCGGAAATCCTGCCCGTCACCAGTGTGAAGATGCTGGAACGGTTGCCCAAACTCAGCAACGCGACCTTCCCGGACGCCCTGAAAGAGCGGATCCTCACAGCCAAAGACGATCCGGCGGCGGTACGCTCCATCGGTATCGAGTTCGCCACGGAGTTCTGCGCACGGCTGCTGGCCGAGGGCGTCCCCGGACTGCACTTCATCACGCTCAACAGCTCCACGGCGACGCTGGAAATCCACGAGAACCTGGGCCTGCACCATCCCCCGCGGGCCTAGACCGGCCGCACCGGAGTACGACACACTGCGTAGCGGTCACTGGGAGAGGGGCGTACATGGGCTGGACGGTCCTCTACGTAGCGTTCGGCATCGTCGCGCTGTGGTTGCTGGGCGAGGTACTGCTGCAGTACAAGGCGCGGCTGCGCT
Source organism: Streptomyces sp. NPDC048254 (assembly GCF_043201895.1). Taxonomy (NCBI): domain Bacteria; kingdom Bacillati; phylum Actinomycetota; class Actinomycetes; order Kitasatosporales; family Streptomycetaceae; genus Streptomyces; species Streptomyces sp. NPDC048254. Next base: position 335,691 of record NZ_JBICZJ010000011.1, read on the forward strand.
GGCGGCTGCTCGCCTTCGTCGGCTTCCTCGGAGTCGTGTTCGGTGTCCTGATCCCGTCGGTGATCGTCATCGGAGTGGGCGCGATCGCGTTCGCGGTCGGCCAGACCTACGTCACGCTGTCGTTCCGCCGTGGCTTCGAGGCCGGCTGGGCCGTCAAGCGCCCCGGCGCGGACGGTGAGGGCGGCCTGACCAAGCGCCGCCGCGGCGAGCCGGACGAGGACCCGGGTCTGGAGGCCACCGACCCGGACGCGGCCGACGCCGCCTACGCCGACCAGCAGGCGGCCTACGCCACGGGCAGTACCCCGCGCTACGGCCGCGACGACGAGTACGAACGCGACGACGTCTTCTCCCCGGCCCGCGCCGCCGAGCCGACCGCCGCCGAGGCCACGGCGGTGTACGAGCCGCAGCCGATGCCCGACGACACCGGCTCCTACGGCATATACAACGAGTCCGGCTACGCCACCACCGGCGACCCCGCCTACGCGACCGCCGGCCAGGACCAGGCGTACGCCACCCAGGGCACCGACCAGAACTACGCCTACGACTACTCCGGCTACGGCCAGCAGCAGTACGGCTACGACGCCAACGGCCAGCAGCAGTACGCCAACTACTCCGACCCGTACATCGGCAACCAGACCTACGGCGGCGCCGGGTACGACCAGTCCTACGGCACCCAGCAGTACGACCAGCAGGGCTACGCCCAGGACCAGTACGGCAACGCCGGTTACGGCGAGACCCCGGCGGGCGGTGTCTGGGTCCCGCAGCAGCGTGCCGACGAGACCTACGGCGGCGAACTCCCGCAGGAGCAGCCGTACTACCAGGGCGACGGGCAGGGCCAGCAGCAGGGCCAGCAGCAGGGCCAGCACGGCGCCGGGTACGACGAGCAGTACCGTTTCTGAAGCAGCTGTTCCGTGACGCGCGGGCCGCGTCTCACTGCGAGCCGCGGAACTCCGGTCCCTCCACGATCAGCCCGGCCACCAGCGCACCCGACATGCCGGCGTGCGGCAGCCCGCCGCCGGGGTGCGACCAGCCGCCGACCCGGTACAGGCCCGGCAGCCGGGTGGTGTTGGCCGGGTGCAGGAAACGGCCCTGGCCGGCGGCGAGGGCGGGAGCCGAGATCTCCCCGAACCCCCCGGTCTCCGTGACCTGTTCCGGCAGCCGCGTCTCGTGCCAGATCAGGCGCTCCCGCAGCCCCGGGACGGCGGCCTCGGCGGCTTCCAGGAGGAAGTCCGTACACACCCGGGCCATGTCGGCCCGCTCCCAGCCGGCATCGGCCGACAGCACCGCCGACAGCACCACGGACTCGTGGTCGTCGTCCGGTCTGAGTGCCGGGTCGTCGGGGCGCAGCACCGTCACGGTGGGGCGCACCGGACGGTCGCCGCCGGGCGAGGCCAGCAGGTCCAGCTCGGTCTCGCCGTCCGGGGCGTGCACGATCGTGCGGTGCGCGGCACCGGCCTCGGGCCCGCCACGCAGCGCGAGCAGCACGGTGAAGCGGCCCGGGCGCGCCGCCTTCGTGTCGGCCCGCACATCGTCCTCGGCGTCCAGGTGGCACCCCGTCAGTCGCGTGAGGGCGTCGAGCCGCACCGGATCCACTCCGGCCACCACATGGTCCGCGTCGATCACACTGCCCCCAGCAAGCTCCACCCCCGCCGCCCGGCCGTCCTTCGCCAGCACCGCGGTGACCTCGGTGCCGAAGACGAACTCGACTCTCCGCCGCACACACCGCTCGTACACCGCCCGCGCCAACTCCCGTATGCCGCCGCGCACATACCAGGTGCCGAAGGCGTGCTCCAGGTACGGCAGCACGGCCGCGCTCGCCGGAGTGTCACGGGGGTTGAGGCCGTAGGCGAGCGCGTGGCTGTTCAGGAGGGCGGCGAGGCGCTCGTCGCGCAGCTCCCAGGCACCGATCTCGGCGAGGGTGCCGGCCCGGCGGGTGCGCAGGAGCTTCTTGTGCGGCACGGACGGATACGGCTCGCGCTCGGCCAGCACCCGCCAGTTCGGCCACAGCGGCTCCTCCAGGAGCGGGCGCCGGGTGCGGTCCCAGGTCTCCCGGGCCCGCACCAGGAAGTCGCCCCAGCGCTGTCCGGCGCCCGCCCCGAGGGACTCGTCGAGGGCGGTGACGACACCCGCGCGGGACGCGTTCGGCAGCGCGACCTCGGTGCCGTCCGCGAAGACGTGCCGGGCCGACGGGTCGACCTGGACCAGCTCGACCAGGTCCTCCAGCGGCTCCTTGCCGGTCTTGACGAACAGGTCGCGGTAGACGGCGGGCAGCGGCAGCAGGCCGGCGCCGGTGTCGAAGGCGAACCCGTCGCGCTCGAACCGGCGCACCCCGCCGCCGTACGTCTCCGTACGCTCGTACACCGTCACCCGGTGGCCCGCGACGGCCAGCCGGGCGGCCGCCGCCATGGCGCCCATCCCGGCGCCGATCACCGCAATCCGTCCCATGCCCGCGACTTTATCGACCGCCACTGACACCCCGGCCCGGCGGCCCGTCAGTCCGGTGGTCTGCCCACCTGCGTCGCGACCCGGCGTTCCTCCCGGCGCTGGGCGCGGCGGCGCCAGAAGCGGCGGATCCGGGAGATCAGGAACACCAGCACGATCAGACCGGTGGCCAGCAGCACCGCCGCGATGATCGCCGCCGCCAGCGGGTGGAACATCGCGAACGACACGATCGCGCCGACCCCGAGATCCTCGGCGAAACTCAGCACGATGTTGCTGAACGGCTCCGGCGAGGTGTTGACCGCCATCCGGGTCCCGGCCTTGACCGTGTGGCTGGCCAGCGCCGTCGAACCCCCGATCAGCCCGGCCGCCACGTCCGAGAGGGAGCCGCTGTGCCCGGCGAGCAGCGCCCCGACCCAGGCGCCCGCCACCGGGCGGACCACCGTGTGCACCGAGTCCCACACCGAGTCGACGTACGGGATCTTGTCGGCGACCGCCTCGCACAGGAACAGCACGCCCGCGATGATCAGCACCTCGGGGCGTTGCAGCGTCTCGGGGACGTCGTCGCTCAGGCCCGTCGCGCCGAAGAAGCCGAGCAGCAGCACCACCGCGTACGCGTTGATTCCGCTGGCCCAGCCGCTGGTGAAGACCAAGGGGAGTACCGACACGGAGGCGATCGTAACCAGTCGGCGACCGCGCGTCCTGGGCCTGAGCGCGCAGAGCTGAGTACACGTACCTAGGGAGTGAGTTGAGTACGCGCGCGGATGGGCCGCGACCTGCGTGAACGAGAGAGTGGAGACACGGAAAGGGGCGACCGGCCCGGCACCGCCGACACGGGGCGGCGGAACGGCGCCGGCGCCCTTGCCCGCTCCTTCCGCCGATCCGTCGGCGGAAGCGAGACACGGGGGGAACACGGGGGAAGGGGCCCCGGGGGAACGACGGGAAACCGGGGGAAACACGGGGGTACAGGGAAGGCGCCGGTCCGACGGCGGCCCGCGGGGGACGCGGCCGCCACGGGCCGGCGCCTTCCCTGTCTCCACGCGCGCGTGCCGCGCTTTGCTGTGCCCACGCGCGCGTGCGGCTTTCTCGCGGCCACGCGCGCGTGCCGGTCCCGGAAGGGCTCAGCCCTTTCCGCTCACCCGCCCCTGCAACAGCCGGGACAGGGCCGAGTGGACGTCGTCCAGGGAGCGCTCCGGCTGGAAGGACTTCCAGTCCAGCGCGGCCACCAGCACCATGCCGACCAGCGCGGCCGCCGTCAGCTGGATGTCGATCTCGTCACTGAACTCGCCGTTCTCGACGCCCTCGCGCAGCACGCCCTCGACGACCGCGACCGCCTGCTGCCGGACCACCATCAGCGTCGACTGCCAGGCCCGGTTGGTGCGCCACAGCTCGGCCACGTAGAGCTGGGTGAAGGCCGGGTAGCGGTCGATGAAGACCAGGCCCGCCCGGACCATCGCGTCCAGGGCGTCGACCCGGCTGCCGCCCTCCCGCGCGGTCCGCTCGGCGGCCTCCTTCAAGGAGGCGGTGAGCAGGCCCACACCGTGCCGCAGCAGCTCCTCGAAGAGGACCGACTTGCTCGCGAAGTTGTAGTAGACCGTGCCCTTCGCGACCCCGGCACGCTCGGCGATCTCGTCCACGGTGGTGGCGGAGAAGCCCTGCTCGGCGATGAGGGTGACGGCCGCCTCGTAGAGCTTCTGCCGGGTGGCTTCACGGCGCGAGCTGCCGCCCGTGGTGCTGCTGCTTTCCATGGTCCTGATTCTCACAGGAGCGGCGGCCCCCGCGGGAACCGGAGGGGCCGTCATGGATCTCCTCACAGGCTCAGCTCGGGGTGCAGCCGGTCCAGCGTCCACACCTGGCGGCGCCGGGCCGACAGGGCGGTGAGCGCGAGTGCGCCCGCGGTGAACGCCGTCAGCACGGCGCAGGCCTGCCACACCGGTCCCAGTCCGCCGCCGGTGATCAGCCGCCGCAGCGCCGCCACGATGTAGCTCATCGGCAGGAACGGGTGGATCGCGTTGAAGAAGCCCGGGCTGGTCTGCACGGGATAGGTGCCGCCCGCCGACGTCAGCTGGAGCATCAGCAGCGCCAGCACCAGGATCCGGCCGGCCGCCCCGAAGCGCGCGTTCAGCCACTGCACGATCGCCGCGAAGCACGCCGTCACCAGGAACAGGAACCCGACCGTCCCGGCCGCGCGGGCCATCTCCAGACCGATCGCCCAGTGCAGGACGGCCATCAGGGCGACCGTCTGCAGCACCCCGACCGCGACCACCGGCAGCCAGCCCGCCAGCGCGATCCGCCAGGCCGCGGAACCGGCCGCCAGGGCACGCCGGTTGAGCGGCTGGATCAGCATGTAGGCCACCATCGCGCCGACCCACAGGGAGAGCGGGATGAAGTACGGGGCGAACCCGGTGCCGTAGTTGGGCGCCTTGTGCAGGTCCTGCGAGGCGAGCCGGACCGGGTCGGCCATCACCTCGGTGCGCCGGTCGCGGTCGTTCTTGCCGTAGTCGGGGATCCGGGCGGCGCCGTCGTGCAGACCGCCGGCGAGCTTGCCGGAGCCGTCGACGAGCTTGTACATCCCGCCGTTGAGGTCGTAGGCGCCGGTCTTGAGCTTGCCGACGCCCGTGTCCAGGCCGGTCGCGCCGGTCAGGGCCGTGCCGAGGCCGGTGTGCAGCTTCCCGGCACCCGCGGCGACCCGGGCCGCGCCGTCGTTCAGCTTGTTGATCTTCTTGACGGCGTCGGCGACGTCCTCGGACAGGTGCGGGGCCCGGTCGGCGAGAGCCTGGGCCTGCCGCTGGAGGGTGCCGAGGTTGGCGTCGAGCGTCTTCAGGTCGCCGTGCTGGTCCGCGATGAGCGTGTCGAGGTCGTCGGCGACGGCGGCCACGTCGTCGGCCGCGTCCCTGGCCTTCTTCAGGTCGGGGCAGACCGGGTCGGTCAGCAACTCGGCGGAGCAGCGCGCCCGGTAGACGTCGTCCAGCGTCCCGGCGGCCGTGTGCGCGGTCTTCGCGGCCGCGGGGGCCGCCTTCACCAGGACGCCCAGGTTGTCGCGGACGGTCCCGGCCGAGTCGGCGACCAGCCGCGCCGTGTCGCCGATGGTCTTCTCGTTGTCCTCCAGATACGGGCCGACCTTGCCGTAGACCCCGTTGACCTGGTCCGCGAGGGACTGGGTGCCGTCCGCGACCTGCCGGGAACCGTCCTCGAGCGTCCCCGCGCCCGCGTCCAGCTTCTTGATCCCCTTGGCGAGCTTGCCGCTGCCGGTCTTGGCGTCCTTCAGCCCCTCCGCGAGGTCCTTCGAGCCCTTCTCGGCCTTCCCGATGCCACCGGTGAGCGTGTCGGCGCCCTCGGCGGCCTTCACGGTCTGCCCGTGGATGTCGGCGAACGAGATGAAGATGCGGTCCAGGAAGGACCGGGACGCCTTGGCGGACGCGGCCGAGCGCACCTCGTTGAAGACCGTGCGGGAGATCTGGCCGACGATGTAGTTGTTCGCGTCGTTCGTACGCACCTGGAGCGCGCCGGTCTCCGGGGAGTCGCCCGCGCTGGAGGCGACGCGCGAGCTGAAGTCGGCGGGCATGGTCAGCGACAGGTAGTAGGTGCCGTTCTCGACGCCCCGGCGCGCTGCGGCCGCGCTCACCTGGTGCCACTCGAACGTCCTGCTGTCCTCCAGGCCGTCCACGATGTCGTCGCCCGCGGTGATCTTCCGGCCGCTCGCGCTCGCCCCCTTGTCGTCGTTCACGAGCGCCACCGGGATGCGGTCCAGCCGGCCGTACGGATCCCAGAACGACCACAGATAGAGCGCGCCGTACAGCAGCGGCAGCACCAGCAGGGCCACCAGGGCCGCGCGGGGCAGCCTCCCCCGTCCGAAGCGCCTGAGCTCAAGCGCGGCCAGTCGCGGTGAGCGCATCGCCGGCCTCCTCCCCGGTTCCGGTGCCTTCGGGCATCCCGGTCTCCTCTTCCCGAGCGGTCCCGGTGCGTACCACGACAGCCCCCTCCAGGGCCTCCCCGCACACCGCCACCACGGTCGTCCCGGCCGCGGCGATCGACGCCAACAGCGCCCGCACCTCGGTCCGTTCGGCCGCCGACAGCTTCAGGTCCGCGTCGTCCACGGCCAGCAGCCGCGGCTTCCCGACCAGCGCCAGCGCCACGGACAGCCGCAGCGCCTCGATCCGCTCCAGATCCCGTACGGCGGTCCGGGCGCCCTTCGGCAGCGCCTTCAGGTCGAGCCCGGCGGCGGCCAGGGCGTCGTCGGTCAACTGCCGTGCCTGCGCGCCCTTCTCGGCCCCGGGCCGCAGCAGGGCGCGCAGCGACTCGCCGAACCGGCGCTGGAGCAGGGCCCGTTCCCGCAGGTGCTCGCCCACGGTCAGGGCGGGTTCGAGGTCGGTGACCCCGGCGACGTTGGCCACCGCGCTGATCCGGCGCACGGCCGCCGACTGCTTGGGCAGCCGGGCCTCGCCCACGGCCGCGTTGCCCTCGGTGGCCCTCATCCGCCCGGTGAGGGCCAGCAGCAGACAGGTGCGGCCGGAGCCGGACGGCCCCTCCACCGCGATCAGCGCGCCGGGCCCGGCGTCCAGGGAGATCTCCCGGAACGCCCAGCCGCGCGGGCCCTTGAGCCCGAGCCGCTCGGCCGTGACAGGTACGCCGTGCACAGGTCCCCCCTGGCTTCCGAAGTGGTGTCCGCATCGGCACTGTTTTTGAACTGACTGGTCAGTGCAAAAACTAACCCGAACCTGCGATCGAAGCAAAACCGCAGGTCAGAACGGATTGTCAGTGCCATACCTCACGATGGGCACATACGGCACCCCGTGTGAGGGAGCCGTCACCCAGACGACGGGAGGTTCGTCATGGCCAACTCCTCAGCGGCCGCCGCCCACCGGCGCCGCGCCACCGGCCCTGCCCCCTCACTGACCGGCCCGGCGAGCGACGTGCACCCCGTGCTCCGCCGGGCCACGGCCCCGCCCGCCGCCCTCGACCTGCTCACCCAGGCCCGCGCCACCCTCGACGAGGCCGAACTCCTCGACACCCCCAACGAGCGCTATGCGACCGCCCATCTGGCCGCCCTGCGCACCGCGGCCGCCGTGCTCGCCGCCCGCGCCCGCCCCGAGACCTCGCCCCGGCGCCGGGCCCGCATCCGCAGCGCCTGGGAGGTGCTCCCCGAGGTCGCGCCCGAGCTCACCGAGTGGAGCGCCCTGTTCGCCTCCGGCGCCCGCCGCCGCGCCCGCGCCGAGGCGGGCATCCAGGGCGCGGCCGGCCGCCGTGACGCCGACGACCTGATACGGGACGTGGAGATGTTCCTCCGCATAGTCGAGCGGATGCTCGTCCTCCAGCCGGTGCTGCCGCAGCCCCGCCGACAGGACGGGGAGCAGCCGGACGGCGTCCCGGAGAGAGGGTTGCCCGACGCGGGATGACCGGGCGGGCAGCGGAGGCGAGAGGGCGGCGGCGGAGGCAATAGGGTGGAGAGCGCCTGAAGCCTTCCTTCCTCCCGCGCCCCGGGCCGGGGAGGCACCGAGTTCGCGCCGCCGGGCAACAGGCGGTGCCGCGCCGAGGAGTCAACTGCCGTGCCGGACCCCACACGACCCCGCGCTTCTCTCCGTACCGCCGTGGTCTGGGAGGTCCTCCAGGACGCCCTCGACCGCCGGGTCAAGGCCACCGGCCGGGACGCGCTGGACGTCCTGGACACCGGCGGCGGCAGCGGCAACTTCGCCGTGCCCCTCGCCCGTCTCGGCCACCGTGTCACCGTGGTCGACCCCAGCCCGAACGCGCTGTTCGCACTTGAGCGCCGCGCCGCCGAGGCCGGTGTCGCCGACCGGGTCAAGGGCGTCCAGGGCGACGTCCTCGGCCTGTTCGACGTGGTCGAGCGCGGCAGCCACGACGTGGTGCTCTGCCACGGCGTCCTGGAGTACGTCGACGACCCGGCCGAGGGCGTGCGCAACACGGTGGCCGCGCTGCGCTCCGAGGGTGTCCTCAGCCTGCTCGCCGCCGGGCTCGGCGGGGCCGTGGTCGCGCGGGCCCTCGCCGGGCACTTCAAGGAGGCCCGGCAGGCCCTCGACGACCCCGACGGCCGCTGGGGCAGCGGCGACCCCATGCCGCGCCGCTTCACCGCCGAGCAGCTCACCGGCCTGGTCGAGGCCGCGGGCCTGGCCGTCGCCGCCGTGCACGGCGTGCGGGTCTTCGCCGACCTGGTACCCGGCGTCCTGGTGGACACCGAGCCCGGCGCTCTCGACGCCCTGCTGAAGCTGGAGGCCGCCGCGGCCGAGCTCCCGGCCTTCCAGGCCCTCGCCACCCAGCTTCATGTGCTCGGCGAGACTCCGGGTGCGGCCGGGGCCTGAGAATCTCCTGAGACGAGCCCGCTGATCAGGGGCTCGGCAGCGGATGGAGTACGCCACAGGCCCCCCGATCGAGGGGTTTGCGCCGTATGATCGAGGGAGACCGCTCGGCATGACGGGACGGCCGCTGGGGAATGGAAGCCTCAGCGAGCCGGAACGGCCATGGCGGATTCCGGTTGGCCAATTGGCCTAGAGGGGCGGGTTTCACGGGGGCGATTCCCTGCCTATCCTGTAGGGACCCCCCGGGTCGCCCTGGCGACTGCACGATGAGGAGGACGCCGTGCCGCTCTCGGAGCACGAGCAGCGAATGCTTGAGCAGATGGAGCGAGCGCTGTACGCCGAAGACCCCAAGTTCGCGACAGCGCTTGAGGGAAGCGGGCTGCGGACGTACACCCGGCGACGGGTCTACCAGGCGGCCGCGGGCTTCCTCGTGGGTATCGCGCTCCTCATGGCCGGAATGGTCGCACAGCAGATCTGGGTCAGCGTGGTGGGCTTCCTCGTCATGCTGGGCTGCGCGGTCCTTGCCGTCACCGGCTGGCGCAAGGCTCCCAAGCCCGGCGAACAGCCCGCGGGGGGCCCGCAGGCCCGCCGCCAGGGCCGGCCGAAGCGCTCGATGATGGACCGCATCGAGGAGCGCTGGCAGCGCCGCCGCGACGAACAGGGCCACTGACTTCGCCGCTTCCAGCACGACTGAGCTTCAGGCACGACCGAGGGGTGACCACCCAGTGGGTGGTCACCCCTCAGTCACGTCCCCTCAGTCACGTCCCCTCAGCCCTGCTGCCCCGACGGCTTCCGCAGCGTCGGCCGGTAGGCCGCCACCCGCTCCCGCAGCCGTGCCCACCCGGCCGACGTCGCCCACAGCACGCGCACGGCCGACCTCGGCAGGAACAGCGCCCTGAAGTGGGTGGGGCCACTCGCCGGGCCGTCCAGTCCGACCGCCACCCGGCGGACGTCGTCCGCGATCCCCGGCGTCAGCCGCGACCGCGGCGCGTACAGCACCTGCTCGACCGCGTCCGCGACCCGGTGTGCCGAAGCAGCCGCCGCCGGGTCGAGACGGCCCAGGCGGACGATCCGGGCGGCCGTCCCGCGCGGGGTCTGTGACTCGTCCGGCAGGATGCCGAAGTCCCATGCCGTGTCGATCAGTTCCTGCCAGACCGCCAGAGTGTGCGCCGCGATGCCCTCCTCGGTCCGCGCATACGAACCGAGCCGCTTCGCGCGTACCCGCTGCCGCCACAGCATCGGTGACAGCAGCGACGCCACTACGGCGACACCGCCGAGCGCTCCCAGCAGCCACTGCCACGACGGCCCGCCTCCGCCGCCGTCCGCCACCGCACCCGCCGCCGACGGGCTCGAGCAGGCGTCCTGCTTGCGCAGCCGGCCCGTGCAGCTCTCACTCGCCGAGGCCGACGCCGACGGCGCCGCCGAGGCGCCCGTGGAGGGCACGGCCTGGTCCGGCACCGAGGAGCCGGGGGTGTCCGAGACGGTGTACGACGGCGTCGTGCCCCGGGTCGGGGTCGGCTCGAACCGGGTCCAGCCCACGCCCTCGAAGTACAGCTCCGGCCAGGCGTGTGCGTCCTTCAGACCCACCGAGACCGTGCCGTCGGCCTGCGGGGTGCCGGGCGCGAAGCCCACCGCGACCCGGGCCGGGATGCCCAGCGTCCGGGCCATCGCGGCCATCGCGAAGGAGAAGTGCACGCAGAAGCCGCGCTTCTGCTTCAGGAAGTTCGCGATCGCGCCCTCGCCCCGGCCGACCTGCACCTGGGTGTCGTACTGGAAGCCGCCGTTCACCGCGAAGTAGTCCTGGAGCTTGACCGCCTCCTCGTAGTGGTTCGTCGAGCCCGCGGTGACCTCCTGGGCCGTCCGCGCCACCACCGACGGCAGCGAGGAGGGCACCTTGGTGTACTCCTTCTTCATGGCGGCCGTCGGCTCCGGCGCCGCGGCCAGCTGCTCCGCCGTCGGCCGCACGTCCAGGCTGGTGACCTGGTAGGTCTCACCGCGCGTGTTCTGCCCGTGGTCACCGACCAGCGTCATCCCGACGGGTTCGTAGCGCCAGGTGCCGGCGATCTTCACGCCGCTCGGCGGGTACGGCATCGGCAGCCAGTCCTGGGCGTACCAGTCGGCGGCCGAGATCGTGGTCCGCACCGTCGCCCGCTTGATGTCGCCGCCCAGGCCGGCCGGGGTCGGGAAGGTGTCCGGGACGCCGGTGATGTGCCGCTGGGCCGGCTTCCAGGTGGTGCCGTCGAAGTCGTCCAGGGAGACGATCCGCAGATACAGGTCGGAGACGTCGGCGGTGCTGGTCCGTACGGAGAGCACCTGACGGTCCTCGTCCACGTTGAGGCTGTCCCGCAGCGACACCAGGGGGTTGACCGCGGAGATCGTGCCGCCGTTCCCGTTGCCCACGCCGACGCCGTTCCCGGTGCCGTCCAGCAGGCCGCCCTGGATCGAGGGCATCACGAACGGCACGAACAGGGCCACGCTCAGCACGGCGAAGCCGATCCGGCGACCGGTGCGCACCGGGGCAACCACGCCGCTCTCCTGGCCGCCCGGGGCGCGCGAGACCCCGCCGAACACCCGGCCCCACTGCGAGAGCCGGTCCCGGCCCTCGGCGAGCAGGAGCAGCAGATAGCCGGCCGCCGCCACCAGGAACCAGAACCAGTCGGTCGACTCGTCGGACAGACCCGCCGCCACCGAGTACAGCGCGAGCAGCGGCAGTCCGGCCGGGGCCGCGCTGCGAAAGGTCACCGCGAGGGTGTCCACGATCAGCCCGATGATCAGCACCCCGCCGATCAGCATCAGCCGGATGCCGTCCGACAGCGGCGCGGGTATCGCATACCGGCTGACGTCCTCGGAGCCCTGCTGGAGCAGGTCGGCGAAGTACCGGAAGGTGTCCGGGCCGGGGATCAGCCCGGCGACGGCGTGGCCCCGGGCGAAGAGCAGGGTCAGCATCAGCAACGTGACCAGGGCCTGCGCGGCCACGGTCAGCGGCCGGGCCAGCGGCACCCGGCGCGCGGCCGCGCCCACCCCGGTCTGGATCGCCACCAGGAAGGCCGCCTCGAACAGCCAGGTCTTCGGGGAGACCAGGGGCAGCAGGGCACAGGACGCCATCAGCGTCGCCGCCGCCGCGGTCAGGGCCAGCCGGGCCCGGCCGCTCATCACCGGGCCTCCCCGCCCGCCGCGGCCACCGAGAGGCGCTCCCGGTCGGCCTGCTGCCACAGTTCGGCGAGCGGGGCGCCGCGCGGCACGCCGACCGCCGTCCAGCCGGACTCGCGCAGCATCCGCAGCCCCTCCTCGTGGGCGTTGCCCGGCGCGGGCACGTCGGTGGGCTCCCGCACCCAGGTGCCCGGGTCCAGGACGAAGGCGACGGCACCGCCGCTGCGCTGGCGCATCTTCGTGGCGATCGCCGCCTGTTCCTCGTCGAGGTCGCCCAGGAAGGCCACCAGCAGCCCCTCGTTCCCGCCGCGCAGCACGTCGTAGGCCCGGGACAGGCCGGCGCCGTCCGAGTGGTCGATCACGGCCAGGGTGTCCATCAGCAGCCCGGCCGCGTCCGCCGAATCCTGGCCGGAGCCCGCGAAACCGTCGGCGCCCTCACCGGGCACCGCGCTGCCGGTGTCCGTCAACAGCCGGACCGAGTAGCCCCGTTCGAGCATGTGGACCAGGACCGAGGCGGCGCCGGAGACCGCCCATTCGAACGCCGAGTCGGGGCCCGCTCCTTCGTAGGCGATGCCCCGGGTGTCAAGGAGCACCGTGCAGCGGGCGCGCTGCGGCTGCTCCTCGCGGCGCACCATCAACTCGCCGTAGCGGGCGGTGGAGCGCCAGTGCACCCGGCGCAGGTCGTCGCCGTACCGGTAGCCGCGCGGGATCACGTCGTCCTCGCCGGCCAGGGCCAGGGAGCGCTGCCGCCCGTCGCCGTACCCCTTCGCCTCGCCGCCGAGCCGGATCGGCGACAGCGGCTCCACGCGCGGGATGACGGTCAGGGTGTCGAACGTCGAGAAGGACCGGGTCAGTTCGCACATCCCGAACGGGTCGGTCAGGCGCAGTTGGAGCGGGCCCAGCGGATAGCGGCCGCGCAGGTCCGAGCGGACCCGGTAGGAGACCTCCCGGCGGCCGCCCGGCTCGACCCGGTCCAGGACGAAGCGCGGGCGCGGGCCGAGGACGTAGGGCACCCGGTCCTGGAGCATCAGCAGGCCGGTGGGCAGCCGCGAGACGTTGTCCATGCGCAGATGGACCCGGGCCTCGCTGCCGGCCGGCACCCGCGAGGGGGAGAGCCGGCGGCTGCCGGCCACCCGGTAGCGGGTGCGGTAGAGCACGGCCGCGCAGATCAGCGGCAGCACGGCGAGCAGCAGCCCGACCCGGCGCAGATCGCTCTGGCCGAGTACGTACGCGCAGATCACCGCCGCGATGCCGGCCGCCAGGAAGGAGCGGCCGCGGGTGGTCAGCCCGGCCAGGGCCGTGCGGACGCCGCCCGACTCCTCGCGGTCGGCCTCCGCCGGGGCGCTCATCACAGACTCCGCGGGGGCTGCTGGGGATACGCCGGCACGCCCTGGCCCAGACCGCCGAAGCCGCTCTGCTGCCGGGCGGCCGCGGGTACCGGGGTCTGCTGCAGGATCTCCTGGACGACCTGCTCCGCGGTGCGCCGGTTGAGCTGGGCCTGGGCGGTGGGCAGCAGCCGGTGGGCCAGCACCGCCACGGCGAGCGCCTGCACGTCGTCCGGCAGCGCGTACTCCCGGCCGCTCAGGGCGGCGGACGCCTTCGCCGCGCGCAGCAGATGCAGCGTCGCGCGCGGGGAGGCGCCGAGTCTGAGGTCGGGGTGGGTGCGGGTGGCGGAGACCAGGTCCACCGCGTACCGCCGGACCGTCTCGGCGACATGGACGCCCCGCACGGTCTCGACGAGCTTCACGATGTCGTGCGCGTGCGCCACCGGCTGGAGGTCCTCCAGGGGGCTCGCCCCGCCGTGGATGTCGAGCATCTGCAACTCGGCCTCCACGCTGGGGTAGCCGACCGAGACGCGGGCCATGAAGCGGTCGCGCTGGGCCTCCGGCAGCGGGTAGGTGCCCTCCATCTCGACCGGGTTCTGGGTGGCCACCACCATGAAGGGGCTGGGCAGTTCATAGGTCTGCCCGTCGATGGTGACCTGCCGTTCCTCCATCGACTCCAGCAGCGCGGACTGGGTCTTGGGCGAGGCGCGGTTGATCTCGTCGCCGATCACGATCTGGGCGAAGATGGCGCCCGGTTTGAACTCGAAGTCCCGGCGCTGCTGGTCCCAGATGGACACGCCGGTGATGTCCGACGGCAGCAGGTCGGGCGTGAACTGGATGCGTCGCACCGAACAGTCGATGGACCGCGCCAGCGCCTTCGCCAGCATCGTCTTGCCCACGCCGGGGACGTCCTCGATCAGAAGATGTCCCTCGGCCAGCAGCACGGTCAGCGAAAGCCGTACGACCTCGGGCTTGCCCTCGATCACACCCTCCACGGAACTGCGGACCCGCTCCACAGTGGCGGTCAGATCAGTGAGGCTCGCTCGATCGTCATAGGTCGTCACCCGGCCCTCCTCGGCCCTACATTGCCCGGGCCGGCGCTCTGTCAGCGGAACCGGCCCACCCCGAAACACGGACACCACGCGTGAATAGTTCCGCGCGACGTCTCACACCGCATTCTTGCTGCCGTTACCGATTCGTGTCACTCGCCTGTGGACAACTGCCCGCACTATGTCGGTCTTACGGCCTTTCGACCGTGTATTCGACAGGGTCCTGACAGGGTACGGCGGCGGTTTTCGGGGCGGGCGGTCCGTCGGAGCCGGTCGGCTCAGGCCGGGTCGACCTCGCGCAGCAGGCCGGTGCGGACGTCGAAGACGAAGCCGCGTACGTCGTCGGTGTGGAGCAGGAACGGCGAGGTGCGCACCCGCTGCATGGACTGCCGTACGTCCTGGTCGACGTCCCGGAAGGACTCCACCGCCCAGGCCGGGCGCTGGCCGACCTCCATCTCCAGCTCGGTGCGGAAGTCCTCGGTGAGGGCTTCCAGGCCGCAGCCGGTGTGGTGGATGAGGACCACGCTGCGGGTGCCGAGCTTGCGCTGGCTGATGGTGAGGGAGCGGATCACGTCGTCGGTGACCACACCGCCGGCGTTGCGGATGGTGTGACAGTCGCCGAGGTGCAGGCCGAGCGCCTTGTGCAGGTCGATACGGGCGTCCATACAGGACACCACGGCCACGTGCAGCACGGGCCGGGCGTCCATACCGGGGTCTGTGAAGGCGGCTGCGTACGTACGGTTGGCGTCGACCAGGCGGTCCGTCACGGTGCCGCCGTCGGTTATGGCGCCTTCAGGTCCAGTGGGAACTGCTGCGGAAGTCGTCATAGACACGACGGTACTGGTCACGGGCGGTCGGAGCCTGCTGTGAGAGGGCACAAAGAACGTCATCGTGGCTTGTTGTGAGCTAACCCACACGGAGGGCAAACCAGGGCCGTGCGGGTGATTCCTTTCCAATCGCGGCCCCCGCCGCCATGCCGTACGCGCCGCGCAGGCCGGTTGATTGACCGGGCGACACGGTGGACTAAAGTGACGCGAAGCGGGAGGCGAGGCTCTCCCCGCTGGTGAAATCCCCTGGAGACCCCGGCACGGCGCCCGGACCGTCTCCCCACGTGCGCGGCGCGCGTACCGAGCGGGCGGGGACCCGGCGGTGCGTATCTCCCGCGCGGACCTGAGAGGCCCCCAAGAATGCAAGGGCGCGAAGCGCTTCCGAACAAGGGCGGTGGCGGGCGACCGGAGGGCGAGAGCCGACACGTCCCGGTGATGCTCCAGCGGTGCCTGGACCTGCTGGCACCCGCTCTGGAGGCGCCGGGCAGCGTGGTCGTCGACTGCACCCTCGGCCTCGGCGGCCACAGCGAGGCGTTGCTGACCCGCTTCCCCGAGGCCCGTCTGGTCGCCCTGGACCGTGACAAGGAGGCGCTGCGCCTGTCCGGCGAACGCCTCGCCCCCTTCGGTGACCGCGCCACCCTGGTGCACGCCGTGTACGACGAACTGCCCGGGGTACTCGAACGCCTCGGCATCGCGCGCGTGCAGGGCGTGTTGTTCGACCTCGGTGTCTCCTCCATGCAGCTCGACGAGGCGGGCCGCGGCTTCGCCTACGCCCAGGACGCACCCTTGGACATGCGCATGGACCAGACGACCGGCATCAGCGCCGCCGAGGTCCTCAACACCTACCCGCCCGGCGACCTCGTGCGCGTCCTGTTCGCGTACGGCGAGGAGAAGCAGGCCAAGCGGATCGTCTCGGCGATCGTCCGGGAACGCGAGAAGGAGCCGTTCAGCAACAGCGCCCGGCTCGTCGAGCTGATCCGGGACTCCCTGCCGCAGGCCGCCAAGCGCACCGGCGGCAACCCGGCCAAGCGCACCTTCCAGGCGCTGCGCATCGAGGTCAACGGCGAACTGGCCGTCCTGGAAAGGGCGATCCCGGCCGCGGTGAAGGCCCTCGCGGTCGGCGGCCGGATCGCCGTACTGTCGTACCACTCGCTCGAAGACCGCCTCGTCAAGCAGGTGTTCGCGGCCGGGGCCGCCACCACCGCGCCACCCGGGCTGCCGGTCGTGCCCGAGCAGTACCAGCCCCGGCTCAAGCTGCTCACGCGCGGTGCCGAACTTCCCACCGAGGAAGAGGTCGCCGAGAACCGCCGGGCCGCCCCCGCGCGTCTTCGAGGGGCCCAGCGCATCAGGGAGTCCATCGAATGAGCGGCGTGAGCACGCGGGGTTTCCGGACCCACCGGAGGACACGTGAGTAGGAAACCCGAGCTGAAAGGGCGGGCCGCCCGGCTCGCCCGGCTCTTTCCGGTCGGCCGGGCCAACCAGGCCGCCCGCACCCCGTTCGTCCTGCTGGTCGTCCTGCTGCTCGGCGGCGGCCTGATCGGCCTGCTGGTGCTGAACTCGGCGCTCAGCGAGGGCTCGTTCAAACTCGACGACCTGCAGAAGCAGACCAAGAACCTCACCGACGAGGAACAGGCCCTGCAGCGGGACATCGACGCCTACTCCGCCCCCGACGCCCTCCAGCGCCGGGCCAGTGAGCTCGGCATGGTCCCCGGCGGCGACCCGGTCTTCCTCGGCTCCGACGGCACCGTCAAGGGCGTGCCCAGCCCCGCCGCTCTGCGGGGGCCCACCCAGCCGCCCGCCCCCGAGGCCATCGGCACGCCGTCCGTCTCCGCTCCGGTGACCCCACCGACAGCCACGCCGGTCACCACACCGGTGACGGCCCCGACGCCGGCACTCACGCCCGTGACGACCCCGACCACGACCCCCGGCAGGTGACGGAAGTGCCAGACACTTCTGGAGAAAGGCAATCGCCGCGCCGCCGCGTGCCCGGCCCCGCCAGGCCGCCCCGCCCCCGGGAGCCCCGGGGCGCGGTCCGGCGCGGGCCCGGCCCCGGCGCCCGCCCGGTCCGCCGCCCGGGCGGGTCGCGCCCCCCGGCCCAGCCCCCCCTGAGGCTCGGCAGCCCCCGCCCCCGGCTGCGCATGGTCGGCTTCGCCCTGACCCTGGTGCTGCTGATCTTCGTCGGACGGCTGCTCCAGGTGCAGGCCGTCGACGCCAGCGCGTACGCGGCCAAGGCCGAACAGAACCGGTACGTCGTGCACACCCTGGCCGCCGAGCGCGGCGGGATCACCGACCGCAACGGCGTGGCGCTGGCGATCAGCGAGGACGCGTACGACATCACCGCCGACCCCACGATGTTCACCAGCAAGCAGCTCAAGGTCGGCGACGGACCCGAACAGGCCGCCGCGCTGCTCGCCCCGATCCTCGGCAAGAGCCAGGCGGACCTCGTCAAACTGCTGCGGCCCGAGAACAGGGAACTGCGCTACGTCCGGCTCGCCACCCGGCAGACCCCGCAGGTCTGGAAGCAGATCAAGGACCTGAAGACCGCGCTCACCAACAAGGCCGACACCGGCAGCGGCACCGTCAACGTGCTCGCCGGTGTCTTCGCCGACCCCAGCAGCCAGCGCGTGTACCCGAACGGCGACCTGGCCGCCGGGATACTGGGCTGGGTCAACGCCGACGGCAAGGGCGGCGGCGGTATCGAGCAGCAGCTCGACAAGCAGCTGACCGGCAAGGACGGCAAGATCCGCTACGCCCAGTCCGGCGGCCGTGAGGTGCCCACCGCGGGCTCCACGGAGACCCCGGCCGTCCCTGGCGCGGACGTCGAGCTGACCATCGACCGGGACATCCAGTGGGCCGCGCAGAACGCCATCACCGAGCAGGTCGAGAAGTCCAAGGCGGATCGCGGCTACGTGGTCGTCCAGGACACCAGGACCGGGCAGATCCTGGCGATGGCCAACTCGCCCGGCTTCGACCCGAACGACCTGTCGACGGCCGACGCCGCCGCGATGGGCAACGCGGCCCTCCAGGACGCCTACGAGCCCGGCTCCACCGCCAAGGTGATGTCGATGGCGGCCGTCCTGGAGGAGAACGCGGCCACCCCGCTCACCCATGTGGTGGTGCCCAACCGGCTGCACCGCGGCGACCGGCTCTTCAAGGACGACATCGACCACGCGACCTGGTACCTCACGCTCAACGGCGTGCTCGCCAAGTCCAGCAACATCGGCACCATCCTCGCCACCGGCCAGCTCGGCAAGACCCAGGAGCAGGCCAACCAGGTCCTCTACTCGTATCTGCGCAAGTTCGGCATCGGCGGCTACACCGGGCTGGGCTTCCCCGGCGAGACCCGGGGCATTCTGGCCGCCCCGGCCAAGTGGTCGACCTCGCAGCAGTTCACGATCCCTTTCGGCCAGGGTTTCTCCATCAACGCCATGCAGGCGGCCTCCGTCTACTCGACCATCGCCAACGGCGGAGTCCGGGTCGAGCCCTCCCTGGTGCGCGGGTCCAAGGGCGCCGACGGCCGCTTCACCCCGGCCGCGCAGCCCAAGAAGTCGCGCGTGGTCAGTGCGAAGACGGCCAAGACCCTTGCCGAGATGCTGGAGTCCGTCGTGGACGACGAGCAGGGCACCGGCGCCAAGGCCGCCATCCCCGGCTACAACGTCGCGGGCAAGACCGGCACCGCCAACCGAGTGGATCCGGCCACCGGCAGATACCGCGGCTACACCTCGTCGTTCGCCGGGTTCGCGCCCGCGGACAACCCCCGCATCACCGTCTACTGCGCCATCCAGAACGCCACCGCCGGCAGCTACTTCGGCGGCCAGATCTGCGGCCCGATCTACAAGCAGGTGATGGAGTTCGCCCTCAAGACCCTGCAGATCCCGCCGACCGGCGCCAAGGCGGCGAAGCTGCCCGTCGACTACAAGCCCTGATCAGCGCCCCAGTTTTCCGGAAAGACCACCAGGAACGAGCCCGTGACAACGATCACCCCCGATCCCGGGAACCACCGGGCGCCGAGCCCCTCACTTCGCTCCGGAGCGGGTGCGCCCGGTACGCTCACCGCCGTGCCACACGCTGATCAGTCCCAAACCACCCAGAAGGGCGCTTCCGTGACATATCCGGGGCCGCCCAGGCCGGTTCAGGTCTCCGCCACACCCCTCGCGGAGCTCGCCGATCAGCTGGGTGCCGCCGTCCCGGACACCGCGGACAACGCGGTGGAGGTCACGGGCATCACCCATGACTCGCGCGCGGTCCGCCCCGGCGACGTGTACGCCGCCCTGCCGGGTGCCCGGCTGCACGGCGCCGACTTCGTCGCCCAGGCCGCCGGCCTCGGCGCGGTCGCCGTGCTGACCGACCCGGCGGGCGCCGAACGCGCCGCCGCGACCGGCCTGCCGGTCCTGGTCGTCGACGACCCGCGCGCGCGGATGGGGGAACTCGCGGCCACCATCTACGGTCACCCGGGCCGCGACCTGCTCCAGATCGGCATCACCGGCACCTCCGGCAAGACCACCACGGCCTACCTGGTCGAGGGCGGCCTGAAGAGCACGCGCAGCACGGGACTCATCGGCACCGTCGAGATGCGCATCGGCGACGAGCGCATCAAGTCCGAGCGCACCACCCCCGAGGCCACCGACCTCCAGGCCCTGTTCGCCGTCATGCGCGAGCGCGGCGTCGAGGCCGTCGCCATGGAGGTCTCCAGCCACGCCCTGGTCCTCGGCCGGGTCGACGGCTGCGTCTTCGACATCGCCGTCTTCACCAACCTCAGCCCGGAACACATGGAGTTCCACTCCGACATGGAGGACTACTTCCGGGCCAAGGCGCGGCTCTTCACCCCGGAACGCAGCAAACGGGGGGTGGTCAACGTCGACGACGAGTACGGCCGCAGACTCGCCCGCGAGGCCGGCGTCCCGGTCGTCACCTACTCCGCCGAAGGCCACCCCGACGCCGACTGGCGGGCCGCGGACGTCCATATCGGCCCGATGGACTCGACGTTCACCGTCGTCGGGCCCGGGGACGTCCGGATCGCCGCCAAGTCGCCGCTGCCGGGCCCCTTCAACGTGGCCAACACCCTCGCCGCGATCGTCGCCCTGGCCGCCGCGGGCCTCGACCCGCAGACGGCCGCCGACGGCATCGCCGCCGTCCCGGGTGTCCCGGGCCGCCTGGAGCGCGTGGACGCCGGACAGCCCTACCTCGCGGTCGTCGACTACGCCCACAAGACGGACGCCGTCGAATCGGTCCTCAAGGCCCTGCGCAAGGTCACCAAGGGCCGGCTGCACATCGTCCTCGGCTGCGGCGGCGACCGCGACATGACCAAGCGGGCGCCGATGGGCGCCGCCGCGGCCCGGCTCGCCGACACGGCCGTACTGACCTCCGACAACCCCCGCTCCGAGGACCCGCTCGCCATCCTCGCGGCCATGCTCGAAGGCGCCGCCACGGTGCCCGCCCACGAGCGCGGCGAGGTGCTCCTCTTCGAGGAGCGGGCCGCCGCGATCGCCGCGGCCGTCGCCCGCGCCCACCCCGGCGACACCGTGCTGGTCGCCGGCAAGGGCCATGAGCAGGGCCAGGACATCGCCGGCGTGGTTCGTCCCTTCGACGACCGCCAGGTGCTTCGCGAAGCTATCCAGAAGACCCAGGGATGAACTTGTGATCGCCCTCTCCCTCGCCGAGATCGCAGCAGTCGTCGGCGGGCAGACGCACGACATACCGGATCCGTCCGTCCAGGTCACCGGGGAGGTCGTCCGGGACTCCCGTGAGGCGGGCCCCGGCAGCCTGTTCGCCGCCTTCGTGGGCGAGCGCGTGGACGGCCACGACTTCGCGGCCCAGGTCGTCGGACAGGGCGCGGTCGCCGTGCTGGCGTCCCGCCCCGTCGGCGTGCCCGCGATCGTCGTGGACGACGTCCAGACCGCCCTCGGCGCCCTCGCCCGCCATGTCGTACGACGGCTCGGCGCGACCCTCGTGGCCCTCACCGGCTCGGCCGGCAAGACCAGTACCAAGGACCTCATCGCCCAGGTGCTGCGCACCAAGGCACCCACCGTGTTCACGCCCGGCTCGTTCAACAACGAGATCGGGCTGCCGCTGACCGCCCTGTCCGCCACCGAGGAGACGAAGTTCCTGGTGCTGGAGATGGGCGCCCGCGGCATCGGCCACATCCGCTACCTGACGGATCTGACGCCCCCGAGGATCGGCCTGGTCCTCAACGTCGGCACCGCCCACATCGGCGAGTTCGGCGGCCGTGAGCAGATCGCCCAGGCGAAGGGCGAGTTGGTGGAGGCCCTGCCCCCGGCCGAGGACGGCGGCACCGCGATCCTCAACGCGGACGACCCCCTGGTGCGGGCCATGGCATCCCGTACCAAGGCGAAGGTGGTCCTTTTCGGAGAGTCGGCCGAAGCGGACGTACGCGCCGAGAACGTACGACTCACGGACACGGGACAGCCCGCGTTCAGCCTTCACACACCCTCCGGTGCAAGCGATGTGACCATGCGCCTGTACGGTGAGCACCACGTGTCGAACGCGCTCGCCGCGGCCGCCGTCGCCCATGAGCTGGGCATGTCCGCGGAAGAGATCGCCACCGCGCTCTCCGAGGCTGGCTCCCTCTCCCGCTGGCGTATGGAGGTCACCGAGCGCCCGGACGGCGTGACCATCGTCAACGACGCCTACAACGCCAACCCCGAGTCCATGCGAGCCGCCCTGCGCGCGCTCGCGGCCATGGGCACAGCCGCACAGGCAAAGGGGGGACGCACGTGGGCGGTGCTCGGCAAGATGGCCGAGCTCGGGGACGAGGCGCTCGCCGAGCACGACGCGGTCGGACGGCTCGCCGTCCGGCTCAATGTCGGCAAGCTCGTCGCGGTCGGGGGACTGGAAGCCTCCTGGCTGCAACTGGGCGCATATAACGAGGGTTCGTGGGGTGAGGAGTCGGTGCACGTGTCCGACGCACAGGCGGCGGTCGACCTGTTGCGCAGCGAGTTGCGCCCGGGGGACGTCGTCCTCGTGAAGGCGTCACGGTCGGTGGGTCTGGAGAGCGTTGCCCAGGCGCTCCTCCAGAGCGGTGCCGAGGGTGTTGATGCCCGATGATGAAGCAGATCCTCTTCTCGGGCGTCATCGGTCTCTTCCTGACCTTGGTCGGCACCCCGCTGCTGATCAAGCTCCTCGCCCGCAAGGGCTACGGCCAGTACATCCGTGACGACGGCCCGCGCGAGCACGCCAGCAAGCGCGGTACGCCGACGATGGGCGGTATCGCCTTCATCCTGTCGACGGTCGCCGCCTACTTCCTGTCCAAGGTGATCACCGGCTACGCCCCGACCTACTCGGGCCTGCTGGTGCTCGGCCTGATGTGCGGGATGGGCCTGGTCGGCTTCCTGGACGACTACATCAAGATCGTCAAGCGGCGCTCGCTGGGTCTGCGGGCCAAGGCGAAGATGGCCGGCCAGCTGATCGTCGGCATCTCCTTCGCGGTGCTCTCGCTGCAGTTCCCGGATGCCATCGGCAACACCCCGGCGTCCACCAAGCTGTCCTTCATCACGGACTTCGGCTGGACCATCGGCCCGGTGCTGTTCGTGGTCTGGGCGCTGTTCATGATCCTCGCGATGTCCAACGGCGTGAACCTGACGGACGGTCTGGACGGTCTCGCCACCGGCGCCTCCGTGCTCGTCTTCGGCGCCTACACGTTCATCGGCGTCTGGCAGTTCCAGGAGTCCTGCGCCAACGCGATGACCCTGACCAACCCCAACGCCTGCTACACGGTCCGCGATCCGCTGGACCTCGCGGTCATCGCCTCCGCGCTGATGGGTTCCTGCCTGGGCTTCCTGTGGTGGAACACCTCGCCGGCCAAGATCTTCATGGGCGACACCGGTTCGCTCGCGCTCGGCGGTGTCCTCACCGGCCTCGCGATCCTGTCCCGCACGGAACTCCTCGTGGCCCTCATGGGCGGCCTGTTCGTCCTCATCACCATGTCGGTCGTCATCCAGGTCGGCTCTTTCCGGCTCACCGGCAGGCGCGTCTTCCGGATGGCGCCACTCCAGCACCACTTCGAACTCAAGGGCTGGTCCGAAGTCCTGGTGGTGGTCCGCTTCTGGATCATCCAAGGTATCTGTGTGATTGTCGGACTTGGGCTCTTCTATGCAGGATGGGCAGCGCAAAAGTGACCGACTGGCAGGGCAGGCACGTCACCGTCGCCGGGCTCGGCGTCTCCGGTGTCCCGGCGGCCAAGGTGCTGCACGCGCGGGGCGCGATCGTCACGGTCGTCAACGACGGCGACGACGCACGCGCGCGTGAGCAGGCCGCCGAACTGGAGGCGCTGGGCGTCACGGTACGGCTCGGTGACGGCGCGACCCTGCCGGAGGGCACGGAGCTGATCGTCACCGCGCCCGGCTGGAAGCCGGACAAGCCGCTGTTCCAGGCGGCACGTGAAGCCGGTGTCGACATCTGGGGCGACGTGGAGCTCGCCTGGCGGCTGCGGGGCCGGGACGGCAAAAAGGCCGCGCCCTGGCTCGCCGTCACGGGCACCAACGGCAAGACCACCACCGTCCAGATGCTGGCGTCGATCCTGAAGGCCGCGGGGCTGCGCACGGCGGCCGTCGGCAACATCGGCGTCTCGCTGCTCGACGCGGTCCTCGGCGACGAGGAGTACGACGTCCTGGCCGTCGAGCTGTCCAGCTATCAGCTGCACTGGGCGCCCTCCCTGCGCGCCCACTCGGCGGTCGTGCTCAACCTCGCCCCCGACCACCTCGACTGGCACGGCTCCATGGAGGCGTACGCCGCCGACAAGGGCCGCATCTACGAGGGCAACCGGGTCGCCTGCGTCTACAACGTCGCCGACAAGCTCACCGAGGAGCTGGTGCGGCAGGCCGACGTCGAGGAGGGCTGCCGGGCCATCGGCTTCACCCTCGGCACTCCGGGGCCGTCCCAACTCGGTGTCGTGGACGGCATCCTGGTCGACCGCGCCTTCGTCGAGAACCGGCAGCAGAACGCCCAGGAGCTGGCCGAGGTCTCCGACGTCAACCCGCCCGCCCCGCACAACATCGCCAATGCCCTTGCCGCGGCGGCCCTCGCGCGCGCCTTCGGGGTGCCCGCCACGGCCGTACGGGACGGGCTGCGGAACTTCACCCCGGACGCCCACCGCATCGCGCACGTGGCCGACGTGGACGGGGTCGCGTACATCGACGACTCCAAGGCGACCAACACGCACGCGGCGGAAGCCTCGTTGGCGTCATATGAACCGATCGTATGGATTGCGGGCGGTCTGGCGAAGGGGGCGACCTTCGACGAACTGGTCGCCAAGTCGGCAAAGCGACTTCGCGGCGTGGTGCTGATCGGCGCCGATCGCGCCCTCATCCGGGACGCCCTGGCGCGACACGCGCCGGAAGTACCCGTCGTCGACCTCGACCGGACCGACACTGGGGCGATGCTCGCGGCGGTCCAGGAGGCGCGGCGACTCGCTGTCGCCGGAGACACGGTGCTGCTTGCCCCCGCCTGTGCCTCCATGGACATGTTCGCCAACTACAACAAGCGCGGTGACGCGTTCGCTCAGGCTGTTCGCGAACTCGGCGCCTGACCCGGCCGCCTGCCGGGCGACCTTGGGAGGGACGCGTGGGACGGTCGACGTTCAGCGGAGGCGTTGATGCCAGGTAGCCGCACCGGCCGACCGCCCGTACAGCGAGCAGTCCGCAGGCCCGCCGCCGCCCGTACGCCGCGGGACAACCCGCTGCGGCGGCTGCACACGCGCCTGCACCGGGCCTGGGACCGGCCGCTGACCGCGTACTACCTGATCCTCGGCGGCAGTCTGCTGATCATCGTGCTGGGCCTGGTGATGGTCTACTCGGCCTCCCAGATCACTGCGCTGCAGATGTCGCTGCCGGGTTCGTTCTTCTTCCGCAAACAGTTCCTGGCCGCCTGCATCGGGGGCGTGCTGCTGTTCGTGGCGTCCCGCATGCCGGTGAAACTGCACCGGGCGCTCGCCTATCCGATCCTCGCCGGTGCCGTCTTCCTGATGGCCCTGGTACAGATTCCCGGGATAGGGATGTCGGTCAACGGCAACCAGAACTGGATCTCCCTCGGCGGCTCCTTCCAGATCCAGCCCAGCGAGTTCGGCAAGCTCGCCCTGGTGCTGTGGGGCGCCGACCTGATGGCGCGCAAACAGGAGAAGCGGCTGCTGACCCAGTGGAAGCACATGCTGGTGCCGCTGGTCCCGGTCAGCTTCCTGCTGCTCGGGCTGATCATGCTCGGCGGCGACATGGGTACGGCGATCATCCTGACCGCGATCCTCTTCGGCCTGCTGTGGCTGGCGGGGGCGCCGACCCGGCTGTTCGCCGGGGTGCTGTCGATCGCCGGCCTGCTCGGTGTGATCCTCATCAAGACCAGCCCCAACCGGATGGCCCGGCTCGCCTGCATCGGCGCCACCGAGCCCAAGACCGGCGTCGCCGACTGCTGGCAGGCGGTTCATGGCATTTACGCCCTGGCCTCCGGCGGACTCTTCGGCTCCGGACTCGGTGCGAGTGTGGAAAAATGGGGCCAACTGCCCGAAGCCCATACCGACTTCATCTTCGCCGTCACCGGTGAGGAACTGGGCCTGGCGGGGACGCTGTCGGTACTGGCCCTCTTCGCGGCTCTAGGCTATGCGGGTATCCGCGTGGCCGGACGCACGGAGGACCCCTTCGTGAGGTATGCCGCGGGAGGCGTGACCACCTGGATCACCGCCCAGGCAGTGATCAACATCGGTGCGGTGCTCGGCCTGCTGCCGATCGCCGGCGTCCCCCTCCCGCTGTTCTCCTACGGAGGCTCCGCCCTGTTGCCGACCATGTTCGCCATCGGGTTGCTGATCGCCTTCGCGCGCGACGAGCCCGCTGCGCGGGCGGCGCTTGCGGCGCGGCAACCTCGCTTTGGTAGAAAGCGGGGAGCTGGGAGTCCTCGGGGCCCTCGGAGATGGAACACGATGCGACGGCGCGCCCCGGTGGCGCGCTCGTCCGGAGAGCGGTGAATTTCGGTGCATGTCGTACTCGCTGGTGGGGGGACCGCCGGCCACATCGAGCCCGCGCTCGCCCTCGCGGACGCCCTGCGCAGGCAGGACCCCACCGTGGGGATCACGGCCCTGGGCACGGAGCGCGGCCTGGAGACCAAGCTGGTACCCGAGCGCGGCTACGAGCTCGCCCTGATCCCGGCGGTGCCGCTGCCCCGCAAGCCCACCCCCGAACTGATCACCGTCCCGGGCCGGCTGCGCGGCACCATCAAGGCGGCCGAGCAGATCCTGGAGCGCACCAAGGCGGACTGCGTCGTCGGCTTCGGCGGCTATGTCGCCCTGCCCGGCTACCTCGCCGCCAAGCGCCTCGGCGTGCCGATCGTGATCCACGAGGCCAACGCCCGCCCCGGCCTCGCCAACAAGATCGGCTCCCGGTACGCCGCCCGGGTCGCGGTCTCCACCCCGGACAGCAAGCTGCGTGACGCCCGCTACATCGGCATCCCGCTGCGCCGCTCCATCTCCGTCCTGGACCGCGCCGCCGTCCGCCCCGAGGCCCGGCACCGCTTCGGTCTCGACCCCAACCTGCCCACGCTGCTGGTCTCCGGCGGCTCCCAGGGCGCCCGCCGCCTCAACGAGGTCATCCAGCAGGTCGCCCCCTGGCTCCAGCAGGCCGGCATCCAGATCCTGCACGCGGTCGGCCCGAAGAACGAACTGCCGCAGGTGCACCAGATGCCGGGGATGCCCCCGTACATCCCGGTAAGTTACCTGGACCGGATGGACCTCGCGTACGCCGCGGCCGACATGATGCTCTGCCGAGCGGGCGCGATGACCGTCGCCGAACTCTCCGCCGTCGGGCTCCCGGCCGCCTATGTCCCGCTGCCCATCGGCAACGGCGAACAGCGGCTGAACGCCCAGCCGGTGGTCAAGGCCGGCGGCGGTCTGCTGGTCGACGACGCGGAACTCACCCCGGAGTGGGTGCAGCAGAACGTCCTGCCCGTGCTCGCCGACCCACACCGGCTGTACGAGATGTCCCGCGCGGCAAGCGAGTTCGGCCGCCGGGACGCCGACGACCTGCTCGTCGGGATGGTGTACGAGGCGATCGCCTCAAGCCGTTAGGCCGTATGACGAAAGGCAAGTGAGCAGCGTGGCCGGACCGACCACCGCCGAGCGCGGTGAACGCCAGCAGGAGTCGTCCGGCCCGCCGCCCGCCCGGCGATGGAGGAATCGCCGCTTTCGTACGATCGTCATTCTGGTTCTGGTGGTTGTGCTCCTGGGATCCGGCTCCGTCTGGCTGCTGTACGGGTCCTCGTGGCTGCGCCTTCGGCATGTCTCCGTCTCCGGTACGGTCGTTCTGACGCCGGAGCAGGTGCGGGAGGCGGCCGACGTCCCCGTCGGCGCGCCGCTGATTTCCGTCGACACGGACGGCATCGAGGCCCGACTGCGCCGGAAACTGCCCCGAATTGACGAGATTGACGTCGTCCGTTCCTGGCCCCATGGAATCGGGCTGAAAGTGACCGAGCGCACTCCGGTTCTGCTCATCGAAAAGGGCGGAAAGTTCACCGAAGTGGACAAGGAAGGCGTCCGATTCGCGACAGTTTCGCAGGCGCCGAAAGGCGCTCCGGCGCTGGAATTGAGTCTGTCCCGGTCGGGTTCGGCCACCGCGAGCCTGCGCCGTTTCGGCACCGACCGGCTGGTGCGGGAAGCCGTGGATGTCGCGGGTGACATTCCGGCCGCAGTCCGCCGGGACACCCGGACCCTCAAGGTCCGTTCCTACGACGACATCACGCTGGAGTTGGGCGGCGGCCGCACCGTCGAGTGGGGCAGCGCCGAGAACGGTGCCGCCAAGGCACGCACGCTCACCGCTCTCATGAAAGCCGCTTCCGGTGCGCGGCACTTCGACGTAAGTGTTCCCACCGCCCCTGCGTCATCGGCGAGTTGACGCACATCTGCGCAGGCCAGCACCCTGGTTGGGCACTGCTACGGCTGATCACATAGGGTGAAAAGAAAAACGGGAGGTTCGGCGTGTTCGTTGAACGCGCGCCACTTGTCGACTTAGTGTCCTGTTCAGAAGACTCCAGGGAACAGACACACTGGTAACCCTAAACTTCAGGGTTAGGGTTCGGGTCGGCGCTACGGACCGTCCCAATCGGCATCTGCCGTCCCACGCGGGCATCGCATGGCGGCGGCAACGTAATTCGAGGCGAGAGGCCTTCGACGTGGCAGCACCGCAGAACTACCTCGCAGTCATCAAGGTCATCGGTGTCGGCGGCGGTGGTGTCAATGCCATCAACCGGATGATCGAGGTCGGTCTCAAGGGCGTCGAGTTCATCGCCATCAACACCGACGCACAGGCGCTGTTGATGAGCGACGCCGACGTCAAGCTCGACGTCGGCCGTGAACTCACCCGGGGACTCGGCGCCGGCGCCAACCCGGCCGTCGGCCGCAAGGCCGCCGAGGACCACCGCGAGGAGATCGAGGAGGTCCTCAAGGGGGCCGACATGGTCTTCGTGACGGCCGGCGAAGGCGGCGGCACCGGCACCGGCGGCGCCCCCGTCGTGGCCAACATCGCCCGCTCGCTGGGCGCCCTCACCATCGGCGTGGTCACCCGCCCCTTCACCTTCGAGGGCCGGCGCCGCGCCAACCAGGCCGAGGACGGCATCGCGGAACTCCGCGAAGAGGTCGACACCCTCATCGTCATCCCCAACGACAGGCTGCTCTCCATCTCGGACCGCCAGGTCTCGGTCCTCGACGCGTTCAAGTCGGCCGACCAGGTCCTGCTCTCCGGTGTCCAGGGCATCACCGACCTCATCACCACGCCCGGCCTGATCAACCTCGACTTCGCCGACGTCAAGTCCGTCATGTCCGAGGCCGGTTCGGCCCTCATGGGCATCGGCTCGGCCCGCGGCGACGACCGCGCGGTGGCCGCCGCCGAGATGGCGATCTCCTCGCCGCTCCTGGAGGCCTCCATCGACGGCGCCAGGGGCGTCCTGCTCTCCATCTCCGGCGGCTCCGACCTCGGCCTGTTCGAGATCAACGAGGCCGCCCAGCTGGTCAGCGAGGCCGCCCACCCCGAGGCCAACATCATCTTCGGCGCGGTCATCGACGACGCCCTCGGCGACGAGGTCCGCGTCACGGTCATTGCGGCCGGCTTCGACGGGGGCCAGCCCCCGGCCCGCCGGGACACCGTGCTGGGCTCGTCCTCGTCCTCGGCGTCCTCGGCCCGCCGCGAGGAGCCCGCTCCGGCCCGGCAGTCCGAGTCCCGCCCGTCCTTCGGCTCGCTCGGCAGCGTGACCCCGAAGGAGGAGCCGGAGCCGGCACCCGAGCCGGTGGCCGACATCCCGGTCGCCCCACCGGTCCCGCCGTCGCGTTCCTACACGGACAGCGCGGCCGAGGAACTGGACGTACCGGACTTCCTCAAGTGATCCTTCAGTCGTGATAGGACAGCGCGAAACCGTGAGCGGCGCGCACTTCGCTTTCACCGACAGGTGGGGCGGGGTGAGCGCCGCTCCGTACGAGCAGCTCAACCTGGGCGGGGCAGTCGGCGACGACCCCGACGTGGTGCGGACCAATCGGGAACTCGCCGCCAAGTCGCTCGGCCTGGACCCCGGCCGGGTGGTCTGGATGAACCAGGTGCACGGCAACCTCGTCGCCGAGGTCGAGGGGCCCTGGACCACCCGGCAGACTCCGCCGGTCGACGGACTGGTGACCGCGACCCGGGGGCTCGCCCTCGCCGTGCTGACCGCCGACTGCGTGCCGGTCCTGCTGGCCGACCCGGTGGCCGGAGTGGTAGCCGCCGCCCACGCCGGACGGCCGGGCATGGTGAAGGGGATCGTGCCGGCCGCGATCGACGCCATGGAGTCGCTCGGCGCCGACCCGGCCCGGATCGTCGCCCGTACCGGGCCCGCCGTCTGCGGACGGTGCTACGAGGTGCCGGAGGCGATGCGCGCCGAAGTGGCCGAGGTCGAGCCGACGGCGCACGCCGAGACCAGCTGGGGCACTCCGGCGGTCGACGTGAGCGCCGGTGTGCACGCGCAGCTCGCACGCGCCGGGGTGCTCGACCGGGCGCAGTCGCCGGTGTGCACGCTGGAGTCGGGCGATCACTTCTCGTACCGTCGCGACCGCACCACCGGGCGGCTCGCGGGCTATGTGTGGCTGGACTGATGGGACATGACGGACCGTAAGACCGAACTCGCCGGAAACCTGGCGAAAGTGGAAGAGCGCATCGCCGCCGCCTGTGCGGCGGCCGGGCGCAAGCGGGAGGAGGTGACCCTGATCGTGGTCACCAAGACCTACCCGGCGAGCGACGTACGGATCCTGTCGGGACTCGGCGTGCGCCATGTCGCCGAGAACCGGGACCAGGACGCAGCTCCCAAAGCTGCCGAATGCGCCGATCTGCCCCTTACTTGGCACTTTGTTGGCCAGTTGCAGACCAACAAAGTGCGATCCGTGGTGGGTTACGCGGATATCGTCCAGTCCGTCGATCGTTCCAAGCTCGTCGGGGCGCTGTCCAGGGAGGCGGTGCGGGCCGGGCGTGAGGTGGGGTGTCTGCTCCAGGTCGCGCTCGACGCGGGCGCGAGCGGAAGGGGTGAGCGCGGCGGCGTGGCGCCGGGCGGAATCGAAGAGTTGGCCGACCTCGTCGCCGCGGCGCCGGGGCTGCGGCTCGGCGGGCTGATGACCGTCGCACCGCTCACCGGGGAGTACGCGGGGCGCCAACAGGCGGCGTTCGAGCGGTTGATGGATTTGTCGACCGACCTGCGCCGAGCCCATCCGGCTGCGAACATGGTCTCCGCAGGGATGAGTGCGGACCTTGAGGAAGCCGTGGCCGCCGGGGCGACACATGTGCGCGTCGGCACTGCGGTACTCGGCGTCCGCCCCAGGCTCGGGTAACGTCGCCAAGAAGTCGGACCACAGCAGAAAATATGGTCAATGCGGCCCAATACGGGCACAACGGCCACGTGGATCGCGGGACTTGGCAGTCGTCACCGATCCACCACAGAGCGGAGGACTCAGAGCATGGCCGGCGCGATGCGCAAGATGGCGGTCTACCTCGGCCTCGTGGAGGACGATGGGTACGACGGCCGCGGATTCGACCCCGACGACGACTTCGAGCCCGAACTGGACCCGGAGCCCGAACGGGACCACCGACGGCATGAGCCGTCGCACCAGTCCCACAGTGCACACCAGTCCCAAAGGGACGATTCGGTACGAGTGGTACAGCCGTCGGCACCGCGCGAACCGGTGTCGCATTCCGCTTCGCTAGCCGCGGAATCGGGACGCCCGGCGCGTATCGCCCCCGTGGCGTCCATCACACAAGAACGCGCAAGCCTGGAGAAGAACGCACCGGTGATCATGCCCAAGGTCGTGTCGGAACGAGAGCCTTACCGGATCACCACGCTTCACCCCCGGACCTACAACGAGGCCCGTACCATCGGGGAACACTTCCGTGAGGGCACCCCGGTGATCATGAATCTGACTGAGATGGATGACACAGACGCGAAGCGACTTGTCGACTTTGCGGCTGGTTTGGTGTTTGGTCTTCACGGCAGCATCGAGCGGGTGACGCAGAAGGTGTTCCTGTTGTCGCCTGCTAACGTCGATGTCACGGCGGAGGACAAGGCCCGCATCGCAGAGGGCGGGTTCTTCAACCAGAGCTGAGACGCAACACCGGTACAAGGCACGGGACAGGGGAGAGGGAAGCACGGATCATGAGCGTGTTCCTGGATGTGATTCGCATCGCGCTGATGTGCTTCCTCATCGTGCTGCTCTTCCGGTTGGTCATGGACTATGTGTTCCAGTTCGCCCGCTCATGGCAACCCGGCAAGGCGATGGTGGTCGTACTTGAGGCCACCTACACTGTCACCGATCCACCGCTCAAGCTTCTGCGGCGGGTCATCCCGCCGCTGCGTCTCGGGGGCGTGGCGCTCGACCTGTCCTTCTTCGTACTGATGATCATCGTTTACATCCTGATCGCGATCGTTGGTCGGCTGTGATGAGCGATGTGACCTACCGTCTTGCCGATGCCGACGACTACGTTGAGGTGAAGAGATGCCGTTGACCCCCGAGGACGTGCGGAACAAGCAGTTCACGACCGTCCGCCTCCGAGAAGGCTATGACGAGGACGAGGTCGATGCCTTCCTCGATGAGGTCGAAGCCGAACTGACGCGCCTGCTGCGCGAGAACGAGGACCTGCGCGCCAAGCTCGCCGCGGCCACGCGCGCGGCTGCCCAGAACCAGCAGAACATGCGCAAGCCTCCGGAGCCGCAGGACCAGCAGGGCGGTATGCAGCAGGGCGGTATGCCTCAGGGCGGCATGCCTCAGCAGGGTGGTATGCCGCAGCAGGGCGGCATGCCTCAGCAGGGCATGCGAGGCCCCGGCGCTCCGGTGCCCGCCGGCATATCGGGCCCGCCGCAGCAGCAGATGGGTGGCCCCATGGGTGGGCCCCCGCAGCTGCCGAGCGGCGCCCCGCAGCTGCCGGCCGGTCCCAGTGGCCAGGGCGGTCCGCAGGGTCCTGGGCCGATGGGTCAGGGTCCGATGGGCCAGGGTGGTCCGATGGGTCAGGGCCCCATGGGTCAGGGTCCGATGGGCCAGGGTGGTCCGATGGGTCAGGGCCCCATGGGTCAGGGTCCGATGGGCCAGGGCATGGGCCAGGGCCCGATGGGCGGCCAGCCCCCCATGCAGCAGCAGATGGGTGGCCCGATGGGCGGCCCCATGGGCGGTCCGATGGGCGGCCCCGGTCAGGGCCCCGGTGGCGACAGCGCCGCCCGAGTCCTCTCGCTGGCCCAGCAGACCGCCGACCAGGCGATCGCCGAGGCCCGCTCCGAGGCCAACAAGATCGTCGGCGAGGCCCGCAGCCGCGCCGAGGGTCTGGAGCGTGACGCCCGTGCCAAGGCGGACGCGCTGGAGCGGGACGCGCAGGAGAAGCACCGCGTCGCCATGGGCTCCCTGGAGTCCGCGCGCGCCACGCTGGAGCGCAAGGTCGAGGACCTGCGCGGCTTCGAGCGCGAGTACCGCACGCGTCTGAAGTCGTACCTGGAGTCGCAGCTGCGTCAGCTGGAGACCCAGGCCGACGACTCCCTGGCGCCGCCGCGCACCCCGGCCACGGCCTCCCTCCCGCCGTCCCCGGCGCCTTCCATGGCCCCGGCAGGCGCGAGCGCCCCGTCCTACGGCGGCAACCAGCCCATGGGCGGTCCGTCCCCCGCTCCGCCGTCCTACGGCGGCCAGCAGCAGATGACGCCGGCGATGACCCAGCCGATGGCACCGGTACGCCCGCAGGGCCCGTCCCCGATGGGCCAGGCGCCGTCCCCGATGCGCGGCTTCCTCATCGACGAGGACGACAACTGACGGCGGGCGCGTAGCGCGCCGTAGGCATCGGCAGAGCACCACAGGGCGGGGCCCCGGACATGTGTCCGGGGCCCCGCCCTGTTTATGCGCGTTGCGCGGCCTTACCCGGGGGGCGCGGGAATGGCGCACGCTCAGGGCGCCGCCCCGCAGGTGTGCCTGAAGGGGCGCGGGGAACCGCGCACGGCGACTGCCCCCGCCCGCGCCTATGAGAAAGGGCCCGATCCCACTGCTTCCGTTCTAGTGGTTGTCGCAACACCCCAGTTCAGGGGATGCGATGGACTTCGAGATTCGGAAGGTACGGAGCCCTCAGGGCCGCAAGAAGCT